>JBJXHF010000001.1:0-40867 GCA_046160805.1 Pyrinomonadaceae bacterium
GTGTTATTTGTGTAATTCGCGGGCAAAAAATGTGCGTGCTTGAGTGAGTTGATCCCTTACTTACGTGCGGGCTACGGACACGTGCGGCTGAGGAAGCAGCACGCTCGTTCACACTCGCGTTTCCGCCCGTGTCGCTATTTCCGACAGCGGTTCATGGCGGCAAGCCGGTATCGCGATTTTTCGCGAGCGTTTTTTCGATCAATTCGATTAGTCTCTCCATGCCCGGTGATTGCTTGCATTTGGCGTAATGCTGGTCAAAGTCATCCCATTTTCGCTGCGAGGCGAGGGCGTAGGACAGGTTGCATTCGTTTAGGAAAATGGCGTAATTGTCCTCTGTGTAATGGGAACGCAAAAGGGTCAATTCCTCACGCAGGTATCGCTCGGCGATCTGGAAGTTGGTTTCGTCTGTCGGCGGGTAAACCGCTTGGCGGGCAGGTTCGCTGTATTCGTCCATTTGAGGGGAGATCAGGAACGTAGCGTACGCCTCGAGCATATAAGGTAAATTCAGATTTCGCGGATTCGTTTCTCTCATCATCCGTATTGCGTGATCCAATATTTCGGCTCGCCCTTTTTTATCAGTGGTCAGGAGATCGTAAGCATAGAAGAGATCTTTGGCTACCAGTTCGTGGCGTTCGCCGTAATGCTGCTTTCTTAACTCCAATGCACGGATTGCGTGATACCTGTTCTTATCGTGGAATTCCGCTGCTTTTGCAGTGTCCCTCGTATTCCATGGCTGGCCGACCATGCCATAGACCTCGGCGAAGCGATGATGGAGCTCGGCCTGCACGTCGGATTGTCCTTCAAATTCCGTGTCGATCTTGTCGCCGAGGTCGTTCATTACGTCGATCACTCTCGCGTTGCCGCCGAATTTCGACCCTTCGGCATACCACTCCGGATTGGCGTAGGAGATCATGCGGCCCATGAATTTACTTATCTTTTCGGATTTGGCTTGTTCCGATCGAGCGATGTCGGCTTGGGCACGCGCGACATTTGCCTGCCACATTGAGCCAGCGATGCCGGCAACCAAGCTTACGAAAATAAGCGTGGCAGCGATGACGGAAATTTTGTTTCTCTTGATAAACTTGCCCGTACGGTAGGCCAGACTGCTTGGCCGCGCCAAAACCGGCAGGCCGTCGATAAAGCGCCAAAGGTCGCCGGAAAATTGCTCGACAGTGCGGTATCTTTCGGCCGGATCCTTTCTCAGCGCTTTCAAAATAATATTGTCAATATCGCCGACCAGTCTGGATGGATGTACGGGTGCGTCGGCTTCAGCAATAATCCGGCTGGGTATTAGCGGTTCCGAATCGGTGATCTCCTTTAACACGTCGCTGCTCGCCTTGCTTTTTACTTGGTAGGGATATGTGCCCGTCAGCAGCTTAAAGAGAATGACGCCGAGACTGTATATGTCGGTTGCGGTGTTGACGGCCTCACCTTTGATCTGTTCCGGGCTGGCGTATTCGGGCGTCATTGCCGCGAACATGGTGGTGCCGGTTTCATCGTCAACCGCTCCGAGTAATTTCGATATGCCGAAATCGAGCAGCTTCGGATTTCCTTCGGGGGTGACGATGATGTTTGACGGTTTGAGGTCGCGGTGGACGATCAGATTTTGATGCGCAAAGGCGACGGCCTCGCAGGACTTGTTAAAAATTTTCAGGCGTTCATTCAGCCCGAGATTATTTTCACGGCAGTACTTGTCGATCGGCAGGCCATCTACAAACTCCATAACGATGTATGGAATGCCGTCGCTCGTTGTGTCGGTATCGAGCATCGCGGCGACGTTTGGGTGGACAAGCTTTGACTGTATCTCGATCTCGCGGCGGAATGATTCACGGATCTGTCGGGCATTAAATTCACGCTTGAGTAGTTTGATCGCTACCTTTTGGTCAAATTTTCCGTCGCGGCGCTCGGCAAGATATACGGCGCCCATGCCGCCGACGCCTAGTTCCGAAACGATGCGGTACGCTCCGATCTCCTGCCCCGCCATCGTGCGATCCGGCTCAGGGTCGTCGTCAAAGAAATCCTTTGAAAACTCGATAGCCGATGTCTGCAGGATTACTTCGGCATCGTGCTCGAAAGCGAGCAGAGATTCGACCTCATTTCTGATCTCTGCGCTGACCGGCTGTTTTTCGAGAAACGCAAGGCGCTCCTGCGGATCGAGGGCAAGGGCCTTCATCAACAGTGCGTTTATCTCTTCCCATTTTTCGCCTTGGATCGAGCCGATAGACATCTTTCTCCTCTAACAAGGAAGCGTAAAAACGCGGGAAAATGAGCCAAAAGATTTTTCTGCGGTCATTTGTTTTTAAGCTCACGGGCGAGCCAAATTCTTGCTGCCTGCCATTCGCGGCTTACGGTGCGTCCGCCGACATCGAGGGATTTGGCGATCTCGGCGTTGGTCATGCCGCCGAAGAAACGCATTTCGACGATCTTCGCCTTGCGCTCGTCAAGCTCGGCCAGACGGACAAGAACCTCATCCACCGCAAGTATCGAACCGGCGCGTTCCTCAAGCGGGATGTCGATATCCTCGGTCGATAGACGTACCGGAGTGCTGCCGCGCTTGGCGGCCGCATGTTTACGGGCGTGATCGACCAGTATTTGCCGCATCAAATGGGACGCAAACGCATAAAAATGAGAGCGGTCCTTCCACGCAATCCTATCAAGTTCGCTGAGCTTCAAATACGTTTCATGAACAAGAGCCGTCGGCTGCAGCGTATGGTCCGAACGCTCGCTTGACATAAGGTAGCGTGCCCGACGCTTTAACTCGTTATAAACGAATTTCAAAAGCCGTTCTCTCGCGTCCTCGCTGCCGCTGTTCCATTCCTGCAATATCTGCGTGATCTCTACAGGCTCGGAATTGCTCATAAAATACTTGTTTTCAGTGGTTTCGAGGTTGATTTTACCGCAAGTCGAGTCGAATGAAAAGATTTTTGGCGAACATTTGCACGAATTTACGCCTTGATATTCAGTAACGACAGAATAATTTTTTCGGAGGGACGATGCATTACAACAAGATCAAACTGGGACTATACACGGCTGTCATTTTTATGGCTGCTTCAATCAACATAAATGCGGCGACTTTTACGGTCACAAACACAAACGACAGCGGAGCCGGAAGTTTACGGCAGGCGGTTTTAGACGCAAACGCGGCGTCTGGTTCTGACGCGATTGTTTTCAGTTCTTTATTTAGCTTCCCGCAAACGATCACTTTGGCGACGGTTATTAATATTAATTCGGGAAATGATGCCGACACAACGACGATCACGGGCCCGGGCTCGAATCTGCTGACAGTCAGCGGAAATAATGTAACTCCAATTCTCACCCACTTCACCATTAGCAATCCCGCAAGGACGGCTTCAATTAGCGGTATGACGTTAACGCAAGGCAATGGAGGAGGTGTTGACGGCGGTGCTGTCAGTAATGACGGCACATTGACGTTGACGAATATGGTTCTGACCGGAAATACGACATCAAGCGTCGGCGGCGCGGTCAAAAATTCCGGCACACTCAACATTAATAGCTCAACATTATCAACCAATACGGCCTTTCAAAGCGGCGGCATTCACAATAATAGTAGTGTCGGCACATTGAACATTACCGGTTCAACCATCACTGGTAATACTTCTACGGACGGAGCCGGCGGTATTGGTAACTTTGCCGGCACAGT
The DNA here is from genome assembly GCA_046160805.1 of Pyrinomonadaceae bacterium. Classification (GTDB taxonomy): domain Bacteria; phylum Acidobacteriota; class Blastocatellia; order Pyrinomonadales; family Pyrinomonadaceae; genus OLB17. The sequence goes on from JBJXHF010000001.1 coordinate 3,662, forward strand.
CAACATCACCGGATCGACCATCTCGAACAACATTGCTTTAGGCAACTTCCTCGGCGGCGGCGGCGGAATTTACAATGTCAATATAATGACAGTGACTAATTCAATTATTAGCGGAAACGAAACCAGAACTACAGCCGGCAACAGCATACCGGGCGGCGGGATCGCAAATCAGGTCCAAGGAACTTTGACGATCACCAATTCGACCATCACCGGCAACTTAGCAGTTGGATCGGGCGGCGGTATTTTTAATCAACCAAATCAGGTGAGCGGGCCGGGCTTGACGATAACCAATTCAACTATTTCAAACAACATCGCCAACTCTGACAGCATTTCAAACGGCGAGGGCGGCGGACTTGCTATTGAAGGGGGATTGCCGATCAATATTTCCGGTTCGACCATTAACGGCAATAGCGCAATCAGAGGCGGCGGCATAGATGTAAGTAGTAACTCAAGTTCGACTGTGACTCTCACAAATTCGACTATTAGCGGGAACACGGCAACAGGCAGCGTAGGCGGCATTTACAACGGGGTTTTCTCAATAGTAAATGCTACTAACTGCACAATCACTGGTAACTTCGGTGGAGGTATTTTTCGTCAAGATAACGGAGTTGTAAATCCAGTTAATCTTCGCAATAACATAGTTGCCAACAACTCTCCCGATCTTACCGGCACATTTAACTCAAACGGCTTTAACCTGATCGAAGATACTAACGGAGCGACCATCACCGGTATAACGGCAACCAATATAACCGGACAAGATCCGAACCTCGGCCCTTTGCAGAACAACGGCGGCCCGACTTTTACACACGGTTTGCTAACAGGCAGTCCGGCGCTCGATCAGGGCGAAAGTTCCGGCACAACGACCGACCAGCGTTCGCAGTCGCGGCCATATGACAATCCGATAATCACAAATGCGTCGGGCGGCGACGGTGCCGACATCGGATCGGTTGAGGTTCTGCCAGGAGTATTATCGGGAACCATTACATACGGCAACGCGATCGGTAATCCGGCGGCACCGCGATTGGTAAAGAATGTGTCGGTTGCGAGCACGGCAGGCTCACCTGCGGTCGGGCCAGTGATAACCGGAACGCCGGGGACCTATACTTTGACCGGCTTTGGTTCGGGATCATACACGATCAAGCCGACAAAGACGGGCGGGCCGAACGGTTCGATAACTTCATTCGATGCGGCGAGGGCCGCACAGGGCGCGACCGGAGGAGTGCCATTCGTAAGCCAGAATCAGAGATTTGCGGCTGATGCGAGCGGCAACGGCCAGATCTCGTCGCTGGATGCGGCCAAGATCGCCCAGTATGCTGCCGGGCTTCCTTCTGCACCGCCGAATTTGTCGGGAGAATGGAGGTTTTTCGTAACGGGTGCACCGTCACCGCTGCCGACGCCGCCGCAGAACTATAACGACAGCCGGACTTATGCTTCGGTGACGAGCAATCTGACTGGCGAGGACTATGTAGGTATTTTGGTCGGTGAAGTCACCGGCAACTGGAATCCGGCGACGCATCCGAGGCCGGCGGGGAAAGTGAACAGTGAACAGTGGACAGTGAACAAGGAGGACGGCGGCGAAACAGAGAAACCGATTACGGTCACGGCTCGGCATTTGGTAACGCAATCGGAGAAAGAGATCGTTGTTCCTGTGAGCGTGCAGGGCGTGGCGGGTAAGGAGATTATCTCTTATGAGTTCGATCTGAGGTACGATCCCACTGTGATACAGCCGCTGGCAAACCCGGTCGATGTCGTGAGAACCGTGAGTCGCGGGCTTTTCGTTGTGACCAATGCGTACGAGCCGGGGCTTTTGAGAGTTGTGGTTTACGGAGTGATGCCGATAGACGAAGACGGCGTGCTTTTGAATCTGAAATTCGCGGCTGTCGGAGCGGCTGTTTCTGGGTCTGCGTTGGCGATTGAGCGGATTATGTTCAACGAAGGCGATTCGAGAGTGATTGTCAACGATGGGTTGATAGAGCTCTCGGCGGACGGCAAGTAATTTCATGCGGAAACGCGAGTGTGAACGAGCGTGCGGGCGCTGATGTGGCCGCAAGCTCTTTCACACTCGCGTTTCCGCCCGCACCGTGTTGATCCCTTACTAACGTGCGGACTTTTGCGATTCGGTGTCGGCGTTTTCGGCGAGGGCGGTTTCGTGTTTTATTCCGACGCGTAGGCGGCGGTAGAGGCTCATCCATTGATTGGCGAGCCAAGGCAGGACGAAGAAGGCGATGACGAAGCCGCGCCAGTCGTCGAATAACAGGCGAAAGCCGGACATGAGCAGAATGCCGAGCGTGACCCAGTGGCTGAAGCAGTATTCGCAGGTGAACACGTAGAAGAACTTGCGAGCAATGACACTCCGTACTGCTCCGCATCGGCCGCGGCAATAATCCTGCAGCTCGCCAAAGATCTCCTCCTGCGTTACAGTCCACGAGACCGACGCCACTGCAATCGACAAAATAATTACCGAAAAGATCGTCTCGCCCATCCCATTTATGCTAACAGAGCAGCAAATCGCGAGTATGTATGCGAGGCCACAAAAAGTTGAAACTCTTCCTTAAGTCAATCTGACCGATATTTCCTCAAATTTCTCGAATCGCTCAAACCAGATAATCTTACAAAAAGAATTATTGACACTGATTAGTTCAACAATGTATTATTAATTGTCAACGATGTTTTGCATCGTTTTCTAATTGCCTCTCAGTCAGATTGACCAAATAACACTCACATGAACGTTTCCTTACGCCTGAGGTTTGGAAAAGGGAAACGCCTCGCACATAAATGTCAGCAAAACTTGGGGAAATTCTTGTCCGCGAAAACCTGATCACTTCGCAGCAGCTGCGCGAAACTCTGGAATACCAGCGCGCTAACGGCGGGCGTTTGGGGTCGAATCTTGTAAAGCTCGGCCACGTTTCAGACGATGTTGTGACGGCGGTTTTGTCGCGGCAGTACGGCGTGCCGTCGATCAACCTCGATCTGTTTACGATCGAGACGGACGTTATCAAGCTTATCTCGGAAGAGGTGTCGCTCAAATATACTGTGCTGCCGATATCGAAAGTCGGCGCAACGCTGACGATGGCGATGGCCGATCCGACCAACGTATTTGCGATGGACGACATTAAGTTCATGACGGGACTGAATGTCGAGCCGGTTATCGCGTCGGAGACTTCCATACAGCTTGCGATCGCGAAATATTACAGCGGTTCGAGCGAGATCGATATTTTTGACGCTGCGTTCGCGGTTGAAGCCGAGAAAGTTGCGACGGGAAAGACGAGCAGGAACGGCAGTGCAAAGAAATCTTCTAACGGATTTGCTCCCGTCGGGGAAAGGCTGAACGACTCTGATCTGGATGTATCGCTCGACCGGTTCGAGTTCGGCGGCCATGAAGGCGAAGACTTTGAAGTTGTCGAGGACAATGACGAGATCGATCTTGCGGCCCTTGCACGAGCGAGTGAAGATGCACCGGTCGTTCGTCTCGTTAATGTGCTGATGGTCGATTCGCTCAGGCGCGGGGCTTCGGATATTCACGTTGAGCCGTATGAAAGAGATTTCAGAATTCGCTTCCGCATCGACGGTGTTTTGTATGACGTGATGCATCCGCCGATGAAGATCCGCGATCCGCTCATCTCGCGTCTCAAGATCATGGCGAAGCTCGACATTTCCGAGAAACGCCTGCCGCAAGACGGACGCATCAAGATCAAGGTCAAGATCGACAATCGCTCGCGCGAATTGGATTTCCGCGTCTCGACGCTGCCGACGCTGTTCGGCGAAAAAGTCGTGCTTCGTCTGCTCGATAAAGACAAGCTCATGCTCGACATGACGAAGCTCGGTTTTGAACAGGAAAGCCTGGATAAATTCAAACGAGCCATTGCCAATCCTTACGGGATGGTTCTTGTAACGGGTCCGACCGGTTCGGGTAAGACGAACACGTTGTACTCGGCACTGCAGGCGTTGAATACGTCCGAGACGAATATTATGACGGCCGAAGATCCGGTCGAGTTCAATCTGCAGGGCATCAATCAGGTGCAGATGAAGGAGCAGATCGGATTGAACTTTGCCGCCGCGCTGCGATCGTTTTTGCGTCAGGATCCGAACATCGTGCTCGTCGGTGAAATCCGTGATTTCGAGACGGCCGAGATCGCCATTAAAGCTGCGTTGACCGGCCACCTTGTGCTTTCGACGCTGCATACGAACGACGCGCCATCGACGGTTTCGCGTTTGGTCAACATGGGTATCGAGCCGTTTCTCGTCGCAACGAGCGTCAACATCATTCAGGCGCAGAGGCTTATCCGACGCGTCTGCAGCGAGTGTAAAGAGGAAGTGCACTTACCGCCGGAAGGCCTCATCGAAGTCGGTTTTTCGAAAGAAGAAAGTACTGATCTGAAGCTCTATAAAGGCAGAGGCTGCGCGGCTTGCATCAACACGGGTTACAAGGGCCGCGTCGGTCTATACGAAGTGATGGAAGTCACCGACGAGCTGCGCGAGCTGATCATAATCGGCGCAAGCGCCATGGAGTTGAGAAAGAAGGCTATCGATCTGGGAATGATAACGCTTCGTGAATCCGGGCTCTGCAAGATACGCGAAGGCATCACGACGATAGAAGAAGTTGTTAAGGAGACAGTCCTATAAGGTTGGAGGAAGGAAATATGTTTTTTAGGGCAATAGCATTATTTTTGGCAGTAGTTATCGGTTTTGGCACGATCGTTCCGCTTGCGACGCACGAGGCTGACGCCGAGTCGCATAAGCATCGCAAATACGGCAAGAAAGCCAAAAAGTACAAGAAATATTCGAAGCGCTGGTGGCGTCAATACCGCGCCCGCATGAAGCGTAAGCGCGCTATGCAAGCTGCAAGACGCGCCTTGAGGCTGAAACAGCTTCGTCTGGCAAAGGCCAATGCCGAGAAAAACGGCACGGCTGTAACGACTCCCGCGCAGAAGAAGCCGGTTTCATCGAAAACCAAAAAGACTGCGGCTAAGAGTTCCGCTCTTCCGTCTGCCGATCAGGCACCTGCCGGTTGGACGCCTGCTCAATCGACGGCTGCCGAGCTTCAGTTCCGCGTCGATAATTCGGCGGGCGACCAGATCGGCTCGGCTTCGATCTCGGTTGTTGCTCCTGCGACGGCCGGCCGCGTTGACGGCATTTACAGGAACAACGTCGGCGGCGTGCCGACCGCGACGCTTCGCCGCGACATCATCGATCGCATGATCAAAGAGAACGGCTGGGTCGTGAACGATTATCAGAAAGAGATCGCCGGCCAGACGGTTTATGTCGTCGTCGCCCAGTCGCAAGGCAAAAGCGGCGGCGTCGAATCGCGGATGTTTTATTTCACCGAGGTTGACGGCCAGGTTTACAGCGTCGCGACAAATTCGCCGGTTCAGGAATCAGAACGCCTCGCCGAGGAATCTGAAAAAGTCATCAACTCCCTAAAAGTGCGCGTGCGTCCCACCCAGCGCGCGGCAACTAAGTGAAAAACTAAAAGTGAAAAGTTAAAAGTTCAAACCTTCTACTTTTCACTATTCATTATTCACTGTTCACTAAAAATATGAGCAACGAACAAACCACAGTTGAATCTTCAATCACGCTGCCTGAGCTCCTCAGGAAAATGACCGACCTGGGCGGATCGGACCTTCACCTATCCACCCATTCGGCCCCGCAAGTGCGTGTGCACGGACATCTCTCCCCGCTTCCCGGCTTTGGGCCGCTGTCGCCTTCGGATACAAAGCGGCTCGCGTATTCGGTTCTCACGGACGCGCAAAAGCATCGCTTCGAGGAAAACCTCGAGCTCGATTTTTCATTCGGTTTGAAGGGAATGTCGCGCTTTCGTGCCAATCTGTTCAATCAGAAAGGAGCGGTCGGCGCGGTGTTTCGCTCGATTCCGTACGAAATCAAATCGTTCGATGCTCTCGGCCTTCCGCCGGTAATTTCGGACATGTGCAAAAAACCGCGCGGTCTTGTGCTCGTGACCGGGCCGACGGGTTCGGGTAAATCTACGACGCTTGCCTCTATGGTCGATAAGATCAATATCGATCGCCACGACCATATTCTCACCATCGAAGACCCGATCGAGTTTCTTCACAATCACAAGAATTGTGTGGTCAATCAACGCGAAGTCGCGGCTGATACACATTCCTTCGGAGCGGCTTTGAGAACGGCTCTTCGTCAGGACCCAGACATCGTGCTTGTCGGCGAAATGCGCGATCTCGAAACAATCGAGATGGCGTTGCGTATCGCGGAAACCGGACACTTAACATTCGCTACGTTGCACACGAACTCGGCTTATTCGACGATCAACCGTATCATCGACGTGTTTCCCGCCAGCCAACAGGCGCAGATACGGACGCAGCTCTCGCTCGTTCTGGAAGGCATTCTCTGCCAGGCTCTGCTGCCGAAATCCTCGGGCGACGGACGCGTGATGGCTCTCGAAATTCTCGTTCCCAACTCCGCCATTCGCAACCTGATCCGCGAAGACAAGATCCACCAAATTTATTCCATGATGCAAACGGGCCAAGATAAATTTGGAATGCAAACATTCAACCAGTCGCTCGCGACGCTGCATCATAAACGTCAAATTTCGCTAGAGGTCGCGATGCAGCGCTCCTCGAACGCCGACGAATTGAAAGAGCTCATCGAGCGCGGTTCGGGACTCAACGACGCTTACGGCGCCGCCAATGCCCGGCCGTCGCGACGACCGCCGATGCCCAACGGCAGCCCATACGCTCAAGCACGAAATATCGGCGAACGCCCGAAGTAAAATAATGGAAAATGGAGAATTGAAAGTGGAAAATTTCGATTTCTCATTCTCAATTCTCAATTCTCAATTCTCAATTTTGGAGTACAACAATGCCAACATACGCCTTTAAAGGAAGAAACCGACTAAATGAACTGATCTCCGGCGAGCGGGAAGCCGCGACCGCAGACGAGCTGCGTGCGCTGCTCCGACGCGAGCAGATCGTGATGACGCAGGCCTCGGAAAAGGGCAACGAGATCTCGATACCGAAGATCGGCCGCCGCAAAAAGGTCGGTTCAAAGGAACTTGCCGTTTTCACTCGGCAGTTTTCAGTCATGATCGACGCCGGTCTGCCGCTCGTTCAGTGCATCGACATTTTGGCCGAGCAGCAGAAGAACGCGTTCTTTAAGGACGTGCTCAGGCAGGTTCGCCAGAGCGTTGAAGAAGGCACGACGCTGTTTGCGGCTCTGCAGCAGCATCCGAAGGTTTTCGACAACCTCTATACGCACATGGTCGAAGCCGGCGAAACGGGCGGCGTGCTCGATCTGATCCTTCAGCGTCTCGCGACGTTGATCGAAAAGGTCGTCAAACTGAAGCGCAACATCATGTCGGCGTCAATCTATCCGGCAGCGGTTATTTTGGTTGCCATCGGTGCGATCGCGATCATCATGATCGTCGTGATCCCGCAGTTTCAACAGATTTTTCTCGGCCTTCTCGGCCCCGGCGAAGTGCTTCCGCTTCCGACGCGCATAGTCATGGCGATAAGTAGTTTTATCGCCGGCTGGGGCGGCCTAGCGATACTCGTCGCCTCCATAGCCAGCGCCGTCGGCATAAGCTTTTATTACAAAACGCCAAAGGGTCGCTGGCAGATCGACACCGTACTGCTCAAGATGCCTATCTTCGGCGGCATCTTACGAAAGATCGCCGTGGCCAGATTCTCGCGCATACTTTCGACACTGCTTTCGTCGGGTGTGCCTATCCTGCAGTCGCTTGACATCACGGCCAAAACTGCCGGCAACGTCGTCATCGAAGACGCCATTCTCAAGGTCCGAGCCGGAGTCGAACGCGGTGAAAATTTCGTCGATCCGCTCAAGGCGACAAACGTTTTCCCGCACATGGTCAGCCAGATGGTCGGAGTTGGCGAACAGACCGGCGCGATGGACGCGATGCTTGCCAAGATCGCCGATTTTTACGAAGAAGAAGTCGATACGGCAATTGCCGACCTGCTCGGTTTAATGGAGCCGGTCTTAATCGCCTTCCTCGGCGTCACCATCGGCTCGATCGTCGTCTCGATGTACCTGCCGCTCTTCACGCTGATCGGAAAACTCTCCGGCGGCGGGAAGTAAATTTCTCAGGCCCGGCTGCAAAAGCAACCGGATTTCAAAGGGAAGGCTGCCTGCAAAGGCAGCCTTTTTGATTTTTTTGTAAATAGTTTGCGTTTTGATGCTGCCCGCTCACCGTTCGGAACCTCTTACTTGCCGTTTTGAGACCCTTAAGTATCACCAAAAAATTGCAAGTTTCGTGACAGTTCTTACTCACGGCCATGTACCCACACCAAATCGATCAGGCTAATATCCTGTCCATCACAATCACAGCCATCATTAACGGTTAGCTGCGAAGCAGCGTGATAACTTTAGCCCCAGGTGAAGCGGAGCGAAACCTGGGGATTAGATGAAAAAACACATTGAGCCTGTGTAACAGGCGTCATAAACACCCGCGACTATCTCGCTGTTTCACAGGCTTTGGGCTTTTGGCTACACGACTACACATTTCATGTGTAGCTAAAGATATTTTTGCCCGCTCCGCAGGCTCAAAACGGGTGCGATCAAAACCGACACGCCGCTTGACAAATGATGTAATGATGTGCTATATATGAAACATTATGGCACTCGAGAGAGATTTTGAAAAGTTTACGGGCGGGCCGGTCATCGCGACGCGAGACCGGATGCATGTAACGATAAGCGCTTTAGGCGTGATCTATATGAACCAGAACACTCACCGCCTGCTCGGAAAGCCGGCGGCCGTGGCGCTTTATTACAGCCGCGAAAAGGACACCATCGCCATAGAGCCGGCGAGCCCGCGCTTCGAGCAAAACTTTCCGGTCAAACCGATGCAGATCTGCGGCTGGCGAATCTTAGCCGGTCCATTCCTCGGCCATTTTGGGATAAGAACCGACCACACGCTAAAATTCGTCCACCCTGACATAGACAACGGCGTCCTGCTCCTCGATTTACGCAGCACAGTAAACGTCACGCCCCGGCGGTATAAACAGAAGAAATAAAGACCACGCAAAACATCGAACAGTCCGCAAAGCAGACGACATATTTGTAGCCCCACGTGAAGCATCAGCGAAACGTGGGGTTACGTGCATTACATGACCCGAGCGTGTGAAACACGCGGCATATGTCACCGTCTTCGACGGTTCGGTCGTTTTGGATTACGATTCCCACATCTTGCGATGTGGGCTACAAATATATCACCGTCTTCGACGGTTACTCATCAGACGTCGGGCGTGTCTAAAACAACCTTACTTCTCCATCAGACAAAGCCACTTGTGTCTCGCCTTCATTGAACATTATTCGCTCAAATGTCAACGCCGAAGCCGAACCACGTGCTCCGACTGCATTGAATCTCAAATTCAAAAGCACTCCGTCGCTATCAATCGGAAACGCTCCATAAACTACCACTCTTAAAAGCCCAGGCTCGTTTCCATTCGTCACAACCGAAAGAGCGCGGCTCACCGTCCCCACCACATCGACCGGCTCGGCAAGCGGTTGTATCACCGCAGGATCATACCTAAGATCAAACTCATACGAAATTATCCCCTTATCCGCCACACCCTGCACGCTGACCGGAACAACAATCTCTTTATCAACCGCTGACGTCAAAGTCGGGAATTCTATCGCGATGCCGCCTGCTGCCGGAACGCGGGCATTCCTGCCCGCAATTTCATCTTTACTATCCACTATCCACTGTCCACTGTTCACTGCTCTGGCGCCTGTATTCGCCCAATTCCCCGAAACCTCGCCCATTAGCAACGCAGTAAAATCCTGGCCGGTAATATTTGTAGTAATATCCGAATAAATTCTATTTGGCGGTTGAAAGACCCATCTTGTGGTCAAACCATAATCAGGCTGCCCGGCAACATAGCGTGCGATCAGCCCCGCGTCAAACGAGGACAGACTACTATTCCCGCTCGCATCCGCGACAGTAAATTGCGCTCCCGTCAAAACGTTGATTCCCGCCACATGCTGAGCGACCCTCGCCGCGTCAAACGAAGTGATGCCGTTCACGCCCGTTGTCTTTGTCGGACTAACTACATAAGTGCCCGGCACAAGAAATCCCGAAAGCGAATAATCCCCACCGGGAAAAGCAGTCGAAGTAAAAAGATTGGACGGCCCCGCAGCACTGATGTTTACATTAGAGACAAAACGCGGATTCGGTGAACCGACTGCATTGCCATAGGTAATGGTTCCGCTGACGCCGGGCAAAGGTGTGGGCGTCGACGTTGCAGTCGGCGTCGCAGTGGCAGTTGGAGTAGAAGTTGGTGTAGGTGTCTGACTATTTTCAACTAATCGCAAAAGATTGCTGCGAGAAACTCCATCATAAGCGGAAAATCCGCCTGCTACGTATAGCTTTTCGTCCGGATCGAACATTAGAGAATTAACGCCGTTAAAGTAATTACTATTCGCGTCATAGGGATTGGTGTTTACTGTAAATATTCCAGAGACAAATGCAGAATCCAAGCCTCCGTCCGCGTTTAGGCGGGCAATACGATCGCGTGGTACGCCTCCAATTTGTGTAAAAACTCCGCCCGCAATGACCTTGCCATCAGTTTGTAACGCGAGCGAGTTTATATGGCCAAAGGTGCTTACACTAAACCCTGCGTCTGTGGTTCCATTATTATTGAGGCGGTTTACCGTTCCTCCACTTGTCCACACGATCTTACCGTTACCCAGAAGATCCGCATCAGAAACGGTACCGACTTGAGGCAATTCTGTGAACGAAGTGTCGCGAGCACCGTTGCCATGAAGCCGAGCAAAATTCTTTCTCGAGGTTGAAATGCTTGTCCAGTAATTCCCCCCAACAATGATCTTTCCATCCGGCTGCTGAAGCATTCGATACATATTTGACGAGAAAATAGTGCCAAAGCCACTTACAGAAAAAGTCGGATCGAAACTCCCGTCCGGATTAAGCCGTGCCGCCAGTATCGGAGCAGTGGGTGAAGCACCTAGATCCACACCACAAACCATGATCTTACCGTCAGACAAGACAATGATGTCTTGTATTCCGTAGAAGCCATAAACTAACCGAGGCGGGTTAAAAGATGTATCGACCGAGCCGTCGGAATTCAGGCGCACGAGACTGTTTCTCTCCAAACCGTTAAATCTATTAAACCAGCCTCCTACAAGAATCTTGCCATCCGGTTGCAGTGCGATCCTGTTTATCGCGGGTAGAAAATATGCTCGCAAAGGCCCTAGACCGACATTGAAACTGTTATCGAATGTTCCATCGGCGTTAAAGCGAGCGACGCCGTGGCTTGAGTTTCCGTTGGCAGTTGTAAACTCCCCCGCCACCGCTACTTTGTCGTCCGGTTGGCGCACCATCGATCTTATATTTCCATATGTAGTAAAGGTCGGATTAAAAGAGGCGTCGAGTGCGCCATCAAGTCCATATCGAGCAATACCGAGTCGGACATGGTCTAAGACCTTACCGAACCATCCGGTGACCAGCAAGTTACCGTCGGATTGTAATGTAACCCAAATATTCTGGTTATCTGTTAGTCCGATAAAAGAGAGGTCCTGCGTTCCGTCCGGATTAAGCCGGACAACGCCGACATAATAACCTGACGAAACATCAAAATCACCAGTCGCCAGTATTTGTCCATCATTTTGCACCAACACATCGATTACGGCACCGCCCGTGTTTGGAAAATCAGGAGGAGTAAAACCTGTATCAAGTGTCCCATCCACGTTTACCCGAGCAATTCTTTTGCGTGTGATTCCGTTAAACGAGGTGAAATACCCACAAAACACTATCTTGCCATCATTCTGAATGGCAACACCCAAAATTTGGCTTGACGCATTGGTGCCGGAACCATTATTAAACTGAGTGTCGAGCGTGGCGTCAGTGTTAATGCGCAAGAGTGCTCCTGCACTAACGCCTCCGTAACTCCCTCTGGCGCCAAGCCCAAGTACAATCTTGCCATCCGGTTGAAGGACGATTTTATAGACGTTCATCGCTCCGGTGAAGCCGGAGACAAACGAATTGTCGAACGTGCCGTCAGAATTTAGCCGCGCAAATCCGACGCTCGAAATTCCGTTATAAGCTGTCATTGGACCGGCGATAATTATTTTCCCATCGGGCTGAACGGCGATAGCGTTCAGTCCTTGGCCAGAGGACGTGACGCCGCTTCCGCTTTCATTGAAGGTTGGATCAAAACTTCCATCCGCATTTAGTCGCGCCAATTTCACCGCAGGGAACCCGTTGTAACTGGAAAAGTTCCCGACAATCAAGATCTTTCCGTCACTAAGTAGGGCTATGTCAGAAACGCTTCCGCCCGTGGCGCCGATCCCGCCGGGATTAAAGGTGGTGTCAATGCTGCCGTCACTATTCAAACGCGCTATTCCACTAAGGGAAATGCCGTTTACAAAATCAAAATATCCACCGACAAGGATTCTACCGTCAGGCATTTCGACTGAAACCGAGCATCTCCCAGCGGCATCGCTCACGCCCGCAGTAAAATTGTTGTCCAAAATGAAATTTTGAGACCTTATCTCGTTGACAAGAATTACAGACAGCATTAAGCCAACGAATGCTGCGCTAAACCATTGGCGGGGATGGAAAATCTTTCGATGGGAAAACGACATGCCTTTATTCGTTTGTTGCGTCTATACAATTCACGCCCGTGAGAAAACCAGTTCGGTCACCTAAAACGCAAGAAGATCGGCCTGAGAGCGTTAATTTGATTAATATTACTCTCGATTTAGTGTGTACGCAAGCAGAAAATCGGTATGCAGTAGGCAGTAGGTAGTAGGTAGTAGGTAGTAGGTAGTAGGCAGTAAGCAGTAAGTGAGGACGTGTCTGTAGCCCTCATGTGTCCGTAGCCCGCACGTGAGTAAGGGCTCATCGCGAATAGCGACGCGCCGATGAAAAAAACTCAAGTCTCGCAAATGTAGATTGATAGGACGGAAGTTGAGTGATTTTCTTAACGCTGAGTGGAAATCAGAGTTGAGCCCTTACTCACGTGCGGGCTACGGACACGCGACTTGCTGAAAAAAACGCAAAGAGATCATCAGGCAGGCCGCCGAAAGCGAAGATTGGCGGCGTTTGCGGCATTACTTGATCTGTTGGCTTATCCAAGCGGGGTGGCGACGCGATCAAGTACGGCGTGAACCCAAACCTGGTTGTCCTCGACACGATAGTAGATGGCGAAAGGAAAGCGACGCGAGATGCTACGGTGATATTTGCAAAAAACGATTTGATGCACGCCGGCAGTTATACTTAGGTGCCTGATGTCGTCTAGTATGGATGAGCGGAAGTAGCTGCCAAGTCCCCGGCTCTGTTTCTCATAGAACGTGAGCAGTAGCGAATGTGTGCCTCGGCAAGGTCGAGAATATTGATCTTCACAAACGCTGTTCCAAAAGATTCTTTTCGGCAGTTTCAAGATCGATAAATTTCGCCGTCCCGTTGGCTATTTTCTCTTCAGTCTGGTTCAAATAGGCCTCGTGCCACGATGGCCATTCAATGTCGTCAGGATTGCGAAGAATATCGGCCCATATCGTGTCGATGACTTCCATTTTTTCCGAAAAAGTCATTTTATCGAGTGGTAATGAAATGTCGGTGTGCATAAGCAATATTATAGCGCACTTGAACATTGCATAGCGCGGATCAATTCTTTTTTTCCATTTTACGGCGCAGGCGGATGAACGAGATCATTGTAACGATATAGATGATCAAAAAAGCCGTCGCGAGCAGGAAATACAATCCCGATTGCCGGATGTAGTAGGCGAACATCATCGCCAAAAAGAAAAGGAACGAGAGCACGGCGATGAAAACCGCTCGCTGTAGTTGGCCGGATGTGATTGCGTGATCTTTGTTATCGGTAGCCACTTAAAAATTTGGTTATCAATTATTAGTTATCAGTTATCAGTTATTCCGAAGATATTCCGCAATAACTGAAAACTGGTAGGTGATAACTGATAACTACTGACGCCTTAATTTCTGTGTTTCATCCTCGCTTTCGTCGAACAGGACGCTCACCGGCGTGTGCGAGGGCGGCACGGAAGCGGCTTCGGCGGACATGTCTTTTTGGAGTTTGGTGACGGCGTCGCTGGCTCGCTCGATATCGTCTGCGACGACTTTTAAAATCAACTTGCCGCCGTCGTTTGGCAGCTCGGCGAGCTTTGTGACGGTTGTTGTTCTTATCTCGATCTTGGCGCTGCGCCGGAGTACGCCTTTTTTGAATTTGACGTCGAGAATGTCGGCTACGGCCAAGCGAACTTCCTTTACGCCGCCCGCGATGAGGCCGAACAGCTTCGATTCGAACTCAAGCACGATGCCGGCAGACGAAAATTTCGCCACGCCGTTTATCGACGACAGCCCGTGATGCGTCTCGGTCTTGAATGGAACGCTGGTGAAATTCTGCATACCTTGGATTATAAATCCTTTGCTCTGGTTTCCGTGCCTGAGGATTTCTCTTCCATCTCGATTTCGTCCCTCTTTTCCTTCTCGCTGACAAAAGACTGAGCAGTGAGGGCGACCGATACAGCGGCAACCGCGAGGCCGTAGTAGAGGGTCTCAAGAGCGCTTTCGGATTGGAGCAGTTTCTGCACAAACTTGACGGCCATTACCGGTATCAAGACTACGCCAAATTTACCTTTTAGTTCGCTGAGATTCTTGACCGTCATCCAATCCGGAACCGCAAGATCGCCGATGAACAGTTCGTAGATGCTGACCGAGATCACGATCAAGGCGATTGAGATGAGAAAGCCGTCGACGCCGTCTAGCAGCATGTAGATGGCCGGTGAATTTGCGCCTTGATCGGTCGCGGCGATTCCAACGAGCTTGACGATCTTGACCGCTCCGACAAACAGAGCGGCCAAGGCTCCGACGAGCAGTCCGGCAACAGCTACGAGCGCCAGATAACGAGATTTTTCAACCAGCCACTTCATGCACTCTTCCGAAACAAGTATTTTCCCACACCATACAGGCTGACAACCAGCCAGAAAAACTCCATCAAAAATGATGCAAAATTAAACTGAAAATAAAGCGACACCAGAATCATCGCGGCTCCAACCGCATTCATCAACGAAAACGCCGGATGCTCGCTCCGCAAACGCCCTATCTGCAGCAGAACGTAAGCGACGAGAATAATGGCCACGCCAAGCGTGCCAAGAATGTCATGCCAGGCGTAGGTCATTTCATCTTAACCACCATGCCCTTCGGCCCAACTGCCCAAGTCGCTCGTTTGCCTTTTGACTGAACGGCATTCAAATCTTCTTTTCCAAATACCTTCCACGTCTTGCCGCCGTCGCGTGATATGTCAGAGCCATTAGTGCCGACCGCAATGATCGTATTCTTATCAAAATATGTTACCGCAGACCGATAACCTGTTAGTCCAGCGCTGAGTTTCCATGTTTCTCCACCGTCTGTTGTGAAAGCGAGATTATCTTTAGCATCGTTCGGATTCTCGTAGTTGCCACCGACTATGACACCAAGTTTTTGGTCGAACATCGCTATCGAAAAGATGCCGCTGCCAGCCGTTCCTTTGATAAACGGTGTATCGAAAACTTCCCAGTTATAGCCGCGGTCGACGGATCGAAACACGCGCGATCCGTTGCCGCCGGTAACAAAGAAAAGCGTGTCGCCCTGCTTTACGAGGCAGGTACCGCTAGCCGCGAATGCCGCCTCGCCATCGAGCGCCGGCGGCATCGTTCCGGGAATGGCAGGGCCGGTCTTTGTGATCACAAACTTTCCGTCAACCGGATCCGAAAGCGCTGTGCAGTGGATCTTATTAAAACAGTCCAGAGCGTCATAAAATGCTTTTTCTTTTTCATTTTTGAATTCCAGCGTCCAACGTTTGCCGCCGTTAGTCGTTTTGTAGATGCGCGAAGAATCCCCATTGCCTATGCTCAAGATGTAAGCGGTGTTTGTGTCAAAGGCTTCGATGTCGCGGAAATCGAGTTTCTCCGCGCCGGGCACTGTCATCATTTTCCAAGTCTTGCCGCCGTCTATGGTTCGGATAATCGTTCCGTCGGTGCCGCTTGCCCAGATGATTTTTTCATTGACGACCGACAGGCCGCGAAACGACGCCGTCGAGTTGACGGTTTGCTTGAGCCATTGAGCATGGCCTGTGGCTGCAAGGAAAAAAATCGACAAGGCTACACAAAAAATTCTCACTTTATTTGTTCTCCTTACGCCAGTGCTCGCACAAGTTGCAGCAGGCGTCTAGCCAGTGTGGAAATTCGAACTTAAATCCGGAATCGGTGATACGCCTTGGAACAACTCGACGGCTTTTGAGGATCAACTCAGTTTCGGTTCCCATCAGCCACGCACCTATTGCAAGTTGCCACTCCATCGCCGGAAGTCCAAGACTTGTCCCCCAGCAATCACGAAATATCCGCATGAATTCCCGATTTGGCAGCGGGTTTGGCGAGGCGAGATTTATTGGGCCGCTTAATTCCTCATGATCGATCAGCCATCTAACGGCGTTAATAAAATCGTCTTCGTGGATCCAGGAAATGAATTGCTTACCGTTTCCGGCTGTGCCTCCAAGCCCCTTGCGGACGAGGCCGAGCATAGTATCGAAAATGCCGCCGCGTCCAGTGCCCATCGTCATCGCCGAACGCATCAACACCTTTCGCGTACGTGTCGTTTCGGCTTCGACAGTCGCGCGTTCCCAAGCGGTCGCGACATCAATACTAAAATTCCACGTTTCCGGTGCTCCAGGTTCGTTACCGCCGATTTTACCTGTTATGTCGTCGTTAGCTTTGTCGAAACTATGTGCGTAGATAGTTGCTGTGCTGGATTGTAACCAGACCTTTGGAGGCGACGAAGCCTTGGCGATAGCTTCGCCGAGAACGCGTACCGAATCGACACGCGAATCCATTATTTCGCGACGTGCCGTTTCATTATATCGGCAATTAACGCTTCGGCCTGCGAGACCAATGATCACATCGGAGCCGTCAATCTCGTCAACCCACCTACTGTTGAGCGTTTTGCCATCCCACTGAACAATTCGGTGATCGGCTTGTAAACCACCTCGACTCAGTACAACAACTTCCTCGCCGTTTTTAGAAAACGCGCGGGCTAACGCGGTTCCCACCTGTCCGCTACCGCCTGGAATAACTATCTTCATCAGTAAACCATCCGAGCCTTGATCGTGCCTTTCACGCCTTTGACGATCTCGAAGGCCTCTTTGGATATTTTAGAATCTATGTCGAGAATTACGTAGCCGATTTCCGGGTTAGTATTCAGGAACTGGCCGGTGATGTTGAGGCCGCGTTTTGAGAGGCGCGAGTTTATCTGGCCGAGCACGCCCGGAATGTTGCGGTGGATGTGCAGGATGCGATGCGTCCCGCTCTGTGGCGGCAAGGACACGGGGGGAACGGTATGCGAGCCTTCCGAAGTGCCAAGCTCAAGGTATTTTATGAGCTTTGAAGTCACGTCAAGACCGATGTTTGCCTGTGCTTCTTCAGTCGAGCCACCGATATGCGGCGTGAGTATGACGTTCGGCGTGTTTTGCAGGAGCGAAGTGAATTTATCACCATTCTTTTCCGGCTCGTAGGGAAAAACATCTATCGCGGCTCCGGCAAGATGACCTTTGTCGAGCGCATTTTTTAACGCTTTGAGATCGACGACATCACCACGACTGTAATTGAGTAAAACGCTGCCCCTTTTCATCGCCTTGAGCGCATCGGCGTTGATCATGTTCCGCGTTGTCGGGTGCGAAGGCACATGGAGCGTAACGATGTCTGATTTTTTCAATAACTCTTTCAGATCGCGATTCTGCTTCGCATTCCCGAGCGGCAGCTTCGTCGCGATGTCGTAATAAACGACCTGCATCCCCAACGACTCAGCCATCGCCGACACCTGCGAGCCGATATTGCCGTAACCGACAATGCCGAGCGTCTTACCGCGAAGCTCAAAGCTGCCTTTCGCTTCCTTCAACCACTCACCCCGATGCGCCGCCGCGTTCTTATCCGGAATTTTGCGTATCAGCATCACGCACAACCCAATGATCAACTCCGCCACCGAACGTGTGTTCGAGTACGGAGCATTAAACACCGCAACACCTTTTTCGGTCGCGGCCCTTAGATCGACTTGATTGACGCCAATGCAAAAACACCCAACCCCAAGCAGCTTATCCGCCGCCGCAATGACCTTTTTCGTAAGCTGCGTCTTCGAGCGAATCCCAACCAAATGAACGCCCTCTACCGCCTTCATCAACTCAGCCTCGCTCAACGCGCCGTTAATTTTCTGAACATTCGCATACCCACCCGCGCGCAATTCTTCAACCGCCGCATCGGAAATATTTTCGAGCAACAGGATCTTAATTTTATTGCGGGGATATGAGGTTGAAGATCGAGACATCATTTGCTTGCCTCCTCTTTGAGGAACATATCTATGAGTTCGTCCGAGACATAAAGTCCGGCGTCACGAACCTCCTCGATGGCCGTTCGAGCGGAATCGAGGAGAGCCCGTCGTTTTGCGAGGAGTAGGATTCCGATCGTTCCTATTGTGCGTATAGAGAAAACCTTTGCGCACCGCCGTGCAGCGAGATCATCCAGGGATGCTCGAACATCAGGGCTTTCGAGAGCAAACGAAAGTACGGCGGATTCTCCCTCGCCGAGATTCCAACCGGCAATCTCCGGCCGCACCTCCACAGCAATCTTTTCGATCCAAGTCGATGCTGCGATGAGACGCGATGCCGCGTCATCAGCTACATAAATTTCATCAGCAACGCTTTCAGGCACAAACACCGAGCTGAACAGCTTCGGGAGGAGAGCCGCGTATCCGGTTTTTGCAAGGACTATGAGCGGTGAAGCGTTAACAACGACCTTATCAATCGGCATCGTTCAGTTCACTCTCGACTTCAGCGGCAGAGTATTGGAAGGGTGAGACGCGATACCTCGACAAGACATCGATGAATGCCGAGCGCGAAAGTCCCGCAACCTCGGCGGCTTTCCCCTGCGACAATCGACCCACTTCATACCACTTCACCGCAGCAGCGATGCGCATCTCATTCACAAACTCATCGGGCGACTCGCCGAGAGCAGCAAAGGTCGTTACCGGTATTTCCACAGAGATGTTCTGCATAATTTTATTATTACATGCCTATCGTTCGATGTCAGTTATACAACGATTATTTCGTCACTATCTTTTCTTGAAATGTTAAAACTTTCATATTGATCGGTATCATCGTGCAGTTGAAGCACGACATTGTTTGCGAATTCAATCTCAAGTAGATGTTCGTTTACAACACAATAGTGAGTAACGGGAAAACTGAAAATTCGCTGAAAGCCGACCCCTGACCAATTGTCTGCCTGATCCCAAGTGGCAATTGCTGAACCGTTTTCCTTGATCGTGATTTTCCCTTCGATAGAGATGATGACACCCGCCTCAAAATGAATTCGGATATTAAAGCGATCAAGGCAAATCTCGCCGATTGACGATCCAACGATATCTTCAAGATTTAATTCTTTTGGAATTCCATGCATCCGTTACATATGTATCGTCAGATCGTGGACGCCTTCGGCGGCTTCCATGACACTTTCAGAAACGGTTGGGTGGGCGTGCATGATGCGGCCTAGTTCGTCGGCTGTGGATTCGAGGGCCATGGCGACGCAGGCTTCGGCGAGGAGTTCGGTGGCGTGGGGGCCGATGATGTGGACGCCGAGGACTTCGTCGTATTTCTTTTCGGAGACGATCTTGACGAAGCCGTCGGTCTCGCCGAGTATGCGTGCTTTGCCTGAGGCGGAGAAAGGGAATTTGCCGACCTTTACGTCGTAGCCGGCTTCTTTGGCTTTGGCTTCGGTGAGGCCGACGCTGGCGACTTCGGGGTCGCAGTAGGTGCAGTTTGGGACGAGGTTTTGTTTGATCGGCTCGACTTTTTTTCCGGCGATTTTCTCGACGACCATGATGCCTTCTTTTGAGGCGAGGTGGGCGAGCCAAGCCGTGTCTATACAATCGCCGATGGCGTAAACATTCGGCTCGCCGGTTTCGCAAAATTCGTTGACCTTGATCGTGCCTCGCGGGTTTACGACGACCTTTGTGTTTTCGAGGCCGAGGTTTTCGATAAACGGCATGCGGCCGACGGCTACGAGAAGCACTTCGGCTTCGAAGGCGACGTCTTCGCCTTTGGCATTTTTGCCCGAAACCTTGACGCCTTTTTTATCTTTTGCGAGCTTGTCGAGCTTGATGCCGGTCTCGCATTTTATGCCTTGCTTTTTGAAGCTGCGAAACAATTCCTTTGAAACATCGGCGTCCTCAATCGGCACAATGCGGTCGAGTAATTCGATGACAGTCGTATCGCAGCCAAAACGCGCGTAAACGCTCGCGAACTCGACGCCGACCGCGCCCGAACCCATAACGATCATCGATTTCGGCACTTTTTCAAGTTCGAGAATGTGATCGGAATTCACGACCTGCTTGCCGTCGGTTTCAAAACCGGGAATCGGCCGCACGACCGAGCCGGTGGCGATAATGATGTTCTTTGTTTCGATTGTCTCTTTTTTCCCGCCGTCAAGAGCGACCTCGACTTTTCCTTTGCCGACGATCTTGCCGAAGCCGTTGAAGATCGTGGCCTTGTTCTTTTTCATCAGATAGGTCACGCCGGCTGAGTTCTTTGCAACGACATCTGATTTGTATTTTTGAACACCTGTCCAATCATACGAAAGCTCTTTTACTTTCAATCCGAAATGCTCGAATTCACCTGCTTTTTGGTAAAGATGCGCGGCATTTAACAAAGCTTTTGTCGGAATGCAGCCGCGCAGGCCGCAGGTGCCGCCGAGACGCGCGTCGGTTTCTTTTTCGATAATCGCTACTTTTAATCCAAGCTGTCCTGCCCGCACCGCTGCCACATAGCCGCCGGGACCGGAACCGATAATTGTTATGTCAAATTGTTCTGCCACAAGTATTTCCCCTTAAATAAATAATAAACCTAAATTATAACGGCTCGCCCGACAACAAACAAAAACCGCGACGAGCCGACATCAGAACTCGTCGCGGAAATTGAATAAGGCTCCGTTCTATTTTTCCATTGAAAAAGTCGCCTGGTAATCGTTCAAGAGCGTCTTGAATTTGGCCGACGCGTCTTTGTCCATCGCCATTTTCATCGCATTTTTCATTGAAACGTCCGTGAGCATTTTCATATTGCCCGCAACGCTTTCTTCCAGCTTTTTCTTGGTATCCGCGCTGACCTGAAAACCCACGGCACCTTTTATACCGTCCCATTTTTCCTTCAACCCGGCCTTTCGGGCATCGAAAGCTCTTTGTGCCTCGTCAATTCCCACCGCTGAAGGATTTGCGTCGATCTTTGCGACGATTTCTTTCGTCGCTGCGTCAAATTCCGTGATAAACGCATTGATCTCTGCGTCCTTGCTGCAACCGACCACTAAAAACAACAGGCAAGCAGTCACGATAAGTAAATTGGTTTTATTCATCCACTCCTCCTTTTTGGTTGATACAATTTTCTAACGTTGCTTTTTATAAGAATTTGCTAAGCTTATAGTAAAAGTATGTTACATTCAAGCGAATTTCAATCAATTGTCGATGACGCCAAGAGCCGAATTAAAGAATGCAATGTCGCCGAGGCGAGAGAACAAATTGCGAACGGTGCTATCCTGATCGACGTTCGGGAAGACAATGAATATGCGGCAGGCCACGCCGCCGAAGCAAAACACATGGGACGCGGCATCATCGAACGCGACATCGTCCAGGCTTTTCCCAATAAATCGGCCGAGCTTGTCCTTTATTGCGGCGGAGGCTACAGATCGGCGCTGTCTGCGGATATGCTGCAAAAGATGGGTTATACAAACGTCTGGTCAATGGACGGTGGCTGGAAGGCGTGGAAGGACTCCGGCGCACCGGTTGAATGATCGTCGATTTGCACTCGGGCATTTACGGAATCGTACAGTTTTCCAATATTAAGAATGCTTTTGAATTGTCAAAACCGCCTCCAAGGCCGCGAACTGTGCCTTCGACCGTTGCTATCTCGTGAGCGTTTAGGGTGGCTACACGAGAACTTTGCGATTTGTTGAAAAAGCAGCGGCCCGTATTGTAAGTTGCGATCGAACTCTTGAAGGTTAAAATGATATTTCCGTCCTTACCGATCTCAATCGTATTGACGGTTCCGTAAACCCGCACGCGTTTTCCGATCCAAGTCTGATTAGCGCGGATCTCATTATTCTCAAATTCTTTGACCAATGCAGCAACGTGCATTGCCGCTGCGGCAGCGACCGGCGGCAATGGTTCTTGAGGCTTTGGGGTCGGGCTAACTGCGATGGCTTCCTTTTCTATATCCAAACTCGAGCTAAAAGCCACCAGCGTAGTCAAGTACGATTCGTCGTTAAAAACGCCAAGAACGCTGACGGTTTTTCCAAATCCGCTAAAAACTGTCAGAAACGCGGCGGCCTTGCTGCCCTGGGAGTCAACGACCGAACCGGCTGCGATCGCCGTCCACCCGTCGGCGGCCTGTGTTTCGGTCTTTGGATTTGCTTCGGCTCCGAGAGGTTTGACGGCCAGGTTATTCCACTCGCGCTTAAAATCGCTTGGCGCGCTTCCGGTGCCCGGCGTTGCTCCGTAAAGCGTGATGATGCAGAATTTGCCGGTTGCTTCATCGAGTTTGCTAAAGGCAACGGTGTTTTCTCTGGCTGTTTTCGTCCAGCCTTTCAGCGGAGTAAAGCTCACGCTGCCTAGCTTTTCGGTCTGGCAAAATGCCATTTGCGGTGTGAGCAAAAGAAAAGCCGTTAAAACAAGCACACAAAAGCTTAGTTGATAAATTAACCGTGTCATGAAAATACCTCCATTGTTCAAACGCTAAGCCTTATTTCATTCGAATCCATTTTGTAACACCTCTGTATTTGCTGTCGGGGCCAAAGTCGGTAAAGTGGACCTCAGGGATCGGATCGTTGTCATACCATGGGCCGGCCAATTGCAGAACGGTCATCTCGGGCAGTTCCAGCCAGCCGCGGATGACCCATTTTGTCGTCCGGGGTTTTCCCGAGTAGCCTTTTAACTGGATCGAGAGAAGACGGCCGTTGATCGAGTATGGACCGGTTTGGGTATCACTTTCACTTTGTTTGTTTCGTACCGAGTTGAAAAAGCTGCTGAATGTTCCATCGCTCTTGAACGTCGTCTTGACCTCATAGGCGGTCGTGTCCCTGCCGGCGCTTTTACCACTTCCGCTGTAAACATATTCCGTTGTCATGCGATTGGGGCCATCGATCCACGCACCGGCCATATCGGCCGGGGTGAGTTGGCGCGAGGGCTGCGGGATGATGAGGTTGCCCTCGGCATCGAACGCCGCAATTCCCGCCGCCGAGGCAGAGTTAGTCGCCGCCGCCGTGTTATTTACAACCGGTGCCGGTTTATCCATCTCTACAGCGCTTATGAACGAGTCGAGCTTCGCCGCATGTGACTGATCGTTAAAGACGCCGAGAATGCTGACTGTTTGTCCAAAGCCGCTAACGACAGTTAGAAACGCAACGGCTTTGCCCACTGCGCCTTCAACCTCCGACCCGCCGCCGATCGCCGTCCAGCCGTCTTCTGAAGAGGTTTCCGTTTTAGGATTCGCTTCTGCGGTTGCAAAAGTTTTGACGACCAGATTATTCCATTCGCGGGCGAAATCGCTTTTGGCGTTTCCGGTGCCCGGCGTCGCGCCGTAAAGCGTAATGATGCAGAACTTTCCGGTGGCCTGATCAAACTCACTAAAAGCAACGACGTTTTCCTTGGGCTGCTTGGTCATGCCTTTCGGCGATGTGTATTTGACGATGCCAAGCCTTTCAGTCTGCCCGAAAGCCGCTGACGGAGCGAGAAAACCTATAGCGGTTAAAAGAAACAAACTAAGACCGATCTTGTAGAATAATTTGGTCATAACAATATTAGCTCCTTTTTTTGAGCAGGCGCGTTTGGAGTATACTCCTATTTGGATGGTAAGCAAGTTATATTACTGATATGAACTTCAAGCAGTTTTATCTGGGTTGTCTGTCACACGCGTCTTACTATCTCGGCTCGGACGGCGAGGCGGTGATCATCGATCCGCAGCGTGATGTTCAGCAATACATCAATGAAGCCGAGTCTCACGGCGAGAAAATCAAATACATTATAGAAACTCATTCGCACGCAGATTTTGTCAGTGGTCATATTGAGCTTGCGGCGCGAACAGGCGCGGAAATTATTTATGGATGGCGCGCGGCGACAAAGTTTCCGACGTTGAAGGTTAAGGAAGGCGATGAATTGAATGTCGGCAATGTAAGTTTGAAGTTTCTTGAAACGCCCGGCCACACGCCCGAAAGCATTTGCGTGCTCGTCGGAACGCAGGCTTCCAGCCTGCGTGTGGAAAACGATGAAACACGCGGGCAGGATGCCCGCGTTTCCGCGAAACTTTTCACCGGCGACACACTTTTTATCGGTGATGTCGGCAGGCCAGATTTGATTGGCTCGAAAGGCTTTACCGCAATCGAGATGGCTGGAATGCTTTATGATTCACTGCACGAGAAGATTTTGCCGCTTCCGGACGAAACGGAAGTTTATCCTGCTCACGGAGCGGGAAGTCTATGCGGCAAATCGCTGTCAAAAGAAACGTGGTCAACGCTGGGTGAACAGCGAAAGTTCAACTACGCGCTTCAGCCGATGAGCAAGGATGAGTTTGTCAAGATCGTCACTGCCGATCAGACTGAGGTGCCCGCATATTTTCCAAAAAGTGCCGCAAAAAATTTAGAAGGTTCCGCTTCACTCGACGATTTGCCGAAGCCAAAAGAATTGTCATCAAAAGAGATTAGTGACTTCGACGGTGTCGTGATCGACGTGCGAAAAAACTACGAATATGGTGACGGTCACATACCAAACTCAATGAACATAGGACTCGGCGGGCAATTCGCCTCGTGGGCAGGAACGTTAATTCCTATCGGAACAAACATCGCGGTTGTCGCCGATAATCAGGAACAGATCGACGAGGCTGTAATGCGCTTGGCTCGCGTCGGCCACGAAACCGTCACAGGCAGCATCCACATCAGCGATTATCAAGACGGGAAAAAAACCGTCGAACAGGTTTCGGTCGAAGAGGTGAATGAGCTTACAAAAACCGAGGAGGATATACAGTTCGTAGATGTCCGCCGCGTCGGCGAACACAATGCGGGACACGCAGTTCGTTCGCTAAATATTCCTCTGGATAAACTCGCCACGGATTTCGAAAAGCTCGATCCGAATGAACCTACGTTTGTAATATGCCAGGGCGGTTATCGTTCCAGCATCGGCACGAGCATCCTCGAAAACGCAGGTTTTGCAAAACTCTATAATGTGACCGGCGGCACGGCCGCGTGGATCGCGGCGGGGCTGGAAACTGAAACTCCGGCGATAATGTTTGCGAAGTGAAGAAAGTTACTTAGCATTACGATATTTTTTAGTCCTATATTTAATTACGTGATAGTATTTTTCTATGAGCTTGATGGAAATTCTAATAGAGGTCCAAAAACTTTCTCCGGTTGAAAAGGAGCAAGTTTTGCAAGCATTGAAACAATCGGAAAACAACTTGGACGGTCTAACCGCCAATCAACAGCAAGCCGAATTATTCAAACGTTTGAAAGCGAAGGGAATTTTGAGAAGTGTTCGAAAGCGTCGTGCCACCCCGGGAGATTTTGAGCCCATTAGGATCAAGGGAAAACCGCTTTCACAAACCATCATCGAGGAACGTCGTTGATGATTTATTTCTACTTTGACACAAGCGGACTTGCCAAACGTTATATTAAAGAAATTGGTTCGCAATGGGTCAAGAATATCTGTTCTTTTGAAACAGGCAAAGTTGTTTTTATTGCTGAAATAACCACCGTTGAAATTACATCTGCAATTACACGACGCAGCCGAAGCGGAACCCTTGCCGACGCGTCAGATGCGCTTGATCGATTCAAGTTGGACTTATTGAACGAATACGTCACTCTTGAAATCACTTCAACTATATTGGCTGAGGCGCGCTTGCTCGTTGAAACTTATGGTTTGAGGGCTTACGACGCGGTTCAACTGGCAGTCGCATTGAGCCTCAATCTCAGTCAGATCGAAATCGGAATGCCCGTGGCAACTTTTGTCTCCGCCGACAATGATTTGCTCGAAGCGGCTAAGAGCGAAGGCATGACCGTCGAGAATCCAAACGATCACCAATAACTATGACCAACCGTATAGAGACAGATTCTATGGGCGAGATCGAGGTGCCGACCTCGGCGTATTGGGGAGCGCAGACTCAGCGGTCGTTGAAGCATTTTGACATTGGGTTTGACGTGATGCCGCGCGAGGTTATTCGGGCGCTTGGGATTTTGAAAAAGGCTGCGGCGATTGTTAATTACGATCTTGGGAAACTGCCAAAGGATAAACTGGATCTGATTGTTCGGGCGGCGGATGAAGTGATCGATGGAAAACTCGACGAGCATTTTCCGCTGCGGGTTTGGCAGACGGGTTCGGGAACGCAGACGAACATGAACGCCAACGAGGTGATATCGAACCGAGCTATCGAGATCGCGGGCGGCGAGATGGGATCGAAAACGCCGGTACATCCAAATGACGACGTCAACAAATCGCAATCGTCAAACGACACGTTTCCGACGGCTATGTATATCGCGGCGGCAGAGCGGTTGACTGCGTTGATTCCTGAAGTGCGACGAGTCCACGACGCTATTGACGCGAAGGCAAAGGAATACGCCGATGTCGTCAAGATCGGCCGCACGCATTTACAGGACGCGACGCCGATGACGGTTGGGCAGGAATTTGGCGGCTGGGCTTCGCTGGTGGCTCGTGATATTGAGCGGTTGGGGATGGTATTGCCCGGATTGCTTGAGCTTGCCATTGGCGGCACGGCGGTCGGCACAGGTCTAAATGCACATCCCGAATTTGCCGAACGCGCGGCGGCGAAGATTGCGGAACTAACCGGTTTGCCGTTCAAATCGCACCCGGATAAATTTGCCGCTTTGTCGGCGCATGACGAGATTGTTTTTGCGTCCGGCGGTTTAAAGACGCTCGCAGCAAGTCTGATGAAGATTGCCAACGACATTCGCTGGCTTGCTTCGGGGCCGCGTTGCGGCGTGGGTGAGATTTCGCTGCCGGAGAACGAGCCGGGAAGCTCGATCATGCCCGGCAAAGTCAACCCAACGCAGTCTGAGGCGATGACGATGGTCGCGGTGCAGGTTTTCGGCAACGACGCGGCGATCGGTTTTGCCGGCTCGCAGGGCAATTTTGAGCTGAATGTTTTCAAGCCGGTGATGATCCATAATTTTCTTCATTCCGTGCGGCTAATCCACGACGCCTGTCATGGCTTTGTCGATTACTGCATCGCCGGCATTGAGCTAAACCGCGAACAGATCGACCATTACCTGCGAAATTCGCTGATGTTGGTTACGGCTTTAAATCAACACATCGGCTACGACAACGCCGCAAAGATCGCCAAGAACGCGCACAAAAAGGGAATATCACTGAAGGAATCTGCTGTCGAACTGGAATTATTAACAGCCGAAAAGTTCGACGAGCTAGTCCGTGCCGAAGATATGACGCACCCGTAATTTTGTCACAATCGGGAGCGGTAGCGACCGGATTCTTATTTTCCGGAACAACTGAAAACTGATAACTAAAAACTGAAAATGAAGAAATTTGCTTTTTTTCTCATTCTACTTTTTCCTGCATTGTCCTTTTCCCAGCAGACATTCGATCTTAAAGATGCGTCGAAGTATTTCGACATTAAAGTAAAAGTTGCAAATTGCGACGATACGTCATGCAAAGGAAAGGCATTGTTCTCGTTTTACAAAAAGGGCGGCAGCGTGTCTTATCAGGTGATCGATCTTGAAGATACGTATGTCGATCTCAGCGAAGGCGGCGTGCCTGCCGTAAATCAGACGCTGCTTTACGATAAGCAGAGCATTATAAATATTGGTGATTACAACTTCGACGGCATGGAGGACGTAGCGATCTGCAACGGCACAAACGGCTCTTACGGCATGCCTTCATACAGTATTTATCTCTCGTCGCGGGCGGCGAAGAAGTTTGTTTACAACGCAAAGTTTAGTGATTTGGGTTTTCACCTCGGCATGTTCCAGGTTTTGAAGGACAAGAAACAGCTTGAGACTTTCGACAAAAGCGGCTGCTGCTGGCATGTTACTACGCGATATTCGGTCGTAAACAACAGGCCGGTCAAGGTCTTTGAAGAGATCGAGGACGCGACGATCGAAGACGACACCAAAATAAAGATAACGACAAAGACGCTTGTAAAAGGGAAGTGGACAACGAAGGTTAAGTATGAAAAGCGCGAGCAATAACCTTTCCTTTTTTTACGGGGTAACTTGCGGTTGGTAAGAATTATAGAGGTACGCGCCGGCGAGGGCTGCCGCTATTAGCACGAAAAGGAAAAAAATAACCATATTGGATTTTGAATCGCGGGAAACCGCTTTGGCTTTTTCATCCGGGTTTTTTGCGGTTACGACGATTGGCTTGTTCTCGGTTTCAGGCGGCGTCGGCACTTCGAGGATGTCGTCACGGTCAATCTCCAGAGTCTTTTCGACGTCGGCATGTTCTGCGAACTTGGGCGGCTCGGGCCGGTACGGAGTGTCCATGATCGAGAGGATGTCGTCGTCCTCGTCGATCTCGATGGTGTCCGCATTCGCGATGAACGATTGAGAGATCGTTTCCTCTAAACTTCGCGGCAGTGCGCCGGTCGTGCTTCGAAACACCGGTTTCGGCATTTCCCATTTGTTTTTATCATCTTTTTCGTCACTCATGGTTTCCCCTCCATAGTGTTATCTCGGCAGCTCTAATATATCCGTGCGCGTAATTATAGCAGTAATCCGTTTGAAATCTTCAATCAACACAGCCGGATTTCGCTGCAACTTTGATTTGACCTCGTTAAAGCTCGCGTCCATCTCCAAAACCGGAAAGCTTTTTTCCATGACTTCGCTGACTTTGCTGTCGAGCAATTCGCGATTTTCAAGCAGCTTGGCAAGAACGTGGCTTTCGCGAAGGCTGCCGACCGAAAGGTGATTTTCCAAAACCGGAATCTGTGTCACGCCGTTTTCACTCATCAAAGCGAGAGCGGTGCTCAGGGTTTCTTCCGGGGGAACAAAAATAAGCTCCCTCGGCCCACCGGAATTTTTTGTATCGGCGATCAAACCGGCGGTTATACGTTGCGGTTCGAGAAGGAGTTTTTCTTTCATCCATTCGTCCGAATGGAATTTGCTCAGGTAGTGCTCGCCTGTATCGCAGACGATAAAGACGACGAGGCCACTTTCGTCGAGGTCTTTTGCTACCTTTAACGCACCGGCAAAATTCGTTCCGGTCGAGCCTCCGCAAAAGATGCCCTCGCGGCGTGATAAAAGCCGCGCGTATTCAAACGAATCGCGATCGGTGATATTTATGATCTCATCGATCATCTTCATATCGGCATTGCCGACAGGCAGCGACTGGCCGATGCCTTCGACAAGGTAAGGCGTTGCTTCGGGCACATGGCCGGACTCTTTGTATGTTTTAAAGATCGAACCGTAAGGATCGGCGCCGATGATCTTTATATTCGGATTCATTTCCTTTAAATATCGCCCAGTGCCGCTGATCGTGCCGCCTGTTCCGACACCGGAAACAAAATGCGTTATTTTGCCTTCGGTTTGTTCCCAAATCTCAGGACCCGTCGTCAGGTAATGTGCCAGCGGATTGCCCGGATGATTGTACTGGTCGGGATAGAATGAATTCGGCGTCTCGCTTGCGATGCGTTTTGCGGTTTCGACGTAATGGTCGGGCGTTCCGTTTTTTGCAGCAGCCGGGCACACGACAATGTCGGCACCGAGGCTTTTTAAATACCGCATTTTTTCGATCGAGACCTTGTCCGTCAGTATAAAAATACATTTATAACCTCTAACCGCGGCCACCAGCGCCAATCCGATTCCAGTGTTACCCGAAGTGGCCTCGATGATCGTTCCGCCTTTCTTAAGGATGCCTTCCTTCTCAGCCATGTCGATCATCGATATGCCGATGCGGTCTTTAACCGAGTAGCCCGGATTGAGGCTTTCCATTTTGGCGAGGATCGTCGCTTTTATTTTGTGTGGTTTTGTGAGGTGATTGATACGGACCAGCGGCGTGTTGCCGATCAGCCCGAGAATGTCGTTGTAAAATTTCATCTTATACGATAGAGCGCTTTACAGTGTGAAAAATAGTTTATGCGGAAAGCGATTCAGGCGCAAGAATCCCTGAAAGCGCGGGGCAGGTCAACTTGAAATTAAAATGCTCAATACTTCTTTTCTCCATCAATAATTACTAATTTTTAATTACTAATTATTAATGAAAGAAAAACACGTTATTAATGAAAGAAAAACACGTTCAGAAAATGCCTGCGATCTCCATTTTAGACTTGACTTCTAGCATAAATTGGATAATAAATAGAGATTATTTTCCGAACGAAAATTGAAATTAACTAGATAGATCAGTCGGCCATGCCCGTTCTAAGCGGCCTTGGCCTATCTGTCTTGTAGGATCACTGGACCGAGTCTTACTGCCCTGGAATCGAACTAAGGAGATTATTATTATGTTCACGCCAAAATCGTCGTCACGCTTTTTCGTTATTGCGTCAATTCTTGTTGTAATCGCAGCCATCGCCGTCAATGTTTCGGCGGGAACGGGCTTTGCCGTTATAGACTCTTTCGCAGCATTTTTCGGGTTTGAGTCCTCAGCAAACAGCGCTCAGGCGAGCTCTGCTCCGGTGGTAACTCCCGGAACTTGCGAAACTCTACCCGGCGGCGTGATCGAAGTCGAGGGAACCGGCGGTTCCGGCTCTCAGCCGACAGGTTATGCGACATTAGCCGACGCGTTTACCGCGATCAACGGGGGTGTGCACACGGGCGGCACGATCGTTATCGATGTTTGCGGCGATACAAGCGAACCGGCGGCCGGCGCGATCCTGAATGCCAGCGGCAGCGGTTCTGCTGTGTATACGGCCATTACGATCTCGCCCGCCGGCGGCGCGGCGAGGACGATCTCGGGTGCTGCGACTGCTGGTTTGCCGCTGGTTGATTTCAACGGTGCAGACAGCGTGACGGTTGACGGGCTCAACACGGGCGGCAACAGCCTGACGATATCGAACACAACCGTATCGGCAACATCAGGAACTTCGACAATTCGCTATCAGACGGACGCATCCAGTAATCTCATCACTAACGCATCGGTTCTTGGCTCGGCAGCGATGGCGGTTGGAACGCCCGGCGGAAATATCTTGTTTGGCTCCGCTGCCGTTTCGACTGGAAACGACAATAATACGGTCTCTAACAGTAACATTGGTCCGGCCGGAGCAAATTTACCGTCGAAGGGAGTTCATCTTGGCGGGACAAGCAACACCGATCCGGGAACTGCCAATAGCGGTATTATTATCAACAACAACAATATCTTTGATTACTTCAGTGCTACAGTCACATCGGCAGGTATCGACTTGGTTAGCGGCTCAGTAGGAACGACAATTTCCAACAACAGGTTTTATCAGACCGCTACTCGAACACAAACAACCGGTGCTCAACACTCCGGAATTCGCATTTCCAATACAGCCGGAAATGCATATTCTGTTACAGGAAATACTATCGGGTTTGCTACATCAGGTGGAACCGGGACTTACACTTTTGTCGGAGTTAGCTCATCAAGCACATTTGTTCCCATCAATCTTTCGGTTGGAACGACAACGGCATCAAGCGTTCAGGGAAATACGGTTGCCGGGATCGCAATGTCAGGCGCGCTATCAGGAACAAGCTCCGGAGCGACATTTCGCGGAATATATGTAGGCAGTGGTGTGACAACAGTCGGTAATGTCACCGGAAATACCATCGGAAGCCAGTCCGCGACGGGAAGTATCACCGTGACTTCGACTGCTACAACTGCGGCCGATGTTATGGGAATGTTTAATTTTGGTTCAAGCAACTGGACTGTTAGCAACAACAACGTCGGCGGCATCACTGCATCAAACAGCAGCACAGGCGCAGCCAATGTCTATGGGATCAGGCTCAATACCGCCGCAGCAGCAGTTACAACGATCTCAAATAATTTAGTTGGAGGCACGGTTGCAAATTCACTGCAAAGCACGGCAGCGGCGGCCACGGCTGGAACGCAGGTTGCGGGAATTTTTGTTTCGACATCGATAGCCACGTTAACCGGAAATACAATTCGCAATTTGACTGCACCGGGCGGAACGGGCACAACGTCGGCGGCTTCGGTTGCCGGTATTGTTTTTATAAGTGCGACACCCGTAAATACGGCAAGTCAAAATACGATCTTCAATCTGTCGAACACGAATACGACGGCAGCCACGATTTTAACGGGAATTCAATTCACTGGAGCCTCCGGAAATGTTGTAGAAAGAAACCTGATCTACAATATTACAAGTTCGACTACGAGCGCGACGGCCGAAATCAACGGCATACGCGTGGCAGGCGGAACGACTACGTATCGCAACAACATGATCGCTCTCGGCGCGAATCAGGCGATCGCGATCGGCGGCGCAGCAACAAATTCAGCCACAACCGGCGTAAACGGATTTAACGGCTTTCTTGGAACGGACAGCTTCTTCCATAACAGCATTTACATCGGCGGCACGGCGACCAGCGGCTCTGGGGCTTCGTATGCATTCAACGGCACGCAGACCGTCAACATACGCAGTTTCAGAGACAATATCTTTCAGAATTCGCGAACCAACAGCGGAGCAACCGGCAAACACTATGCGGTCAAGGTCAACGGAACGGTGGCAAACCCGACCGGCTTGACGATCAACAACAACTTATATTTCGCCAACGGCTCCGGAGCGGTGTTTGGATTTTTCAACTCATTGGATGTTGCCGATCTTCCTGCGTGGAAAATAGCGGTCGGTCAGGATGCAAACAGTTTCGAGTCAAATCCGCAGTATAACGACCCGACAAATGCGACGCCGGATCTTCACCTGCATCCGACAAATGCGACGATTGCAGAAGGAAACGGCTTCGATGTCGGCGTGACCAACGACTATGACGGCCAGACAAGAAGCGGCCTTACACCGGTTGACATCGGTGCGGACGCGGGCAACTTCACCAGCGCCGGAGACGTAGTTCCACCGGCGATCACTTATACGGCTTTGGGCGGTACCTCATTGACGACGAATCGCACTCTGTCGGCGACTATAACAGATGGTGGCAGCGGCGTTGCGGGAGGGGCAGTCGCTCCCCGTATTTACTTCAAGAAATCGACCGACGCGAGCTATGTTTCGTCACAATGCACGGGTTCTTACAGTTGCGTGATTAATTATGCCCTCGTTGGCGGCGGCAGCGTTGCTGCCGGAGAAATTATCCAGTATTTCGTGGTTGCACAAGACAACGCTGGAAATCTCAGTGCAAACCCAAGCGGTGGCTTTGCCGGAACAAATGTCAATACAATAACAACTCCACCGACCACGCCAAACAGTTACACCATCGTTGCGGCATTCACAGGTTCATATAATGTCGGCACAGGCGAGACCTACACTTCGCTTACCAATACTGGCGGCATATTTGAGGCGATCAACGGCGGAGCATTGACGGGCAGCGTGACGATCAACATTACAACAGATCTGGCCGCTGAGCTCGGCACGGTTGCTCTAAATCAATGGTCTGAGGATGGTGCGGGAAATTACACCATGCTGATCAAACCGAGCGGAGCACCCCGCACGATCACTGGAACTAGCACGACTGCGGTTATCAGGCTCAATGGTGCAGACCGCGTGAGGATTGACGGCTCTACAGCGGCATCTGTCGTCGGCGGTAATCCGGCACTTCGCGAGTTGACCATTACGAATACGAGCGGAGGCACATCGTCAGCCGTGATTGCTGTTCAATCCGGCACAAACGGAGCATCAAATAATACCATTCAAAACATCAATGTTGACGGCACCTCACCGACGACAACTTTGTTTGGCATTTTCATGGGCGGCAACACTATTGTTGTGAGTTCAGCCGCCAACGGCACGGACAATGACAACAACACGGTACGAAATTGCCGTGTGCGCCGCTCTCAATTCGGTATTATTTCCGCCGGAGCGATTCCGCCAAACCAGAATATGGGAACGGTAATTCGGGAAAACGAAATCGATGAAAACGGCGCCGACCGTGTTCGCCGCCTCGGTATTTATGTTACCAACGAAGACGGTGTTCAGATTTTTGAAAACAGCGTTGGCGGTATGGATACAAGCGAAGGCGCGGATGCCATCGGCATCGGTGTCGGAGCGTTAAACGTAGATACGACAATTTTGTCCAACGGCGGTGTGGTTAATGCCATTGTTACCCGCAACCGGGTCAGCGGAGTTACCCACGACGCGACTTTCTCGGCGGCGGGCATTGCTGTTGGTGGTGGAAGTACCCCCCCCGGACTTAGTAATACGATTTCCAACAATATGATTACAGGAGTCATTGCCGACGCAACTTCGCCTGACATCGTTGCCGGAATCTTTGTGATCGGCACACCCGGCTCCAGCCACAGGATTTATAACAACTCTATTTCAATGACCGGCGATAGAAGTGCTTTACCGACGCCTGGAACTTCACAGCTTCCGAGTTACGGCATTGCTATTACCGGCGCAGACCCAGTTGTCGAATTAAAGAATAATATCTTCTATACGACTCAAACGGCCCTCGTGGGAACGAACCCAAGTGCCAAGAGCTATGCGATCGGTATGGTGACGACGGCGTTTGCCAACCTCGATTCTAATTACAACGATTTCTGGTCAACCGGACCGCAAGACGGCGGCTTCCGTTCAGGTTCTCTGGCTGCGGCAGCAGGAACTGATTATGTTGACGTCGCGGCGTGGAGAACCGCAACAGGCGGCACGGCGACGGATGACTTTAACTCGATTGAGGCCGATCCACTTTTCAACAATCCGGTCAACGATCTTCATATTGACAACCTGAGCCCGGCTTACAATACCGGCGTTACGCTCGCCGCTGTCACTAATGACTTCGATGGGGAAGCGCGTCCGCAGGCCGTTTCTTACGACATAGGTGCGGATGAGTATCTCGCTGTGGCTTCCGAAACGCCGACAAGCACGGCAACCGGCACCTCCACTCAGACGAATACCTCGACGCCGACCAATACTTCGACGCCGACGAACACGGCGACCTTTACAGGAACACCGACCAATACGGCTACGCCTACCGCAACCTCGACGTGCGAACCACTCACGTTCAACTTTGCTAACGCGACGTCGATCACCATACCCGACAGCGGAAACGGTTCACCGTATCCTTCGGATATCGTTGTTTCCGGCTTAACCGGAAATGTCTATAAGGTAACGGTCAAACTCAACGGTTTGACACATACGTTCCCCGACGACATTGACGTCCTGCTCGTCGGACCTGGCGGTGTGGCTAATGCGGTCATCATGTCTGATGTTGGTGGATCCACTGCTTTAACAGGCCTGTCGTTTACAATTGACAGTGACGCTGCCACCGCTCTTCCTGACGCTGGTCCACTGGTTGCGGGAACATTTAGACCGAATAATGTCGGCGTAGCCGCTAACGAGGTTCCGGCCCCGGCCCCGGCTAATGCGGGTGGCTCATCGCTAGGAGCGTTTGTCGGCGGTGCTGCGAACGGAACATGGTCGCTCTACGTCGTTGACGACGCCGGTGGCGATCTTGGCAGTTTTGCCGGCGGATGGGAGCTTAAGATCTTTACGGATACCGCTCCTTGCGCAACTGCAACTAACACGCCTTCCGAATCGCCAACCTCTACTAATACAGCGACGCCGACAAATACGACGACGCCGACAAATACGGCGACGAACACGAATACTCCTACGGGGACAAATACGCCTACAGGCAGTCCGACAGAGACGTTTACGCCGACGCCGACGGGCATTTGCACGCCGGTCACGTTTACAAACCCGGCGGCGATAACGATAAACGATAATGCAGCCGGCTCGCCTTATCCTTCAGGTATTACTGTTTCCGGCCTGACCGGTAATGTTTACAAGGTAACAGTTAAGCTGAATGGCGTGTCGCATACCTTCCCCGACGACATCGATGTGCTGCTTGTCGGGCCTGGCGGACAGAATGCTCTCATTATGTCCGATGCTGGTGGGAGTGTTGATGTCATTGCCCCCGGCGTAAATTTAACTCTCGATAACGATGCCGCCACCGCCCTCCCCGATACTACGGTGCTTACGACGGGAACCTTCCAGCCGGCAAACTACGACACGACAACTGACGTGTTCCCGGCTCCCGCACCTGCGGTGAGCAGTTCGTCATTACTGACATTTAACGGTACAAGTCCAAATGGAACGTGGTCCCTCTATGTTCGTGACGACTTGGGAATAGATATCGGCAGCATCGCCGGAGGATGGGAGATCAGCATAACAACCGATCTGTGTGCGACTCCAACCGCGACAAATACGCCGACCGCGACGGCGACGAATACGCCAACGCCTGGCGGAACGCCGGGCGGAGCGTCTGTCGCCGGAACGGTGAGATACGGCAATCCGGCTTCGCCGACCACGAAGTTCATCTCGAACGCGCTCGTTGCGAGTACGATTGGTTCGCCTTCGGTCTCGACGACGACTGCGGCACCTGGCGGAACAGCCGGACAATACACATTGACCGGATTCGGTTCGGGTAATTACACGATCGGAGTGACGAAGACGACGGGACAGAACGGCATTGCGTCGGCCGATGCGGCTCGCATCGCTCAGCACGTTGCGGGTACGCTGCTTATAGCTACCAGTTCCCAGAGGGTAGCAGCAGACGTGACAAACAACGGGGCACTGTCGTCAACCGACGCGGCACAGATCGCTAGGTTCGTGTCGGGTCTCGGACCACCAATCGGCATCACGAACACGTGGAGATTCTTCGCAGGGGCACCGACATTCCCTGTTGCAGGGTCGCCGACGACGAGAAGCTACACGGATCCGATCGGCAATCCTACGGGCGAGGACTACATCGGCATACTTGTGGGTGAAGTCACGGGCAACTGGGCAGCAGGACCACTTCGTCCGGCTCAAGGGCCTGAGAAAGACACGACAGTCAATCTGCCGCGTCTCGTCACGCCGGCCGACAGCGAAGTGATCGTGCCCATCGCGGTCAATGGAGTAGTGAACAAGGGCGTTATCGCCTATGAGTTCGACCTCCGCTATGACCCGACGGTCATTCAGCCTCAGGAGAATCCGGTCGATCTCGCCGGAACTGTCAGCCGCGGTTTGACCGCAGTTGCCAACCCGAACGAGCCCGGCCTGCTGAGAGTGGTAATGTACGGAGCATATCCGATCGAAGCGAACG
>JBJXHF010000002.1:0-16157 GCA_046160805.1 Pyrinomonadaceae bacterium
CGAGTTTTGTAATACAATGCGGCTCACTTTTTCAAAAAATCGTGGAACGGAGGGCAAAAAACGCCATAACTCCAATAAGAACTGTAAGTTGCGTGTCCCAGCGGACGCTTGGAACGGCTTGGAACGACGAATTGTCGGAACCCCGACTTGTCGGGGTAGCGACTGGGTTCTAAGAGAGCGAACAAACAGGTTGAGAATATTTTTTGCAACCCTTGAATGTATTCCAGCATACATTCAACTCCTTTGGGTGCAATATTTAAGGCAAACTTAAACCTTACATTTTCATCAGAATTCCAGAGTCCGTCATTGACGGCTCGAGTGGCTCCTGAGGGCTGTATTTTGACATCCGATACGGCCTTAGGGGGCCATGCATGATCGCAAAGGTTCCCTCCTCCTCTCACGTATTAAAGGCGTTCTTGAACGAGGAGCGCCTTTTCTATGCCGCAGTTGTTTCGATATCGACGGCGATGCCGTGCCATTTGCCTTGTAGAAATCTCACAACACTCAAAATGCAGCGGCTCATGTGTCCTGCGAGAATGGCGAGCCAGATATGGATTGGTTCGAGCGTCGAGACTAATTGAATGGTGAAGCAAATGCCGAGCGGTATAATGACCTGTGAAATTATCGAGATGTAGAGCGGGCTTTTGGTATCGCCGGTGCCTTGCAAGCCGCCGGTGTAGGTCAGAGCGACCGAGATGAAGAGGCCGGAAAACGCAAGGATGCGGAGAAGCTCGACACCGATCTCAACGACCGATGGGTCGGTCATGCCAAAAATCGCGAGCAATTGTCGCGGAAGGAAGAAGAAAAACAATCCGACAACAACCGCTCCGGCAAACCCGAAACCGGCCGCCGTGCGAACACCTGCAATAGCACGCTCCGGCTTACCTGCGCCGAGATTCTGCCCGGCGACGGCGGCCGAAGCTCCCATCAGAGCGTTTGAAGACCATGTGACGAGCAGGAAAAGCTGGCCGTAGGCAACGGCATAAACGGCCTGTGTCGCCTTGCCCTCGGCGAGCGATCCCATAAATGCAGCCATGAGAACGCCGCCGACGTTCATCGCAACGCCCTGAATTCCCGCAGGCAGGCCGAACTTGAAAAGCTTGCGGATAACTTTGAAATCAGGCGCGTAGCCGGTTTTGGGAAACGAAACGACCCATGTGCCGCTGTAAAGTTTATAAAGTGAATAAACGCCGACCAAGCCTGACGCGAGGCAAGTTCCGATAGCTGCGCCGGCCGTTCCGAAGGCCGGTATCGGGCCGAAGCCGAGGATGAATACAATGTTAAAAATGAGATTGAGCACGGTCATTACGATGCCCAAGATCATCGGAGTTCGAGCATCACCTGCCGATCTCAATGCTCCGCTGAGCATAAAATAGATCAGCATTCCGACGCTGCACATGAACATGATGCGTAAGAACGGCAAAGCTTCGCTGATGACGTCCGGATCGTGGCTGACAAAACTAAGTAGATACGGCGCGGCAAAATAGCCGATGGGAGCAAGAATTCCGAGCGCCATAAAGATGGCTGTCAGAAAGCCTTGATAAACTGTGCGATCAACCTTTTCGCGATCGTTCGCTCCGACAAAACGAGCGACAAGCACACTCATCCCGATAAAGATCGACGAAACAAAAACAATAACGACAAGGAAAATCTGAAAAGCGATTCCGATAGCAGCGTTGGCCTGATAGCCGATCAAATTGCCCACCATGATCTGATCAACCCAGCCCTGAACGCCGCTGATGATATTTGTCAGCACGGCGGGCCACGCGATCTTCCAGACCGCAGGGCCAAGGGGGCCTTCAACGATTGAGCGGTCGTAATGCCGTTTTTTTGGTTCGGTTTGTCCGGCTTCTAACTCGGTGTCTTCAGTCATTTGGCCCTATAGATCGACTTTTGTGGTAGAGAAAGTAGGAAGCAATGACGACCCCAAGTGCGACAGCGGGAATCATCCATTGGCCTATCGGGTCGCCGACGGCGATATGTGAATAAAACGCTCCGACGATGTCAAACGTCAGTCCGGCGTACGCCCACTCTTTCAGTGCGGGAAATCGAGGAAAAACGATCGCGATTGCGGCAAGGACTTTCGCCACGCCGATAAACGGCAGCAGATATTCCGGATAACCGAGATGTTTGAAGACCACGACAGCCTCCGGCAATCGAATCAGGTCAGCGATGCCTGTGATCAACAGAAACGCAGCCAGCAGCCCGGTGACGATCCAGTATGCGATGTTCATAAGAACTAGTTTCGCAGCGGGAGCAGCGATCTAAGCCGAGGCTCGCGGAGGTAAATGCCCAACCAGACAAACAGGCCAACGATGATTGGAAAGAAGAAGGGATCACCGATGCGAGCATGCGTTGCGGTCGCTCCGCCGAGATAGGCGGTAAGAAGAACAGCTCCGAACACGGCGGTCTGCGGAATCAGATAAACGATAACGCAGGCAAGTTCGACGATGCCCAGGGCGGTCATCTGATCCATCCGCCAGCCGAGAGGTTCGATGTTGGCCTCCATTCCCTCGGGTTTAAAGAATTTGCCTGATGCGCTGAATAGAAGCATTAAAACCGGCAGGGCGGTAGCTATATATCCGCCCCATCGCATACCGCTCGAAACAGGGGCTGTTTTAGAATCTGAACTCATATATTCTCCTTGAGTACTGCATATTTACTGATCTCCTGATTTTAAAAATTCTAACCGATTTCTCTCATCGCGCCAAAGTATAAGGACTTCCAGCAATAATGAAACTAAATACCAGACGCTAAAATGAAAAGTGCGGCTTTTTTTGAAAAGCCGCACTTGGTAGGTCTATTTGGTAGGTATAATTGAAGGGTATTATGAATTCGTTCAGTTTACGGCCGAACGCAGCCGATTGGGTAGTAGTTCTTCCCAATAACTTTGAAGTCCCTTATTTTCAAAAACCTTGTGTGCTCCATAATCAGTACACACGCTATAAGGTGTTCTATATATCAAACGTTTTACTTTCAAATTTGTTCCAAAAATCTTTGGATCAATCTTTTTCATCGGCAAAACCGCTAAAACACGCATTTGCCTCAAAATTAAAGGGTTTGACGAAATTGAGATGCCTGCCGACTGAAAAAAGTTTGCTGGCTCTAATAAATACTTCAACCTTTCCCTTATCCCTTTAATTCGCTAAACTTTCAAAAACGGATTCGGAGTAAATAAATGCGTAATACAATTTTGCGAACAGCTTTTTTTGCAGTTTTCTTGTTATTTGCGATGCCGGCGCTGGCGTGGGATGAGACCGGGCATAAGATCACTGCATATATAGCATGGCAGCGGATGACGCCGGAAGTGCGTGAGAAAGTGATAAAGATATTGCGAAACGCGCCCGAAGACTCGCAGCTTGCTACTTTTTACATGTCGTACGGCTCGCGGACGCGTGAGTCGAGGATGCGCGAATTTTTTATGACCGCGTCCGTTTGGGCCGACATTATAAAAGATAACGATTTTGAGACGCGGTTCGACAAATACGCCGAGAATAACAGCGATTGGCACTACGTCAACAATTTTTGGACCGTTAAAGACGGCAAAGCGGTAAGGATCGAGAATATGCAGCCCGCGGGCAGGATAATGAAGAAGCTGGCCGATTTTAGCCAGCTTATCCGCGGCAACGCCTCTGACGCGGAGAAGGCGATAGCAATTGCATGGCTCGAACATCTCATCGGTGACATACATCAGCCGCTCCATTCATCAGCCAGGGTCAATGAATATGACCCAAAAGGCGACCGCGGAGGCAACGGCTTCTATTTGACGCCGAAAGGCACCAAAAGGGAACAGCAGGACAATCTACACTCGTTTTGGGATTCGGTCGTCGTGCGTTACATGCCGAATCCGGATAAATGCGATTTCGAATACATCGAGCCGATTGCTCAGAGCATTACAAAGCTCTATCCGTATGACACGATGAGGGCAAAACTGAGTCTCAACAACTTTGAAAATTGGGCGAATGAGAGCCTGTCAATCGCGATGAACGTGGCTTACCGAAATATCAAATTTGGTGAAAAACCATCGGACAAATATACAAAAAACGCCTTCGAGATCGCGCAGGAACGGCTCGCTTTGGGCGGCTATAGGCTTGGCGAACTTTTTAACGAAGCTTTTGGCGCTCCGCCAGCCATAAAGGTGCCTCCGATTCCGGCAAACCAATAGACTGATGAAACCGCTCGAAATTCTCGATTATTTTCAGTCACGCGAAGCTGAGATTTTGGATTCAATCCGCGAGCTGGTCGATATCGAATCGCCTTCGCACAACGCCGAGCAAAGCCGTCTCGTTGCTGACTGGATAGAAACTAAGGCACAAGCGACCGGCGTTGATGTTTCTATTGAACGCATCTCGGTCGAGGACGGCGAGCATGTTTTGGTCAGAGCGTTTCCGGGTCAAGGCAAACACATTTTTTTGCTCGGCCATACCGATACGGTTCATCCGATCGGCACAAACGAAAAGAACCCGACACGTATAGAAGGTGACAAGTTTTACGGCTGCGGCATCTTCGATATGAAAGCCAACGTCGTGCTGATGCTGGAGGCTTTAAGGTTTTTTGCAACAAACGGCATCAAGCCGCCGCTTCCGATCACAATACTTTTGTCGTGCGACGAAGAGGTTGGAAGTTTTACGGGGCGCGCTCTTGTCGAACGCGAAGCTGCAAACGCGGAATGTTGTCTCGTGTTCGAGCCTTCATTGAACGGAAAGGTAAAAACCGGCCGCAAGGGAACTGGAATGTTTAAGCTTCATGCTCACGGCGTCCCAGCACACGCCGGACTCGAACCCGAAAAAGGCGCCAACGCGATACTCGAATTATCGCGTCAGATCCAGCATATACATAAGATCGCCCGGCCTGATGAAGGAACAACCGTAAACGTCACCACGATCAAAGGCGGCACGACGACAAACGTTATTCCCGAATATGCCGAGTGCGCAATAGACGTGCGTTTCAGTAAAATGTCCGAGGCCGAGCGGGTGGATGCGGCTTTTAAAACGTTGACATCATTTGATGAAAGGGTTTCGCTCGAATTATCCGGCGGCATCAATCGTCCGCCGATGGAAAGAACGAATGCAGTTGTCGAACTTTATAAACGAGCGCATGAGTTAGGTGCCAGCTTCAATTACGATATCGGCGAAACGCAGGTAGGCGGTGCCTCGGACGGTAATTTCGTAGGCGCTCTCGGCGTGCCGGTTTTGGACGGATTAGGCATCGCCGGCGACGGTGCACATAGACGAGATGAGCATATTTTGGTGAGCGACATTGTGACAAGAGCCACATTAGTTACTTGCTTAATGATATAAGGAATTACAAATGAAGAGTTTCATACTTAGACTTGCGGCAATTCATTTTGTGCTAATTGGATTTTCGTGTACAAGTCTCGAAAACCGACGCCATGCAAACGTCGAAAATACCGTCGAAGCCGACGGATTTCCCGTCGACAACATTTGCTCTCTTCCGAGGCAAGCTGCCCCAGATACAATTTTCGCAACTCTCGGAAACGGTAAATGGGGCAGGTGGAATGAGACTACCAATCCGGAAGTGGACTTCGGATGTGAAGGCGGTAAAGACATGATTACACTCAAGAGCAATGATGAAGTCGAAATTATTGTTGAGTTTGGCGTGATAGGTGGAAAGAAAACAGCACATGACATTGGTCCTGAATACATGTCCTCTCAGTACAGTGGACTTGCTCTAAATGATAAACAGTATCGACAACAATTCGCCGATTTCTGTAACAAACTGTCAGAAAAGCTTTTTAGTACTGGATTATCTGACCAGGTTTTTAAACGGTTGCTGGACGAAACGACATATTCGCCTTCTGGAACACGGAACCAGTATGCTGAAGCAGTTGGGAAAGGTATTGTTAGTCTTTCTTCCAATATGACAAAGGCCCGTGGAGTGTATCTCAGGGTTAGTTTCTATTCCAGTGAAGCAGAATACGAAAGATACAAATGATTGGAATCTATTTGATGCGGAGGCGCAACTTGTCCGGTGATGGGCGCGGTCTTCAAAACCGTTTGTGAGATTGCGAGAGTAAGCTC
This sequence comes from Pyrinomonadaceae bacterium, assembly GCA_046160805.1. Taxonomy (GTDB): domain Bacteria; phylum Acidobacteriota; class Blastocatellia; order Pyrinomonadales; family Pyrinomonadaceae; genus OLB17. The sequence goes on from JBJXHF010000002.1 coordinate 6,042, forward strand.
AGGTGGGTTCGACTCCCACACGCCTCCGCCAAATTAGTGAATAGTGAATAGTTAATAGTGAATAGTGAAGAACAAAGCCGATGATTGAGTGGATCGCATTGAATATGACGCCGGGCGTTGGGCCGCGAGCTGCAACCAAACTTTTGGAAAGATTTGGTTCGGCGGATGCGGTTTTTCACGCGCGGCGGACGGAGTTGGAATCGCTGCGGCTCAAGCCTGAAACGACGGACAGTTTAATTAAACGTGAGTTTCAGGAGAAGGCGGAAAAGGAACTGGAACGTGTCAAACAACTTGGCGGCGACGTTTTGATACTTGATGATGGCAGTTATCCGGCACTTTTGAGAGAGATCGATGATCCGCCGCCGGTGTTGTATGTGAAGGGCGATTGGCAGGCGTGTTTTGAGCAGCCGGCTGTTGGCGTGATCGGCTCTCGGGCGTGTTCGACTTATGGCGAGAATGCCTCGGAGATGTTGTCACGCGATCTGGCTTCGCGCGGGATCACGATAGTTTCGGGACTCGCACGCGGCATAGACGGGGCGGCTCATCGCGGAGCGTTGCGGGGATCGGGCAGGACGGTAGCGGTTATGGGGACGGGCATCGACAGCGTTTATCCCAAGGAACACAACGGGCTTGTTCGTGAAATACTCGCTTCCGGCGGATGCCTTGTTTCGCAGTTTCCGCTAGGCACGCCGCCGATTGCGGAGAACTTTCCGTACCGGAACCGCATCATAAGCGGGCTGAGTTTAGGTGTTCTGATCGTCGAGGCATCAGAGAGAAGCGGCTCTTTGATAACCGCGCGATTGGCGATGGAGCAAAATCGCGAAGTGATGGCTGTTCCGGGAAATATCACATCCGGCAATTCGTTTGGGACGAATTACCTTATTAAGAGCGGCGCAAAACTCGTCCAGCAATGGCAGGATGTGGTAGCCGAACTGCCAAGCGAGATCGCTGCGTCGATCTTGCCGCCGAAAATAGAAAAAGCGGAAACAGCGTCACGCCAACCCGAACTTAGACCGGCCGATATGTCCGAAAACGAGCAAAAGATATGGAATATTTTGACGCCCGATGAATCGACTCATATCGATGTTCTGCTTGAGACGAGCGGCCTTTCATTCGGGGATTTGAACAACGCTTTGGTTAGTCTCGACATCCGCGATTTGATAAGAGTTTTGCCGGGCAAACATTATGCGCGGCGGGCATGAGTTCCAAATACGGCTATTGACAGAATTGCAAGCGAGGTGTTACTAGTCTTAAACGTCAGCACGAATTAAGTGGCTGACGTATTTTTTTCAGGATATGGCAAAGAATCTGTTAATAGTTGAAAGCCCTGCAAAAGCAAAGACCATTGAAAAGATCCTTGGAGATGATTTTCAGGTTAATAGCTGCTTTGGCCATATCCGCGACCTTGAAAAGGCCGGCATGGGTATCGACATCGAAAATGATTTTCTGCCTCGTTACATTGTCCCTGACGACAAAAGAAAGGTCGTGAATGAGCTGAAATCTTTGGCAAAAAAATCTGATGAAGTATGGCTGGCGACGGACGAAGATCGTGAGGGAGAAGCCATAAGCTGGCATCTGTGCGAAGTGCTGGGTCTTGACCCGAAAACGACCAAACGGATCGTTTTTCATGAGATCACCAAACCTGCGATAGAAGCGGCTGTAAAGAATCCACGCACGGTGAACATGAACCTGGTAATGGCGCAGCAAGCGCGGCGGGTGCTGGATCGCATAGTTGGGTTTGAATTAAGCCCCGTGCTATGGCGCAAGATCAGTACGAGCGGTAAAAACCTGAGCGCCGGCCGTGTGCAGAGTGTCGCGGTCCGATTGATCGCCGAACGAGAACGCGAGATCAACGCTTTTCAACCGGTAAGTCATTTCAAAATTGAAGGGTTTTTTATTGCTGACGACATAACCGGAAAAGCTGTCACATTCAAAGCCGAAGGAAAAAAACAGAACAGTGCTGAAGATGCGGAAACGTTTTTGAAGGGCTGTATCGCTGCCGATTATAAAGTGACCGATGTCCAGGTGAAGCCCGGTAAACGGACTCCGCCCGCGCCATTTACTACCTCAACGCTGCAACAGGAAGCATCGAGAAAGCTGGGTTACGGGGTGGCAAGAACGATGCAGATCGCACAGAGGCTATATGAAAATGGCCATATTACCTATATGCGTACGGACAGCGTAAGCCTGAGCGGTACGGCGCTGGACGACATTAAGCTGACGGTGAGCGACCTGTACGGTGAAAAATATCACCAGGCGCGCAAATACAAAAATAAGAACGAATCCGCACAGGAAGCTCACGAAGCTATTCGCCCAACCTACACGAGTGCCGCAACCATTCAGGAAGAGGAATGGCAGAGATTGTATGAACTGATATGGAAGCGAACTATGGCCTCGCAGATGGCCGATGCCGAGTTAGAAAAAACTACAGTCAAAATAGAAATTTCGACAAACAAAGAAGAATTGACGGCTTCGGGCGAGGTGTTAAAGTTTGATGGATTTCTGAAAGTTTATCGAGAAGGTAAGGATGAAGACGAATCGGAAGAAGAATCATCCGAAGGCTTGTTGCCGCCCATGACCGTTGGGCAATCATTGCCGCTTGTCGAACTCAGAGCTACCGAGCGGTTCAGCCGTGCGCTACCGAGATACACCGAGGCCTCACTGGTAAAAAAATTAGAAGAGCTCGGCATTGGCCGCCCGTCCACCTATGCACCAACAATTTCTACGATCCAGAAAAGAGGTTACGTTGAAAAGAGAGATAAAGAAGGTACGGCAAGGGCTTTCAGGATATTGGTATTAAAAAACGACTCCATCAGTAAAAAGGAAGATTCTGAGAATACGGGAGCAGAAAAAGCAAAGCTCTTCCCGACAGACCTAGGGCTGGTGGTGACGGACTTTCTGAAACAACATTTTGACGACGTCATGGATTATGGCTTCACCGCCAAGATCGAGGAAGAGTTCGATGAAGTAGCCGACGGCAAACTGAAGTGGAATAAAATGATCGACGAGTTTTATAGCCCCTTCAAAAAAGACGTTGACAATACTATCGAAAATGCAGAGCGTGTGAAGGGCGAAAGAATGCTGGGCACCGACCCTGAAAGCGGCAAACCGGTCGTAGCCCGCATGGCGCGCTATGGCCCGATCATACAGATCGGAAGCGTCGATGAAGAGGAGAAGCCGAGATTTGCAAAAGTCCCGACAGGACAGAGCATTGAAACCATAACGTTTGAAGAAGCTCTGGCTCTGTTCAAATTGCAGGACGCGATGGGAACGTATGACGGCAAAGAATTGTCTGTGAGCGTTGGGCGCTTTGGCCCTTATGTAAAATGGGGCGATGAATTTATTTCGATACCACGCGGCACCGACCTTAACACGGTGGACACGGAAAAAGCGATCGAATTCATTAAGGCTAAACAGGTGGCGGATGCTCCTGTTGGCGAATACGATAATAAACCGATCACAAAAGGTACGGGACGCTTCGGGCCATTTATTAAATGGGACGGTATGTTCATCAACGTGCCGCGGCGTTACGACTTGAACAACCTGACCCAGGCTGAGATGAACGAACTGATAGAGGCAAAGGTCAGCAAAGAAGCAAACCGTTACATACAACGCTGGGAGGATGAAAAAATATCGGTGGAAAATGCCCGTTGGGGGCCTGTTATCAAATTTGGCAAAAAGATAATAAATATTCCCAAGCGGGCTGACGGGGCGCGCGCAACCGCTGAAGATGCTACAGTGCTGACATTGGAACAGGTAAAAAAGTTAATAGAAATCGAACTGCCGGGAGCGTTTGCGAAGAAGACGAAACCTTCAGCTAAAAAGGCACCCGCCAGGAAAACCACGAAGAAGAAAGCGTAGACGGCATTGTGCGCTGTTGCCAAAATGAGGATTGTGATTATAAAATGGCAGTCGTTAACGCGGATTTAACGGCTTAGGTTGAAATGAAAGAAAATCTCCAGTTTCTACAGGCATTTCTGAAAAACCCGCTAAAGGTGGGCGCCATCACGCCGAGCTCGCCCGAGCTTGCCGCCGAAATGCTTCAGGGCATCACGCCGGATGATCATAATATTGTTCTGGAACTTGGCGTTGGAACGGGTGCTTTGACCAAAGACCTGCGAGAAGTAGTGCCCAGCAAAAATTCATATCTCGGCATTGAATTAGACCGCGACCTCGTCAAAACACTTAACAAAAATTTTCCCGATATGAACATCGTCTGCGGCAGCGCCGCCGAAGCCTATTCGATCCATCGGGAATCGGGGTTGGGCAAGGTCAGATATGTCGTCTGCTGTCTCCCGTTTGCGTGGCTGCCAAAAGAGATAAGCGATAGCGTGTTGGCCGAGATCCAAAAATTCATGGACGAAGGCTGCGAGCTGCGCATTTTTCAGTATGCACACGGTTACTTCCTGCCTCCAGCGATCAAGCTTCGTGAGATGATGAAAAAGCGCTACGGCAAACTGCATCGCAGCCCTCTGGTTTTGAAAAATGTTCCCCCCGCTTTTACCCTTACATGGTCAACGGTATAAGAAGCTGCGTCTTTTTATTTACAAAGTATAATTTTTAAGTTCGAGGATCAGAAAATCATGAAATTACCTGGTGGAATGGATTTGGATTCGATGATGCAGCAGGCGCAAGCGATGCAGGAACAAATGGGCCGCGAAATGAAGGAAATGACCGTCGAAGCCGCTGCCGGCGGCGGTGCCGTTTCGGTAAAAATGCGCGGCGATTTTGAGGTGGTCAGCCTCACGATCTCGCCCGATCTTATTAAAGACGGAGATGTCGAGATGATACAAGATTTGACCGTCGCGGCACTCAACGAAGCCCGCCGCAAGGTCGAAGAATCGCTAAAGGGAAAACTCGGTGGAATGCTGCCTCCAGGATTGTTGTAGTTTTTTCAACGCAAAGACGCAAAATCGCCAAGACGCAAAGTAAGATTCTTCACATTTTTTCTTTGCGTCTTTGCATCTTAGCGACTTTGCGTTAAATATTTTCTGAAATGCTTGATTACTCGGAACCCGTAGCAAAACTCATCGACGAATTCAAACGCCTGCCGGGCATTGGACAAAAGTCGGCGCAGCGGCTAGCGTTTTATGTGCTGCGAAGGCCAATGGCTGAGGTCGAGAGCTTTGCGAACGCGCTTCGCGAGGTAAAGGAAAAGATAGTATTTTGCTCAGTCTGCAACAATCTCACTGATGTCGATCCCTGCTTGTATTGCTCAAATCCAAAACGCGACCGCTCGATAATTTGCGTTGTCGAGGAGCCTTATAATTTAGTTGCCGTCGAAAAGACGCGCTCGTTCCGCGGGCTTTATCACATCCTGCACGGCAGCTTGTCACCGATGCGCGGCATCGGGCCGGATGAATTGATGATTGTTAATTTATTGCCGCGTTTGCAGCCGGAAAATAACGAAGGCGTCGAAATAAAAGAAATAATCATCGCGACCAATCCGACGACCGAAGGCGAAGCAACAGCAAACTATCTCGCCCGCCTGTTGAAACCATTGGGCATGAACGTTACGCGAATCGCAATGGGAATGCCGGTCGGCTCAGACCTCGAATTCGTCGATGAAGTAACAATGGATCGCGCGCTGGCGAATAGGCACGCCATTTAATTTAATTGCCAGCATCAAACTTAGACACGTCACCCTGATTATGTCAGAAACTTTCTGCATTAAAGCAACCAACCTCTAATCTTAACTCATCCGATTGGCAGGACAGCATCATCAAAATGAACGGTCAAGAATTTGACATAAACGCTCTGCGAATTGCGTCGCCTTGTTCAGTCGGTTGGGAAAGCATGACCGGCGATGAACGAACGCGTCATTGCGCATTATGCAGCCTCAATGTTTACAACATTTCAGAATTGACTCAGAACGGGGTCGAGCGCCTGATCCAACAACGCGAAGGACGACTCTGTATCAGAATGTATCGGCGCGCCGACGGTACTGTTTTGACGCAAGATTGTCCTGTTGGCTTGCGGGCGATCAAAAAAAGGGCCACTCGTTTTGTTGGAGCAACATTGGCCACAGTTCTGGGTCTGTTCTCAATTTCCTATGGTCAAGAAAAAGAGAGAGATAAGATAAAAACACCTGAAGTAGTAGGGGAGAAAATTAAAGACATCAATCAAAAAATTGAGCTTTCGGGCACAGTTTATGACCTCAATGGTGCAGTGATTGCCGGTGTCCCGCTCAAGCTCATTAGAGTCGAAGACAAGAAAGTTCTCAATATCAACACTGACGAATACGGGGATTTTAGTTTCAAAGATGTCCCTAAAGGTGTGTACGATCTGGAAATAACTGGGATTCTTGGATTCGCAAACTCCACATATAAAAACCTTGATGTAAACGGAAGCGAAAAAATCAAAGTTATTCTTTCAGTTGGCATGGAAACTGTCGGCATTCTCGCTATAGATGACCTGCCGATTATCGATTTAATGCCCATTTCTATCACGATGGAAGTCTTACCACGCATACCCGAAAAAAATCGCCCTAAGTAATAATCGTGTCAAGATAAGCCCTTGCCAGCGGCACTTCAGAATTCTTGAATTTCTCCGGCGAATCGATCAGCACAATTTTTCCTTTGTCCATTAACGCGATGCGTGTTCCCAGCAGCATTGCTTCGTGAAGATCGTGCGTCACAAACACTGCGGTTTTGCCAAGCTCACGGATGAGACGGACAAATTCTCGTTGCAGGTTGGTGCGTGTAATCGCGTCCAGCGAGCCAAATGGTTCGTCGAGCAAAAGAAGCTCAGGATCAGACGCCAGTGCACGGGCGACACCGACGCGTTGACGTTGGCCGCCCGAAAGCTCGTGCGGGAAACGTGCGGCAAATTTAGCGGGATCGAGGCCTACGAGTTCGAGCATTTCACCGGTGCGTTTCTGTTTGCGGTTTTCATCCCAGCTTTCAAGCCGTAAGACAATCGCGACATTCTCGGCCACGGTGAAATGCGGGAAAAGCCCGCCATCCTGCAGCACATAACCAATGTGCCGGCGAAGCTTGTTAGCGTCCCAATCCGTTGTCGCCCTACCATCGACAAGGACTTCGCCAGATGTCGGTTCGATAAGCCGATTGATCAATTTGAGTGTCGTCGTTTTACCGCAGCCGGATTCGCCGAGCAGGACGAGAACCTCGCCTTTTTCAACTTTCAGGTTTAGATCATTAAGGATAGAGACACCGTCGATGGTATAGCCGACTCCGCGAAATTCGACGATAGCCTGAGTTGTTACCAAATTCTTTTAACCTCAGTGTCGGTGAAATAAGAGTCGAAAATATCGTCTTTACTGACGAGATCTATTCCCTCGACAATCGCCTGTGCAGCGATCATCCGATCAAACGGATCTTTGTGATGGAATGTCAGCAGATTGTTAGTTAAGGCGTGGGCGAAAGAAATAGGAAGAGTTCTTATTGAGTTATTCGCCAAATCCGTTTCAACGGACGGAAACCCACCAGCGACCGAAAGTTTTCCAGTTGAGGTTTTAATCGAGATTTCCCAAATGCTTGCAATACTGATCTGAGCATCACAGTCATTCCGCTCCAGAATTTTGAGCGACTCTCTTCTGAGCTTTGTAAGATCGCTAACGAACCAAAGGAATGTGTGCGTGTCAAGTAAAACACGCATCACATATACTCCTCAAATTCTTCGAGCGGGTCGTCAAAGTCAGGAGACATAATATACGCTCCGGGACGGCTGCCGGCTTTTCGGCGAGGATGTTTTTTTGCGGATTCCTCAGCCGTCTGCTTAGCTAGATTCTTAATCAAACGAAGCGCCGCATCAACGGCTTCGGCCTGTTTGCTTTGGGGTAAGTTATGTATTTCGGCAATTAGTGCCTGCTCGTTAGTCATATGAACATTTTGACTCAAATCTTGAAATTTGCCAAATATTTTTACTTACCAACCTATTCCCACTCAATCGTGCTCGGCGGTTTTGACGATATGTCATATACCACGCGGTTGACGCCCCGGACTTCTGATGTGATTCGTGATGAGACGCGGGCGAGAAAGTCATGCGGCAGGCGCGCCCAGTCGGCGGTCATGCCGTCGGTTGAGGTGACGGCGCGCAACGCGATTGTCTTTTCGTAAGTGCGGAAATCGCCCATCACACCGACGGATTGAATCGGCAGGAGCACGGCAAAGGCTTGCCAGACATCGTTGTAGATACCGAAATTCTTTAGTTCTTCGCGCAGGATCAGGTCAGCTTTTTGGAGCAGTTCAATCTTTTCCGGCGTGATGTCGCCGAGGATGCGCACCGCGAGGCCAGGGCCGGGAAAAGGATGACGCTGAAGAATCTCGTCGGGAATGCCGAGATCTTTGCCGATAAGCCGCACTTCGTCTTTGAACAATTCGCGCAGAGGCTCTATAAGCTTTAGATGCATTTTCTCGGGCAGGCCGCCGACGTTATGATGGGTTTTGATCGTGGCGGACGAGCCGCGGACTGAGACAGATTCGATCACATCGGGGTAGAGCGTGCCCTGGACTAGCCATTTTACGTCCCCGATCTTCTTAGCCTCGGCGTCGAAAACGTCAATGAATTTGCCGCCGATAGCTTTACGCTTGAGTTCGGGATCGACGATGCCATCAAGCACCTCATAAAACTGAGCGGAGGCATCGACGCCGCGAACATTTAAATGTAAGTTGTTTTTGTAAACCTCAAGCGTATATTCAAACTCATCCGCTCGGAGCAGACCGTTATTAACGAAAATGCACGCTTGCCGTGTGCCTATCGCCTGATGAACGAGCACGGCCGCGACCGTCGAATCTACCCCGCCAGAAAGTCCGCATACAACATTGCCAGTCGGGCCGACGGTTTCGCGTATCTTTTCGACTTCTTCCTGAATAAATTGAGCGGGCGTCCAATCGCCTATGCAGTTGCAGATCTCGAATAAGAAATTTCTTATTATCTCTTTGCCTAGCGGCGTGTGCGTGACCTCAGGATGAAACTGCACACAGTAAATGCCTCGGTCCGGGTTTTCAATAGCGGTGATGACATCGCCGGTGGTTGCGGTCGTATGAAAGCCGTCGGGCAATTGCGTCACGTGGTCGCCGTGGCTCATCCAAACATCAAGCTCGAACGGAAGCCCGTTAAACAAAGCCGTTTGACCACTCAAAACTTTCAATTGAGCGTGGCCGTATTCACGCCGCATCGCAGGCTCGTTCGATCCGCCGAGATCGTGTGCTATGAGCTGCATTCCGTAACAAATTCCGAGAATCGGAATGTTTATCTGCTCATAAAAAACGGCAGCGATGCGTGGAGCGTCTTCGTCGGTCACACTCGATGGGCCGCCGGAAAAGATCACGCCTTTTGGTTGTTTACCAACGATCTCATCAACCGACAGATGAAACGGATGTATCTCACAATATACACCTTGTTCGCGAACGCGGCGGGCGATTAGCTGCGTGTATTGCGAGCCGAAATCGAGAATAATTATGGTTTCGTGGTGCAAGTTAACTCTCCGCTATTTCGTAAAGGAGAGATTATAGCTGGAAAGGTCGGAAAAGTCAGAGAACTTGTGCTGCTACGCCTGATTATTTTTGAAGGAAGCGGCGATTATTTTTTCCAGGACGGCTTCATCGACATCGGCAAGCTTATTTATGTAGAGGCAGCCCTTACCGGTTTTGTATTTGCCGAGCTCGTCAAGCAGTTTGTCATAATCGTCGTATCCAATATTAACGTAGAGCGAAAGTTTGCCTTTTCGAGGTGAAAAACCGATCAATAGCCAATCAACCTCGCGGCCTGAGGGCGACACTACGTGGCGCAGGCCATAGCCGATGATCGACGGTCCCCACATTTTCGGCTTCTCGCCCGAGGCGCTTCTCATCATCTTGTCAATTTTGACACTGTCGGCACGCTGTTGCTCGCCTTCGACGGAACTCAAAAATGCTTCGACGCTGGCGTCATTTTGCGTGGTTTTAATTCTTGCTTTTGCCATTTTTGCTCAATTCTAGTCGAGTTTTGAACGCTCGACAAGCGAAGCAAATAAACTTGACAACGACGGGCGAAATTCCTAATCTGTATGTTCGCTCAAAAAACGGGCGTGCCATATTCCGCAGTAGCTCAATGGCAGAGCATTCGGCTGTTAACCGAAGGGTTGTAAGTTCGAGTCTTACCTGCGGAGCCAAT
>JBJXHF010000003.1:0-20368 GCA_046160805.1 Pyrinomonadaceae bacterium
TTAACGCGCAATTGCCGGAATGTCACCGTGCAGGCCGAATTGGAAGGCCTGGAATACGTTGTCCGAGCTTCGGAGGACGTACCAGTTTCCGTCCGTCGGGCGGAAGACGGCGATGTCGGTTTTTCCGTCGGCGTCGTAGTTGCCTGCAACGGGGATATCGACATTAATGCCGAACTGCGTCGCCTGGAAACCACCGTCCACGCTGCGAAGCGTGTACCAGATCCCGGTTGACGGTCGATAGACTGTCACGTCGCCTTTGCCGTCTCCGTCAAAGTCGCCGCGAACCGGAATGTCGGTGCTCAATCCGAAATTCACAGCGACAAACTGGTTGTCCGAGCTTCGCGTCCAATACCAGTTGCCCTGGCTGGGACGATATACGACAAGATCGTCGAGTCCGTCGCCATCCATGTCGGCGGGCACGGGCAAGTCTTCGGCAACGCCGAAACGCTCGGCACGGATCGCGTTGTTGTCCTGTAGTATGTACCAAGTCCCGGTTGACGGCCGATATACCGAGACGTCACTGCGGCCGTCGCCATTGAAATCGCCGCGGAGCGGGATGTCGGTACCGAGACCCCAAAACGCTGTTGTCATGCCGCCGTCCGAACTTCGGTTGATGTACCAAATGCCCTGGCCGTTTGAGTTGCGGAAAACGGCAGCGTCGGTTTTGCCGTCACCGTCGTAATCGGCCGAAACGACCCTGTCCTCAAATGTGCCGAACGGAAGAGCGTTAAAGCCGTTGGTATTTTGCGAGTACCATGTGCCGCTTGACGGACGATAGACCGAAAAATCGTGGCTGCCGTCGCCGTCAAAGTCGCTGTGACGCGAATGATGACGGAACGTGCCGCGAATCTCGCCGTTCGGATTATTCACGCTCATGATCACCGCCGACCAAAGTCCGGAACGAAGCTGCTGCACCTGTGCCGCCGAAACAGCAAATGTCGTGCGTGCAAACCTTCCGTTCTGCCCGCCTACGACGCCGAGGTTACGGATCGTGACAGGCATGCCGAGCGTGGTTTCGATGATCGCGCCCGTTTGATTGCTCGACAAATTGTGGAATTCGCCAAAGACGGTCGCCTGCGTTTGATCCGCGCTCAGCACAACCTTGATCTCGCTGGTAGCAACGGTCGCAACCGGCGGATTTACCTGGCTGCCGGTCAGATGCGCTTCAAGCGATCTTCCAAACTGTGACGGGCTTGGCGTGCCGCTAGGCGTACCGGTTTGCGACGGGCTCGGCGTATTGTTTGGCGTTCCCGTTTGCGATGGACTCGGCGTATTGCCAGGCGTTCCGGTTTGCGAAGGGCTCGGAGTGTTGCCCGGCGTGCCGGTTTGCGACGGACTCGGGCTGGCAAAGCTGCTAAACGTCCCGGACAAAATGGCCGAATTGCCGTTGATAACAGCGATAGTCGAACCGACGATGACCGTCGGAACGTTCTGGCCGTTATCGCTCCGCAGTCGAAGCTCTGCCTCTCCGCCGCTGCGAACGGTCATGCTGCCCACCGTAACTCCGTCAACCACGACGGCCAGCGAAGTTCCGGGTGCGAGATTCACCTGCCGAACGCGGACCTCGAGTTCCGTGCGGCTGCTGTGTATTTCATACTCCGCAAAGCCCGTCGGCAAAACGCCGTTCAGCGTCGGCCCTGTGAGGCTTGCGAAAAGATTGTTGCCATTCGGCGAAGGTGAGGGCGAAGCGGTCGCCGTTCCCGTTCCCGTCTGTGACGGACTCGGTGTATTGCCCGGCGTTCCCGTTTGCGAAGGTGACGCAGTGCCTGTCTGTGACGGACTAGGTGTATTGTTCGGTGTTCCTGATTGCGACGGTGAAGGTGTCGCGGTGTTCGTTCCCGAAGCCGTTCCGGTTTGTGACGGGCTCGGCGTATTATTGGGCGTACCCGACTGCGAAGGCGTTGCCGTATTCGTTCCGGTCGCCGTTCCGGTGCCGGTTGGCGTTCCGTTGCCGAATATGCCGTTGACAAGCACTGTCGAACCGAGGCGAACATCAACGGTTGAGCCGTTATTGACAAACGGTACAACCTGTCCGTCCTGAGTCCTTATCTTCAGTCTGAACCTCTGGTTATTATCGACTGCGGCCGTCCCGATGTTTACCTGATCGACGAACGCCGTCAAGACAGTTCCCTGAGAAAGATTCAGGTTTCTTACCTCGATTTCGAGATCGCGATTGTTGTTTGCGAAAAGCTCCCACTTGGCATCCCCAAATGGGTTTACCGCATTGGGCGCTCTCAGTATTGCCGTGCGAACCACAATCGGGCTCGGTGACGGCGAAGGTGACGACGTGTTCGTTCCCGTTGCCGTTCCGCTCTGCGACGGTGAAGGCGTGCCCGTTCCCGTTTGTGATTGTGACGGTGAAGGCGTCGATGTGTTTGTTCCCGTCGCCGTTCCCGATTGTGACGGCGAAGGAGTTCCGGTTCCTGATTGAGACGGCGTAGCCGTATTTGTGCCGGTCGCCGTTCCCGTTCCAGACTGTGACGGCGAAGGCGAGCCGGTTCCCGTTCCTGTTCCTGATTGCGATGGCGATGGCGTCCCGCCGTTAACAAATATGCCTGACACGAGAACTGTTGTTCCATTGCGCACTTGCGCCGTCGAGCCGACATTAACAACCGGCACCTGCTGGCCGTCCTGTGTTCTCAGCCTCAGCCTCATGCGTAAAAAGCTGTCCACGGACGCCTGGCTGATAACGCTGCCGTCGATCACGACACTAAGGCTCGTGCCGACCGGCAGGTTGATATTTACAACCTCGACATCGATCTCGCGGCGGCCGTTGTCGTCCAACTCCCATAGAGCGGCTCCGTTCAGATTGGAGCCTCCATTCGGCGGCGTCAATATTGCGGAGCGCTCAATGGATGATAAAACTTCCGCCGAGCTGCTGCCCGTCCACGCCGGTATCGAAACCCACGCCGCAAGCAGCAATGCAAAAAGCACCGCCTTCCAAAAATTGTTATGTTTTGATTCCAAATTATTTGTTTTCATATTCTCCCTTCCTGATATCTTATTGCTACCTCAGCATTTGAGGTGTCGTCAGGAATACAGTGTTGATAGATAAGTAAAAAAGACACCGGACAAAAATAAATAAGGCCGCCTTTAATGACGGCCTCGATCCGGCTCAAGCTTCTGCAAAATTGACGACTATTAAGAATTGCTCGGAGCCGAATATATTGATCTAAATTTATCGGTCACAAGCAAATGGATTCTCACCACATTCAGTATTCCCTGTCACCGCACAAAATGCATCGACTCGGGCAGTCCTTATTTCGCGGCGTGTTGGGTGAACGCACCTCCATTCAATACCTGCTTCGTAGAGCTGCTCGGTAACCGCATGCGGCGCCCAGGCCGGGTTTCTAGCCTTGACCAATGCGGCAATGCCAGCAGCAATTGGAGCCGCCATCGACGTGCCGGACCATAATCCGTAACGTCCGCCGGGAAGAGCACTCACGATTTCTTCTCCGGGAGCAACCGCTCGAATGATTCTCTCTGAACCACTCCAACCAACCGACATCGTAGTAAAACTGGTAAGATTTTCATATCTTGTACTCGCTCCTACGCCAATCTGAGCGTTAATTCTTCTGCCTGCCGGATAAATCAAATTTCCGTTTCCGCTATTGCCCGCACCCGAAACCACTGCAACCTTTGCCAATAGCTCCGGGAAGGTCTGCGCTCCGGCCGGCGGCGGAATATCGTCGCAATTATCAAGCAAGTTCTTTAAAAGATCAGGTTCTGTGGGATATCCAAAGCTAATATTGATTACATTCGCTCCATTGTTTGCAGCCCAAATAATAGCTGCCGTAACGCGCCAAAGCTCGCCCTCTCCGTCTTTATCGAGAACGCGGATCGGCATGATCTTTACGTCGGGCGCGGTCAAAGCTACAATTCCGGCTACGTGTGTGCCGTGGCCGTAAGCCGGATCGACTCTTGTCATTCCTTCTTCGCTTGGATCGTTATCGTTACCAACAAAGTCGTAACCCGGCACAAGCCTTCCGGCAAATGCGGGATGCGTCAGATCAATGCCTGTGTCCAGAACGGCCACTACGACTGGTTGTCCATTATCTACGCGGATGCCTTTGGTGATCGTGTGTGCTTGCTGGAGACGAACGGTACGAGGAAACCATTGTTTTGCATAACCTTTCAGACTGCTCCCGATAGCCCACGAACGCCCTATCGCCCACGAACGCCCAAGCGTCCACGGCAGTCCCTGGTTCTCAACAGATGAAAGTATTCTATTGACTTCAACCCTCGCAACTCGGGCATCGCCTTGCATAGCAGCTTGAAGAGCACACGGTGTCTGGTTGTTGCCGGAGAGAAATGCCATTCGATATGTCGGCGGCACACCCACTTGCTCAATCGGTGTAGTCTGCAATCCGTAAGTGTTAGCGACGGCAGTTAAATGCGATTGATCAACTAGATTAACAAGTATTTGTCCCGGAACGGCGTCACAAACACTGCCTTGACCGAAAACCGATACCGTTCCTGACAAAATTCCAAATAGTCCAAGTACCGTAACAAACAAAATTCTTGCTGTAAATATTCTCATTTCCCCTTCCCTGTTTAGATGCGTTCCGATCTTCACAGTGCGGCTGATCGTGTCAAAAAGACAAGGCAACCAAAATAAACTATTTGCCTATTATAGCAAACGGCGACCAAAAGAATGGGTGCTCGCGGCGTTCGATAAAGGCGATTTGTGCTCGTCTTAGAGATGCCGGGATTGAGTGGCCGAGTTGCAGATTAGTGTAAAAGTCTTTCATTAACTTGCGCGTAGCGGCATCGTTTACGGCCCAAAGACTGACAACGATAGCATTGGCTCCGGCGGTGAGGAAGCCTCTTGCAAGACCGAGAATCTCTTCGCCGGCAAATATTTTGTTCAGGCCGGTTTCGCATGCACTAAGCGTAACCAAACTTGCTCGCAGCCTTTGCGAGCAAATATCGCGGACCGTGATCCAACCGTCGGCGAGATGAAGGCTTGAGAACATCGGGTTTTCGGCGCGGAACTTGCCGTGACAAGCAAGGTGGACAAGGTCGAATTTCGGTGCGTTTTCGATATAGCCCGAAAATGTTGCATCTTTCCCAACAAGCGTTGTCGGACGTTTCAGAATACTCTTAATCTCGCGTACCTCATTTTCGACCAGCGGAATTCGTTCGTCCGCATAGGCCATGAGCAGCGAATTCTTTATTTTTCTCTTTGGCCGCTGTTGCACAACGCTCCAAACACCCGCGCTCGGAGCATAGCTTGTTTCAAAACTCTCGACGACATATTTACTGCCATCAAACAACGCATGAAACGGCACATAGTTCAGAACGCCTGCCGGAATAATTATTAACTGGTCGCCCAAAATATTTTTTTCAATTGACTTCAAAAGCTGATCATAAAGTTGTTTTAAAAACTCGTTGGCCCTTACCTTCAAACTGTCTAAAAACTTTTCAAGCTGAATGCTGCCGTAACGCAAAGCCCCAAATTGAAAATGAAGGTCTTCGAGCAAGCGCATTATTTCGGCTGTTGTCGTCAGGTCACGAAAGTATTTGATTTTTGTTTTAGTTATCAAAAATGCCGAAATGTTTCCGCCAAATTCGACGAACTCGATTAGCGTTCTAAATTCGCCGAGCTGTCGTTGCAGGTCGCGAAGACGAAACGAAGCTGACTTACGTGGCGAATTTGATTTCGAATCGGTGACGCTGTTGATCCGGCGGTTTGTGTCCGCAAGGTTATTCTCGATACGAATGATATCGGTTCTGAGCTTTTCAGCGTCTTCATCGGATGCATTGTCTAGCCGCTTGTAGTAGAAATTCAACTCGGCTCGAAGCTCTTTTAGCTGCTCGTGAAGTTTTCCCGAAATGTCTGAAGTTCCGTTTGATCCGTCATCCATTGTGTCAAGCAGCGCCCTGGAACGTGCTCTTTCCAACATATTGAAGGCGTCATTTATCTTGTTTTCGTCGAGCAGAAGCTGCACAAGATTTTCAAACGGTTCAAGCTTTGACGCAAAAAACGCCATGCTGAATTCTTCCGCTGCCAAAGGTGAGCGCATACCTTCAATGATCTTGATCGCTTTGGTATAATAAGACTGTGCAGTTGCGGTTTCGTTTTGCGAAACGGCTATCTTGCCGAGGGAATTTAACGTCGCCTGCGCTGCGTCCAACTGGCCGTGTTTTTTTGCTAACTCGTGGGCTTCTGCGAGTTTCTTTATCGCCCTTGCATATTTCCCTGTCGTTCTCAGCAGCTCACCTTCGAGAAATTTCAAGTGAATTTTATGTCGCGGATTTTCATTCTTTCGCGCAATGGCTGAGGCTTTGGCCAGATATGCGGGCGCTTCAGCCTGATCGTTCTCTATTGCAAGTTTTGAAAGTGAAAGCAACGTCGCGGTTTGGCCGGATAGATTTTTTTCAATCTCGAACAATTTCAACGCCTTTCGCAATTCGCTTTTTGCAAGCAAACTGTTTTCCATTGTCGCTGCGGTGCGGCCATAGTGGAGGCGCGCGCGCGCTTCCTCGGCTGTCAGCTTTAGCCGTCGAAACGAGCGTGTCACACGTTCATAAATTTCTGCTGCTTCAATTCCAAGATTTAGTTCGGAATAAATGTCGGCGATTTCGAGATCGGCGATCGCGGATTGGTGGGGCAGGCTAAGTTCATCGTACTTTTGCCGCGAAATTTCGAGGTAGTTTAGGGCTTCGGCGTAGCGGCCGCGAAGCAGCGCCAGACTGCCGAGGCTGGCTTCGATCTCGGCTTCGGTGACGAGCATTTTTTCGCTGCGGGACGTTTCGAGCGCGATTGCGTAATAGCGAGCCGCCTTTTGAAAATCATTCAATTCGGCATACGTATTCGCAAGGCCGTTTTCTGCCATCGTCTTCCATGAATTTTCCCCAGCTTTTATAAAACGACGTCTTGCCGATTTGCAGTATTTTTCGGCTTCGTGATGAAGCGACCGTCGCGAAACAATATTGCTAAGATTCATCTCGATCTTTCCCGCAGCAAGCTCATCGCCTTCGCGGATGAATGTTTTCAGCGCTGCTTTGCCGGTTTCGATCGCCTCGTCATAGCGGCCGATCATCGCCAGCGCCAGCAGCTTTGCGACCTGCGTTTGCGCGGCGTCACTCGCGCGTCCGATTTTAGTAAATATCTCCGCAGCCTTATTGAGATTTACAATTGCAGACTCAAATTTCGCTTTCGTTATGTCCGAAATGCCCGATACCCAAGAATGCGAAGCACGTATCTCATCGTTAGTTTTGAGTCTTAACAAACATCGCATTGCCGACGCTGCGCGTTGAGCTTTTATTGGCTCTACTGTCCATGCAGCATAGCAAGCTTTTCTTATCTCGTCGGCAAGCCGATCATCGGCAATGCTCGGATTTTGCGCAAGCAACTTTCTTCGCGCGTTTTCATTGGCAGCCCTGATCAGTTGCTTTGCAAGTATGGCTCTTTCCATAAATTAAGAATTTGCATTTCGTAATTTGTAATTCGTAATTGATTGTCTCGGAATTCCCGGACGAATCAATTTCGAATTACGATTTGCGAATTACGCATTCTCGATTCGATTATACAAAATGAGGAAACGACGAAGGTTTTGCGCGCTTCCTTCGTCGTTTGAGGCAGGGAAATCTGAGGGTTTATTTGAATTCTATTCCTTCAATAACTATCTCGGTATTTTTTCCTCGAAGCGTGAGATTATATTTGCCGCCCGGCAGTCCCGGAACTTTAAAGCCGCTCGTTTCGTCGCTGTTTACTTTGACTGAAATTTTCCTGTCGGCGAACTCAATCTCGGCGTCTTCAAAACCATCCCCGAGTACTTGGCCGCGAATATCGAAACCGCTTTTTACCGCAGTGATGCGAAGATCTACGGCATTGTCACCTGCGTTGAACAGCATCTGCCGCGCCTGCGAGCCGTCTGCCGAACGCTCGCCGAACGCTGCACGATTCGGAGCCAGATCGACTTGCATCACAGCCAAAACGCGTTTGATGATCGAAGGTTTTGGCTCGACAACGCGTGTGCGGTAGAGATTTTTGGCGTACTGTAGTGCATAAGTCGGGGCATCTGTCGCGCGGTCGTCATGCATTAGCCGAATGATGTGTTCTTCTAAATTCTTCATTGCTTTCGCATAAAAAGCGTTCTCCAAACTGAACAGT
Organism: Pyrinomonadaceae bacterium; assembly: GCA_046160805.1. Classification (GTDB taxonomy): domain Bacteria; phylum Acidobacteriota; class Blastocatellia; order Pyrinomonadales; family Pyrinomonadaceae; genus OLB17. The sequence continues at coordinate 8,120 of JBJXHF010000003.1, forward strand.
GTGTTCGAAAAGCGCAAAAAGACACGCAAATTTAATTTGCCAGCGCCTTTTCCAATTTCTTAAGACAACGCGAGCGCATCGGGCTGATGCTCGTTTCGCCGACGCCTATCAGGTCAGCCACTTCCGCGTAGCTTGCCGCAGGGTCGCTGAGATAGATCATCGACAGTATTTTTTGGCATCGGTCTTCTAATAGTTTCAGAGCAGTTCTGATCAAATGCTGCTCCTCCAGTTCGATAAGAAGATCATCGGCGAGCGGCGCTTTATCGGCGATGCTCGCCATTTCGGCGTCCATTTCTTCTTCAGTTTGTGGCGAATAAAAACCTTTCGAGCCGCGTATCACAGCCCAGGTTTTGAATTTCGCGGTCGTGACGATCCACGATCTTATTTTTTCAGGCTGCTCGATTGCGTCGATCTTTTCCAGAAGCGTTAAGAAAACTTCCTGAAAAACATCCGCTGCCTGTTCTTCGCTCAAACCCGCTCGTCGCGGTATGGCAAAGATCAGACGCTGATACCGATCGGCAAGCGTATCCCACGCCGACTGGTCTCCCTGCCGGCACTTTTTCACAATTTCGGCATCGGCCCTTGCCAATTCGCTAGATTTGAAATCCACGTGTCTTTGTCGGGTGGCAGTTGTCATAAGCGCCGTTTCGATTCTGAAATAGCAGTCGGAATTTAGCAAGACTATCGTTCCCATTTGTTCGCATCGACGTGATAATGAAAAACCGACCGACGATAAGGTCGGCCGGTTTTTATATTCGTAAATAGTCGTAGTTGAGATCAGTCGATTGCCGCCGGATTGCTGGCAAGCCTGATCAGTCCGTCACTTGTCGAGGCACGAGGATTTCCTTCATTGAACATTATGCGTTCCCAAGTTAGATTCGACGAAGTGCCGGGTGGTCCAATGAGAACAAATCTCAGATTCAGCAAGATTCCATCTTTCGTGATCGGCAACGGGCCGTAAACAGCAACCCTCAGCAAGCCAGGTGTTTCGGCATTGACCACGGCGGTAAGATGACGACTTGATGATCCTGCTAAGTCGACAGGATCGGCCTGCGGCTGCAGCACTGACGGGTCGTATCTGAGATCGAACTCATAGGCAATGATCTGCTTATCCGCCGCTCCTCGTATGGATACGGGAACGATCACTTCTCCGTTCGTCGATGTAGTCAGAGTTGGCAGACTGACGAAGGCGTTGCTCACAGGCCCTGCAGGTGCCGGACGGGCACCTGTGTTATTCCAATCGCCGGAAACTTCGCCCATTAGAAGTGCCGAGTAATCCTGGCTCGAGATGTCTCCGTTTACCGACGTGTAATTTCTGCTTGCGGGAACGAATATCCAGTTTCCCGCTATTCCGAACGGCGGATTCGCAACCACATAACGTGCAATCAATCCCGCATCAAAGGATGTGATGCTGCCATTGTTACTCGTATCTGCAACGATCAATTGGTTTCCGCTCAATTGCGGATTTGGCGCTCCGGCAACGTGTTGCGCGACGCGGGCCGCGTCGAACGAGCTGATGCCGTTTTGTCCCGTCGTCTTGCTCGGCGTAACGGTATAGGAGCCTGAACCAAATCCATTCAGCGTGTATTGGCCGGCGTTCGGCCCAGGTGCGCCGGTCGTTGTCGTAACGTTTGGCGAGCCCGCGCCGGTGATCGTAACGTTCGAGACAAATCGCGGCGGCGTTGGACCGGACAGAGCGTTGCCATAAGTAACAGTTCCGCTGATCGACGCTGGCGGTGTTGGCGTAGCCGTGTTTGTCGCTGTGCTGGTAACGGTATTGGTCGGAGACGGGCCGGTGCCTTGCGTAACTGCGACGGCTGCTGATATTTCCGATGTGTCAAACGGAGCGACACCGCGAGTTGCGGTTGCGGTTATGAACTGTCCTGCGGTCAGCACAACCGGAGAAACATACGTAAATGTTCCGCTGCCGGAACCATTGGTCGTCGTCGAAGTGGAGCCTATAAAGGTGCGGGCTTCGCTTGCCGCGCCGTCGGCGCTGTCGTTTCGATACAGATCAATGGAAAAGAGCGTGGACGCGGTGCTGGTCAAAGTTCCGTTTATGACGCCGAAGGTATTTGCATCGGTAACGACTGGGCTGTTTTGAAGATTGTTCGGCCCTACGTCGGCGTCGGTTGCGTCGTTCGCATTAGCGCCGGGCGTTCCGAGATCGATGCCAAGGCCGCTGGCCGCACCGTTGTTAAAGATCGAATTGCCGCGTATCGCATTTCCGACTCCTGAAGATGGATCGAGATACAGTCCTGCCTTTGCGGATTGAACTGTGGCGTCGCCGTTATTTGCGATAATGTTACACGGCCCGTCGCACTGGCCGAGCGTGCCGCCCGTGCCTCCGATCGTATTGTTCGCCGCAAAATTTGCGATCTGAATTCCGGCGACGCGATTGCCGAACGCGCTCGTACCGTTCGGCGCAACGCCGATGTAATTTCCCTGAACCGTATTTCCCGTCGAAAAACTGCTGCCGATCGAGATGCCGCTGACGAGGTTGCCTGCAATGATGTTGCGTTGTTCGGGCGTCGTGCCGCCGACCGTGTTGTTCGGGCCGCGTATCACGATTCCGCTTCCGTTGTTCGGCACGGTCTGGCTGCCGCCGAACGTGTAGCCGATGAAGTTGTTCTGAATGATGTTGTTCGCAGCCATTGCCGACCGTCATGTGACTTTTCTTTATTTCTTTTCATCTGTTTTACTCCGCTGGACGAGACACCTCGTCTTCGACCTTCAAAATTAGAGTTCCGACCGATCAATATTTTTCCTCTTCTTCAGTTTCAATTGGCTTAGTGGAATTATGTTTCGCAACGAGCGAATAGATCGTCACAAAATCGGGATTGTCTCCATAAGCAACGATCGAGGACGCGGGGATGCCGTCCGATGCCGGAACTTCCCAAATATATCTGTAATGCGGTTCTGTGATCTCGGCCTTTGCCGAACTCAAATCTCCGACGCTCGAGAATGCGATATGCTCTTTTGCCTGCTCTTTATCGACAAACGCGGTCACGTAGCGGATCTTGTCCTCGCCGTTATAACCGACCGCGACGCCGCTGAACCGCGACTTGTCATTCATTTGCCAAATTTCCTGGTTCTTGCGTTGCTGGCTGACAAACTCCGATATTTCCCGCAGCCGCGATTGGGCAGCCGATTTTTCCATACCGACGCGAAGACCCAGAATTTCAGTTTCCGGAGTTTTTATCGATGCGCATGAAGCCGCGAGGCTAAAAGCAACCAGGGTAAAAATTATTCGCGATTATGCACTTAACAACACCAAAGACGTAAGGGATAGCGGCGAGCCAATTTAAGGGGTTCGATCTTACTTTTTCTTTTTCCTAGCCTTCGGTTGTTCCTTCGGTTCCGGCGGAACACCCAAAGCATCACGCATTATAGCGTCAAAATCCTTCGCTTTCATTCGCATAGGATCGCTAGGCTTTTCTGTTGGCTTTTTCGCTTCTTTCGCTTTCATCTATACACGTCCTTTCGGTTGTCGATGTCCAGCACAATCACTTGTTGTGGATTCGATCTTATAATATACAAAATCCGATAATCGCCCGATCGTTGCCGATAAATTGTTTCATCGTCCTGCGTCTTAATACCTTTGAGCGGCTTCGATCCTTGCGGATGCGCGTCTAAGATCAATGCCTTCGCTTTCTTTATCAACTGCGCCCGAATCTTGAACGGGAAACGGGCCAAACTATTGAGTGCGGCATTGGTAATTACCAGCCCGGTCAGTGGAGACATTTAACGGGTTACTCTTGCTCAAGAGCAGCGAGCATTTTTTCTAGTTTTTTACCACTTACAACAAGGCCGTTATTTACTTCTGCCAATCGCAATTCAGCCGTTTCAACGTCGCGCTCATCCTCTGACTGGTAAGGGCGTAGGCTCGCACAAATAACGCTTCTAACGTCTATCAATGCGGCATCAACCCAGCGTCTTAGGTCTGCCGTTATCGGCATACGAAATGAAGCGATCCGAGACGGCGTTAATTTGCGGCCATAGGTGAAACGCCATTTTTCGGCTTGCAACGATGCCGCCGCCAAAACCAGTTCGGTTATCGAAACCGATTTATCGACCTTCGGTAACAGAATCAGGCAGTCATCATTTACGGCGCAGTTTTCTAGCTGGACAAACGCTTCGCCGATACTGCCAGTCTGTGCAACTGTGACAAACGGGGCTTCGATCAAATCAGGATATTCGAGCCAGCCGTAACAGCCGTTATATTCTTCGGTTGGCGAGATAACGAGCGAACGTCCTTCTGCAATTCCTTCGCGGCTGTGCAATTCCTTCATACCGTAAAAGATGTCGAAATAGCCGCCGATCGTATCAGGTTCGGATGGCAACTTTTGTGCGTTCGTTAGCCGCTTCTTGGTAATCATTTCGCGATACGGTTTAACGGTCAAATCATCGGCTTCGACGGCTCGCCTTTGCTCAATAACCTCTTTCGCATATCGCGTGTAGAAAGACGCGAGACGGCGTAGCAATACGTCCACATTTGCCTTTACTTCGCCCGGTTCCGGCATCGCGGATTCGACGTATGCTCCCGGCGCCCATTCGTCACCTTCGCTTACAGATGCACCGTTCGCAAAGCCCGGTTTTGATGCTCGATTCAATATCGCATCAATCGCGGCTGGTATCTGATTCGGTTCCGTAGGACGCTCTACTCGCGTTCCTTTTCGCAGAGTTAATCCGTCGTAATGCAGTCGGATAAAGGTCGTATTACGTTTGGCATTATGCGGCACACCTTTTTCGATCACAACAAACGCGGTTGTCGCAGATGCGAATGGCTGGAAAAGTTCGTTTGGCAGTTGAACGACCGCTTGCAGAGTATTGTTTGCCAGAATTTTCTCGCGCCACGCGCCTTTGTCCTTTTTCACCAACAGGCTAAAGGGTAAGATGATTGCCAATTTGCCGCGATTCTTTAGCCCTTCAAGTGCCCGTTCCACAAATGGCTCGACGGGCGTATCAGTATTAACGTGCGGGAACGGCGGATTCATTAGGGCGACGGACGCTTCGCCAATCGGATAATCCGGCGATGTGAAACAGTCGTCTTTATGAACGCCTGTCGAGCCGTCGCCGCGCAGAATCATATTCGCGACACACAGAGCGGCGGTAACAGGTTCATCCTCAAAACCGATCAAATTTGTCTTTACGATTTCGACCATTTGAGCGCGTGAAACGTGATGCTCGGACAAGATTCTGTCCATACACGCGACCAAGAAACCGCCGGTTCCGCAGGCCGCGTCAAGTATGATGTCGTTCTTAGTAACCTCGCAAACATCTGCCATCATTCGGGTTATGTGACGCGGCGTAAAGTATTGCCCGATCGTATTTCCGCCCGTGTAGCGAAAGAATGTTTCGTATAGTTGACCAAGATAATCGTGTTCTGCGGTCAGGACTGTTACGTTCAATCGCTCTAAGATCGTTGCGATGCGGCGAGCCTTTATTCGTAACTTGTCGTTCGCTTCATCAACTCGCAGACTACTCGCGAGCATCGGCTTTCCGGCTTTTACAAATGCTTCCTTACACGCCTGATTGATGTCTTTCAGAATCCATTGAGCGTCGCGGCGAATGGAGCCTTTTGAAAACCATAACGCGAGCATTGTTGCGGCAACGACGGCGGGCCTGTATTCGTCTCTGATTCGGGCTTCGCGTAACAGTCGGTTCATTTCGTCGGCGCGAGCGGCTAATACTTCGAGCGGCGGAATGGATGGTCTGATGTCAGCAGAACCACCGGGAATTGCGACACGCTCAAAATCCAAGCGGGTCGGAATCCAGCCTATCGGATAACCTTCATAAGTGACAGGTTTCCATTTGCCGTTCGCGATGCGTTTGAACACGCTCAATTTAAATTCGTCGTCAGTTGTTCCGGCAAGACCTACCGCGAGCGGATGCCAGCCGTGATTCCATAGAGCATCGGCATAGGCTTGTGCTTCGGCGTTCGCGGCGTCGGCTTCGCCCATTGTCTTTTTGGCTTCGATCACTGCGAGCGGAGCGTTGTTGTTGTGGTCAAACAAAATCGCTTCGGGAATGCCGTGCCCTGTGCCGGATTTGCTCGCGCTAAATAACGCTTCTTTGAGTTCGGGAAAAGAACGATATTCGTTTTGGAGTAACATCTCGCCGTGCGGCGGTCGGCGCAAATCCCAGCCCTGCGAGAGCAACAAGTCGTTTAATAACAACTCGGCTCGCCGTTCTGACGTGTATTTATAAGCTGCGCCCATCGTTACTCGCCCTTTGGCTTTCGGAGCATCAAACGCTTTCCGGCGATTCTCGAAACGGCATCATTCGTTCGCTCGCCATCGGTGTTCAATCGCGTGTTGTATTTGTGATCTAATTCAGCGAAATATAAATCTGTGTGCTTACGGCTGATGTGCTTATGTGTGCCACTGATTGCACGTTTGCTGTTACCAAAGAATCCTTCTGCGGCATTGGTTGTCACTAACTCACCATCGCGGTCATAGCGGACATATTCCTTTTGGTGATGATTCACCGAACGATGATCTGCAAACTCACGACCGGGTTTGAAATAGATCGGCGATTCGTCGGTGTGAAGTGTTGCTGTTTTCGCGACGTGACGGCGTAGGACTTTTGTTATCTCTTTTCCGTTGACACTATCGACTACTTGCGAACGGACACGACCGCCGCGTTCTATGAGCGAAACGACCGCCGTTTTGTTGCCTTTGTATGCTCGCCCGTGTCCGCGTTTTTTTCCGCCGATATATGTTTCGTCGGCTTCGACTATTCCAGTCAGTAAATCGGACGGCGTGTGATCTTTGAGGGCAAAGCGGATGCGGTGACACATAAACCAAGCCGTTCGGTAAGAACCGATTTCGAGTTGGCGTTGCAGTTGCAATGCAGATACTTGTGTTTTGCTCGCACACATCATATAAAACGCGATCAACCATTTATGAAGCGGAATATGGCTATCTTCCATTACCGTTCCGACCGTGACTGTGAAGCCTTCGCGACATTCCGCGCATTTGTAAAGGCCAGCCCGAATTTTCTTTTCAGGATTCGGTGTTACCTTGTAAATTCTGTCTGCATCGGCATTGCCGCAATGCGGACAATATGGGCCGTCAGGCCAGCGTAACGATTCAAAATACTGTCTTGCTTTTTCGTCGCTATTATATTGTGTCGAAATGCTAACGAGTGTCAATTCCGTTGGTCGTTTGTCTTTCATAGTCTATAATATAGCTGAAAGACTTGGTATTGTCAAGTGCATAATCGCGAAATTATTAGTGACCTGTAAACCATCTATTTTTTACGCTGGAAGGATGTTAAAGCTAGGCAGAAATGGCGTCGGTATGGGAGCATACACGGCTACTATCTTTTCGCGTATATGTTTTTGGTAAGAGAAAATGGGGAATACTTTGCGGCCTTTGCGTCATTGCAAGAAATTTTCTCCCGCAAAGACGCAAAGGCCGCCAAGTTTATTAGAACTAATCAAAAAATTTGAACGAGACCGTCTTTGGTGGCCGCCGATAACCCCTCGTTGAAGATCATTCGCTGCCAGATCAGCTTTGAAGTCGTCCCGGACTGTCCGACGGATGTGAATCTGAGGTTCAGCAAAACACCGTCGCCAGTGATCGGCATCGGGCCGTAAACCGCAACTCGCAGCAAGCCGGGTGTTTCGGCGTTGAATACGGCGGTCAGATTCCGGCTAGTTGTTCCCGCAAGATCGATAGGATCAGCCTGCGGGCGGATCACGAAAGGATCATATTTGAGATTGAACTCGTAGGAAATAATGCCCTTGTCAGCAATTCCCTTAACGCCAACTGGAATAATGAGTTCGCTATTCTCCGATACGGTCATCTCGGGCATATCGACCACAATGTCGCTGCCAACTGCCGACCGCCGACTGCCGACACTGTCCCAGTCACCGGAAACTTCGCCCATAAGCAGAGCGCTGTAGTCTTCGCCCGTGATGCTGGAAGTTATGGACGGGTATGAGTTACTCGCGGGATTAAATTTCCAGTTCCCGGTCGATCCCGTTGGCGGAAGCGAGACAACATACCTGGCAATCTGAGCCGCATCGAATGACGAGATCGTGCCGTTGCCGCTGACATCGGCAACCACCAACTGATTTCCGATTAACGATGGCAGCGGTGCGCCAAGGACATGCTGCGAGATTAGAGCTGCGTCGAATGAGCTTATCGCATTATTCTGGCCGCCGGTCTTGGACGGCGTGATCGTGTAGGCGCCCGAATCAAAGCCGCTGAGCGAATATTCTCCATTCGCTCCTGTCGCCGTAGTCATCGAGATCGTCGAACCCGCCGCGTGGACAAGAGCGTTTGAAACAAACCGCTGAGCCGGAGAGCCGATGGCATTGCCGTACGTTATCGTCCCGCTTATCACGGGATCAGGCGTCGGCGTGGACGACGCCGTTGGCGTCGGGCTCGGAACAAATCCGGTCGCGACAAACTCCGAGGTGTTTCCGTCCGCATCGGTCGCAGCGGCCGTTAATGAATCGCCGAGCTGAAATCCTAACTGCGCTGCGTTACCGAGATTTATCTGCTTAGAGCCGGTATTATTATAATCACTCACCGTCCAGAATTGATTCGACGCTATAGGGAACCGTCCCTGGCCAGCCGCATCCGATATAAAAAACTCGATCTTGATTCCGTTAACGCCGTAGTTTGCGTTTGCGGGGTCTGTATCCAGCAAATAGAAAACTATTAAGTCGCCGTTGCCGTCGATATAGTAAGTCTCGATCTCAGGATAATTTTGGCCGCGGTTTGGCCCGCCATCGCCGTCGCCGCCGTCATTGGGATTAGCTCCCGCCGGGAAAATGTCGATGCCGAGTCCGGAGTTGCCAAATATATTGTTGCGGGTGAAGCGGTTGTTTTGCGTTGATTGCGTGCCTTCGGTTCGGGGTGGAGGTTGACCGTCTTCAATAAATATGCCGTTTCCTCCGTTGCCGCCGATGGTGTTTCCCGCGTCTGTTTCGTCGCCGCCGACTATGTTATTACTAGCTCCTTGAGTCAGATGAATTCCATGCATGGTATTGCCAAATGCCGTGCCGATCTGATCGATTCCGATCAAATTTCGTTTGACAAGATTGTTTATCGAATTGGATCCGATGATCAAAATGCCGCTGCGCAAGTTGCCGGAAATCTTATTTCCGACCTGTCCAAATACTCCGCCGATCGCGTTGTTAGCGGCATTCTGGATCACAACGCCGTTCTGCTGATTGGCAACTCGCAGAAAAGCATTATTATTAGTCCTGATAACGCCGATCGCATTGCTTAATACGCTGTTATATACTGCGCCCTGGCCTTCGATTGAAACGCCGTTGCCGGTGTTGCCCGAGATGGTCGCGTCCCGGCCTCCGGCTCCAACATTATCACCGATCACATTGGCTGAGGCATTGACTAACTTTACACCGTCACCTCCGTTGCCGAGATCGAGCGTGCCTTCGCTGTCTGTGCCGATGATTGAATTATTTATCTGGTTCGAGTACGAGTTATATCCTTCGATCAAAACGCCCGGCCCGTCATTGCCGCTAATCAGATTCTTCGAAGCTCCCTGCTGATTGTTGCCCACCAAAACGCCGTTGATATTAGAAAGCTTTATTCCGGCAAGAGCATTCGGAGCCTTTGAAATTCCGTTGAGGATTTTCAAGCCGATAATATTGCCGCTGATCTTTGTCAGAAATCCGCCAAGCTCGCGCTTGACCGGCGGCCGGCCGATCTCGTCGCGCGCAGGAGCATTTCCTTGAACTAAAATTCCGTTGCCGCCGCTGTTGCAGATCGTATTTTCAGTTACCGTAACATCCTGCGGATTATAGATAGCCACGCCGTTTCCACCGTTTGGGATTGCGGTTCCATCAGGAGCAACACCGATAAAATTGCGTTTGATCAAATTTGCCGTAGAACCGGAATTCTCTTCGCGAACTCCGTCGGAAATATTGCCGCCAATGATGTTTCCAAAGTCGCTCGCGTCGCAGGGCACATTTGGATCGGGACAACTGATATCTTCAGCGCCGATAATATTTGTGCCGGCTCCGTTGAACACGATCCCAATGTTATTCGGCAAAGGTTGAAAGCTCAGTGCCCTGATGCCGATGCGATTTCCCTGAACTTTATTTCCCTGCGGAAATTGGTCGCTCGTAGTGTTAACGATCGGGCCGAGAATTATGCCCGCGCTTCCCGCCTGTAAAGTGTGACCGGAGATAACGTTTCCTTTGCCTTCACTTCGTTTACCGCCGATTTGATTGTCGCGGGCATTTTGGCCGACAATTATGCCGATGCCGTTCGGAATGGGGTTTGTCCCAACGGCGTCGGTGCCGATACGATTGCCCTCGACCACGTTCAAATCAGTGTATTGCGGTGTGCCGTTTGGACTCTCCGCGGGCGCAAATTGCTTCACGATCTCGTTGATGTTAGCCGGTGGTTGAACCAAGTCATCGCCAAACAATAGACCCACCGCTGAATTTCCGGATATTTGATTGTTGATGATGTTGTTGGATGACGATTTAATGACCGCGATGCCGACCAATGAATTAATAGCGAGGTTGCCATTAATATCTGTTCCTATTCGGTTCTCCGAGATCGTCGTAGATGTTACTCCGTCGCGAAGCAATATTCCGGCGGCTTGATTTCCCGAGATCAAATTATGGTTTATCGACGTATTGACAACTTGACCGATCGCCAGTATTCCAAAGGTGTTTGCCGAGGACGAAGTGCCTGCGGGATTTGTGCCGATACGATTGTAGCTGACCTGATTACTGTTAATCAGTCCCGGATCGCCGGACCCGAGTGCAATACCAACCTGTTGACTGGCGATCACGTTTGGCATGGTTTGATAGCCGCCGATCTTGTTGTTGTTGCCTGCGCATCCGATTCCCGTAATGCCGCCTAGTCCTTCACTTCCGTCTTTTTTGAGCCCGATGTAATTACCATAGATCTCATTCTGGATTGCGGTGGCTTCTATCAATATCTGAAATCCACGCGCCGGATCGACACCGCCGCCATTACCCGAAATGATATTTCGCTGACTGGCCGGGCCGCCGATGATGTTGAGTTTGGCTCCCGATGTCAGCTTAATGCCTTCCATGCCGTTTCTGATTACAAAATTGCCTGTCACATCCGTGCCGATCAGATTCCCGGAGATCTTGTTGGCCTCGGCGTTCGTGCCGATACTCACACCGTTAAGGGCATTGCCCGAAATTACATTACCTTCGCCCTCCAACTCGCCACCGATCAAGTTGTTCTTGGCATTCGATCCGATAAGTATTCCGCCATAATTAGCTTTCGCGCTTGTTCCGGCTCTGTCTGTGCCGATCTTGTTATTGGCGATCTGATTGTTCTGCACTCCGCTGCCGGCAAGCTGAATCCCGATTACCGTATTTGCGACCACGTTTGGTTCAAAATACTGCGCCCCGATCTTATTGTTTTTGGACGATCCGCCAACTGCGATCCCATACTGACCCGCAATTGTGTCAACCGTCCCGTCCGGGTGCATGCCGATAAAGCAGCCGTAAATAAAATTGTCGTTCGTAGTAAAGCCTGCCCCGCCGATAAAAATGTTGCCGGCAAAGCGATTGATGGCGAGGCCGCTGATCTCGACCCTGCTTGTGTCAATGACAAATCCTTGCCCCGGCAGTTGATCATCCTCGATAATGCCGCTGACCTCGATGAGAGGAGTTCCATTGTAACCGGGCTGGGTCGTGCCGTTTATCATAACGCGCTCCGTAATATGCGGAAGTTTTAACGCAGCAGGTATCGAGATCGTATGAACACCGGCACCGGGAATGTCAAAATTTATTATGTCGAAGCCATTGCGTGCGTTTGCCTCCTGTATCGCCGCCCGAAGCGAGCACTGCAGCCCGGTGTTATTTGTATCTACATCACAAAAACCATCCGCCGTATTCGGATCGCTTTCATTGGAATTGATATTAACAATGATCGGCTCGATACAAGTGGCCTCAGGACTTTCCAACGCCTCTTGAAAAGTTCCGGTCGTGCAAACACCGGCGGAGCAAGAGAATTCTGAGGTGTTGCCAAACAAGTCGGTTGCTGTTGCGGTAAACGACAATTGTGTCGGTATGACCGGATTTGCCGACGTGAATGTAAAGCCTGCAAAACCATTCCCATCAGTTTGCACGTTTACCGAGCCGATATAATTCGAGCCCTCGCCGTAGGTCGATGGATCGGCTGCAGGACTCTGGTAATAGTCGATCGTGAATTGGCTTGCGGGAACGCTGCGTAAAGTCGTGGGAATTGACACGGTGCCATTGCCATTGATCAC
>JBJXHF010000004.1:0-9516 GCA_046160805.1 Pyrinomonadaceae bacterium
AACGGGCATGTCGGCAGGGTTGTGCAGATTATTGGGCCTGTTGTTGACGTGGAATTTTCGGATCATTATCTGCCGCCGATCTATCAGGCTTTGCGGGTGACGAGCGAGGGTTTTGGCGGCGAGAAGATCGACGTTGTCGCCGAAGTGCAGCAGCATCTCGGCGAAGGCCGCGTGCGTGCGGTTTCGATGCTGCCGACGGACGGCATGGTTCGCGGGATGAAGGTTCTCGATCTCGGCGGGCCGATCATGGTGCCGGTCGGTAATGCGACTCTGGGACGCGTGATGAACGTCATCGGCGATCCGGTTGACGAGCTTGGGCCGATCAGCGCCGAGACCTCGGCTTCGATACATAGACATGCTCCTTCGTTCGATCAGCAATCGACGACGCTCGAGATGTTCGAGACGGGAATTAAGGTTATCGATCTTGTGCAGCCGTTTCTAAGAGGCGGAAAGATCGGGCTGTTCGGCGGCGCGGGCGTGGGCAAGACGGTTTTGATCATGGAGTTGATCAACAACGTCGCCATTGGCTCGGAAGGCTTTTCGGTATTCGCCGGCGTCGGCGAACGCACCCGCGAAGGCAACGACCTCTTGCGCGAAATGGTCGAGTCGAAGGTTATTAAATACGGCGACAAGTTCAACGAAAACATGGAAAAGACCGGCGAATTCGATCTCGAAAAGGTCGATAAAGCCCAGATTCCCGGCTCGAAAGTGTCGCTCGTTTACGGCCAGATGACCGAACCGCCCGGAGCACGTCTCCGCGTTGCGTTGTCGGGGTTGACGGTCGCCGAATACTTCCGCGATCAGGGAAATGATGTGCTGTTCTTCGTGGATAACATTTTCCGCTTTACGCAAGCGGGTTCCGAAGTGTCGGCTCTTCTTGGCCGTATGCCGTCCGCCGTTGGTTACCAACCGACGCTCGCCTCAGAAATGGGCGAAATGCAGGAGCGTATCACCTCGACCAAGACCGGTGCTATTACTTCGATTCAGGCTGTTTATGTTCCGGCGGATGACTACACCGATCCGGCTCCGGCGACGACGTTTGCTCACCTTGATGCGGTGACGGCTTTGTCGCGTCAGATCGTGGAATTGGGAATTTATCCGGCGGTCGATCCGCTTGCATCGAACTCGCGAATTCTCGACCCGATGATCGTTGGCGAAGACCATTACAATACCGCTCAGGAAGTAAAACGTATTCTGCAGCGTTACAAAGATTTGCAGGACATCATCGCCATTCTCGGCCTCGACGAGCTTTCCGAAGACGATAAACTGACCGTGGCTCGTGCGAGAAAGATCCAGCGTTTCTTCTCGCAGCCATTCTTCGTCGGCGAGCAGTTTACCGGCTTGAAAGGCGAATACGTTAAGACCGAAGACACTATCAAAGGCTTTAAAGAAATCCTCGAAGGCAAATGCGATGATATGCCCGAACAGTCGTTCTATATGGTAGGCACGATCGAGCAGGCGAGAGAAAAGGCCAAGAAGATGGCCGCCGCGGCGTAAGTTTTATTTGCGAATTTCGATTTGCGATTTGCGATTGGCCAACCGCCGATCAAGAATCGCAAATCGCAAATCGCAAATCGCAAATATATGATAAGACTTGAGATCGTAACTCCGGAAAAACGCGTGCTCGACGCTGAGGTTGATTCCGTAACGGTTCCGACGGCGACAGGCGAAGCCGGGATATTGTCGAATCACGCGCCTTTGATCTCGGCACTCAAACCCGGTGTTTTGACTTACTCCGTAAAGGGAACGGCGGAAAAACTTGCTGTTTCCGGCGGGTTTGTCGAGGTTAATTCGGATATGGTTTCGGTTTTGGTTGATAGCGCCGAAACGGCAGACGAGATCGATGTTTCGGCAGCAAAGTCGGATATGGATATGGCCGAAAAAGCGATAGCCGCGGCCGGACTTGTCGCTGCTGATGAATCAGCCAATTCGCGTGATGCGGTTGAACATGCCGCCGCGCGACTCAGGATTGCCGCCGGGAAGTAAGGCCATACTAAATTTCGTTTCGCGGGCTTAACGCATTTTTTGTGTTTTCCCGTTTGTTTACTGCCCGCTGTCTTGACATTGGTTGAGAAAGTTTTATAATTTTAACGAATCATCTGTAATTGTTCGTTGAGAACTAATGACGCCTGGTTGAGAATTCGCTAGAACTGTTTGTGAGGTGTCGCTGAGCGTAAAGCCTGAAAAACATTGGAGAGGAGATCTTTTGAATTATGTTGAATAATAATTTGTCGCACGAAAAGAATGGTAGAAAAGTGCGTTTTATGTTTGCCTTGACGTTTGCTTTTGTGGCGGCGCTGGCGATTAGCATGTTTTCTGTAAACGTTAATGCCGCAACTTTTGTGGTGAATACTACTAATGACACTGCGGATTCAGCGCCCGGCAACGGAACCTGCGCTGACGCCGCAGGAGCTTGTTCTTTGAGAGCGGCGATTGGAGAAGCCAATGCTCTGGCAGGTGCGGATATCATTACGTTGCCGGCAGGGACTTATACGCAGTCTCTGGCGGGTGCCGATGACGATACTAATGCGGCCGGCGATTATGATATTACGGGGCCACTCACGATCAACGGAGCCGGAGCGGCGACGACGATCATTCAGGCCGCCGCTACCCCGAACACGGCGACTCAAAGAGTGTTTCAGATTCTGGCGGGCGGCACCGCAGTCACCATCAATGCCGTAACGATTGAGAACGGCAGAGTTCCGTTTACCGCTGCCGATGGCGGACGCGGAGGCGGTATTAAGGCGGGAGCTACGACAGCCGCTCCTACTGATGCAGCAATCAACCTTACGGTTACGAATACGACGTTCCGAAATAACCGTGCAGAAACCCGCGGCGGCGGCCTCAGCATCAACAAAGGAAATTTGACCATAACCGGCTGCACATTTACGGGAAACCGAGCGGGCGGCGATGATCCATTGGGCACAGGTGGCGCGGGCGGCGCTATTTTGATCGATTCCCAGGACAACACCACACAGCCCGGCCAAACTGCGACAATCACCAACACGGTGATGAACAACAACAGGGCTGACTCTTCAGTCGCCAATACCTTTGGCGGTGCCCTTATCATCAGGGCGTTGAATGCCCAGTTAACGATCACCGGCTGCACGGTGAACAATAACGTTTCTGATGCAACTAACACTGCGGCTGTGTGTCCGCAGCCGGGTGCAACCACAGGGTGCTCAGGCTTTGCCGGCGGTCTCTATAACCAGTCAGCGATCATGAATGTCACGAACACTACGGTCAACGGAAATTCTTCCAGCGACTTTCATGGCGGCATCCGAAATCTCGCTACAACCGGAGCAACCGGAGCGGCTGCTACACTCAATCTCCTCAACAGCACGATCAGCAACAACACCGCAGTCGCGGCTGCCGGACAGGGCGGCGGTATAACCAATCTCGTTGCCGGGACTAACGATGGATCGGTTAATATCGACCGTTCATCGATTATCAACAACGTATTGGCCGGTGCTACCAGTATTGGCGGCGGTCTCATCAATACTTCCGGTACTGGCGGCGGTGCCGGCGTGATGACCGTAACCAATACCACCGTTGCAGGAAACAGTGCTGCCGACATCGGCGGAATCTATAACGATGGAGCAGCTGCAACCCTTCTTATTGATTTTACGACTGTGGCCAACAACAGCGCGACTAACGTGACAGCGCCGGAGGGCGGCGGCATTTTTCAGGATACAACGGTCGGCGGCTCGACCTTTGTTTCAAATACGATCTCGGCAAACAATGTCGCGGGGGCAAGCGTCGACGTTAACGATCTGGTTTCTTCGCTGGATTACAACCACTTCGAAAATCCCAATCCGCTTTTTGTCCCTGGAGCGAATGACGTGGTCGGAAGCGACCCCAATATCGGCACTTTGGCAAACAACGGCGGTCCGACGCTGACGATTGCTCCCAATCCCGGCAGCCCGGTCATTGACAGGATTTTAAGCGGCACTAATGGCTGCGGTGACATTGTCACCGTCGACCAGCGCAGTCTGTCTCGGCCAAATCCCGCCGGCGGAAGCTGTGATAAAGGTTCGGTGGAATTAGGCACCGGCACTCCGACGAATACAAACACTCCGACGGCGACCAATACTTTTACGCCGACGCCGAGCTCGACGAATACGGCGACACCAGCAGCGACGACGGCTACGAATACGTCTACAAATACGCCGACGCCGAGTGCGACAAATACGTTCACTCCGACGGCAGCTCCGACGTCGAACACTCCGACGAGGACGAATACAAGCACGCCGACAGGTACGGCGACAAATACGTTCACTCCGACGGCAGCTCCGACGTCGAACACTCCGACGAGGACGAATACGGCGACGCCGACAAATACGGCTTCAAATACTGCGACAAATACCCCGACAGCTGCGGCAACTACTGCCCCGCCTTCGGGAAGTCCGACATGTACGCCTGCGGCGAATGTCATTGCGGACGGCGGCTTTGAGACGGGCGGAATTCCGAGCAGTATCTGGAATAATCCGCAGACCTCGACTAATTTTGGCACTCCGTTGTGCGACGCAACATGCGGCACCGGCGGAGGAGTTTCGCCGCCGCGAACCGGAGCGATCTGGGCATGGTTTGGCGGAGCGACGTCTCTCGAAACTGCAAGGTTGGGACAGGATGTCGTGATCCCGTCTGGCGGCGTGACACAGCTTCGCTTCTGGATGCGTATCGGAACGGTCAGTTCGCCGTTTACCGACGTGCTCAACGTCAGGGTTGACAACACGATCGTTCAAACCTATGCGGAACCGGCAACGGCCGAAAGCGCATACACCGAACGCGTTATCGACCTGTCTGCGTTTGCAAATGGAGCATCGCATAACATCACGTTTGAATACATCGGGCCAACGACCGGCACGGGCAGCTTTACCGTAGATGACGTTTCGCTTGTTGCAGGCGGCAACTGCAATACGCCGACAAATACTCCGACAAGTACGGCGACCAACACGGCAACGGCAACGGCAACCTCAACGCCTCAGCAGGTACAGACGTTTTCAAACAGCACCGCGATCTGTTCGACCCTCGGCTCGACCGCAGCTCCATATCCGTCAACGATCACGGTCGCTGGTGGACCTAACCAGATCGGTGATATGCGAGTTGTTTTCGTCAACTTCTGGCATCAGTTCCCGGATAACTTCGACGCATTACTGGTCGGGCCAAATGGTGCGAGATATGTCGTAATGGGCGATGCGGGTGGTTCGATTTCAATCAATCAGGCCAGTCCGGTCACGCTGACTTTTGCCGACTTCCTGCCAGTTGTCCTGCCTGACGGAGGACCGCTGGTTACCGGAACAACCGAGCCGACGACGTGGGAATCGCCGGTCAGCAGCTTCCCGGCACCGGCTCCGGCAGGGCCGTATATCGAGGCGGGCAATGCTCCTCTCGGACCGATCGGCTCGACTCTGCGAGGTGCCTTTGGATTCTCATCAGCCAACGGAGTTTGGAGCCTGTATATCCGTGATGATGCCGGCGGCTTTGTAGCCCCGACTGTGATCTCGGGTTGTCTCGACGGCGGATGGCAATTGCAGTTCGTTCCGTTGACCGCTGCACAGGCATCCATTTCAGGACGCGTAGTTACGGCAAGCGGACAGGGAATTCGCAATGCGAAGATCATCGTCTCGGGCAATACCCTCAGCGAGCCGGTCGTTGTCACTACCGGATCAATGGGCTATTACTCGCTCGACGGCCTGACGACCGGACAGACTTATGTCGTGACCGTCAATTCACGCCGTTACACGTTCAATAATCCGAGCCGCGTCATCAGCCTCGTCGATAATATTGCCGACGCTGATTTCATCGCTAATTCGGACGAATAACCAGCCCCGTAAGCTTACGGGCATAAATACAACACGGACAGGCAAAAATTATTGCCTGTCCGTGTTTTTTATTGCTGAGGCGTATTGTTTAGTCTTCTATTTTCGTTTGTGATAGGTAGTGAACTAAAGTTGTCGTGTTTTAAGAAAAACTTTGCGTTCTTTGCGACTTCGCGTGAAATCTTCTCACGCAAAGCCGCAAAGAACGCAAAGAAGAAAAGAAATTTCTACTTATACCATTACCTATTCATATTTAAGCCTAAGTTAACTTTGAATTTGCGATGAATTGTCATATAATTCCAAAGAATCTCCAGGATTTAATTAGAAGAAGAATCGTGAGCTGTATATTCGACGGAAAGCACCGCCGTTGTAATTGATTCTAAAAAGTTTTGAGGAGTTAAATATATGTCTAAGAGCCAAAGATCATTTCGTTTTACCGCCGTTAGATTTGCCATCGTTGCTGCTATCGGCTTTTCTTTTTTTACTTTCACCGTAATCGGCGCAAGCGCTGAGAATCGCTCGTTTTTCGACACGGTAAAAGAGTTCTTTGGCTTGGCATACACGCCAGCCGTCAACACCGCATCAGGTAATCGAAAAGATTCGCCACAAGCGGCCTTTACGCCGTGTGATCTGGTGATCTATCGCGTTGGAAGCGGTACCGGTTCGCTTGTAAATACCGGAAATCCGGTCTTCCTTGACGAATACACAACGAGTGGGACACTGGTGCAGTCGATCGCGCTGCCTACCACGGCCAGCGGTGCGCAGAAACAGTTGATCGCGAGCGGAACCGCGACATCCGAAGGGTTGCTTACTCGTTCGGCCGACGGCAATTATCTTGTTCTGACCGGGTATGCTGCCGACCTTGGAGGAGCTACTAGCCTACCGGGAAGTGCAAGTGCCACTATTAACCGCACGATCGGGCGCGTTGACAGCACCGGCGCGATTGATACAAGCACTGCTCTAACGGACGCCCCTACGGGCCAAAGTCCGCGCAGTTCGGTCAGCTCCAATGGGACAGACTTGTGGATAACCGGCGGCGGCGGCGGCATTCGATTTACAACGTTGGGTTCCACTACTTCAACGCAGATCAACACGTTAGGCACACCGATTACCAATCTTCGGCAAGCAAATATTTTTGCGGGTCAGCTCTATGTTTCGACTGCTTCAGGCACTGCGGTTCGCCTAGGAACTGTCGGAACAGGATTGCCAACCGCCGCCGGCGAGACAATAACAAACTTGCCCGGTTTCCCGACGGCAGGCAGTCCGTATGCGTACTTTTTCGCCGATCTTGACGGCTCGGCCGGCTTCGATACTGTTTACGTCGCCGATGACTCGACGCCGGGATCCATCCAAAAATATTCTCTCGTTTCCGGCAGTTGGACGGCGAGCGGTTCTGTCACGGCAACATTAGTCAGAGGGCTGACCGGAAGCGTGAGCGGTACTACGGTGACGCTTTTCGGCACAACAGGCGCCAGCACATCAGGCGGCGGCGGATCGCTTTATGCCGTGGTCGATACGAGCGGTTACAACGCCACAATGACCGGCACCGTGTCCACGATCGCCACAGCCGCAGCAAACACGGCTTTCCGCGGCGTTGCATTTGCCCCTGGCACCTGCGTGGCGGGAACTCCGACAAATACGGGAACGCCGACAAATACGAGCACTCCGACAAATACGAGTACTCCGACAAACACGCCGGCGGAAACTCCTACCTTTACAAATACGTCAACGCCTACTAACACGGCGACCAATACGGCGACAGCTACTCCGACACAGACACCGCCCGTGGGTGACAGTTTCGTTATTAGCCAGGTTTACGGCGGCGGCGGCGCTACCAGCGGCACTCCGACATACCAGTACGATTATGTTGAGATCAAGAATATTACCAGCATTCCTCAGTCGTTGAATCTACTCAAACTATATTACGGCGCGGCGTTGGGAAATTTTGCGAGTACTTCCGCTAACGAATTTATCCTTCCCAATGTGAGCCTGAATCCGGGGCAGTATTATCTTGTTCAGGCCGGGCCGCTCGGGACCGTCGGAGGCACGCTGCCGGTGACGCCCGACGCGATAACTCCAAACCTCAATATGTCGGCTACCAACGGCAAAGTTGCTTTGGTAAACGGCGGGCTGGGCATCAATGAATGCGGGTCAACCGCGACTCCGTGTAATGCAACTCAGCTTTCCTTCATAGTTGATTGGGTCGCGTGGGGTGCGGCCGGAAACGGCACCGCAAACGTTGCTGAAGGTGGAAATCCTTCTGTGAACAACGGTGTTGCGATTGACAATACAAAGGGCGGCGTTCGCAAGATCTTTGGCTGTCTGGACACGGATAACAACAACGACAATTTTGATGTTGTAACAAATCCGGTTCCTCGTAATTTGGCGTCAACGCCATTCGACTGCGCGCTCGCATCGCCAACGGCGACACACACGCCGACTGGAACTCCGACTAATACATCGACGCCCACTGAAACAGGAACAGCGACCAACACGGCGACTCCGACTCCGACTCAGACGCCGCCCGTTGGGGATACGTTTGTGCTGAGCCAGGTTTACGGCGGCGGCGGCGGAAGTGGCACATATCAATATGATTATGTCGAGATCAAAAATATTACCGGCAGCGTTCAGTCACTGCATCTTCTCAAACTGTATTACGGCTCTGCTCTCGGAAATTTTGCGAGCGGCGCCTCAACTGAGTTTCTTCTCCCGAATGTGAACGTTAATCCGGGACAATTCTATCTCGTCCAACTCGGTTCAGCCGGAACCGGAGCGCCTTTGCCTGTACCTCCTGATGCGACAACTACGGGTTTGAATATGTCACAATCGAGCGGCAAAATCGCGCTTGTGACAGGTTTGCTTGCGCCGGATGTCTGCGGTGCAACCGCTACGCCCTGCGACGCGACACAACTTAGTTATATTGTTGATTGGGTTGCGTATGGCGCGGCCGGAAACGGCGTTGCAAATGTTGGTGAGGGCGGAAATCCGTCGGTAAACAATGGAGTTGCGATAACGAATGCCGATGGCGCGGTCCGAAAACTCGATGGCTGTCAGGATACCGATAACAACAACGCTGATTTCGATGTTGTAACTCCGCCGATTCCGCGTAACACATCAACGACAATTACGTGTGGAGCGACACCTACGAGCACGCCGACCAATACGGCGACGCCGACGCCGACAAATACGCCTGGCGGCGCCTCTTCGGTAGCGGGAACCGTCAGATACGGCAATCCGGCTTCGGCGACGACGAAGTTCATCTCGAACGCGCTCGTTGCCAGCACGATCGGTTCGCCAAGCGTCTCGACGACGACGGCGGCACCGGGCGGAACGGCCGGACAGTACACGCTGACCGGATTCGGCTC
The DNA here is from genome assembly GCA_046160805.1 of Pyrinomonadaceae bacterium. Classification (GTDB taxonomy): domain Bacteria; phylum Acidobacteriota; class Blastocatellia; order Pyrinomonadales; family Pyrinomonadaceae; genus OLB17. The sequence continues at coordinate 9,188 of JBJXHF010000004.1, forward strand.
GGGTGATTACACGATCGGAGTGACAAAGACGACGGGGCAGAACGGCATTGCTTCGGCCGATGCGGCCCGCATCGCTCAGCACGTGGCAGGTACCAGCCTTATAGCGACCAGCTCCCAGAGGGTCGCGGCAGACGTAACAAACAACGGTGCACTGTCGTCAACCGACGCCGCACAGATCGCAAGGTTCGTGTCGGGTCTCGGGCCACCAATCGGCATCACCAATACGTGGAGATTCTTCGCAGGGCCTCCGACCTTCCCGGTTGCAGGATCACCGACGACGAGGAGCTACGTTGGTCCGATCGGCACTCTTACCGGCGAGGACTACATCG
>JBJXHF010000005.1:0-9479 GCA_046160805.1 Pyrinomonadaceae bacterium
GAAAATCTACTCCGATGTATACTGTCATAGCTGGTTCTTTCGGTGCCTCTTTTTCAAAGAGCTGTTTCTTTCTAACATCGAGTTTACCTCGACCCGCAAGAGCCAGCTTCATAACATCAGCGGGACAGTTGACAGCAAAGCGTTCCAGCGAGGGTTATTGGAGTATCACTTGAATGAAACGCAGCAACTCAACTATTCAATAGAGTTACGGGTTTTATAATACAATGTGGCGCTTTTTTTTCGAAAAGTGTTGAAACGGAGGGCAAAAAAACGAAGTAACTCCAATAGACATAGTGGGTTGCGCGTTCCAAGCAGCGATTGGAACGTTTGAAACGACTGGGACAACGAAAACAAAATGTAAGGATTCCTTTCGAAATCCTACATTCTCGAATCAGTCATGTCACCCACGGACGACAGCAAGACTTGCCCGTCGCTGGTTATTAAATTTGAGCCTTCGTTTAGCAGTATCCGCTCCCAAGCGAGCGGTGATACCGAACCGGCCTGTCCAATTGCCGTGAATCTTAAATTCAGCAGCACGCCGTCGGAGCTTATCGGATTTGTCCCATAAACGGCGACTCGCAGAAGGCCCGGCTCTAAGCTGTTCACCGCGACATAGAATCCGCGGCTCACCGTTCCTGCCAGATCGACCGGTCTTGCATGCGGCTGTATCACGGTCGGATCGAACCTGAGGTCGAATTCATAAGAGATAATTCCTTTGTTCAACACGGCGTCAGCCTTAATAGGAATAAGAATCTCTTTTCCGGGTTGAGTTGTCAGGTTTGGTGCTTTTATCTCAGTTGCTCTTTCGGGTCCATTGAGGCTCGCAATGCGGGCACCCGAATCGGTCCAGTTACCCGAAACGTCGCCCATTAGCAACGCAGAATAGTCTTCGCCCGTGATGCTGCTTGTGATCGAGGCGTGGCTAATGCTTACAGGGATAAACCTCCAGTTTCCCGACGCTCCGGAATTCGGGAGCGATACAGCAAAGGTAGCAACCTGTGCCGAGTCGAAGGACGAAAGTCCGCCGTTGCCGCTTACATCGCCCACCGTTTGCTGTGTAGAGTTGGGCGTTGCGGCTCCGACGACAAATTGTGAGATTCTGGCGGCGTCGAACGAAGTGATTGAGCCGTTCTGTCCGCCCGATTTTGAAGGTGTGATTGTATAAGATCCCGACCCAAAACCGCTCAAGGAATAAGCCCCGAGAGTGTTGGTCACAGTCGAAACAGGCGGCGAACCGGCGCCGTTTACAGCCACGTTAGAAACAGGCCGCGTCGCCGGCGAACCGATAGCGTTGCCGTATGTTACGGTTCCCGAGATAGAAGGCGGCGGCGTGTTTGTCGGTGTTGCAGTTGCAGTATTTGTCGCTGCAGGTGTAAAGGTCGCAGTGAAAGTCGGCGTCGCCGTGTTCGTCGGCGTCGAACCAGCCGCGTTAACAGCCGCAAGTGCATCAATGCGTCCGTAGCCGAATGAGTTGTTAGGTATTTGCGTTGAAGGCGTGCCGCCGCAGGTCTGCGTTCCGGTGGTTATATTTACGTTCGGGTTTGCCGTGTTTTGCAGGAGCGTCTTGGTCGCAGCGATGTCGCGGACAAGCTGCGGGCGTGCGGACCAGAGCAATGCGACGACTCCCGCGACGTGTGGGCCTGCCATCGAAGTTCCGCTCATGCTGCCGTAGCTTGTGTCGCTGGTTCTAGTGCAAGAGCGAACGCTCGAGCCCGGTGCCGAAAGGTTTGGCTTGAGAAGGTTTTGATTATTAAAAAGGGTGGGCCCACGGCTGCTAAAACTTGAAAGATTGTTTGAAGTTGCGCTTATCGAGCCAACCGAAAAGGCAGCATTGTATATTGCCGGAGCGTCTAACACCGAAGAACAGCCCGGTCCCGCGTTTCCGGCCGAGACCACTACGAAGATGCCCGCCGCCTGCGTGTTGTTGACGATCGTTTCAAGCTCAGCACCCGTCGTGCAGCCTTCGCTTGGAGGGCAGCCCCACGAGTTGTTCATTACGTGCGGACGAAGCGTCGGGTTTGGATTGTTGCCCGAAAGATCGGTCGGAGCGATGAAAAACTGAAAACACTCGGAATAAGTCGCCGGTGTGCCGTTGCCCACATTCATATTACGGCATCCGATCCATTTTGCTCCCGGTGCAACGCCAACCTGATTGCCAGTGCCGTCGTCACCGACCGTCGTGCCTGTAGTGTGCGTGCCGTGGCCCTGGTCATCACATGGCGCCGAGGTATCTGGTCCGCACGAGCCGCCGCCCGAGTGGATAGAGTCGTGCCAGTTGAAATTATGATCCGCCGTAACGCCGTTCCAGCCCCGATACTTCGGTTTGATGGAATTATGCGTCCAGCGTATTCCGGTGTCCTGGTTGGCGATGACCATGTTCTGCCCGGTGAAGCCAAGCGCCCACACCGCCGGTGCGTTCACATTTGTCACGCCTGGTTCAGCCACGTTCGGCACTTCAGGCCTTTCCGGAGCCTCTCGAAAGTCGGCAATCTCAGGATCCTCGATCCAGCGTGCCGGCTTGTTCCCGTCAATCCGTGCGACATCGGAACGCGCGGCAATCTCTTCGGCCAGCGTCAGATCAACCGTCGCGACCAGCATATTCGCCACCCAAAACGATTGGAATGTGACACCGCGAGTCGTCAAAAACGATTTAAGATCAACCTGCGTCCTTGTCGCATGCTCGGTAAGCGTGTTGTAAACATACCAGCCACGTTCGTCCTGATCCTTCAACCCATACGCCGCGCTCACATCGGCCTGTTCGGTCAAAAAGATCACGACCGACGCCCGCTCGCCATTTGCCAGAGATGAACGCACTTCCCGAGCGATCTTTGAGGCAGGTGCGACGGTTTTGCCACCATTAGCGAAGGCGTTCGCCTTTCGTCCGCCGATCTCGAAAATAGCGAGTGATGCTAATGATAAGAAAAGAAAACTGATGAAAATCGCCCGAAATCGAAACGACATAGTTTTGCGTAAATTGCGACTAAAAGATTTCATAATACTCGGCTGTAGATGATCTGGTTCGTTGGAAGTTATTGAACTTGTGATTAATGATAACCTTGAATAGGCGTTTTATTCAAGTTTTTTATTAGCTATAAGAACGAAAAAGGGCATGAACAACATGCCCTTCAAATCAATAAAGCTGGTACTCGCGGCGGGATTTGAACCTGCGACTTCTTCCTTCGGAGGGAAGCACTCTATCCACTGAGCTACGCGAGCTTGCCCTTCAATGATAGCAAAATCGCTATTTTGATTGAATAGTTATGCTCTTTATTTTGACGGGATCCATCGGTTTTTCGCCGTTCTTCGGAACGCCCGATATTGTGTCGGCATTATTCATGCCCTCAATCACCTTGCCGAACACAGTGTAATTCTTGTCCCAAGCCGCATAACGCTGCATCGTGATGTAGAACTGGCAATTAGCGCTGTTCACGTCGGTTGACCTGGCTGCACCAACAACATATTTTTCGAATGGAACATCCGAAAATTCCGCAGGCACGTTTGGCTTTGAAGATTTGCCCGCGCCGTCATTATTCGGATCGGCGTCCTTCGAATTCGGATCACCGCCCTGAATAACGATGTTGCTGACTCGATGAAAGGTGGTTCCGTTATAAAATCCTTCCTTTGCCAACTCCTTAAACCGTTCGACTGCCTTCGGCGCAATATTCGAATAAAGCTCCAGCTTCATCGTGCCGTAGGCCGAGTTTTCCATTTCGATCACTGCGATCTCGCTATCGGCAACCGGCGCGACGCCGGTTTTTACGTCCGGCTTGTTAGAAGCCGTATTGGCATTTGCAGGCTTCTTATTGTCACTGCAGGAAATAATGAAAACAAAAGCGATCAAAAAAAGAAATGTGATTTTTTTCATAGTGAGTGTTTATCAAATTGGATTTTTGCTGTCGATAATAATCGTAACGGGACCGTCATTGACAAGTTCGACATCCATCATTGCGCCAAAAGAGCCCGTCGCCACCTTTTCAACTGTTTCGCAAGCCTTAGCAACAAAATATTCGTACCATCGTCGTGCATCCTCTCCTGACGCGGCATTGACAAATGAAGGCCGCCGGCCACGCCCCGTGTCTCCGTAAAGCGTGAACTGCGAAACGACTAGCAGTTCTCCGCCAATATCGGTCAGCGACAAATTCATTTTGCCATCAGCGTCGTTAAAAATCCGCAAATTGACAATCTTATCAACGAGAAAATCAGCATCCTTCTCGTCGTCTTCATGCGTGACACCGAGCAATATCAACAACCCTTGTTTAATCTCACCAACGATTTGACCGGCGACTGTTACCTTTGCACGCGAAACCCGCTGAATGACGGCACGCATTATGCTTCTTCGATATAAACGCGGTTCATCACGACCTGATCGTTAGGTTTATCGTTTTGATTGCGGTCAACGGTCGCTATTTCATTAACGACATCCTGGCCTTCGGTCACTTTTCCAAATTTTGTATAGCTCGGCGGCAGCGGATAATCGACGTGCATAATAAAAAACTGCGAGCCGTTTGTGTTCGGCCCGGAGTTTGCCATCGCTACTGTTCCTTTGTCATACGAGCCGGCATAAAGTGGCGAGCTGCGGTCGATCTCGTCATTAAACTTACCGCCCCAAGCCGATTCGCCGCCATAACCTTCCCCAAGCGGATCGCCGCCCTGGATCATAAAGTTCGGTATCACGCGATGAAAAATAACGCCGTCGTAATAATTCTTATCGGCAAGCATACGAAAATTCTCAGTCGTTTTCGGAGCGTCCTGCTCCAACAGTTCAAATTTAATAGTTCCTTTGTTAGTTTCTAAAACTGCTACTTTATTTCCCACTAAATATTCTCCTGATCTAAGATAAAACGTTCGATTGCGGCGGCAACGCCGCTTTCGTCATTACTTAAAGTTGTATAAAATTCCTCGCGTTCAAGCAACTTGGTGTCGGCATTTCCCATTACCACGGCGGTTCCGGCGTATTCGAGCATTTCAAGATCGTTAAAATTGTCACCTATCACCATAACATTTTCGGGCAAGAGGTTGTTAAGTTCCGCCAGTTTGGCTACACCATGGCCTTTCGAGACATCAGCCGGCAGAATATCGATCAGCGTAAAATCAAGCCGTGGATAGATCGTCGGCAGAATAGTAACTGAATTGCCCAACTCACGACCAAGAACCGAAAGCATCGAACTCATCGCATCACAGCTTCCGGAAAAAGAGATGTGAACGATCTCATGTTCGTGCAGAATATCCTCAAGACTTGGAACATGCATAACTCCTTCGCGTCCCGCTGCGCCGCCGTGCAAATTTTCTGACCAGCGAAGATATTTTTTTAGCGGCAGATTGTCTTCCGAAACCCGATCATAAAGCAGCGCGCCGTGCCCGTGAGGATCGGTACTAACCAGCGCATCTCCGCCGTAAACTTTGCCGACGCGAACTATCTCAAGGCTCGTTCCTGTCGAGAGCAGGGAACAAGACACCGTTTCTTCCGACTCTGCATATTTTAGCAACGCCCCGTTGTGCGTTATCAGCGGAGCATTCAATGCAAGATCAAGCCCCACAGGCAATGCATCGCGAAAACGCCTGCCCGTCGCGATTGTCACAAGCACTCCTTTCGCCTCGGCTGCGCGAATCGCTTCCCGATTCGCATCCGTTATCTGACCGCCTGAGTTGAGCGTTGTTCCGTCAAGATCGAGAGCAAGTAGTTTTATCATTCTTCTAATTTGTGAGTCAGTTGGCTGATAACTTTGTCCTCAAAAATCACCGAAAGATTGGATGTGTCATTCTCTGTAGGTTTGTCGCGGCACCAATAACGAAAACTTTGTGAGTTATCAATATAGACAGATGCTCCTTTATCTTCGAACGAACAAAAGAAGTCAATTTCTTTTGACTCACAATATGCCGTACGAATCTTGAAACGAAGATAATATCCGGTTGGACTCATATCGAGCTTAGGATACTGGTCTTTTGGCCAAACATCCGTCATTTTTTCAATATTTACTTCTCGAATCGTATCTAACCTCCTAAGTCGATCTTCTAAGACTGCACGCGACATCTGTATTTCGTAATCATTACCAGCCCAAACGTGTCTATCCTCTTCGAACGAGGTGGCCGTAAAAGCGAATACCGACAAAATAATTACTCCTACTTTCGCAAAGGCATTAAATCTATATTTTTCATAAGCCGTTTGTTGCTGCAGGTAAAGATAGGCTAGCAGTACCGAGACTAGTGCCAAAAGGTCGGTTACATCTACTGTTCTACCAATTCGGATGACGCCTAGGTTGTTCCACGTGTCAATAAGTGGTTGAACATAAGGTGATTTCCAAACAATAAACCCTGCTATAACTCCCGGAAAAACTATCTTGCGACATTGAGCGAGGATAGAGCAAATGAAAAGAGGGAAGATGAAGAGCCCCGCAAAATCAGACAACTTTCCGGTTATCTCGTTGTGAAAAGTTGGTTTCAAATAGAAGTCATTGACAAGGAGTATCGTTAGACCAATCAAGAACGCAGGGGAAAGTAGTATTTTGTTAGACTGGTCAGTCATTACTTTATCTTGGTCTATTAGCTTCGGCGGCTTGCTTCTCTAGTCTCTCTTTCTCCAACCACTGTTGATATTTTGCCTTGCCTTTCTCAAACTCGGCCGCAGACGCATAAAACCAGTGCGACCCGTCGTTCAGTTCGACATTACGAACATAGAACAAATAATCGCTTGGGGTTGGAAAAAGAGCGGCTTTAATGGCGCTTTCCGATACCGATGAAATCGGTCCGGGCGGCAGACCGGTTTTGATGCGGGTGTTATATGGCGAATCGACATCGAGGTCGCTGCGGTTGATCGTCCCATCCCAGCGGCCCATCATTTTGGCGATATAGACATTGGTTTGATCGATGCCGAGCGGCATATTTCTCGCGAGCCGATTGTTAACTACGCTGGCGACTATTGGCCGTTCACTCTCGACGCTGGTTTCGGTTTCAATGAGCGAGGCAATGGTTACGATCTCATGCGCCGAGCGCCCAGTTGATTGAGCGGCGATCTTCCATTCCGGTTTCCACATCTTCTTGAACTGCTCAACCATGATTCTGATGATGTCTTTAGCGGCAGATTCCTTTGGCAAATTATAGGTTGTCGGATACATATAACCTTCCAGGTTTTGAGCGGTCGGTGCAATGTCGCGTATCAAGGAAACATCATCCATCAATGCCAGTATCGCTTTGTCATCGACAGGCGGAATTTGCGGGAATTTTTCGGCGATACGTTTTGCGATATCGAAACGCGTGAAGCCCTCGGGAATTGTCAGCCTAGTTGTTTGCGTCTCGCCTTTTTCGAGCTCTTTCAAGACCTGCAGCGGCGTGATCGGTGATGCGAATTGGTAATCGCCAGCCTGTAAATTGCCTGTGTCGCCGAGTGTTCGAAGGTAAATAAGCGTCGCAGTGTGACTTGAGATAATGCCTTCATCCGCGAGTTTTGCGAGGATCTGTTTTGGCGTCGAGCCTTTTTCGATTTGGACAAACTGATTTGCCTTATCATGCTCATGCGGCGTGTTGATCGAATCAAATAACCAATAAGAAAATCCGGCGCCAGCCAGCACGGCGATTATCAAAACTGCAAAAACGACTTTTACAACCTTCATAAATAACAAAGTATCCACGAATGCCGACGTCGCGGAATTCGTGGATACAAAACTAACTCAAGAAATTCATTTTGCAGCCAAATATTTTTCGATAGCTGCGGTGACGGCTTCGCCATCAGGTTTGTCTTTTGAGCCGAATCGAGCAACGACCTTGCCGCTGCGATCAACAAGGAATTTATTAAAGTTCCAGGATACTTCGCCGCTGAATTCAGGGTTTGTCGCTTTGTTGGTCAGGAAGTTATAAAGCGGATGCTGATCTTTGCCGTTGACCGAAATCTTAGCGAACATCGGAAATGTCACTTTGTATTTTAAGGTGCAAAATTCCTTTATCTCGGCCTCAGTTCCGGGTTCCTGGCCCATAAAATTGTTTGCCGGGAAGCCTATAACCACTAAACCTTTGTCCTTGTACTTATCATAGAGTCCCTGCAAACCCTCGTATTGCGGCGTGTAACCGCATTTGCTGGCCGTGTTGACTATCATCACGACCTTGCCTTTGTAGGTGTTGAGTTTGATATCCTGGCCGTCAATATTCTTCATCGTGAAATCGTAAATGGATTTTTCAGGCGGCGGGACGGTAGGTGACGGATTGAGGATCATTCCGTATTTGTATGCAACGCTCGCGGCCGCAACTGCGGCCAACGCTAATATTACTAACCCTATCTTTAACATAATTTATTTCTCCAATTCTCGCGGTGAACGCGGTTTTGGTAACTCTTCGGGAACTTCACCGGTTGCAGCGAAAATCTCTTTGAACGCACCGACGCTGGCGAGAACTCCGCTGGTTTCCATAGGCATGAAGATCACTTTTGAATTTTGTGTCCGGGCCATATCACGCATTGAATCCACGTATTTCGAAGTGATCAAATACTGCGCCGTTTTGCCGCGGTCACCGATCGCGCTTGCGATCTGAGCAATCGCCTGAGCCTCAGCCGTTGCGTTCACGAGTCTCGCCTGCGAAGCGCCTTCTGCATCGAGAATTGCCGACTGCTTATTGCCTTCCGAACGCGTGACGGCTGCTTGCTTTTCGCCTTCGGCACGGGTGATTGCCGCCTGCTTGTCGCCTTCGGCCTGAAGGATAAGGGCGCGGCGGTTGCGTTCGGCGGTCATCTGTTTTTCCATTGTGATGCGGACATCTTCGGGCGGATTGATGTTCTTGACATCGACGCGTGTCACCTTTACGCCCCACTTGTCCGTTGCCTCGTCAAGGATCAACCTGAGTTTCCCGTTGATCTGATCGCGGTTCGAGAGCGTGTGATCGAGATCCATCTCGCCCATTACCGAACGCATCCCGGTTATCGTCAATTGCACGATCGCACCGACAAGATCGGCAACCTCATACACCGCTTTGCCGGCATCCGTGATCTGCCAATAAACTACCGAATCGACATTTATCGTCACATTATCGCGAGTAATGACGGGCTGCGGCGGCATATCGATAAACTGCTCGCGAAGATCAATAAAGACTGTGCCCGGACGCGTCCCCGACCAATAAACCGCGCGCGGTGCTTCAAAAAAAGGCACGATAATATTCAAACCGCTTGCGGCAACGCGATGAAAACGCCCGAGGCGCTCGATCAGCAGAACGCTCGATTGCGGAACGATCTTTATCGTTTTGAATGCCACGACGAGTAAAGCGATACCTAAAAAGAGAAGAAAAATCGCGCCAACGCTAAGTAGTTCCATCTTGTTCCTCCAGATTCGTTCACTGCCAATATATCTCATTTCCAAAAGAAACGCGACAGACAAGCGGGCGGAAACGCGAATGTGAACGAGCGTGCAGACTCAATAGCGCGGGCACGCACGTTCACACTCGCGTTTCAGCCCGTAGTTGCATATAATCCTCTGAGTTATGACAGTCAAATTCGCTGACAT
>JBJXHF010000006.1:0-78792 GCA_046160805.1 Pyrinomonadaceae bacterium
TCCTAAGCATCAACATCTTTGACAAAACGCAAATAAATACGCTGTTTCAAGACTCTTATCTACATGTTTTCAAAGATCACAACTGTAACCAGTTGACTTTATTCGACTTTTAACGCAACGCTAGTGAAAGCTTATAATTCATTTTCAGTTGTCAGTTGTCAGTTCTCAGTTATTCCGGAAATGCTGCACTTGACTTGGATTAAATCCTCATCTAGCCTTTAATGTTTTGCTTATGAAGCTACGAATACTCTATCACGGCAACTGTTTCGACGGTGTTTCGTCGGCTGCCGTTTTTACAAAATTTTACCGCGCGAAAGTTGACCCGCAAGCTGATGTTTATTACACGCCGACGATGCATCGTGCCGGCAATGCTTTTGACCGCGAGCAGTTCGACGGCGACGAAAATGCGATAGTCGATTTTAAATATTGTCCTGACGAGCGGCTGACGTGGTGGTTCGACCATCACCAGTCGGCGTTTCTCTCACCGGAAGACGAGCGGCATTTTAATGCAGACACATCGGGGAAAAAGTTTCTCGATACGACAAGTAAATCCTGCGCGGAATTCATCGCCCGCATAGCAAAAGAAAAGTTTGGTTTTGAAGATGCCTCGCTCGCCGAGCTGATTGAATGGGCGCACATCATCGACGGTGCACTTTATGAGTCACCAGCGCAGTGTGTGGAACTGCGCTCACCGGCCTTGAAATTGATGCAAGTGATCGAAGGTGAAAAAGATCCGGCATTTATCGAAAGCATTATTCGCGAACTGACTGAAAAAACGCTCGATGAAATTGTAGAAAGCGAAGATATACAAACAAGACTCACGCCCATTCTCGAACGGCATTGGAACACCGTCGAACTCATCAAGGAACGAGCGGCGTACGAGCGCGGCGTGGTCAGTTTTGATCTGACGGACACTCGCGTTGACGGCTACAACAAATTCATCCCTTATTATTTCTATCCCGAAACGACCTACAACGTCGCCATTACGCAAAGCGAATTTCGCACAAAAATATCGGTCGGTTCAAATCCCTGGTCGCCACGCCCACGCCTGCACAATATTGCCGAGATATGCGAACGCTACGGCGGCGGCGGTCACGCAGTCGTCGGCGCTGTTTCGCTAAAACCGGACGAACTCGACCTCGGCAAAAAATATATGGCCGAGATCATCGACGAACTGCGCTTTGATGATGAATAGTAAATAGTGAATCGTAAATCGTAAATAGAACCTTCTTCCTATTTACGATTCAAGATTTACGATTTACTATTCAGAAATGGATTGGAAAATATTTGGAACGGCTTTTTTAACTCTGTTTTTGGCGGAGCTGGGCGACAAGACGCAGCTTGCGGTGATTACGATGACGGCAAGCACGGAATCGAAAATCGCCGTTTTTCTTGGTGCAAGCCTTGCTCTGATAACAGTTACGCTGCTTGGCGTGCTTTTTGGCGGAGTTTTGAGCCAATACGTGCCGACGGAGTGGCTTCAAAGAATCGTTGCCGTGGCGTTTATTGTTATCGGAATTCTTATGTTGCTGGGAAAACTCTGATTATTCCCGCCCGACGAAATCAACATCCGTCAAATTGTCGAATACCTGAACAACCTGCGCGTCGAACGTGTAGCGGCGCGAATCGACGCGGGCGATATATGTGCGGCCGGCGGGAACGCCGTCGAACGTGTAATAGCCGAACGAACTTGTTCTCGCGGTTCGGATCGCGCCCGTTTCATCGGCGAGGGTGACTATGGCATTCACCAATCCCTGATTGTAAGGATTCATGACGCGGCCCGACACCGAAACTGCTGCCGCGGTGGCCGTGCAGGCGGTGCCGAGTATCGTGTCAACGCGGACACCGGCATCGCCGCTTGCGGAATTTGCGCTGTCGGTCGCGACGACCCATCTCATCCTCACAAGCTGATTGTACGACGCGGGCGGCATATTGACTGTGGTCGTTATGTATGCAGGATTTGACGTCGTGCCGTTTGAGAGTCCGCTCCATGCCATTCTGCCTGACAACGGGCTGCCAAAACTCATGCTGATGGCCTTGTTGTAACCGCCCGTCACAAAGCTGCCGCCTGCGTCGATGATGTCCTGGAACGCTCCGCCGTTGATGCTTATCTCAAGCACCATTCCGTCGCGGCCAATCGTTGAACCGACGCCTTCGTCCTCAAGGTTGAACGCCGTGCGGAATCTCATCTGTTGAGCCGTCGGTGCAACAGAGTAATTCGGCGTAACGAGCTGTGTCGTGCCGATCGTCGTCGCTGAACCGGCCTGTGCGGTGTTCGCTCCGGCGTCCGAATTGACAACCGTCGTGACCCACGGGCTGAGGCCGCCAGTCGCTGTCGAAACCCAACTGACAGGCAGATTCGGCTGGATCACGCCGTCGAAGCTCTGTCCGCAGACGGACTGTTGAGCCCACGTCGTCATCGTGTAAGTGATCGTGCCCGCGCAGCCTCCGACCGCCGTCGCCTGGATCGTAAACGTGAACGGCCCGTCGCCGTTCGGCGTGCCGCTGATCTCGCCGGTATTCGGATTGAGTGTCAACCCGCCCGGTAGTCCGCCGCCCACCACCGAGAAAGTGTAACTTCCCGCCGGGCTTGCGTTTATAACCTGCGAATATGCGACACCGACGATTCCGTTCGGTAATACTGACGGACTCAGAGTTATCGTCGTGCACGCCGTAGGAGTTACCGTCGGCGTGTTAGACGGCGTACTGGTCGCTGTCAGCGTCGGCGTGCTGGTTGCCGTGTTCGTCGGCGTAGGTGTATTCGTCGCCGTGTTCGTCGGAGTATTTGTCACCGTCGGTGTGAATGTGCTAGTTGCCGTCGGCGTCGCTGTATTTGTTGGCGTAAACGTATTAGTCGCGCTCGGCGTCGGCGTGAAAGTGTTCGTTGCCGTTGGCGTCGGCGTGAACGTATTCGTCGCAGTTGCAGTCGGCGTGGATGTGTTCGTTGCCGTTGGCGTCGGAGTGAACGTATTCGTCGCAGTTGCAGTCGGCGTGAAAGTGTTCGTTGCCGTTGCCGTTGGCGTCGGCGTGAACGTGTTCGTCGCCGTTGCAGTCGGTGTGAATGTACTTGTGGCCGTAGCCGTCGGTGTGTCTGTCGGCGTGTTCGTAGACGTTGCTGTTGCAGTTGGTGTACTCGTCGCTGTTTCAGTCGGAGTGCTTGTTGACGTACTTGTTGCAGACGGCGAAGGAACGTCGGTCGGCGTATTGGCGGGTGTGCTCGTTGCCGAATTAGTCGGCGTAAACATCGGTGTCGCCGTATTAGTTGCCGTATTCGTCGGAGTATTAGTCGGCGTGTCGGTGGCTGTGCTCGTCGGAGTACTGGTTGCCGTTTCAGTCGCCGTCGGCGTGTTTGTCGGCGTGTCGGTAGGTGTATCCGTCGGTGTATTTGTCGGCGTCGGTGTAAATGTCTGAGTCACAGTCGGCGTCGGAGTGTTCGTCGCCGTATTGGTCGATGTTGCCGTCGGCGTAAACGTATTTGTGGCCGTTGCCGTCGGCGTGAAAGTACTCGTCGCAGTCGCTGTCGGAGTAAATGTCTCTGTCGCTGTAGATGTTGGCGTGAACGTCTCCGTTGCGGTAGCTGTTGCCGTGGATGTGGAAGTCGCCGTTGCGGTCGGCGTAAAGGTCTCAGTTGTAGTCGGCGTCGGGGTGAAGGTTTCCGTAGGTGTAGCCGTCGCTGTAAACGTCTCCGTAGCGGTTGCTGTTGGAGTAAACGTCTCGGTCGCAGTAGCTGACGGAGTGAAAGTCTCCGTCGCGGTTGCGGTCGGTGTAAATGTTTCCGTAGCCGTCGCGGTTGGCGTATCCGTTGCTGTCGCTGTAGGCGTGAAAGTCTCGGTCGCTGTAGGCGTAAAAGTTTCGGTCGCAGTTGTGGTCGGAGTGAATGTCTGCGTGGCTGTTGCGGTTGGCGTATTCGTTGCCGTAAACGTGGGCGTGAAGGTAGCCGTGGCCGTATTGGTCGGCGTGGCCGTGTTGGTTGCCGTCGATGTCGGTGTTGCGGCGGCGCAGCTGTTGGTGATGATGTTCAGCGTCCAGCCTCCGCTAATGCTGCCTATGTCTGTGCCTGTGTCGTCGCGGACATAGAGCGACCAGGTTCCGTTCGGAACCGTCCCGTTGAATACCGTCAAGGCAACCGTTGCTCCGGGCGCAGGAGCAGGCGCCGGGAATGTATCGCTGCCCGTGCCGACGTTGCTCGGCCTGAACGTTCCGCTTACTATCTGCGTTAAATCCGGCAATGTCGCCGCCGCCGCGTCGTCAAACGTCAGGTTCACGTTCGTGATATTGGGATCGCCTCCCACGTCTGACATGATGAGAGTGTTCTGCCCGGCAGGGCCGACAAGCAAAATGTCTATGTCGTCAGGGAATGTGTGGGTCATTCCGGTAAGGTCGACGGTCACTTTTGTAACCGTGCCGGTCAAACCTGCGACCGAAATATTGGAAGGATAAGGCGCTCCTGCGGCATTATCATTTATTGTGATCGACGTGGTGTTAGAGAAAGCGGCCGGCGTGCAGGTGGCGGTCGCCGTCGGCGTCAAAGTATTTGTTGCCGTTGCGGTCGCCGTAAATGTCGGCGTGAAGGTAGGAGTTGGTGTATTTGTTGCGGTATTTGTTGAGGTTCTGGTCGGTGTAAATGTCGGAGTAAAAGTCGCCGTCGCAGTGTTCGTCGGTGTGTTTGTCGATGTGTTTGTGGCAGTCGGGGTTGCGCCTGCTCTGAATCCCGTGTCGAGCGTGTGGTCGTTCGAGCCCGGGCCGCCAGTTGTTATGCTGATCACCGGAAATGTTCCGGCGGGCGAGCCGGCCGGATTTGTTACATTCGATGCGTCCGAGTCGGATCCGTCGTCGTTGCCGAGCTGTGATGTTTGATTGGCTGTCGTTAATATCAGTCCCGTTAGGGGGCCGGCACCGGCATAGTTTGCGGGAAGATCGAGTCGAACCTGATACGCGGTGTTGTAGAGGATGCCGCCGTTGACCTGGCCGATGTTATCCGTAGTGTTCGGGTCTACAACGGTGCTGAAAACAAAATAATATTCGCCGTTGGTGTCGGTTACTGCTGTTCCAACTAATGTTGAGCCTTGATACAAACGAACCGTTACGTTTGCGATCCCGACCTCGTTCGGATCTTGGACTCCGTCGTTATTAAGGTCGCGCCAAACGCGGTTGCCAAGTTCGATCGGTGCCGGGCTGCACATCGCCGTCAGGTCGCCGAGACCGTTTGTTTTGCCGAAATCGGGGACGCCTGTGCCGCCTGTGCCGTTGTAAATGCGGTAGGCTCGGTCGGCATTGCCCGTAGTCTTATTCATCCAGCGAAGGCCGCCGTCAAAAGTAGCACCTGAAGAAATCGCGCGATTGATAGGGTCGAGGAGAGTCGCGACAACGTTCTGCCGGCCGGGCAGTTGCATTACCGCTCCCCAGGCAACTTCGTCATGAAAATTTGCGCCGTTCGGCGTAGTGCAAAAATCGTCCTGATGATAAAATTCGCCGTTGCCGACGCCCTGGCCTGTGTTTTGCGGAGCGGTGCCGTTCCCGCCGCATCGCCCGTTGGACTCGGTCGTCCATGCGCCAAAGCTGCCGCAGGCTCGAATTATGTCGCCGGCAGTACGCTTATTAAGATCGAAGTCGGAGTCGCCCGTTCGGTCGCGAATTCCCAATATCAACTCACCATTATCAAAGTCTATGTCGGTCAGCCACGGCTGCGGGTACGCAAATCCCGCGGTTATCGTCGTCGTCCACGGCTGCCATTCTGCGGGATCGCCCGGATCGGCAAAACCGCGTGTATAATTCAGCGCCTGCGAATAAACAGGTGTCGCGTTAATGGCTAGGGTCGTAGGATTTACCTCAAAAACGTATGCAAAAAGATCATCTACGTCGCCGGACGATTGAGCCGTGCATACAACGCCGATATAAACGCTGCCGCGATAATATTTCACTGCGAAAGGGCGTCGGCTCGTGCCGGTCGCGCATGTTGCGGCCGAGCCGCCGGGCGTGTTCATCGTCAAACCGTCCGGCGTCAAGCTGTTTGTCCACGTCGATGTCGCAAACTCGTAAGAGTAAAGAGCGCGTGCCTGCAAATTCATTACATACAAGCGTGTGTTGTCATCCGACAGTGCCATTCCGCCGAGGCTTGTTTTGCCGGTGGCATTCCAGCCGGTATCGCCGTTGTCGGTGTTGTAGTCGCTTGTGTCATGACTATTTGTCGTGGCTCCGGGCACCGTGAGGCGCGAGGTGATCGTGTTCGTCGTCGGATTGATGACATAGATCGCGCCGGGATCGTCGGAATCGTCAAGTGTGCTGTTCGCTCCGGGACCGAAGCCTGCGTGACGCTTGAAATACGCCGAGGCATAAATTCTGTTTGTTACGCGGTTATACGCAAGCGAATTGATCGTGCCGAGCGAGCCGACGCTCAACGTTAATGAGTGTGTTGTTGGATTATCGTAATTGGCAACCGTCGTGTCCGTATAGGTCGTGCCCGCATTGTAAGGAAAATCAACAAGCACGGCATTTCCCGTGTAAGCACCATCCGACGCTCCCTGCGCGTAGCGCGCCGTAACCAGCGTAGGATTGTTCTGGCAGTATTCTTCGTAACGCGTGACCGCGAGATTTACATCCGGAGTGTTCAAGTCATTGACGAATTGAACGGTCGAGCCTGCGTCGGTTGCCGATCCGCCAAACACGGAATTAGCGCTTCGCGCCGACGGAGTAACTCCGCTCGGCAAAGTGGTGAACTCAACTCTATATGGACCGGTGCCGCTCGCAGCGACTGTGTATGTGCCGTCGGCGGCCGTCGTCGCAGTGCCTCGTAAAACTCCGGCCGCGTCGTATGCCGTTACGGTCACGGTCGCAACGCCGACGTCAATTGAATTGAAGCCCGCTGTCGTGTCATAGGTTCCGTTGCCGTTGAAATCCTGAAAAACCCGGCCCGAAATATTTCCGCTCAAGATCAGATTGCCGCTGAACGGTTCTATCTCTTGAATCTCGCCAAAAGCCAACTCTCGGGCGCTCGAGGAAAAGCCATTTGAATACGAGATGGCGAACGAGAGAAATGCGATCAATGCAAAAATAGCAAGGACTCTGTAACGAGCCAAAACAGGGTGGATTTTCATACGGGTTAACGAAACCTTAGCTTGAAATCCTGAGAGTGAATTTCTACGCGGTATTATTTTTTTTGTCTGAGCGCGGGATTTGGGAGGCTATTCGCGCAAAAATATACGCGAATCCAGTTGAGAGAATATATTATCGAATCAGCAATGTCAAACGGTATTTAACAGTGTTGTCATTTTCCATTACGTGGAAAGTGTTGAAAATGCGAGAGTTGTGAATCTAACTCTTGAGCCTATCAACGAATTTCTGTCTGAATTTGGAGACTTTCGGTGCGACGACGGCGGCGCAGTAGGGCTGACTCGGATTATTTGCAAAATATTCCTGATGATAATCTTCAGCGGGCCAGAATTTATCGAAAGCTGAAATTTCAGTCACGATCGGATTCTCATAAATGCCTTCAGCCGTAATTTCGGCAATGATCTCTTCGGCCGTTTTCCTCTGTTCTTCGGAATGAAAAAAAATGGCAGAGCGGTAGGATGTGCCGATGTCGTTACCCTGACGGTTAAGCTGTGTTGGATCGTGAACGGTAAAATAAACCCTCAGCAAATCGGCAAACGACAAAATCGACGAGTCGAACTTTATCTGCACCACTTCAGCGTGACCGGTTGTTTCGGAACAAACCTGCTCATACGTCGGACTATCCTTGTGCCCGCCAGAGTAGCCGGAAACGAGATCTTCCACACCTTTAAGGTCATCAAAAACCGCCTCGACACACCAAAAGCATCCGGCCGCGAGCGTTGCTGTTTCCAGATTATTTACTTCCATAGTGAATACAATGCCTATCGCTGTTAGGTTTCATTTTAACAAATGCCAATAAAGTCACAACGAACGGAGTTGTTAATAGGCCAGTTCTAAACTATTATTTGCGTGGTGAAATCAGATGATCATTCCTCTTAGCTTAACTCCAAATCTATCCTTCGAAGCTCAGTAT
The DNA here is from genome assembly GCA_046160805.1 of Pyrinomonadaceae bacterium. Lineage (GTDB taxonomy): Bacteria > Acidobacteriota > Blastocatellia > Pyrinomonadales > Pyrinomonadaceae > OLB17. The sequence goes on from JBJXHF010000006.1 coordinate 8,024, forward strand.
TTTGAGCCACCTGTGAACCCATCCGGAAATACTGTAAGCCCGATTGCGAGTTTTTGGCGTAGGCTTGCAGCGTTAATCATTGACTCTCTCCTACTTGGCATAGTAGGCCAAATCATTGGATGGACATTTTCATCATTCTGGTTCGGAATTGGTCCATATGGAAGGTTCGTAGGATTTATTTTCATATTTTTCTACTTTGGTTTGATGAACTCCAAACTTGGCGGAGGCCAGACCATAGGTAAACGCGTCTTAGACATGGCGGTTACTGATAGCGAAAAATAAGCCTATATCCTTAGGAATATCTCTGATTCGCACGACGATACTTGAACTTCCGTTTATTCTTAATGGCTGGGAATTGCCTGTTTTTCAGAATCTGGCTTTGTCGTCACTCCTAATCGTCATTGTTTTTGGTGTGGGCGGGGCAATTGTGTACACCATGATCTTCAATCGAGGAACGAGACAAGGATTACATGACTTCTTTGTAATACCTACGTTGTTTACAAGGGTGGAGAGCCTATTGCAGCTTTACCTATTCGAATAAACTTCACAAGATCATTTCTGGCGTTATAGTGGCAACGAGCATAGCTACAGCAGTGATAATGAGTGTCGCAAGCTCCTTTTTAACGTCCGAATCCTCGTTTGCTTATTTATACAGACCATATCAAACGCTCCAAGCAGACCCAAGGTTTTTTTCGGCAAGTGTCTTTAACAATACTTCCTATTCGGGAGAAGCAAAGTCAATTCGCACTTTGAGAGTCAATGTTTGGTACAAAGGCATGCCAAGCGAGGAAGAATTTGAACAAATCACTAATGATGTGGCAACGGTGGTTATAGATGAAATCGAAAATATTGATGAGTTCGATTTTATTGAAGTAAGCATCACGTCCGCGTACGATTTGGGAATTGCTTCGGGAAGATTTACATCGGGTGATAGACAAAAACCGGATGTTTGGAGAGAAAGGGCGACACCCGCAGGCGTCTTATGATTTTTCAACAAACTCTAAGACATAATTTTAATTGATTAACCATACCGCAACCTACTCTTCGTCTTCTCTCAATTTTTCCAACACCGAAAGATCTTCGAGCGTCGTGATATCGCCCGCGACCTGTCCGCCGGATGCGATCTCGCGTAAGAGACGGCGCATTATCTTGCCCGAACGTGTTTTTGGCAAAGCATCAGTAAAGCGGATGTCGTCGGGCTTTGCTAATGCGCCGATCTCTTTTGCAACATGCGCGCGAAGCTCGTTTTTAAGTTCGTCGCTGCCTGTGCGTCCGCCTTCGAGTGTGACAAACGCTGCAATCGCCTGGCCTTTTAGTTCGTCCGGGCGGCCGACGACGGCGGCTTCGGCGACCGTCTCGTGCGAGACGAGCGCTGATTCGATCTCGGCGGTGCCGAGCCGATGGCCGCTTACATTTATTACGTCATCGACGCGTCCCATGATCCAGAAATATCCGTTCTCGTCGCGCCGTGCTCCGTCGCCGGCAAAATAGAATCCCGGAATTTCCGACCAATACGCCTGCTTGTAGCGTTCGTCGTCGCCCCACAAAGTGCGCAGCATTGACGGCCACGGATGCTTTGCGACGAGATAGCCGCCTTCATTTACGCCAACCGAAACGCCGTCTTTTGTAACAATATCGAGGATAATTCCGGGTATAGGCCGCGTAGCTGTTCCAGGCACTGTCGGCGTCGCACCGGGCAAAGGCGAGATCATGATCGCGCCGGTTTCCGTTTGCCACCATGTATCGACAATTGGACATTTTTCATTTCCAATCGTTTTGTGATACCACATCCAGGCTTCGGGATTAATAGGCTCGCCGACGGTACCGAGCAGACGCAAACTTGAGAGATTGTGTTTTGCAGGGTATTGCTCGCCCCATTTTATAAAGGCTCGGATCGCGGTCGGCGCTGTATAAAAAATCGTGATCTTGTGGCGTTCGATGATGTCCCAAAAGCGGTCGAAATCAGGAAAATTCGGAGCGCCTTCGTACATAAAAACTGTCGCGCCGTTTGCAAGCGGCCCGTAAACTACATAACTGTGACCGGTCACCCAGCCGATGTCGGCAGTGCACCAGTAAACATCTTCGTCTTTGAGATCAAAGACCACCTTGGCCGTATAAGCGGCTTGGGTAAGATAACCGCCGGTTGTGTGCAGGATGCCTTTTGGCTTGCCCGTCGTGCCGGAAGTGTAAAGAATAAATAGCGGATGCTCGGCATCGAGCGGCTCGGCAGGACAATCTGCATTGACCGTTTTTATGAGTGCATGCCACCAATGATCGCGGCCTGCCGTCATCGGGATTTCAGAACCGGTGCGGCGATAAACGACGACGTTTTCGACGGTAGGCGTTTGCGCAGCGGCTTCATCGACAATTTGCTTGAGCTTTATCTCAGAGCCGCGCCGAAAGCCGCCGTCGGCGGTGACAATGAGTTTACATTGGCCGTCGTTAACACGGTCGCGGATAGCGTCGGCCGAAAATCCGCCGAAAATAACAGTGTGCGTCGCGCCGATCCGCGCGCAAGCGAGCATCGCGACTGCAAGCTCCGGCACGAGCGGCATATAGATCGCCACGCGATCGCCTTTTTCGACGCCGAGCTTCTTTAAAACGTTTGCAAATCGGCAAACTTCGCCATGCAATTGCGCATAAGTAAGCGTCCGCTGTTCGCCCGGCTCGCCTTCCCATATAAAAGCAATTTTGTCACTTCGCGTGGCAAGATGACGGTCAAGGCAGTTGTGTGAAATGTTGATCTGACCGCCGACAAACCATTTTGCAAAAGGTTCATTCCATTCAAGAACGGTGTCCCATTTGCGGAACCAATCGAGCGACTCAGCCTGCTTCGCCCAAAATGCCGGCACATCGGCGGCGGCTTCGGCATAGAGACGCTCATATTCTTCAAAACTCTTGAAATGAGCATTCGCAGCAAATTTGGGCGGCGGCGGAAAGAGGCGATGCTCATTCAGAACGGATTCGATGGCAATAGATTCGGACATATCCTAAAAGTATAGAATATCGTAAATCGGAGCGTTAGTGCCGACAACGTGACAGTTTGGTAATAATCCGCGACCGTGTAAAATCAGCGAAGAACTCTCTTAAGAAACACTCTATGCCACTTCTCGAAATGAGTTCAATTGTAAAACGATTCCCGGGTGTCAGGGCATTGGACGGTGTCAGCTTTACGCTTGAGACCGGTGAATTTCACTCGCTAATCGGCGAAAACGGTGCCGGAAAATCTACGCTGATGAAGGTGCTGTCGGGAGTTTATCCGGCGGGCGAATTCGAAGGCGAGATTCTGGTAGATGGCGAGGTGCGGTATTTTCGCAATGTAAGAGATTCGGAAAAAGCCGGTATCGCCATAATTTTTCAGGAGCTATCGCTGGTAAAGGAATTGACGGTCGGCGAGAACATTTTTCTCGGCAAAGAACCCTTGCGTTGGGGCATTATCGAATGGAGCAAGCTTTATCACCAAGCCTCCAAATTACTGCAGAGTTTACATTTACCAATCGATCCACGAGTCAAAGCGGGCAGCCTCGGCATCGGCCAGCAGCAATTGGTTGAGATAGCGAAGGCGTTGTCGAAGGATGCAAGAATTCTCGTCCTCGACGAGCCGACCGCTGCTTTGAGCGAATCCGAAGTCGATACCCTTTTTACGATTCTCGAAAATCTTCGCGAGCGCGGTGTCGGGATAATTTATATTTCGCATAAGCTGGACGAGGTTTTCAGAATGAGCGACCGGATAACTGTTTTGCGAGACGGGAAAACAGTCGCAACGCATGCGACAGCAGAAACCGACAAAAATAAAGTGATCGCCGAGATGGTCGGCCGTGACGTCGGTGATATTTTTCCCGTCGCAAACCATGTTCTTGGAACGACAGCTTTAAGCGTCAGAAATCTCACGGCTTACGCGAATGATGTCGCCGACAAAAAGGTGGTGGACAATGTCTCATTTTATGTAAAAAAAGGCGAGATCCTTGGCATTGCTGGGCTTATGGGTGCTGGGCGAAGTGAGCTATTAATGACGATCTTCGGCGCGTGGCTGGGAAAATATTCGCGAGAAATTGAAATCGACGGCAAATCAGTAAAAATCGATTCTCCTGCCGACGCCATTTCTCACGGCATTGGATTCGTAACTGAAGATCGAAAACGTTTCGGGCTGATATTGGATCAAACGATCCTCGATAATATGACGCTCGCACATCTTCCATCAATATCAGGACGGTTCCTGACGGATCGGACGCAAGAAACAATTGCGGTGAAGGAGCCGATCGCGAGCCTACAAATTAAGCCGAGTTCCCCGGCGACTATCACCGGAACACTCTCGGGCGGAAATCAGCAAAAAGCTGTACTCGGAAAATGGCTGTTGACGGAGCCAAAAATTCTTTTCCTTGACGAACCGACGCGCGGAATCGATGTCGGAACAAAACAGGAAATATATACTGAGATCAATAATCTTGCCGCAAACGGAATTGCCATTGTGCTTGTCTCATCCGAGCTGCCGGAAGTGCTTGGACTATCGGACCGCGTGATCGTTCTGCACGAAGGAAAACTTACAACCGAATTTACACGCGAAGAGGCAACGCCAGAAAAAGTAATGGCTGCAGCGACCGGTAAAAATGATTTTCGGAATAACTGATAACTGAAAACTGATAATTATCAGCTATCAGTTATCAGTTATTTCGGACAAAAATGAACGAAGAAAAAACAACGAGAAATATCGAGGCTTTACGCTCATACATAATGATCGCGATCCTTTGCCTAATCTGGATTTATTTCCATTTTGCTACGGATTCGAGCACTCCGTCGTGGCCGCAGATCGGCGAACAAATCGGGCATCTTTTTGGCGGTAGCTGGATCACGGACGGTATTTTTTTGACACCTCGCAACCTATCGAACCTTATGACGCAAATGTCCGTTACTGCGATCATTGCGGTCGGGATGCTGATGGTGATCGTCTCGGGCAATATCGATCTTTCGGTTGGTTCGCTGCTTGGGTTTGCCGGCGGCATTGCTGCTTATTCGCTGACGGTTTTGGATTATGGACTGCCAGCGTCCATAATTGCCGCCATTGTCATCGGCATTGCAGTTGGCGCTTTTCACGGCGTGCTCACAGCATATTTCAACATACCTGCTTTTATAGTTACTCTGGGCGGTTTATTGGTATCGCGAGGTGCGGTCAAGTGGCTGCTCGGCGGCAATACGATCCCGATCTCGAACGAAACATTCAAGGCAATCGGCCAAAGTTATATCGGCACTACTGCGGGATGGGTATTGGCTACATTGGCAGTTGTATTCGTTCTCTCTGTGGCATTCCGACGCGCACGTTCAGTCAAAAAATATGGTCTCGTCGAGCCAAATTATGCCGGAGAAGCACTAAAAACCATCCTACCGCTTGGAGGCATAATTGCGTTTGTGTGGGTGATGAACTCATACGAAAAAGCAGGTGTTTATGTGGGAGTGCCCATACCAGTCTTAATATTGCTTGCAGTTGCATTATTTGGCGGATTTCTTACCAACTCGACTGTTTTTGGCCGCTATCTTTATGCGATTGGGGGCAACGCCGAAGCCGCGCGGCTCTCAGGAATCGATAACAAGCGCAACATTCTCAAGATTTACGCGCTTTTGGGAGGCTTGACAGGTATCGCGGCCCTTATTTTCACAGCACGCGTCGGCAGCGCCGCACCCGACGCAGGCGTTCTGAAGGAACTCGACGCAATCGCGGCCTGCGTGATTGGTGGCGCATCGCTTATGGGCGGCCGAGGAACGATTTTTGGAGCCTGTCTCGGTGCTCTCATAATGGCTAGTCTCGACAACGGAATGTCACTGCTAAACGTCCGCGATTTTATGCAGGACATTATCAAAGGAGCGATCCTTGTCGCCGCGGTGGGTCTTGATATGATGGGACGAAGGCCGAGTTAGACGACACGTTGTAATTTGTGAATACCGATCAGGTAATAGGTTTAATCGCCGCGAGTAGATATAAGCTGCCGTCAAATCGAGGCCTGCTCGTAGCCGTCAGCGGCATTGACGGCTCGGGGAAAAGCACCATAACCGGCAAAATTGTTGAAAGGTTGGAGAGTATGGGAATGAGGTCAGCCCTGATAGGCCTGGATGCCTGGCACAACCCTCCCGAGAAGAGATTTTGCGACGACAATCCGGCTCGACATTTTTACGATCACGCCTTTCGATTTGACGAGCTTTTCGAGACATTGATCGACCCATTGGTGAAGGGCAGATCATTGCACAAGAAGATTCAATTAACCCGACTGCCGCAAAACGATTTTTACGTGCATTCATTTGACCTTGACGACATAGACGTAATTATTTTGGAAGGCATTTTCCTGTTCAAAAAAGCACTCATTGGTAAATATGATCTCTCGTTCTGGGTCGAATGTTCATTCGAGACTGCACTGAGGAGAGCGATTCTGCGCAACCAGGAAGGATTGGCTGAAGACGAGATCATCCGAGATTATGACAAGATTTACTTTCCTGCTCAGCGAATACATTTCGCAGCAGATGAGCCAGCGTCCTGCGTGAATGGCGTTGTAAGCAATGAGTAGCATCAACCGGCCATAAACGCAAAAAAAGAAATTGCCGTTCGGCAACTTCTATCCGCCAATAAAACTCATCGTCCTAGCAGGCTGAACAAAAGTTGGTTCGTTGATCGAGTGACGCGGTTCTTTTTTCATAACGGCGTCTTCGATAAAACTTACAATCTCGTCGCGACTGACGTTGCTGCGAATGAGGTCACGTAGGTTGTGCTCGGTGGTTGAGAAAAGACATGTGCGTATCTGGCCGTCGGCCGTGAGGCGTATGCGGGAACAGGCGCCGCAGAACATCTCGGTCACGGGAGCGATGATGCCGATCTCGCCGGGAGTGCCGTCGGCGAATACATATTTCCACGCGGTTTCGCTGCCGCGTGAGTCATCTTTCAGCTTGAGCGGATAGACGGAATTTATCTTGTGATAAATCTCGCGGCCCGGAACGACCATTTCACGGCTCCAGTCGTGGCCGCTGTCGAGCGGCATAAACTCAATGAACCGCATCGACAGAGCATTTTCACGAGCAAACCGTGCCATTTCGACTAATTCGTCGTCATTGCGGTTGCGGACAACCACAGCGTTCACCTTTATAGGCGAAAACCCCAACTTCTTCGCCACACCGATGGAATCAATTAGACGATCAAGGCCGTCAACACCGGTGATGTCGATGAACTTTTCACGGCTCAGGCTATCTAGGCTAAATGTTACGCGGTCGAGTCCGGCGCTTTTTAGTGCATTGGCGTGTCGGACGAAATCATAACCGTTGGTCGTCAGCGCAATGTCTCGTAGTCTCGGTTTCAACTTTGCCAGCTTCTCGACCAAAACGGGCACGTCGCGGCGTATCAGCGGCTCGCCGCCGGTCAGCCTGATCTTTTCTATTCCTAAACTTACAAAGATCTCTGAGGCGTATTCCAACTCCTCGAATGTCAGCAGTTTTTCGCGTTTTGCCCACGAGGGCTCGCCGTGCGGCAGGCAGTAGAAGCAGCGAAAATTGCACCGGTCCGTGAGCGAAATACGAAGATCGCGAATTGTCCGGTTATAAGCATCGCTGAGTGGCATAAGTTAATGATACATCAAACCAGAATTCCGTTCCTTCTTTGCGGCCTTTGCGACTTTGCGTGAAATCTTCTCACGCAAAGACGCTAAGTACGCAAAGGAAAACCAGAAGACGATAAATCATTAATCGATCGGTGTTTTTAGCGCGGCTGCGTTTCGTTTAAGCCCCGAAAGTTTTGCGCGTTTGACAGCCGAGAGACGAAAGCGGTTCACATATTGTTCATGCGTCATTTCGCTTAATTCCTCAAGCGACAAGGATGTCTCGAAATTTCGCGGCTCGAATCGTTTCTCGTCGGTTGGCGTTTCAAATCTGTTCCACGGGCAAACATCCTGGCAAATGTCACAGCCATAGAGCCAGCCGTTCAAATTTTCTCCGATGTCGGCAGGCAAATTTTCATCTCGCAGTTCGATCGTCGCGTAGGAAATGCACTTACGCGAATCGACGATATACGGTTCGACGATGGCATTTGTCGGGCAGGCGTCGATGCAAGCCGTGCATGTGCCGCAATGATCATCGACAATCTCAGCGTCGTATTCTAGTTCCAGATTGAGTAATATCGAACCGATAAAAAACCATGAGCCGATCTCGGTCGTAATCACATTTGAGTGCTTTCCGAGCCAGCCGAGTCCGGCTCGAACGGCCCAAGCCTTGTCCATCATCGGCGACGTATCGACGCATATCTTTCCATCGACCGCCGCATTCTGAGCTTTGATCCAGTTGAGTAGTTCCGTCAATTTTTCACGGACGACATCATGATAGTCATCGCCCCAAGCATAACGCGACAGTTTGCCTCTCGCATCGTCAACAACGTGGTCATGCTTCGTAAAGTAATTATGAGTGACGACTATAACGGACTTTGTGTCAGGAAACAGCAAACGCGGGTCGCTCCGTTTTGCGGGCTCGCGCTCCATCCAACCCATTTGTCCATGAAAACCTCGACCGAGCCAATCTTTTAGATGCTCGTATTCGTCCGCCAAAGGCTCAGCGGGCACGATGCCGATATTGTGAAAGCCTAATCCAACTGCCTTCTTTTTTATCTCGTCAGAGGATGCCAACATACATCGATTATCCAATAAAGCTGGCTACAGTGCATAAAAAAAGCCGGACAGTAATCCGTCCGGCTTGTAAAATATCGTGCGCTTTAATTTAGAAAGTAAGCTTGGCGCCAAATTGAAACTGCCTCGGGTCGAACGCTGATGTCGGCTGGCTGTAATACCTGTTGCCCTTGCGCTCGCCGAATGCGTTGACCCGATCGTAAAACGGATTGCCGGCGGCCTCGTTGAACCGGTTGAAGAGGTTGAAGCCTTCGGCTATGAGATCGAGGTTGATCCGTTCGCCAAGACTGATCCTTCGCGTCAATCTGGCATCGAGCGAAAAATAATTGTGCGTGATGCCGAAGTTGCGCGGCAGGTTTCCGTCTTTCGGGAAAACTCCGATGAAACAGCCTTGATCGACGCCGGTTTGGCACAGCGTGCCGTCCTCCAAAACTGACGGCCTTTCGTTGCTGCTTTGGAAATCACCGTTGGAATCGCCGATAGCGAGAATATTGAACGGCCGGCCAGAGCTGAACTCAATGATCGGCGCTAATGAAAATCCGTGCATAAACCCGTAAAATCCACCGGAAGACTTCCAGCTATCCGGTGCGTTGATTACGCCGCTGAAGACAAAACGGTGCCGCTGGTCAAACAGCGAATCGGAGCGCTCAGCGCCAAAATCGAAATTATTCTGCGGCTTCAAAAGCGTCTGAAGATCGGACGAATCGTCAATCGAATGCGACCATGTGTAGCTCGCCAGAAACTGCATATTTGTCGAAAATCTTTTTTTCAACTCGACGTTCAGCGCGTTGTAATACGAATTTCCGTCCGACAATTGGGCACTTACGTCTCCAAAAGCGGTGATCGGCCCGGCGGTGCGGACAGAACCGGCTAGTCCAGCGTCAAACATCGCTTTGGTAACCGCCCCGCCGGTTGCAGATGCAACAAAGAAATAATTCGGAGCCAGGGGCCGGAAGAAGTTCGCGGCGATCGGACTGACAAATCTTTGGCCGGTTGTATTATTCACCGCTATAAGACCGGGAATTACGACTGTGAACAAGGTGTTTGAAGCCGTAGGCACCGGAAAGAATGACGCAGCCGTAATATTTGCTGGAAAGCAGCTCGCAGCGAAAGGCGTTGCCGAAGTGCAACCGGGAAAGAACGGATTGTTGACTGCGAACCGTCTGTAATTCTCCCTCAATTGATCCGTGTTCGGAGCATTTATGTCCTGAGGGTGGTTCAGATGATGTGCCGTGACTCTAATTCCGCTGACAGACAGGGACATATCTCTGCCTATCATCCGCTCGAAGGAGAGGTTGGCCTGAATGGCGTCGGGATACTTATAGTCTTTGGAAACGTGCAGCGTGAATGGCAGGATCGGCCCAAATCCGGTAAATGTTGCCGGATTAAACCGCATAAATCCGTTTAGATACTGAGCCGAAGCGGCCAAGCCCGGCGTCACGCCCGGAATCGCCGTGCCTTGAAATACTTGAAAAGCATTAAGTAATGATGTGGGAAGAAATGGTACTTCGCCGGACCGAGCCGCCGGTATAAGAGTAGCCTGCTGCTGCTGCGAACCGTCCGCGATATTCGAGATGAACGATGACGCCAACGCCGGGTGGTCAAAAAATCGTCCGATAGCTCCGCGAATGACAGTTTTGCCATTTCCGGCGATATCCCAGGCAAAACCTAGACGCGGGGCGATGTTGTCCTCATCTCTTGGATATCCTTGCGTTATATTTAGGGCGTTTTGCGCGTTATTAACATCCGATGCACTCAAACTTATGCCGGTCAAAGGATCGCGAAACGGCGTCGGCTCAAAGGTTCGGGTAAATTCATAATCATAACGGACGCCAAAGTTTATCGTCAGCCGCGACGTCGCTTTCCATGTGTCCTGTCCGAAAAAGGCAACCGGCCTGTTTTCAAGCGTGCTGTTCGGGTCGCCAAAGCCTTGAATGAAAACGCTCGGGAAACCGAGACCGTAGGTTTGTGTTGCGGTAAAGGCTGGACAGCGGCCGTTCTGCGTCGTAAGCGTGAGCGAATCACAGGCAACACCGCCGACGGTGACCAACGGACCGGCAGCTTGCCTGCCAAAATTAAACAACGCCGGAAAGTTCAATTCAAAACTGGCATTCCCGGAAACCAAACTTACGTCGCCGCCGAACTTCATCGTGTGATTTCCGGACACCCAAGTGACGTTGTTGCGAAATTGGTGACGCCTTTCGACGCGGTTGACTGGCGAAAACGGATTCGAGCCTATAAAGCCGGTGCCTGCGATCTGCAGAGCCACGCTTGGCACCTGCGAGTCGAATTTTGCGACGCGTCGGCCAAAGTTGTAATAGAGCTCATTGAGAACTTTGGGCGAAGCAACCGTCGTCAGCGAAGCGCCGAATGAAAAGTCCTCAAGCTGCTGAATGCCGGTTCGGGAGTAATCGTTTTGTCCAAGCGTCTGATTTTGCGACTCGTCCTGAATGCCGTTGATCGTGCTCGGATTGTAACCAAGCCGCATCGACAACTGATTATTGGCCGTCAATGCACTGTCAAAACGAAGCGATCCATAACTGGTATTTTCCGAGATGGGGAATATCTTGCTCAACTGTGCCAACGGGCGAAACGCTACATACTGGCCGTCGGCGTTTCGTGTGAGCGGTATCGGCCTGCCGGATAGCAGAAATCTTTGTCCGATCGGCTGCCCTTGAGGAACGCCTAAGCCGGGAAGCAAATTGATGAGCGTGCTGACGCCGTTGATAGACGATTGTCCGCCGGCTGATGCGAGAAATGCATAAGCTATTCCGCGTTGCACCTGCGCGGGGTCGAGTGGATTGGACAAGGCGGACTGAATATATCTAACCTGGTCGGCGGTGAGATTTGTAAATGATTGAGCAATTGGCAGGAACGGCGCGCCGATCGTGATGCTTTGAGTCGCTTCGCCAAAAATATCGCCGGTAAAAAAGCCCGATTCCTGACGCCTTCGCTGCTCAAATGAAATGAAGAAAAAATTTCTGTTTTTCTTATCCATTGGGCCGCCGAGTGTCGCTCCGTATTGGGCACGAGTGTATGGCGGCTTTTTGTCGGGATCGTTGTCGATGATCGGCGCAAAGGCATTGCGGGCCTGTATCGTCTTGTGACGAACAAAGCCGAACAGATTGCCGTGAAAATCGCTCGTGCCGCGTTTTGTGACGACATTGACGATGCCGCCGGTCGCGCGTCCGAATTCAGGCATGTAGGAGTTTGTCGTGACCTGAAACTCCTGCACGGCTTCCTGCGAAACGGTCGAGCGGGCCGCATTGATCGAATTATCCGTGAAATCTGCACCGTCAACCTGGACAAGCGTCGAACGTCCGCGCTGGCCGCCGATGTTCAATCCCGATGTCGGCGCCGGGCCGATCGGGCGGCCGTTGTCGCGTCCGACAGTAGAGATGGTGAGCGCAAATCCCGTGGCGCTTCGCTCGTTGATAGGCAGATTATTGATACGCACCTGATCGATGGTATTTGATACGTTTGATTTCGTTGTCTCGACAAGCTCGACATCGCCGCCGGCAACATTTACTACGGCGCTCGCAGAGCCGACTTCGAGCTTGATCGTGAGCTCGGCACTTTGCCCGACGGTCAGCCTTACCGGAGAAATAACAAGTTTTTTGAAATTTGCGGCCTCAGCGGTTATCTCGTATTGGCCCGGCGGCAGGCCGATTAACTGAAAGTTGCCGTCGCTGTTCGTAGTTACGGTGCGATTAATTCCGGTGCCGATACCACTAGCTTGAACAGTGGCTCCCGAGATAACGGCGCCGGTCGGATCGGTAACGGTGCCGGCAAGGTCTGCCGCCGCCGCTTGGGACTGTGCGGAGGCCGCAACGGCAAAAAACAGCGTCGCCGCCAACAGAAAAGCGAATTGCGAGACCTTGACGAAGCTAATAGGCAAAAATACTCTCATCTTATTTCTCCTTGATGTTTACTGATACGTTCGATTCGATCGTCGGGTTATGAGGCCGTTGACTTGCCAGTCAAAAACGACTTAGATATATTTGTCCGACAGATACTTAAAACGGAATTGATTTGCTTTGAACTTTTTAACTCATAAAAGCCATTTAAGCAAGCAATCGCGTAACGTTTTTGTAATCTAAACCGTATGAAGATAATTCCGCTGTCCATTCCCACGCCGTTTTATGTCGGCGACGTCAATGTTTACCTGATAAAGGAAGACCCGCTGACGCTGATCGACGTTGGGCCAAAGACAAAAGAGGCCGCTGACGTTTTACGCTCGAAGCTCGCAAAACACGGAGTAAAATTTGCCGATATTCGCAGGATCGTTCTCACTCACGCACACGAAGATCATTGCGGGCTTGCAAAACAGGTTCGCGACGAAGCGAAAGACGCCGAGATACTTGTTCACGAATGGGAAACCGGACATTTATTTGGCCGTCTCGCTCATGACGAGCACAAACAATTGCTCCTTCGGTGCGGCGTGCCGGAATCGGTGTTCAACGAGATGCGCACGCTTTACGATGACATCAGCTTGCTGACCGACGCACTCGACGATACCGATTTTCGCCCGCTTCGTGACGACATGGAACTTGAGTTCACCGGCGGCAGCTTGCGCGTGTTGCACACGCCCGGCCATACGCCGGGTTCGTGCTCGTTCGTCCGCGAAGCCGACCGAACGTTGATCTGCGGCGACTGCGTTCTCAAACGCATCACCCCAAACCCGATCCTCTCGCCCGACCCGATCAACCCGTCAAAACGCTTTCGCTCATTGGCAGAATACCTGGTGAGCCTCGCACGGCTACGCGAGATTCGGCCGACGCTTGCCTACGGCGGCCACGGCGAGCCTGTAACCGACTTTGAAGAAATATTTCACCGCTACGTTCGAATGATCGATGAGAGACAGAAAAAAGTTGTTTCATTGGTTTCGACAGACGGCATCAATGCCTATGATCTTGCGCAACGACTTTTCCCGGAATCTTTCGGCCACGACGTTCATCGCTTTCTAGCAATATCAGAAGCCGTCGCGCATCTCGATTACGCCGAATCAGAAAACAAAATCACAGTCGAAATCAGCAACGGAGTCGATTTCTACAAACGTTAAAATGAAAAACGGGTTGGAGTTATAATGCAGAATTTAACTTCATCGACGCTCGGCGCGCCATTCCGCCGATCGATTCGTTGATCTTTGTAATACCTGCAAAGCCGGGCAATTGACTCACACGTTGAGTCACCGTCTTGTCTATCACGTCTAATGAATCTTCATCGCCAAACAGCGTCCCAAGCGCATATTCCGTCCGTTTTTTTGCCAGCGAGCCTTGGCCGACAGGTGTGTAAAAATGGTCAATAACAAACCGGGCAATCTTTTGCGCAAATTCGTTTTTTCGCAATTCGAGTTGGGCGATGTTCCAGTAGAATTTTGTATGAGCGGCCTCTTCGCGGATGATGGCATTCAGAATCTGGGTGAGCACGGGATGATCTGCGAGCGTTTTCATCCGGCGATAGCCCTGCGCGGTTGACATCTCGTGTATGGCCCCGAATGTCATGTGCGTGGCGGTAAATTTTTTTCCGATAAAGTTCGTCAGTGTTGTGATCAGATAGGTGTAAGAGTTATACACGTTTGTAACATTTCGATGTATTTGCGACTGCCATTTATCACCGGTCTCGAAGCCCGCCTCGTTCAGAAAACGATTGAGCACCTCACCATGAGTTACCTCTTCGATGCCCCAGCGTTCCATGAACTTGCTGATGTAAGGGTCGCGTCCGGTCGGCGTTCGCTGCAGCTCGCGGTGATACATTTCCGTCAGCGTCTCAACGTCGCGCATGTAGAGCAGCACGGGCACAAAGCGCTTGTCGAGCGGGTGATTTTTTACCTCGTGCCAGGGAATTGCACTAATATATTCCGGCGTGAGCGTGCGCTCCTGCCCCTCGTACCAATCGAGAACGTCCTTGTTCGTCTCAAAAGCCATACAGAATATAAGTTCGTTAAACTGCTGCCGTCAGATGCGTTAAATCGCCGCTCGTAATAATATAATCGTATATATGAAAATTTCGTTTCTTGTATTTGCACTCATTATAACTCTTTTGTCAACCGTTATCGCACAGGAAGACCGCCTGACGGTCAAGGGCGAGCGTCATCTAAAGAATATCAAACAACTCAGTTTTGGCGGAGAGAACGCCGAGGCTTATTTTTCGTTTGACGGAAAGCAGTTGATCTTTCAGTCCAAACGCGACGGCCGCGATTGCGACCAGATATATTCGATGAACATCGACGGCTCGAATGTCCGAATGATCTCAAACGGCGAAGGCCGCACGACATGCTCGTATTTTTTCAAGGGCGGCAAGAAAGTTTTGTATGCCTCAACGTTTGGCGGGAGTAAACAATGTCCGCCGCCGCCCGACTTTTCCAAGGGTTACGTGTGGGCTGTTTATCCCGATTACGAGATCTACACCGCGACACCCGACGGCAAGAATATAAAAAACCTGACCAACCACGCGGGTTACGACGCCGAGGCGACTGTTTCGCCCAACGGCAAGAAAATCGTTTTCACCTCGGAGCGTGACGGCGATCTCGAACTCTATTCAATGGATACGAACGGCAAAAACATCAAGCGCCTCACAAACGAACCCGGCTACGATGGCGGTGCGTTTTACTCGCCCGACAGCGAGATGATCGTCTATCGCGGCTCGCATCCGTCCGACCCTGCGTTGATCCAACGGGATAAAGAGTTTTTAAAGCAAGGCCTGGTCGTTCCAACTGTATTCGAGATATGGGTCATGAACGCCGACGGCTCGAATAAACGGCAAGTGACAAAGCTCGGCGCCGCCTCATTCGCGCCTTTCTTTACGCCCGACGGCAAACGCCTCATTTTTTGCACAAATCATTTTGCGACCGATCCGAGAAAGCGCAACTTCGATCTCGCAATGATAAATCTAGACGGCACCGGCCTCGAACGCATCACTTACAACGAAACATTCGACGGCTTCCCGATGTTCTCCCCCGACGGTAAGAAGCTGGTGTTCGCGTCGAACAGAAACGCCGCCAACCAAGGCGATACGAATGTCTTTATTGCGGACTGGGTTGAGTAAGAATTAGCCACAGAGTGCACAGAGAACACAGAGAAATTATGAAAAAGCAGATTTTTCTTTTCCTTTCGATCCTTTGTCTAGCGTCGGGCCTTGCTGCTCAAAAACCGCAGACTCAACGCCCCGATCAGACCGAAGCCAACCTTCGCCGCCACGTCGAATACCTCGCTTCCGACAAGCTCGAGGGCCGCCGATCAGGCGAGAAGGGCGCGGCGTTGGCCGCTAAATATTTAGCCGATCAATTCGCGAAGGTAAAGTTAAAGCCCGGAATATCAGGCATGAACGGCAAAGCGAGCTATTTACAGCCTTTCTCTTACACGCCCGTGCGCGATCCGCATAGCAGCTTATCTGCCACCGAGTTAAATACGCCCGCAAAGCGCCGTGACACAGCGAACGTCATCGGCATTTTACCCGGCACCGATCCGCTGCTCAAAAGCGAAGCCATCGTCATCGGCGCACATTACGATCATCTCGGCTACGGTGGCTCAAGCAGCCTTGCCGCAAACTCGACCGAAATTCACCACGGCGCCGACGACAACGCCTCAGGCGTCGCCGCGATCATCGAGCTTGCCCGCCAATTCGCCCGCGAGCGAAAAAACAAACGCACACTCATCTTCATCGCCTTCAGCGGCGAGGAGGAGGGACTGTTCGGTTCCAAGTTTTACGTAGATAATCCTGTTTTGCCTCTCGGTAAGACCATCGCGATGATCAATCTTGATATGGTGGGACGGTTGAAGGATAAAAAGTTGACGATAGGTGGCGTTGGAACCTCAGATATCTGGAAGGGTTTGATTGCTGATCGAAACAAATCGTTTGCAACAAGTATGAATAGCGTTGAGCCTATAGAAGATCCAGTCAACCCATTGCCGGCAATAAAATATGTACATCCGTACTTACCCATATTCAGACTTCAGCTAAACGAAGATGGGTTTGGTCCGTCCGACCACTCGTCGTTTTATGGGAAGAAAATACCTGTTCTTTTCTTTTTTACCGGAACACATAATGATTACCACAAGCCGTCGGACACTGCCGACAAGATCAACTACGAGGGTCAGCGAAGGATCATTAATTATGTTCAGTCGATAGCAAGAGATGTTGATCAAAATCCGCGGCGTCCAACATACACTGTCGCAAAATCGACGATGCAGGGCGGCAGGACGGGATTTAATATTTCGCTTGGCACGATACCGAATTATGCAGACTCGACGGACGGGTTGTTGCTCGACGGCGTGCGGGAGAATTCGCCTGCGGCAAAGGCAGGCGTGAAAACGGGCGACAAGGTTGTTAAGCTTGCGGGGCGTGAAATTCGCAATGTGATGGATTACACCGACACGCTTGTTGATATGAAGGCTGGCGAAGAATACGAGATCGTTGTCATTCGCGGGAGCGAACGGCTGACGTTCATGATAGTTCCAGTGAAGCGATGATCGCATGCGCAAGCCCGCACGTTAGTAAGGGCGGAACACGCAGCGTTGAATGTACCGCCCTTACTAACGTGCGGGCTTACGCACCAGTCAGCGACGTTTTAGTTACATGAAAAACCTTTATTTGCTATCGATTATCATTGCACTGTTCTGCTTGGTCTCATGTGAAAAACCCGAGATGAGGTCCGCCAATGCCGTCCAACAAAACACGTCCACGCCCGTCGCCGTGTCAACTGTCCCAAAAGACGGCAACTACCCAGGCCGAGGCAAGGTGACGAAGATCAACATGGAACTCGGTTCGGTCGAGCTCGATCATGAAGAGATCGTCGGCGTTATGCCGCCGATGATAATGGAGTTTTATGTGAAAGAAAAGGCGTTGCTTGACTCAGTAAAGGTCGGCGACAATGTGGAATTTGTTCTCGAATACAAACATCCGGCAGAAACGATAGTCAGCATCACCAAACGCAAATGAGCGCCATAAACTTTTGCAAATTTCACGGCTTTGGCAATGACTACATTGTTATCAAGCGTGAGAATATCGACTCCGCTATTTTACTGTCTGAACTGGCGAAGAACATTTGCCATCGCCACACCGGAGCCGGCGCAGACGGCATTGCGGTTTTGGAACGGCTCAGCGGCGGTGAAGCAGATTACTTTTGCGAGATCGTCAACCCGGACGGCAGCTACGCCGGATTTTCGGGTAACGGCACGCGCTGCGCCGCGGCATTTCTGCATTACAAACAGCTTTGGACGAACAAAAATCTTCGGCTGGAAACGCGAAGCGGCGTAAAGAATTACGGACTGATCGAAGCCGTTTCAACAGGCCACTATATTTTCGAAGCCGAGATCGGCAAGCCAAAATTTGCCAGCGACGAGGTGCCGGTTGCTACAAAAGATCGACTCGAAACGGTCATCGACCACCAACTGACAATCAACAATTTAACAATTAACGATGAACAAGTAACATTCTCGGCCGTCAATGTCGGCAACCCTGTCGCGTGTATCTTTGTCGATGATTTTGATTTTGATTGGCGTGCATTGGGAAAGGTGCTCGAAACACACGATATGTTTCCGGACCGCGCCAATATTGTTTTTGTGAAGGTGCGGGATCGCAAAAATATCGACATCCGCATTTGGGAACGCGCCGCCGGCGAGACCGCCGCGTCCGGCACATGCGCAAGCGGCACCGCAGTTCTGGCCGCGTTCATGCAGAAAACGACGCGCAAAGTCGCCGTCCATTCCGAAGGCGGAACAACAAACGTTCACTGGCGCGACGATGACGAGATCGTCATAACCGGGCACGCTCAATTTGCATACTACGGCGAATGGCCGACATGACCGCAATCCGCCGCTAGCAGATTTCCTCTTTGCGATCTTGGCGTCTTTGCGTGACATAAAATCGGATCTCACGCGAAGCCGCAAAGCCCGCAAAGGATTGATCAGATTAAAGTCGCAACTAGACCTCACCGCAAAAAAAAGAGGCCGCCTTTGCCGGCGGCCTCAATTTTCTTGCTAACCTTGCTTTTTACTGCTCGGCTATCACATCCACATTTACCGCCGGGCCGGTGATGCTGACCATTACCGGAGCAAACGAGATGGAGCGTGATTCGACACTGATGGTGTAGGTCTGTCCAACCTGTAGAGCGCCGAATCGGTAAACTCCAAAGCCGTTCGAGACGATTGTGCGAGTTTGGCCTGTCGTATCGGTCAATGTGACTCGGGCATTTGGAATGCCCTGTCCCATTGAGTTGAGCAGGCGTCCCGATATCTCGGCCTGGTTGGCTCCCGCTGCGGTGAGCTCGACCTGGCCATCGGTTACTTGCGTTCCCGGATCGCCTTCGTTGAACATCATCTTCTCAAAGACAAGCGGCGACACCGAGCCCGGTGCTCCGACTGCATTGAAGCGGAGGTTCATTAACAGGCCGTTGTCGTCGATCGGCAGCGGGCCGTAAATGGCGACTCTTAAGAGTCCGGCTTCTTCGGTGTTGACCGCGACGGTAAGCCTGCTGCTGACAGTTCCGGCGAGATCGACGGGAACGGCCTGCGGTTGTATCACTGTCGGGTCATACCTGAGATCGAACTCATAGGCAATGATGTCCTTATTCGCGGCTCCCTGAACCGAGACCGGAATAATGACTTCGTTGTCAGCCGGCGTCACAAGACGCGGTGCCGCAACCGAAGTGCTTCTCTCAGGTCCATGTGCAGGACGTGCACCGGTATTGACCCAGTTGCCGGAAACCTCACCCATCAGCAGGCCGGAATAATCTTCGCCAGCCAAACTACTCGTGATAGTCGGGTAATTTCTGCTCGAAGGCAGGAATATCCAGTTTCCGGTTGATCCGCTACCCGGCAGCGCAACAACATAACGGGCTACCAACGCAGCGTCGAATGACGTAATTCCGTCAACGCCGCTTGTGTCCGCCACTATCAATTGATTGCCGGTCAACATCATGATCGACGCCACGTGTTGAGCGATCCTCGCTGAATCGAATGAATTGACGGCACCGTTAACACCGCCCGTCTTGGAAGGCGTAATGGTGTATGAACCCGCTCCGAATCCGGTCAGCGAATACTGGCCTGCCGTCGCCCCGAGGCCGTCTGTAATATCAGAGAGCGGAGGCGAACCGGCAGCGCTAATGAGAACGTTCGAAACGAACCGAGGCGGGGCTGGTGAGCCAAGAGCGTTGCCGTATGTAACAGTTCCGCTTATTACAGCCGGTGGAGTCGGCGTCGCCGTGTTTGTTGCTGTGGAGGTTGCAGTAGGCGTAAACGTTTCCGTTGCAGTAGCCGTTGCAGTAGAAGTTGGCGTCGGCGTATCCGTCGCTGTACTTGTCGGCGTCGGCGTGTCAGTGTTTGTCGGCGTCGGAGTATTTGTCGCCGTGCTGGTCGCCGTAGGTGACGGCGGCACGAACGGAATGTTTACAGACAGGTCGCCTACGAACGTTCCGCCCGGATATGCACCAAGAAGCGTCTCCACACCGGTCGTCAGATCACGCGTGTAGAGATTCATGCTCGTGCCGGTATTCGGATCGTCGTGAGTGACAAAGAGCGTTCCCGTCAAACCGCTGATGTCCATGCCGAGCTCGGCATTGAATGTCAGGAAGGTTCCAGGGTTGTTCACGGTAAACATGAGGCCGGTGTTCGGGCTTGGAGTTCCATTCAACCCGCCGATGGTCACCAGCGAATCCGATTGGTAATCCCAACTGTATAGCGTGGTAGTGGTCGCTCCAACGACGTTGTTTGTGTAAGCAACTCCAAGCATGTTGAAACCACCGAATCCCGCCTGCGGATCGCCGGCATCGTATGCCAGGTTCGCATCGATGTTAACCAGAGTTCCGTCATTCGGATTGATACGGAAGTTATTGTTAGTGCCGCCGGTTCCGGTTGCGGCGGTGATGAGGCGAATTCTATCGACTACAGGATTGAAGTCCATTTCGACCCGCGTAGAATTCGCAGTTCCGAGAGCAAATCCGCTTCCGACCGGCGTCAGAGCCGCGGTTGTGAGATTGACCGTGTATAACTGGCCCGTTAGCGGAAGCGAGCCGTTTGTGCTGATCGCATACAACGTGCCGGTTGCCGGGCGGAAATCGATGGTCCGCACGGCGGTCTGGCCCGCAGTCAGACCGGTGAACGGCCCGATGACCGTGATCGTTGCCGGATCGTTGCTGCTAAAGCTCACAAGGTTAATGCCGGCCGTCGCGCTGCTGCTTGAGGT
Source organism: Pyrinomonadaceae bacterium (assembly GCA_046160805.1). Lineage (GTDB taxonomy): Bacteria > Acidobacteriota > Blastocatellia > Pyrinomonadales > Pyrinomonadaceae > OLB17. The sequence goes on from JBJXHF010000006.1 coordinate 28,852, forward strand.
CGTCTTTCCGTAAATTAGCTCAGGCGTGGCAGTTTGCGTTGCGGTAGCCGTCGAAGTGGCCGTATTGGTTGCCGTCGGCGTATCGGTCGGTGTATCCGTCGCCGTCGGAGTAAACGTTTCCGTAGGTGTCGGCGTCGCCGTGTCCGTATTCGACGGAGTCGGCGTGTTTGTCGCTGTCGAAGTCGGCGTCGGAGCAGCTACTTCGTCCGCACCGATCTCGTATGATGCGTCCTGCGGACGAGTGTCGCCGTCGAAGTCATTTGTAACGGACGCGATTGTCGTTCCTATGTTAACTACAGTTGAACTGTAAGGAATATGAAGGTCCGTCAAGGGACTGGTAAATGACGGGTCCGACTCAAGCGAGTTGAAATCATCCGTCGCCGTGCCGCCGGTCGCCGTCTGCCAAGCAGCCAGCGCCGCGTAATCGGTTCCTGCACCAGCAGCAAGTGAGCCTGATCTGAATCCTCCGTCATTTGCGCCGGTTGACCAGAAATCATTGTAGTTCGAGTCGAGGTTTGCAAACGTCGTCGTCACCATGCCGATCGCGTAGCTCTTGGCATTGACGCCGCCGCCGGAGGCGATCTGCGTCGTGTAGAAGATGTTGTTCTTGAGCTCAACCGTCGGATCGGTTCCTGTAATAGAAATGCCATAGCTCGGCATCTGGCTGGCCGTTGCACCTCTGTCGCCGGTCATAGATACGGAGTTGTTATAAACCCTCGTCGTCGAGCCGGTGACGCCGAACACATGAATGCCGGCGACGATATCGGGTGATGTCGCGTTGGCATTTACGCCCGTGACCATATTGTTCTGAAGAGTGTTTGCAGCACCCACAGCTCCGGAAACCGCAATTCCCGCCGCTGAGAACGTAGCGGGCGATGAGACAACGCCGTTGACCTTGTTTCTCGCCACGAGAGCTCCCGTGACGCCGCCTGACGCTGTTGAGCTGGCATCAACTAACTGCGTTCCAACGCCGATTCCGACCGCGTCAGCAGATTCTGTAGTATCGATGCCGCCGACACTGTTTTCAGTGATCTGAACGCCGCTTTCGTTAAAGACGACGATGCCGATGCGTCTGATCCGGTTAGTTGTGGTTCCGGACAGGTCATTTTGAGTGATGACCGAACCGGTGTTCTGATTCGCTAAGCTTGCTCCGGCTGAGAATATGCCGTAAATGGCCCTTCTGACCGAGCAGTTCTCAACGCGGTTATTGTCGTTGTCCGTTCCGGCAGTTCCCGGCGTCGTTCCGCCGAGAGCGATGCCGATAAGCGTCGTCGTCGGGTCTTGTCCAAGGACGTTAACGTTTTGGATCGTGTCGTTCTGGGCACCGTTCGTGCCCGAGCCGATCGATATAACGACTGCGCCGGTGCCGACGTTCGTGTTCTGGATCGTCAACTCGCGAAGTGCCGGATTGCCGCCAACGACAGAAGCTGCCGTCGAGCCATCGATTCTCACGCGGTCCGCACCGTTGAGCCTTATCAATGCACCAGTATTCGAGCCGGTGATCGTGCGCGGTGCGCCGCTTGGTTTGATGAGCATCGTGTAGCCGCTGCCGCCTTCTTCAACCCATTCGTTGAGGGCGTGGGTTCCGAGTTCGCCGGTGAGGTCAGTTGTAATATTGAGTGTTACGTTGCCTGTAAGCACGCCGCCGTTGATCGCCTCAAAGATGCCGCCCGGATTTGTCAGCGAAGTGTAAGTTTCGCCCGTGCCGACATTGTAGGGACCTGAGAATGCAATTGAGATGGTGTAGCTGTTCGGCGGTGTCGGCGGTGTTGTTACGTTATTGACATCCGTGCCGCTAAAGCCGCCGCTCGGATTCGACGCGAGATTGCCGACCGTGTCCTGAGCTACGACAAAGTATTGAATGATATTGCCCGAGGTGACCGAACCGCCGCCGACCAGCGTGTAGTCGATAGTGCAGGAGTAGCTCGGTACACACTGCGTCGAGACGTAACCTGCATCGGTTGATTTCTTAAAGTAAATGCGCGGGGCTAGTGCACCGCCGGCAACGCCGCCGGCGTCTGTAATAGTTGCTGAGAGCACTCGATTGGTCGTCAGCGACGTATTTGCGAAAGGTGTGTAAACGATGCTCGGAGCAAGAAGGTCGAGGCCCGTAAAGTTGCCCGCGTCTGCGCCGATGTCAACCGGCGTCAGGCCGCTGCGGGTCTGGCCGTCATAGTCAAGCACGACGCCGAGATCTACGCCATTGCCTTCTGCAACAGTTGCGTTCGTCGGGTGCAGGTGCAGATCGGGTGTCGCATTTGTCGGGTCGTTATACTGTGGATTGCTTTCAAAGCTGGCCGCGTCCTGTCCGACCGCCGCTTTCCAAGCCGTTAAGTTAGCAACGTCCAAGGAGTTGAAGAACCCAAACACCGCGCCGCTTGCGCCGTTGGCAAAATAGACATTATTGTTGATCGTCAGTCCTGACGGGTTCGCCGCCGTTCCGTTGATCTTGACCGCGTAGTGCTTGCCGGTCGCCGCGCCGTTTGTTCTGGAATTCTGGAAGATATTGTCACGGAAGCTGCGCGCGTTTACCGTTTGCGTTCCGTTCAACGCGTATGAAGCGCCCAAGCCGCTTGTAGCGGTTCCGCCGATATAGACACTGTTGTGAACAAAGGTGTCGGTGCCGAGCACTCCGTTAAATCCGTTGATTCCGGACGTGCCACCGTTGCTCGCCGCCGCACCGATAGCAATCGCCTGATTTGCGCCGAGGGCGATCATATTGTTGCGGTATGTCGTCGTTCCGCCCGCAACTCGAATACCGTTGATCTCAGCCGAAGCGCTCGTCGTCGGGGCCAGCAGGTTATAAATGAGGTTGCGTTCGACTACGTTTCCGGTGCCGCCGGCAAATTGAATACCCGTAACAACGCTTGCATTTGCGGCGCTGCTCGCCGTAAGCGTGTGTATAGTGTTTTGCGAAAGGTTCTGAACCGGCGTGGTGCTGGTGGAAGACATTCCGATTACTGATGCGGACGTCGTTGTGCCGGTGCCATTGTTGTTAGTCAAGTTGCGGACCGTGTTTGACGTCCAAGTAGAGATCGCATTATTCGTCAGCATGCCTATGAGCTGCGATGCTGCCCCTGTCGAAGTCAGCGACATTGAATTTGCCACTGTGCCGCCGACGTTGTTGGAAGTACCGGTGAAGGTAAAGGCACCTGTATTTGCTCTTAGTCCGTACAACACCATCGTCCCGGAGGCTCCGAGATTCGTGATCGACATGCCGCCTATGTTGTTACTGTTCGCCGTCCAGTTATCGAAACTGAAATTGTAGATACCGTAAAAGTCCGATGAGGTTGTGGTCGTCGTCGAAAACGTCAATGAACCTGTTGCCGATTGACTTCCGATCGTATTGCCGTTCGTAATTGCAAGCCCGTTATTGACGAGAATAGCGGAGAACGGCGATGAGGTCGATCCCGTGCCGCTCGACGTAACGCCGGTCATGCTCACAGACGCTATCGTGTTGTTGTTTATATTTGAAACGGTTCCGGTCGTAATGCCGTCAAACCTGATGCCCTGAAACTTTCCGGTCGAACCAGTCAAAGTATATGTGCCGGTTTGCGTGCTTGAAGCATAGCCGATGGTATTTCCCGTGATTGTGAAGCCTTGAGCGCCCTGCGGTGCCGTCTGACTGGCAATCGCAATTCCCGTATGAGTTGCTCCAGTGGTCCAAGTGCGGGTGCCGGTTTGGTAAAAGCGGTTGTTAGTAATTGAAGACGTATTACATCCGTTATTCACCGCGACACCAGCGCTCGTTACCGCGGCACCGAAATAATCAAAAATATTATTGTTATTGATGATCAGGCCGCTATTGCCGATGGCGGTCGTTGAAACAGATCCATTGCATTGAATAGCCGTCGTCGGAAGGTTAGCGCCTGCGGGGCCGATGTTGTTGTTTGAGATCGTGTTGTTGTCGTTCCCGTTTGCAGTAACCGCGTCCGTACTGAAGGTCACGGTTGCACCGTTGGTCGCAACCGAAGTGCCCTTCGATCCCTGAAGATTGCAGTTTGTGATCGTGTTGCTCGTCGCACCGCCGATAAAGCGTATCGTGCTGGTGCCGGTGGTTCCAGGTGACAATGTGTTCGCAATTGTCAGGCTGTTGCCGCCAGTATTAAGGCCGTTGATGGTCACGTTGTCGGCACCCACAAGATCGATCAACGGAAATCCTGTCGTTGCTGCCCCAGATATGGTTCTGGCCGCTCCGCCGTTAGGCGTGATTGACATGCTTGTATAGACTGCCGAGCCGGTTCCGCTTGCATTAAGAATCGCCGACGGAGTAGCCGCCACGGTTGGTTCCGTAGTATTCGCACAGACATACATCGTTATTGCGCCGGTATGTGTTCCGGCGTTGACGGCGGCAAAAGCCGCGCTCAAGGTTGCATAAGCCGTCGGAGCCGTGCCGAGCACGCTGCCAAAGGCCTCGATGTTTCCGCCTGAACCGCACGGCCCAGCCGGCGTCGGCGTGAAGGTGGCCGTTGAGGTAGCTGTAAAGGTCGCTGTTGAGGTCGGCGTAAATGTTTCTGTCGAGGTTGCCGTCGGAGTGAATGTATTAGTCGCGGTCGCCGTCGGTGTGTCTGTCGAAGTCGATGTTGATGTCGCTGTCTCGGTCGGAGTATTTGTTGACGTGTTCGTCGCAGTTGCCGCAGGTATCGAGACGCTGCCGTTGGTGGTCGATGAAGCGGGTGTTCCCTCGTTAAACCGGCAGGCATAATGGAGAACCGAGCCTGGATCCGTGTAATCCTCAAAGGTCAAATTTGTCGAGGCGCCAAGATTGTTCTGAACGGTGAATTTCAGATTTAGCAAGGTTCCGGCGCCAGCCAGCGGGTTCACGTCAAAACCCGAGATGATCAGGTGCCCGGAATTGCCGGTGAATGAAGACACCGACATAGCGCTGCTCAACGTGCCCGCTTCGTCAAAGCCCGATCCGTTTGGCAGAACGACTGCCGGGTCGAAGGTTACCTGAATGTCATAAGCGAGTATGCCCTCGCCAGTCGTATCGCTGACCGTGATCGGCACGACAATATCGCCCGGCGTCGCCGTCACATTTGGCAGCGACACGTTTATCGTCGTAAAGGCGGGTGCTAATGCCACCGCTTCGGATCGAATCTCATTCGTGCTTACGTCCTGCGCAGCGGGAGCCGTAATGCGCTGCAAACCAAAAAACTCGGTGACAGAATCGATAAATGCAAAGTGCGAGGCGCCGGCGCCAAACGTCGTAACGGTCATTAATAATGCCAACGCTACGGAAACAATGGCTAGGCCTTTAACACGGGTAAAACTTGACGATCTTTGGTTGCTTGACATGATTTTTGAATACTCTCCTGACTAAACGTCGGCTGTGGTCACATGAACGCAGCAGACACGAATCGACCAATTTCTTGGACTAGACAAACTACATCTACAAAAATAGACACTTCGGGAATAATCTAATCATTATTAAGGTAAACGCAGGTTTTGTCAAGCAAAAAATAGCGGCAAACTCTGAAATTAACTGTCTTCCTTCATCACTTTTACGACTCGCGGAATTCCTTGTAGATCGGCGAGAAATTTGGGTTCTTTCCATATCCGGCGATCAAAAAGCTTTTCTACCTTCATCGCTTGATCAAATCCTATCTCCAGAAGCAAAAAACCTTTGTTATTGAGAAACTCCGGCGACGTGCGAATTATCTCCTCAATGATCGAGAGCCCATCCTCGCCGCCATCGAGGGCAATGGACGGCTCAAAGTCTCGAACCTCGGCCTGTAACGAATCTATCTGCTCACGAGGCACGTACGGCGGATTTGAAACTATCAGGTCGTATAAGCCGCTGACTTGGCTGAAAAGATCACTCTGCTGTAGGTTCAATCGTTTATCAACTTCGTGCTTTAATGCATTGCTGCGGGCGACGTTTAACGCACTTTCGGAAATATCAGCTCCGACGCCACTCGCCGTTTCTACGGAATGCAGGATCGACACCGAGATACAGCCCGAACCGACTCCGATCTCGCAAAAACGCGGATTTTCTAACCGCGAAAGAACCTCGACGGTTTGTTCGACGAGTATCTCGGTTTCGGGACGCGGGATCAGGACATCGGGCGTGACTTCGAACTCAAGGCCGTAAAACTCTTGTCGTCGGGTGATGTATTGAAAAGGCTCGTGACGAGCGCGGCGGCGAACACACGATTCGAAAAGCATCTTTTGATTTGCGGCCAGCTCATCATCCGAATGGGCGATTACAAATGCCGCATTCCTTTGCAGGATGAAGGCCATCAGCGATGAAGCTTCCCGACGACATTCGGGAATTTTGGCGTTTTGCAGAATTTCGGCGGCGGAGGAAATGGCGGTTGCTATGTTCATCTGGAAGAGCCTCTCCGGAATAAGTGACAGGTGATAAGGGGTAAGTTATAACTTATTCCGAAAAATGCTTGCAGGAACTCCCGCGACTATCTGGCCGTCGGCGACATCTTTGGTAACAACCGCTCCGGCGCCGACGAGAGCTTTTTCGCCAATTGTCACTCCGTCGAGGATGGTCGCGTTCGACCCGATGCTTGCGCCGCGCTTGATGGTTATCGGCGAAACCGACCAATCGGCCTCGGTTTGTAGAGTGCCGTCCGGATTGACGGCCCGCGGAAATTTGTCATTTATAAACATCACGCCGTGGCCGATAAATACATTGTCTTCAATCGTCACGCCTTCGCACAGGAACGAGTGGCTCGAGATCTTGCACCGTTTTCCTATTTTCACACCCTTTTGTATCTCGACAAATGCACCGACCCGACTTTCGTCACCGATCTCACAGCCGTAGGCGTTGACAAAAGAGTATATCTTTACATTCTCGCCAAGCTTTACATCGTTTAGCTTGATGAAATTTGACCGCAAGTATTCGTCTGTAAAATGTGTTGACATTTAAAGTTCGATCAGCCGGCCGCGTTCGCGCATCGAGACGGTCGATGCCTCCAATATCCTCACGACATTCAACCCTGCATGGCCGTCGGTCAGCGGTTGTTTATCATTCAAGATACAATCGATAAAATGCCGCGTGCCGACAGCAAGCGCCTCGTCCTGATCTATTTTTGGCGACAGCATGTCACCGGTGCGGTATTGAACAAGCGTGTCATAAATGCCTTCGCGCGTGGTCACGTCGATGCCTTTGTCATAGACCTTAACCTTTTCGCTCGTCTGTATGTCGTCGTAAACGATCATAGATTTTGTGCCGCCGATGAGCGTCTGGCGAATTTTCGTTGGGGCAAGCCAATTTACGTGAAAGTGGGCGAGGAGATTATTCTCAAACTCCAGCGTCAAATATGCGATGTCCTCAAGCTCATTCCCAACGTGACAACTTCCAATCGCCGAAACCGCCAGCGGCTTTTTTTCCAACAGGTAATCCATTATCGAAAGATCATGCGGCGCCAAATCCCAGATCACGTTCACGTCATGTTGAAACAGCCCAAGATTGACGCGAACCGAGTCGAAATAATAGATCTCGCCAAGCCGCCCGGAAGTAATGATTTCCTTCATCTTTCGGACGGCACCTGTGTAAATGAAGGTGTGATCGACAAATAGTTTGAGGCGTTTCTGCTCGGCTATTTCGATCAGTTCTTCCGCCTCCGCAACGCTCGCCGTCATCGGCTTTTCAATAAAACAATGCTTTCCGGCAAGCAGTGCGCGTTTTGCGATTTCATGATGCGACGAGACAGGCGTCGCGATCACGACTACATCGACATCGGCTCGGTCGATAACAGTTTCATAATCCGTCGAGGTTTCGATGCCGTAAAACGACTTGCGCATTTTTGCAAGCCGCTCTTCATCACGATCGCATGCTACAACAGCCTCGATCTCGTCGAGGGCGAGAAAATTTCTAATTAAATTCGGCCCCCAGTATCCGGTGCCGATGACAGCAACTTTCATAAGAGTTAGCCACAGAGTTCACAGAGAACACTGAGGAATACTTTTCATGTAGGATCCTTTCTCAGTTTTCTCTGTGCTCTCTGTGGCAAAAAACATTCAATGCCCGCCCTTCGCCAAAAGCATAACGGGAAGCGTGCGGAAAATTATCCGCAGGTCAAAAAGCGGTGACATATTATCTATGTAAAACAAGTCGAGAATAACCATATCATTAAAGTCGACCGCGCTGCGCCCGGCAACTTGCCAAAGACCCGTGCAGCCGGGAATGACTGCGAGCCTGCGGCGGTGCCAGTCCTGATATTGCTCCAACTCATACGGCAGACAAGGGCGTGGGCCGACGAGGCTCATCTCGCCCTTTATTACATTAAAAAGCTGCGGCAGCTCGTCAAGGCTCGTCTTCCTCAAAAACCGGCCGATCGGCGTCACACGCGGATCGTTCGTAATTTTTCTTACTGCGTTGCCGCCGCTTTCGGCAAGCATAAATTCACTGACGAATTCACGATGAGAGCTGTCGTCGCTGCCGACATCCATCGTGCGGAATTTATAGAATTTAAAAGGCTTACAGTCTTTACCTATGCGAGTGTGTTTGAAGAAAACAGGGCCTTTCGACGTCAATTTTATTAACAGCGCAATAATAACGAATGGAATAAAAACTATCACCGAACTTATTGCCGTCACCATGACATCAAAAACGCGCTTGTAAACATTGAACAGAACGTTCTCGTTGTTCTGCGGCATCTTGACGATGGGAACGCCGAGATATTTTTCGAGCAAAACCTTTTCCGGAATGATGTTGTAAAGCTCGGAAACAAGACGAACTTCAGCCGATGTCTCTTGAGCCTTATCAATAATTTCAAGCAGCGCATTGTGCGTGACATCGCTCTCCGCAATGATGATCTCGTCAATGTCGAGTCGTTTGACGAGACGCCCGATCTCGCTTAGTTTCCCTACATTTTTCAGGTCTTCGAAAACACGTTCGCCGGTTGCAAGTTCATCCGTCACAAAACCCACAACATCAAAACCATGACTGTCGTCAAACGCGATCTGAGCGGCTACCATTTTCGCCGTTCGGTCTTTACCGATTATTAAAACCTTACGATGAAGGATTTTTTTTTGCGAGGCAAATGCGAAAAGACGACGAAAGATCAACGTCCTAAAAACCGTGATCGTTACCAGACTTATCCCGACGAACAGCATCAAGACGAGCCGAGACTCAACAAAATCGAGCCGCCGAACGACAAACGTAATCAGGATCAAACCAAGCAGGCCGTAAAGCAGCGATTTCAAGATCGACACAACCTGCTCGACAAACGCCATGAACAGATTGAGCTTATATAAATTAAAATGCTGGAAAATAACGATCCAAACAAGGGAGTAAACCACGATCAACGCCGCCTGCGTTCTTACAAGCGGCCGCGAAAGTAACTCCGCCGTCGGCACATGCCAAAACCTTATATTTATCGCCGCAAACCACGCCGCAAGAAGCAAAACATAATCGCAAAATGCCAAAACGAACTTATATTTTGGATACTGTTTAAGCATTAGGCATGAATGTCTTCGGAATAACTGAAAACTGAGAAGTGATAAACTGATAACTGATAACGTTTTTAGTTGCCCGTTTTCAGCATCGAATCTATCTGTTCTATTACAAATTTTTCGACGCGGTCGGTCAAGTTGGTTAAAGGAACGGAAGCGCGGCGCTTGAATCTAAACTTTGAGAAATCGCGTGCATCGCGGATGAACGTGATGTTCCCGTCGGCTTCCATCTTACGATCGAGTGCGCCTTGCCTCCCGGCAAAAATGCTGTAAACCGGCACGCCAAGCAAAGCGGCCTCGCGATTCATCGTGCCGCCGCCGGAAATGAGAAGGTCAGCAGCAAACGTCAGATCGACGGCGTTAACCGCTTCGTCCAACACGATGCAACGTTGCTCTGCGTCTGGAATGTTTTTGATTTTTATTTTGATATCTTCACCCTGAATCCTCGTTCGCGGCACGATGACGGTTATTACATCAGAAGCACTTATTAAGAAATGCAAAATGTCGTCGAGCAATATCTCACCCTTTGCCGAGTGATAATTCGCTGTCGTAGCTGGCGGGCGAAGAACGGCAAGTGTTTTGTCACTTTGCCAGCCGTGATTACCAAGAAATTGTTTCCGGAATTCGGGAGTTGGTCGAAACTCCCGGAGATACAATTCTTCTTTTATTCCCGAATATTTAAAACGTTTGCGCTCGGCGAGGCCGATCTCGTCGAGAACTGCATCGGGAATCGCGTCTGGGACAAGCACTTTGTCTGAAAAGCGGTTGAAAATTCGCGTCTCTGTAAACTCGTAGTCATACATCGTGATGACCGGAATCTTCAGCCACTTTGCCGCCAGAACCATCGAACGCGAGCCGTGGCTTACGGCGACCGCGATATTTCCATCATTTTTTCTTGTAGATTTTATGTGAGCAGCCAATTGGCGGGCACGGGCCAGAAGGCCGCAGATTTTTGCCGCTTTAGATTTGCCGTAATGTTTGCCGATTGGCGTGAACGTGCCCTCGAAACCGTGAATTTTCAGCAACTCAATTGTTTGCGCGTGGTCGCGGGCGGTAAGAATGACCTCGACGCCTGTTCTGCGATAGTGTCTGATGATAGGCGCAAAGAGCGGAACGTGCGGAGAGTTGTCGAGGTCGAACCAAATTGTCTTATCTTCAGTAATCAATTCTTTTTCCATTAATAATTACTAATCATTAATTACTAATTATTGATGGAAAACAAGGATTATGCAGCGATTTCGGACGAACGCGGTGCGGCGTCCTTCAAAACGTCGCAGACATACTCGATCATTTCGCGGGTGAGCTCTACATACATCGGCAGCGATAATAGCTTACTCATCTGCGCGTGAGCCACCGGAAAATCTGCAGCCGCGTGTCCAAGATCGACAAATGCTTCCATAAAAGGCAGGGCCGTCGGGTAATGGACGCCGCTTTCGATACCGGCATCAGCCAGTTTCGATTGGACGGCATCGCGGTCGGGCACCTGAACGACAAACAGATGATAAGTGTGCCGCGAGTCCTGTGTTTCTACGGGCAGGATAAAACCGGTGTCGGCGAGCAGACTACGGTAAACGTCAGCGTGAGAACGCCGTGCTTCGAGCCAACCTTCGAGATGCGGCAGTTTCACTGACAGAACTGCCGCCTGAATGCCGTCCATGCGGCTGTTGCGGCCAACAATAGTGTGGCGATTCTTTGCGGCCTGACCGTGGTTTGCGATCAGACGAGCGCGATCTGCATATTCTTTGTTTTTTGTAACTATCGCTCCTGCGTCGCCAAAGGCGCCGAGGTTCTTGCTCGGGTAAAAACTGAACGTTGCCGCGTCGCCGAATAAACCGACCTTTTGGCCTTTGTAAGTCGCGCCGTGCGCTTGCGCACAGTCTTCGACGACTTTGAGGCCGTGCTTGCGCGCCAGTGGCATAATCGCTTCCATCTCGGCAGGCAGGCCATAGAGGTGCACCGGAATTATCGCTTTTGTCTGCGGCGTAATCTTCTCTACGATTTTTTCGGGATCGATATTGTATGTAAGCGGGTCGATATCGACAAAAATTGGCCTTGCGCCGATGTTAGAGACGGCTTCGGCTGTGGCGAAAAAGGTGTTTGCGGGCACTATCACCTCGTCGCCGGGCTCAATCCCGACGGCCTTTAGCGCGATCTCAATGGCGTCAGTGCCGTTAGCAACTGCGACGCAGTACTCGCCACCGAGATATGCGGAAAAAGCTGCTTCAAAAGCTGACGCAGGCCTGCCGCCTATAAAAGCCGTTTCCTCGACAACCCGCAAAATGGCCGCGTCAATCTCGCTCTTCAGGCTCAAATATTGTGCTTTTAAGTCAACAAAAGGAATGTTCATTACAAATATATTATGCGGCAAGAGATAGCGAAACGCGAGTGTCCGTAGCCCGCACGTAAGTAAGGGCTCATCTACGCCATCGAGAGCCCTTACTTACGTGCGGGCTACGGACACGGCTAATTTTCGGGCATAATGTATCTTTTGCTTAATTTATGAAACAAATCCTCCAAAATATGCGCTCCGGTGTTGTGTCGGTGTATGATGTGCCGTCGCCGGGCTTGCAACGCGGGCGTTTACTGGTCAGAACCGCTGCGTCGCTGATCAGCGCAGGCACTGAGAAGAACACGGTCGATATGGGCAAGAAGAGCCTTGTCGGTAAGGCCCGCCAACGGCCGGATCTTGTGAAACAAGTCATCGATAAGGCCCGCACCGAAGGGCTGATGCAAACCTACACCGCCGTCAAAGCCAAACTCGACGGCACGACTGCGCTGGGTTACAGCGCCGCCGGAATAGTCGCGGGCGTGGGCGAAGGCGTTTCCGGTTTTAAGGTCGGCGACCGCGTGGCTTGCGCCGGCGCAGGCTTTGCTTCGCACGCGGAAATGATCTCGGTGCCGCAGAATTTGTGCGTGCGGCTTCCGGATGCGATTAATCTTGACGAAGGAGCCTTCGGAACACTTGGCGCCATCGCCTTGCAAGGCGTCCGCTTGTCACAGCCGACGCTTGGCGAGGCGTTTGTCGTCATCGGTTTGGGACTGCTGGGACAAATTACCGTTCAATTATTGAAGGCAAACGGCTGTCGTGTCTTCGGAGTCGATATTGACGAGGCAAAATTAATCCTCGCCCGTGAACTCGGCGCCGAAATGTGCTCTACGCCCACCGACGCACGCCGCCTTGTAAAAGAATGGTCACGCGGCCGCGGTGCAGACGCAGTTCTCATCACCGCCGCGACAATGTCAAACGATCCGATCGAATTGGCCGGCGACATCTCCCGCTCAAAAGGCCGCGTCATTGTGGTCGGCCTGGTCGGCATGAATGTCCCGCGTAACGTCTATTACCTGAAAGAGCTCGACCTGCAAATATCAATGTCATACGGCCCCGGCCGCTACGATCCCGAATATGAAGAACGCGGCCACGATTATCCATTCCCTTATGTTCGCTGGACCGAGGGCCGCAATCTTGAGGCCTTTTTCGATCTCATTGCGAACAAAAGCATCACGGTCGAAAGGCTTATCTCTCACCGCTTTCCGGTTGAGAGCGGTGAGGACGCGTACAAACTTATCTCGGGCGAAACAAAAGAACCGTATCTTGGCATCGTCCTGCAATACGATACGGAAAGGGAAATTCCGTCGAGACTAGAGTTTAAAACTAAAGCTGTAGAGAAAGCCTCAGCGATCCGTATCGGAATGATCGGAGCCGGAGGCTACGCGCAAAAACTTCTGCTGCCAAATTTCAAATCCAATGGAGCTGAATTTCGCTCGATAGCAACCGCCGCAGGTTTGACTGCGAGAGATGTGGCAAAACAGTATGGCTTTGCATCGTGCGTTTCCGATGCGCGAGAGGTGATAAACGACGAAAACGCAAACCTCATTGTCATCGCAACGCGTCATGATACCCACGCGCCGTTTGCCCAAGCAGCGCTCGAGCAAAACAAACACGTCTTTGTCGAAAAACCGCTGGCGATGAATGATGAAGAGCTTGATAGCTTATTGAATGCCGCCGGACAATCGAGCGGAAAGTTGATGGTCGGCTTCAATCGCCGTTTTTCACCATCGGCAAAGCAAGCAATTGAGTTTTTTGGCGAGCGAACCTTTCCGCTATCGATCCTCTATCGCGTAAATGCAGGCCGAATTCCGAGAGACAGTTGGATACAAGATCCGATCCAGGGCGGCGGACGAATCGTCGGCGAAGTTTGCCACTTTATCGACCTGATGCATTTTTTGACAAGTTCGGTCACGACACGCGTTTTTGCAGAGTCCGTCACTAGCCGCAACCATGACGTCGTGGAGGCCGATTCGGTTGTCATAACGCTGAAGTTTGCCGACGGATCAAACGGAACCATCGCCTACCTCGCCGAAGGCGACCGCTCGATTCCGAAGGAACGCGTCGAAATCTATGGCGGAGGAAAAACTTTTGTGCTCGACGATTTTCGTTCCGCCTCGATGTTCGCTGATGGACGAGAGACGGTAAAGAAATTGTCGGTTCAGGATAAAGGACAAAAAGACGAAGTTCGCGCCGTTTGCGAAACGGTTTTAAACGGCGGCGAACCGCCGATCGAGCTCGCTGATCTTGCAGCAACAACCCGCGCGACCTTTCGCATACTCGATTCGCTGCGAACAGGCGAAGCGCAAAATATTTGAAATCTCAAATCTCAAATCTCAGATTTCAGATTTCAGATTTAACTTGTGTTCGATCAAGAAACTCGCGCATCCACAATTCAAGAGTAAGAAGTTGAAAAACCTGTAAGTTAAAATCTTCCTTGCCCGATAAATTTGCATCGATGATCTTCCTGACTTCTGACGGGTTAAACAGCCCGCGTTCTCTGACGGTTTGCTCGGACAAAAGTTCCTCGACCATCGGACGCAGCGGCCCGCGAAGCCACGAGCGTATCGGCGCCCCGAAGCCGGCTTTCTTGCGCCAGACAATATCGTGCGGCAAGAGCTTTTCAGCCGCGCGTTTGAGGATATACTTTCGCTTTAGGCCCTTCAGCTTTAAATCAACAGGCATCCTGGCAGCCAATTCAACCAGTTCGACATTCAGAAAGGGAACTCGAACTTCCAGATTCGCCGCCATCGAGGTTTTGTCCGTGTAAGCCAGATTCAGGCAAGGCAAGAACGTTTTGAAATCGACGTAAAGCAACCTATTGAGCGGGTCGGCGTGCTTTACGCGTTCAAAATATTGACGGTGATACTTGTACGCATCAAAATTTCCGGCTCGGTCTTTAGTTTCGTTTGAATAAAGCCGTTGCTTGGCTTCGTGAGTAAAATAAGTGCCAAAGCCGAGATAGCGATCCTCAAAATCCATTGCGGCGCTGCGGGCAAATTTTTTTGTGTTTCTTAAAGGAGCTGTAAGCTTGCCCGGCAAACCGCCCGGCAGAATGCTTTCAATAGCGCCGAAGATCGGCCTTCGGATCGATTGCGGAATCGGATCGAAGGCACCGGCCAGCTTCATCGCAAGATGTCGCGGATAACCTGCAAACACTTCGTCGCCGCCAACACCCGATAGCAAAACAGTTAATGTCTCACGCGCAGCCTTTGATACAAGATAACTCGTTATCACAGCAGGGTCGGCAACGGGAACGTCCAAATGCCGCACAAGCATCGGCAAAAGATCGGCCACCTGCGGCTTCAGCATGAACTCGTGATAATCCGTATCGAAAAGCTCGCCAACCCGTCGTGCCCAAATGGCGTCGTCGGGTATAATGTCGTATCGCAGATCTTGCTGCTCGATGCCTACAGTGTAGGTCGAAACTTTGCGGCCTTCACTGTGTCCATTCATCAACGCCACTATCGAAGATGAATCCACACCGCCCGACAAGAAGGCCCCGAGCGGCACGTCCGACAGCATTTCCATTTCCACAACGCGGTCGAGCGTGTCAAGCAATTCCTCGCGCCACGCGGCTACGCTTTTCTCTTTATCTATGTCGTCAAACGACAAGTCCCACCATTCGCTTTGCGGTATCTCGCCGTTTTTCCATTTCAAGTAATGTGCTGGCGGAAGCTTGAATATATTTTTGAATGTTGTGTGTGGATCAGGCGTCCAGAGAAACGTAAAATATTGATCCAGACCTTCATGATCAAGTTCGGCTTTTATCAGTCCTGTCGCAAGAATAGCTTTTATTTCCGAGGCAAAAACAAAATTGCCGTCTGCCTGAGCATAATAAAGCGGCTTGATCCCGGAGCGGTCGCGAACGAGCGTCAGCTCTTTCTCGAGATCGTCCCAAACGGCAAAAGCAAACATCCCGTTGAGTTTTTCGAGACAGTCGACATTCCATTTACGAAACGCTTTCAGCAAAACTTCGGAGTCGGAGTTAGTCGTAAAGATCTCGCCATTAGCTTCGAGTTGCGTCCTGATTTTTTTGTAGTTATATATCTCGCCGTTGAGAATTATCGAAAAGCGCTTATCTTCGGTAAACATCGGCTGATGGCCGGCCGGAGTAGTGTCAATTATCGACAAACGGCGATGGCCGAGGCACATTTTGAGTTCGTCCCGGCCAAAAGGCGCAGACACAAACACACCTTCGTCATCTCGCCCGCGATGCTCGATCGCTTTGAGAGCATCGTTGATCCTCGACTCCGGATCGTGTGAAATTATTCCTGCGATTCCGCACATCTGATCTTATTTACGAGGGTTCATCCAAACCCACAAATGCCAGCCCAGCAACCCGGCAAGCGGCAGCCATTCTACCTTCAGCGGCGGAGCGTGCATAAAATACCTTTCACACTTTACGATCTCAAAATCGGGAAAGTCGGCGCGAACTTCGCTCAAATCATACACCTTTGAATACGGATTGAACGGCCCGTCCGTGCTGACATGAATAAAGTTTTTCATCGAGAGATAATTCCAAATCCCGGCCTGTCGGGCATTCTGAATATGATCGTCATAAATGCCGTCCGCCTTTAAGCCAAGTCCATAAAGCCCGAGCAAACCTAATCGCCGCAGAACGGAAATGACCAAAAGATAATTCAGCGACCGTTTTGCGTATAGCATTGCGATCAATTGTCCGTCAGGCTTTAGGACGCGCAAAATCTCTTGCCCGGCTTTTTGCACTTCCGGGATATGATGCAACACGCCATGGCTATAGACAATGTCGAAAGAATTTTCTTCAAAGGGAAGCTCTAACGCGTTTGCCTGTTCTATCCGATCAAACGAAAGCCTTTTTAAAGAAAACCGCATCTTCGTTCTCTTGACAGCTTCTTCTGTGAGATCGACACCGGAAAATTTGCTGCCGCGTCTCGTGATCTGTTCAGAGTCCGCACCCTGTCCAAGCCCAATCTCCAAAACCGTTTTCCCGTTGAAATCTATGCCCTTGAGATTTGAAAGAATGTGCGGCTCGGTCGTGTAGCGGTAATCATCATACCGCTTGAAAAACTCTTCACATTCGGCGCGTGTTTCCTCAGTCAGATCGCCGACAAGTTCCGCGCCGCAAGGATGCGTCTGCCAAAAATCTTTGATCTCAATTTCCATCTTTGCTCTCGATCAAACGCGCCAGTGCATAAGCCATCCACGCTTGTCCCCAACGCATGAATGGCGTTCTTATGACACGGTTCCTTTGCTTTTGGTAATAAAAATAACCTTGGGGATCATGCATATTTTCTATTGTCCATTGCGCAGTTTTCTCCGCCATCGGCGGCATCCGTTCATCCAATTCTTTTAGCTCGCACATCGCTGCAATCGCCACAGCCGCAGAGTGAATATCAATCGGATAAACTGCTTTGTCGTAGTATTTCGGCGTGCCGTCATCGAGAAAAAAATTGTCCAGCCAAAAAGACGCGCCTTTCCTAATAACATTATTAGTCACGGATTCGAGTTCGGGAATTAAATTCGATATTCGATGCAGCGACTGCAAAATATAAGCGGTGTGAAAATTATCAACCCAAGCTTGTGACTCACTTGCGCCGTAATCCCATGCTCCGTCGGTGCGTTGCCGACGAATGACGAACCTTACGGTTTTCGATGCCATTTCAAGGTATTCTTCGTTTCCTGTTATCGCTCCGATGCGGGCGAGTGATTCGCCGGCGAGAAGACTCGCGTTGAAAATGATGCTCTTATCGACGGGCGTGTAGCTGAAACATACTTCGTCATTCGTTTCGACGGGCCTGTTCAAACCATTCATGACAAAGCCGCAAATTTCCTCTGCTACAGCCAGATATTTCTCGTCTTTAAATATTTGAAATGCTTCGACAAATGCTTGCGACGCACATGCCGTCGGGACTATCGCCGGTGTTCCGACCGGGGCGTAAAAGACGCGCGACTGCCAATCAAAATTATAGCCAAAAGCTGTTGTCTGTTGACCATGTTTTGCTCTGCCTTCGATTCTTGTTGCCAATAAGAGCTCGATCAACTCCTTTGCATTTCCTTCATGAGTCGAATCTTTCGTCGCCCGAAATCGCGAAAGCTCAGCCAACGCAAACAACGCAAGCCCTTTTGGATTTACGCCTTTTTTGACGCCGAGAAAGAATCGTAGATCGACCGGCGAACGCTTGACGATTTGCAGCCATGCAACCCGCGCCAATGCCGAGTGTTTCAGCGGTGTGAGTTGAAACGAAACACTATTCAGGCCGTCAAACGGGTCATGTCCGGCAAAATCCTGTTCTTTGCAATAGGCATATAACCGTTCGTAAGTATTTTCGAGATCGAGAGTCATCGAAATGATAGAGAAAGATTATCATAACCGACTGTCGCCTATGCTTTTGCCCTTTAGAATGAAAAACCGGATAATGAACCTTGCATTCCGGTATGTTCGCATGAAGTTTTTCTCCGATATTCGGCTGTTGCTGTTGAGCCTTTGGCTTGGCGCGTCGGTGTTTTTTATCGGCGTCGCGCAGACGGCATTTGCGGTTTTGCCGCAGCGCGAATTGGCCGGAGCTGTGGTCAACGGAAATCTGTCAATACTCAATTACGGCGGGATGACGATAGCGGTGATTTTGATCTTGTCTTCGCTAATTGCGGCCGCGAACTTGAATAAATTTTGGCTCTGGGCCGAGCGTTTTCTGCTCCTTTTGCTTGCGGCCTCATGTGCTGTCGGGCAGTTTGTGATCGCGATTTGGCTTTCATCAATTCGCACGCAGATGGGACGCCCGATAGATGAAGTTGCCGTTGACGATCCGCTGCGCCTTCAGTTCAACACGCTGCATGAATGGTCGATTTGGGTTTTGTTCACCGGCATGATCGCGGCTATGCTGGCATTTTTTATCATCTCAAATCGTAAATTCGGGATGGCAGGCGCTGCGACTAAATCCGATGTTTACGATTTCTCAAAGGAATTTAAGATCTGACACTTATGCAAATGATCGAAAATCTTGGCGATTTTAACAATCGTTTTTCTCGCTGGAAGGCGAATGATGCGCTTTCAGGTTATCCGTGGATTGAGAATACCCATTCGCCATTTAGGCCGGTTCGACGCGCACTGCCGATGTTAAATTTAGCACTCGTTACCTCTGCTGGCGCATATATCGAAGGTATGAAGCCGTTCAACATTGACGCACGCGACGGCGATCTCAATTTTCTCGAGATACCGGTCGAGGTCGAAGCCGTCGATCTTCGTTACGCCGCCAAAGGCTACGATCCCAAAGCCGTTAACGAAGATCGAAATTCGCAGATTCCGATTGACCGCTTGCTCGAATATCAGGCCAATGCCGTCATCGGCCGTCTCAACAACGTCTGGTGGAGCCTCAGCAGCAATATTCCAAATGCCGCCCGGGTCGCAGACGAGCTTGCCCCAAAGCTCGCCGAGCGCCTGCATAGATACGAAATCCAGACCGCGCTTTTAATTCCGGCCTCTCATCTGTGTCATCAAACTCTCGGCATCGTCGCGCGCGTGATAGAAGACAGCGGCATTCCGACAATGACGATCTCGGTCGATCCAAAAATCACCGACAAAGTCCGGCCGCCGCGAACCGCTTATTACAACGGCGAGATCGGCTCTGTCGCAGGCCTTCCAAACTGGCGTGAATACCAGTTGCGAATCCTCGACGAAGCCCTGCGCTGGACGGAAACATTCGACCAGCCCGGCTCACGAAAACTCGCCGTCGATCTCGAATCCCAAGTCGAAGCCGCCCGCGGCGAACGCTGATTTAACAAGGAAAGCCGACGCGAAAATAAAACAAAGGCTGCGAGCCGTCACGTTACGGATTTATCGTGGTCAGAACGATGTTGGAGAGGTTGCCGTAGTTTTCGTTGGCTTTTTTGAGTTGAGCGCGCACTTGGAGCTGCACTGGTTTATTGGTCGGATTCGCATAAGTTTGATCAGAGCTCGGAACCATAATTTTTATCTCCTTATTTGTTGGCAGTAGCTACTAAAACAAAAAAATAATAGACCAAACATCCGAAGTTAGCAAACAGGCGAGCCAACAATGCCGCCGTTCAGCCGCGCACTTGAGTTGTTCAGCCGCGCAATCTGCTCGTTCACCCGCGCAATCCGCTCGTTTAGCCGCGCAATCTGCTCGTTCAGCCGCGCAATCCACTCATTCAGCCGCGCAATCCACTCGTTCAGCCGCGCAATCCGCTCGTTCAGCCGCGCCATCGGCTTATTCAAACCGAATTTATTAACTTTAAGCCAGTATTTATAAGGGTTTGGTGAGAATTACTCTTGTAAAAACGATGGCTGGTCGTCTTTTTTGGCTTTTTGGGCTTTCTTGGTGACTTCTTCGACCAGCGGAAGGTTCATTCGTTCGCCGTCGAGGATTTGTTGGATGGTTACTGTTTGCAAGTGAATCAGCGGTTAACGGCTGAGATGACGTGGGGCGAAATCGCCACCGCGCAACTTTGAGTTCACCAAAAGCCATTGATAACAAAGTCGCTGTTTCGCCCTCAAGTCCATTGAATTGTTAGGTGCGCGATTGGCAGTAAGATACCTTCGCCCAAACTCGTCATTTTAGAGCAGGGATTTTCTCTAAAGCTGTCTTGGCTGCCTTAACAAGTTTCTGATCAGTGTCGGCGGCGGCAACCTCAAGAGCCGGAACAGCCGGACGAGCGGCGGAACCTAGTTCGCCAAGGACAAATGCAGCTACTTTACGGCTCCAAGATGAATCTTCCTTCCCAGTGGAACGAAGGATTGGATGTCCCGGTTTTTAGCACAGTTATAAGGGTATCCAGTGCCGTTTTCTCGCCGCGTAGAGCGAGATTGAATGCTGCCCATACTCGAACCTCGATTGATTCCTTATCCACGAGTGCCTGTGCTAACGCAACTTTTGTAGCTTCTCTCGAAACTGTTGATGTTTTGAAGGATGCGAGTGCTTGTGCCGCCTGAGATCGAACGTCCTTATCGCCGTCTTTCAAAGCGGCAACGAGAGCAGGAACACTCAGTTCGGGATTCGCATGAATGCCCTGAGTCGAAAACGCCATGGCTATCCAAACAAAGCCAAAATCCTGACCCCAGTTGTTCGGCATATGCACGATGTGTCCCCCGCCGAGCGCACGGGCTGAATGAATACGAAGGAGAGGTTCACCATTTTTGAGAGTCTCGACCAACGCGGGGACAGCCGCAGCCCCGGCGGGTCCCATCTTTGCCAATACCCATGCAACATGAACCTTCACGGGATAACTTCCGGTTTTCAACAAATTTGCCAGAGCCGGCACACATTGGGCACCGCAAGTAACTATTTCCCCGTCAATATTGCCGCCCTCATCGTATTTAAGACGGTCAACTAACGCGGAGTAATCGGGTGTCATTTTAGTTTGCTCTTGGGCATAGACAGTTCCAATGGAAACAACTGCTACAAAAAAAAGCGGAAGGAATACTCGGATTGTTTTTCTCAAATCTTGCATCATAACTCACTCCTATGCTGACTAATTCGTTTAGAACTTATGCTTCCTGAGTGGCGCGTTGCCCGGTTAAGAAAGCACCTAACGCTCAGCATCAGCGGCGGCGCCAAGCGCCGTCCGCTGCATGCCGTTGTTGGGCGGCAGCCCTCTCATGCGACGCCTACCGCCGTTCGCAGGTAGGCACTCGATGTGAGCTGATCGATCATGAACTCCTTTGCCTCGCCGCGTAGAGCAACGGATTCACGGCGTACGAGAGGATCGCGCCCACGAGGTAGCTGGCCAGGTCGATCGGGTCGAACCGGCCCAGTACATCTTCGCCCGTTGCCGCCCGTAAGAGACCCTGCACCAACTCGGCGCCGACGCCGAGGGCCGCCCACGCCGCGACGCTCGTGCGGTTCAGCGCCGCCTGACGACGCCGCAGGTCCCCGCGGTGATTCTCGTCCGCCGTCGACGTGAGCAGCCACTGGTTGCGCGTGCTGAACGTCACCGAGGCGAGAACGAAGATCAGCAGCACGTCGTAGAGATTGCCGCGGAGCGCACCGCCCGCGAGGAACCTCAACCAGAGAGCCGCCAGGAAACCCGCGAGGACAAAAGTGTAGAAAAGAGTCCTTCTCATCCGCGGCAGACCGCAAGCCATGGCGATGCTCCGCCAGAGCGCAGAGTGCGAGCGGCGAAGGTGCGTCGAGCGACGCCGATGTCGGTCATAGTCGTTGCCTCGTTGTGGCCAGGATCCCAGTGCTGCCGTCCAACTATTGATTAACACTAGTGCCGTTAATAATACACCAGACCTCTGTGTTATCAAAGACGTTTAGGCGAACAGCGAGCCTTTGCCGAGGACTTTTTCGAGGCCGTTGATGAGAGCGATTGACTGCTGCGTCTGCACGCCGTTCTTGTTTGACAGAATTTCTTCGTAATATTGGTTGGCGTGGCCGTCCCACGTCCATGTGTCGGTGAACGCCTGTGCCTGCGCACGGTCTTCGGTGCCGATGTTGTTGTATATCTGGTTGTAGTTGCGTTTGGAATTGAACGGCGGATCGATATAACAAAGATCAACCGTCTCGTCGCGGATAAACTTCCGCATCACATCAAGATTGTCACCGTAAAAGAGTTTGTTCATGGGATTTGCTCACGGTCAATTTATCACTAACCGTTTGGCTTGGCAAGAAAAAGACTCCGTCCCTGTGCGAAAAAAAAATTTAATTTGTCGCTTCGAGTTCTTCTTCGAGGAGCTGACGTTCGTAGAGGTCGGCGTATTCTCCGTCGAGTGCGAGGAGTTCGTCGTGCGTCCCGCGTTCAATAATGCGGCCTTCTGACAACACGCAGATCAGGTCGGCGTCGCGGATCGTCGAGACGCGGTGCGAGACGATGAGCGTTGTTCGATTTTCGCGCACGTCGCGCAGATTGTGGAGAATAGTTTCTTCGGTGTAGGTATCGACCGCCGAGAGCGAATCGTCGAGAATCAATATTCTCGGGTCACGCATTACGGCACGGGCGATCGCCGTTCGCTGCTTCTGGCCGCCCGAAAGCGTAATGCCACGTTCGCCGACAAGCTGCTCGTAATTGCCGGGAAATTGCTCGATGTCTTTGGCAAGGCCGGCGATCCGAGCCGCGTGTTCAATCTGGGTGGAGGAGTTGAGGAGTGAAGGAGTAGAGGAATGACGGCTTATCTCCTCCACTCCTTTACTCCTCACCTCCTCTACTGGCCTTTCAACGCCAAAGGCGATGTTATTCGCGAGCGTGTCGCTGAACAAAAACGTTTCCTGCGGAACGAAGCCGATGGCTTTTCGCAATTGTGCAAGCGGATATTCGCGCAGCGGCCGGCCGTCAACGAGAATGCTGCCCTCGGATGCGTCGAGCAGGCGCGGCACGAGGCTTACCAAGGTCGATTTGCCGCTGCCGGTTTTGCCGACAAAGGCGACGGTTTGGCCTTGTTCGATTACGAGGTTGATGTTTTTTAGGACATAGTCAGAACCACCTGCGGTAGCGGGTGATTGAAGATTGCCGTCCAAGTTTTCGTCTAAATACGTTAAACCACCCGCTACCGCAGGTGGTTTCGACTTGTACGAAAAGTTGAGATCCCGAAATTCTATCCTGCCTTTGATCGGTGGTTGTTCGACTATGTTTTCGGCGTCTTTGACCGCGGGCACGGCCTCAAGGATGACGTTGAACCGCTTGAGTGAAGCGGTGCCGCGCTGGTAGAGATTGACGACGTATCCGAGCGCGATCAGATACCATATCATCCGCTGTAAGTAGAGAATGAACGCCGTAAAATCGCCGGCCGTGATCTCGTCGCGAACGGCCATCGGCACTCCGACCGCGACGATGACGACAAAGCCGAGGCCGATAAAAAAGAACAGCAGCGGGCGCATCGCGGCGGCGTATTTTACGAGCCGCAGGTTTTGCGCGGCGTATTCGCGGTTGAGCACTTGGAACTGTTCGATCTCGGCGTCCTCCTGCGCGTAGGCGCGCACGACGCGTACGCCGGTAAGATTCTCTTGTGCACGAGCCGTGATGTCGGAGAAAAATTCCTGAATCTTTTCAAACCGCCTGTGTATCTGTTCGCCAAGAAACTTGACGGTTAGCGAAACGAGCGGCAGCGGGATGAGCAAGAGCAGCGTGAGCTTGACCGAGATGTTGAGCATTATCGGCAGCGAAATGCACAACGCGAAAATCGCCTGAAAACTATAAAGGATCATCGGCCCGACGATCTGGCGGATCGCGGCAAGGTCGTTTGTCGCGCGGGCCATAAGGTCGCCGACGCGGTTCTCCTGAAAATAACTGAGCGGTTGATTGACAAGCGACGCATAAAAATCGCGCCGCATGTCGAACTCTATATGACGCGACGTGTTTATCAAAAGACGCCGCTGCAAAAACAAAAACACGCCGCTCGCAAAACTGATCGCAAGTATAACGAGCGGATAATAGGTCACTTTCTCGCGTGTGATGCCTCGGCCAAGATCGTCAACCGCCTGCCCGACCATGTACGGCACGAAAAGCCCAAACGCCATCGACACAAGAATGCACAAAATACCCAGCGCGATCGTGCCCTTGTAGGGTTTAAAATAGCGTGCAAATTTTCGTAATTGTTCCATGACTGGAGGGCAGCATCCTGCTTGCCAGCCTGCGGGCCACGCAGGCAAAACTTTCACGAAAGTCTCTTCAACCTGTTCCGATCTGAACACTTCGTATTCATGGCAAGCAAGATGCTTGCCCTCCAGTCAGTTGACAAAAACACTCGAGTATTTAAATTCTAACATAGCGATTTCGATGGACGACAGTGACAAGAATTTGCGTGCATGGCAGCGGCGATTTATTCGTAACGCGGCGATAATCGCGCCGTTTGCGCCGTTTCTGTATCTGCAAGGCCAAATCACGCGTTGGAGAGTCGGCACTTTGCCTGATGCCGACGGCGAAAAATATGGCAAATATGGTGAAGGCGGCGATAAGACCAAGCTGTTCGTTATCGGCGAATCGACGGTCGCCGGGCTCGGTGCACGAACACATGAACTCGCGCTCGCAGGTCAATTTGCAAGGCAATTGAGCGAGCACACAAAACGCCCGGTCGAGTGGAGAGTACTCGGCAAAAATGGTGTCACGGCGCGTCGAGTTATTGACGAACTGCTGCCGCAAATGCCTGATGAGCAATTCGACTACATTCTCCTCGGCATCGGCGGCAACGACGTGATGAAATTGTCAAGCCCGGTAAAATGGCGACGAGACATGAGGGAATTGCTCGGCCTTTTGCGCGCGAAAAATCCAAACGCGGTGATATTTATCTCGAACTGCCCGATGATCGTCGCCTCGCCGATAATGCCGCAGCCGATAAAGGCGATTTTGTGGGAACTCTCTAAGATGCATAATGATAATATCCGCGAGTTCACGCGCGAGATGGATTGTGTTTTTTATTATCCGCAGCCGATCAATGTGAATTTCGAAGGCTTTTTCGCCGACGGCATTCATCCTTCGGAACAAGGTTATGCCGACTGGGCGGAGGCGATGATGAAATACTTTTCTGAGAGTCACAAATGGTAAACACAGACGAATTGCGCGAGATAGTTGCCAGCCGACATGAGTGGCTGCTCGTCCGTGAACTCGGCAAAACTTTCCCGCTCGAAAAACACGAGATCGAGATCGACGAAGACGGTAGACGAGCTCACTTTGGCTTTCTCGACGACAAAGGTTTTCACTCATGGCGTCTCAATGGTTTTGGCCACAACGACGGCGAGATAACGATCGACGTCGCCGGAGCATTTGCCAAAAAACAAGAAACAATGCGGCTCGTTCCGCGTGTTCCAGCGTCGGAGCTTACGGCTGAGATCGAAAAAGCACGGCTTGAGAAGGCAAACGAAATTGCGAGTTTGATAAGCGACAATTTTCCCAACACAAAACTTGGCCGCGTCGCATTAAACATGGAAAGCGGCCGGCTAGCACAGATCAATTTTGACGCGGCTGAAAAGATACCGATGGCGGCAATCGCCGACGTTACATTGACGCTGACGGTCGAAGCGGTTTTCACAGCAGGGATGCTTTGGCTCGAAAAGCTCGGCCTAAGAAAAAAGAAACCGGTTAATGATATTTGGATCATCTGCGAAAAGCGACAGGCGAAAAACACGCAAAAGTTACATGCTCTTTTGACGGAGCGATGGAAGGAAAAGATCACGGTCGTTGAGATAGACCGCAAACCGGAACCACCGCTCTTAACGTTGCTGCCAAAAAGGAAAATACGCGAACTTTGGCGCGAAAAGGCAAGAAAGCTCCAACTTCCCGAATTTCCCCTTCCAAGTTTGACCACGCAAAAGATCATCGAGTTGTCGCCGGAGAAGATAGATGTTGTTTATTCAAAGCAAGGCGAAACACTGCGTTTTATGGGCTTGCCGTTTGCCCGCGTGAGGACGATGATCGGAATTGAAAAGGCTTGGTTTGGCGTCGGACGCGAACGAAGAATCTTGACTAATGAAAACTGGAACGATCTTGCGGCGCTAATCGCTGCTCTTCAAATAAATAGGGCGCCTGAGTCTCCGAACAAGCGTCACGAACATTACCGTACCGCACCCGAAGCGTGGCTCGAATCAATCCTTCGCCGTAATATCAAGCTGCTTGATGCCAACCTGATCCTGTCGCCGATCTACAATCAATTTCGCTCGTCCAACGACAAGATCGACCTGCTCGCTCTCCGCAAGGACGGCAGGCTTGTGATAGTCGAGCTAAAAACGCAGCCCGACCGAGAGATGATCTTCCAAGCCGTCGATTACTGGCGAAAGATTGAGTTGCAGCGTCGGCGAGGAATTTTAGAGGCGGCCAACCTCTTTGACGGCCGTGAAATTCTCGACAAACCCGCACTCATTTATCTCGCAGCGCCGGCATGGAGTTTTCATCGCGATTTTGAGTTTTTTGATCGAGCCGTTTCATCCGAGATCGAACTCTGGCGTTTTGAGCTGCATGAAAATTGGCGGGCGAATGTGAAGGTTTTGGCTCGGAACAATTCTTCAGAAAAGCATTTTGCATTTTAGCTCTTAGCTGTTAACCGTCAGCTTTCAGCATGAATCTATAACCGACGCCGCGAACGGTTTGGAGAATCTTTGGGTTGTTGGGTTCGTCTTCGAGGTGTTTGCGGAGGCGGACGATGAAATTATCTATCGCCCGCGTGTCGGTGTCTTCCTGGAGATGCCAGACCTCTTCGAGAATGGCCTTTCGCGAGACGGCGCGGCCTTCGTTTTCAATCAGGTATTGAAGAAGTTTTGTCTCCATTAGCGTAAGGTGTATGGTCTCGCCGCCGTTCTTGAGCTCAAGATTTTCAAAATCGATGTAGCGGCCATTAACGCTCACGCCCGTCGGCGCATCGGCTGTTTTCGATTCGCTGCGAAGCCACTGCCGACGACGCAAAAGCCCGTTGAGCCGCGCGAGAAAGATTTCGAGGTCGAACGGTTTTGGAAGATAATCGTCCGTTCCTGCTTCAAATCCCTGCAATACATCTTCAGGCCTTCCGCGAGCCGTGAGCATCAGTATCGGCGTATAATCCTCGCGCTCGCGCATTAAGCGAGCAACTTCAAACCCGTCAATTATCGGCAGCATCACGTCGAGCACAACCGCATCGAACTTTGTGCCGCGCAATTTCTTGAGCGCGTCATCGCCGTCAGGCGCAATCTCGACCTCAAAACCTTCGGCCTCAAGATTAAACCGCAGGCCGTCGGCCAGATGCTCTTCGTCTTCGACAATGAGAATTTTCATACCCTCGGAAGCTGCAAAAAAAACGTCGTTCCCATTCCCAAGCCTTTGCTTTCGGCGCGCACGCGGCCGCCGTGTTTTTCGATGATCGATCTCACGATAGCGAGGCCGAGTCCGGTGCCTTTTACGGCTGTATCGGATGCGTTAGGCACACGATAGAAACGCTTGAACACGCGCTTCAAATCGCGGCGGGCGATGCCGATGCCGTTGTCTTTTATATAAACCTCGGCTGTTTTCACGCCTGTTTTCAAGCGGACAGAAATCTTTGGCTCACCGACGGAATATTTGATCGCGTTGTCGAGCAAATTTGTTATCGCGGTTCGCAATTCGGAGCGGTCGCCAACAACGGTTATTGTTTCGGTTGGAACGGAAAGTCTAATCGCCGCTTCTTCGAGATGCTGTTGTTCGCGAACCGTTTTTATAGTTTCACCTACAAGCGCACTCAGGTCGATCTCGGCTAGATTCATCAGCCGACTCTTTTCCCGCGTTCGACTCGCCTGTAAAACCTGCTCGACCGTTCCCAACAGACGTCGGTTGTCGGCGAGCATTATGTCATAAAATTCGTCACGTTTTTGTTTGTTGAGATCGCGAGCTTTCAGTGTTTCGAGATACAGCTTTATCGAGGCGATTGGCGTTTTCAGCTCATGCGTGACGGCATTTAGAAAAGCGTCGTGCTGCTCGTTTCGTCTTATCTCTCGAAAAAGGAAGATCGTGTTCAGTATCAATCCCGTAATTATCAACGCAAAAAAGATAATCCCGAAAACAAGCAGCGCGACTTCGCGAAGATTCAAAATGATCCAGCCAATATTCAGCGCCGCCGCCAGCACCGTGAGGCTGATGCCCAATATTAAGAAAAAAACTGCAGTTTTGCGGCGACGCATGTCTTTAATGGTAAATGCAAAATGGTGAATGGTAAATGTCGATCAAACATTCACCATTCACCATTTACCACTATTCATTAAATTAAGCTGCTATTCTGAGCTCCTGCGGTGCTTCCGATTCAGTCTCGAGGTCGTATGCGTAAACGTCTGATGCGAGGCCGAGTTTTTCGAGCAGACGCAGTTGAACCCAGTTGACGTCGAATTCCTTCCAGGTCAAACCGTGGCGCGCGGAACGCGGATAGGCGTGATGATTGTTGTGCCAGCCTTCGCCGAAGGTGACGGCGGCGACAAGGCCGTTATTTCGCGAATCGTCACGCGTGTCGAAACGGCGGCTGCCCCAGAGGTGCGTAGCCGAGTTCACCAGCCACGTAAAATGCCAGCCCATCACCGTGCGCAGAAAAATGCCCCACAGAATCATCGTCCAGCCGCCGATAGCAAACAGAGCGGCTCCGACGACGATAGCTGTCACATAATAATATTTGTCGAGAAACCGCAGGTATCCGTCCTTCAAAAGATCCGGCGAGTATCGTTGACGCGTCGCCTGCGATTGAACCTGCGCGGTGCCGGTAAATATCCAGCCGATGTGCGCCCAATATGTGCCATTTCGCGGCGTGTGCGGATCGCGCTCGGTTTCAGTAAATGCATGATGAATGCGATGCGTCGTAACCCAAGAGATCGGTCCCGATTGAACCGCAAGCGTGCCGCAGGTTGCCATAAATCTCATCAGCCAACGCGGCACAGTAAATCCGCGATGCGTGAGCAGACGGTGAAAGCCCAAACCGACGCCCCAGCTCCCGGCGACCCACCATGTGATAAAAGCGGCAAGCAGATTCTGCCAGCTAAATGTAAAAAGAGCAGCGAAAGCCAGCACATGAAAAATTGCCACGAAAATGATCGTGTTCCAATGAATGGTGTCGGCGTGAGATGGCTCAAATTCGATTACGTTTTGCATGTAATAAATCCTCGTCGGCAGAATGAATAACGAAAACAACTGTCTGCCCAATTTTTACCTTAGCAGGTTTATCGAGGCGTAATTGTAAGAGTTTCGTAATATGGTTTTTGATGGGATTTAAGCAAAATGACCCGGAGCAGATCACGGTCATTTGACAAGAATGTGAAGTATTGATAAACTGAGTTTCTCAATTCCTTCCCCGAATAGAAAAACAATGGCCGTGTTGGAAACCACTTTCAACCTTCCACCCGCACCCGATAAGGGGCTTAATCCCGTTTTCCTTACGGTTAAAGCCGACGATGTCGCCACTCCGCATGAAGTTGTGTTTAGGGTCGCTAACGGTAAGGTCGTTGATGCCCGAACGCACGATTTTGGTGACGGCGATGCGATCCCGGCCGAAACTGTTGAGACTCTATTGCAAAAGTCGGGGGCCAATCTTCCAACCGGCAACGACGAAGTAGTCATCAGCTTTGATCCGCGCAACGGCAAGGTGATAGCCGTTTCGCCAAAGCCCGCCGGCAAGAAGGCATCCACGATTCATTAAGGCATTTTCAATCTACATTCATTGCGCCCGCGTCACGTTACAGCCTAAAGTAATCCTTGACTCGCAAAGATGGCGAAGAAAAGCTCCACGCAAATTTGGCTTGAATATGCAGTCGCGAGCGGGGTGCTCGGTTTATTGCGCTCGTTGCCGCGAAACGCTGCAATTTGGCTCGGTATTTTCGTTGGCCGTCTGGCATATCATTCCCTCGGCAAACTGCGTCGCGTAGGCCTGCGAAATCTCGAGCTTGCCTTTCCTGAAAAGACACAAACCGAAAAAACGAAGATATTGAAAGCTGCATTTCGCAATCTCGGCCGCGTGATGGCGACGGTCAGCCAATTTGACGATCTGGATCGGGAGAGCATAACAGAGCTGATCGAATACGATCCCGATCCGGCGTTTGCGGCTGCCTTCGACCGGACAAAAACCGACGGACGCGGCCGGATAATTCTCGGCGGCCATCTGGGCAATTGGGAGCTACAGGCATTTTCGTGCCCGGTGTTTCTCGAGCCGATAAGTTTTTTAGCGCGGCGAATGGACAACCCGCGTATCGAAGATATGATTCTCCGCATCCGGACGCGGCTGGGAAACAGACAAATAGACAAGACAAATTCCGCGTCGCAGATCCTGCGAATCCTGCGCAGCGGCGGCCTGGTCGGTGTTTTAGCGGACGTCAATTCTCATCCGAAAGAAGGCGTTTTCGTGCCATTCTTCGGCATTCCGGCCTGCACCGCGAGCGGGATTGCGATGCTCGCAATTCGCGCAAATGCCGTGATCGTGCCGATGTTCGCGATTCTTGACGAAGAACGTAGAAAGTACGTCATCGTTCACGGCGAAATCATCGAACCCGTAAACTCGGGCGACCGAAAACAGGACATAGTAGAAACCACCGCTCTCTGCGTAGCCGCAACCGAACGAGTGATACGCAAATATCCCGAACAATGGATTTGGATACACCGCCGCTGGAAGACGCGGCCGCCTGGTGAAAAAGATCTGTATGAATGAAAAGACAGAACAAATTTACGAGCCAAAAACCTGCGAATCGTGTGGCGAGACATTCGGCTGCGGCGCAAAGCTTGATGGATGTTGGTGCGCTGAACTGACCATTTCGCCAGAAGCGGCGGATGAAATAAAGGCGAAATTCGACGATTGTCTTTGCCCGAAATGTTTGTCGGCTATTGCCGAAACCGCAAAATCTGCGTAACCATTTTAATTACTCCACGTCACAAACATCGCTATTGCTGCCGCGAACATTACAGCCGTCGCCAGCCAGCCAACGATATTCGTAAATATACCGTTTGTCCGCGCACCCATTACGCGCTTGTTGTTTGCGACGAGCATCACCACAACAAGCAGCGGCGGAGCAACGACGCCGTTGATGACGGCTGTCCAAAAGAGGGCGCTGATCGGATTAATACCGGCAAAATCGATCACAACTCCGACTATTGTTGACGCGGCGATGACGCCGTAGAATTTCTTAGCGTGGCGCGGTTTTTCGTCAAGTCCGGACGGCCAACCGAAAGTTTCTGCCACAGCATATGCCGCCGAACCAGTCAGCACCGGAACGGCGAGCAATCCCGCGCCAACGAGGCCGATCCCAAACAGCACCGTCGCAAAATTTCCGGCGAGCGGCCTCAACGCCTGCGCGGCCTCGGTCGCCGATTGAATATTGGTTTGACCCGTTACATGAAGGGTCGCTCCTGCCGAAACGATCACGAAATAAAAGACGACATTACAAAAAAGCATCCCGACGATCGTGTCGATCTTCTCTTTCTTGATCTCGACGTCGGTCGCACCTTTTCGCTCGGACAATTTCGTCCGGCCCTCGCTCTTTTCTTCCTCGACCTCTTCTCCCGCCTCCCAAAAAAAGAGATACGGCGAGATTGTCGTGCCCAGTATTGCGACTACAGTCGTGATGTATTCGCTGGTAAATGAGATCTGTGGAATGAATGTGGCTCTTGCAACGGCATACCAATCCGGCTTCGCTAAAAAACGCCGCTATCACATAAGCAAAAAGCGACAGCGTCAGCCATTTGAATATCTTAAGTATCAAACGATATGAGCCCCAGACTTGCAGAACCACGATCGCAACTGCTATCGGTATTACCATCGCCGAGATCGGTATGGGAATGAACATGTTGATCGCCGCCGCGATTGCTGCGATGTCCGCACCGGCGTTGATCGTATTGGCAATAACCAAACCGATCACGACCGGATAAAGCAGCTTTTTTGAATAATATCGGTGCAGGACGCCGGCAAGCCCTCGCCCGCTGCACATCCCGATCTTTGCACAGATATGCTGGACGACGACCATCAGCGGCAGCGTCACTATCGCCGTCCATAACGTCGTATAACCTAACGCCGCCCCAGCCTGCGAATACGTCCCGATCCCCGACGGATCGTCATCCGACGCACCCGTGATAAGCCCCGGGCCGAGCCGGTCGAGTATATTTTTGATCGGATGGTATTTGTGACCCATTTTTGTAACCGCGAGTAGAATAGCAGAAAGCTATTACTCGCCTGACGATTGAAATTTTAATTTGAAGTAGAATTGCATTGGTGTAAACAAAAAGATACATATACGTTTTGAAATGTATATTCGCTTTCTAGTTGGAACTGATAGAGAGCATCACCGCTCGCTTACGGGAATTATTACTGAAGCTCGGCTCTTAAGAGACCGAGGTGAACTCGAAATGTATGAAATCAATCTACTCGAAGAAATGTTTGATTGGTTAAACGAGCATTTACCATGCCCACCTTTCAAAACGAGTAATTGGCCAAAAGATGCGGTCTCATGGTTCAAGCCAAATGCGGGAGAACCAATAAAGAAATTATGGGAAATTGCCGCATTGCTTAAAGAGCACGATGTTCCAGTTCGCGTGCTCAAATCGAAGATGCCCGGCAGGTCTGTTTACGAAGACGATTATCAGATTGTAGTGTTGGAAAAGAAAAAACTCTGAGTTTTATGTCCACGATTGTTCCTAGCCATTCTTCCTAGCCTGCGACTGAACAGCCGTGATCGCGATGGCATCGACAATGTCCTCGGCTTTGCAGCCGCGTGAGAGGTCGTTGCAGGGGCGGTCGAGGCCTTGGAGGATGGGGCCGATGGCGGTGCCGCCGGTGAGGCGTTCGGTCAGTTTGTAGGCGATGTTTCCGGCGCCCAAGTCGGGGAAGATAAGGACGTTCGCACGGCCGGCAACGGGTGAGCCGGGGGCTTTTGAATCGCCGAGGGATTTGACCAGAGCTGCGTCGGCCTGGAGTTCGCCGTCGATGGCGAGGTCGGGCATTCGGGCGTGGACTGTTTTTGTCGCCTCGACGACTTTTTCTATTAGCTGATGCTTTGCACTGCCTTTTGTTGAGAATGAGAGCATCGCGACACGCGGCTCGACCTGCAAAAGAGCACGGCACGAATCCGCTGACGCAATAGCGATCTCGGCAAGCTCGCCCACGTCAGGATCGATTACGACTCCGCAATCGGCGTAGATCATCGCGCCCTTTTCACCAAAACTTTTATCCGGCACGACCATCAGGAAAAAGCTCGAAACGGTTTTCATCCCCTGCCGCACGCCGATGCAACGCAAAGCGGCAGCAACCGTATGTGCAGTCGTATTCGTTGCACCGGCGACCGAGCCGTCAGCTTTTCCCTCGCGTACCATCAAGTTGCCAAAATACAACGGGTCTTTTACGGTCTGCTCGGCTTCCTCAAGCGTTACGCCTTTCGCGTGACGCATCTGATGATAAAGCGTCGCCAGCTTGCCAAAATCGTGAGATTTGCGATGGTCGAGTATCTCAACGCCGTTGAGATTAGCACCGGCCTCGGACGCCAATGACCTGACTTTCTCTTCATTGCCGATGATCGTTATTCTTGCGATGCGCTCGTTTGAGCAAATAGCCGCCGCCTGCACGGTGCGGACATCTTCGCCCTCGGGCAGGATAATATGCTGCGGATCGGCGGCCGCTCGCTCTCGGATTTTTTGTAGAATGCTCATCGGGCGGAAACGCGAGTGTGAACGAGCGTGCGGCCTCATCAGCGCGTACACGCTCCTCAACAGTCGCGTTTCCGCCCGCTCAACAAATGACGTTGTCTCAATTTACCATACAACCATTAATCGCGAAACTTGCACAAACCAACGGTTATTTTTAGACTGAAATCACAGGATAAAATATGGGCAAACGCAGCAAGCAAGAAACCAAACCGACGCGACGCGAAAAGAGCGAGTTAAAAGGCCGACTGCGCAGTTTTTTGATGTTTTTGCCAAATCTGGTGATGCTGCTTGGGCGTCTGCTAAAAGACGCTCGCGTTCCGACTGCGGAAAAGGCTTTGTTTGCGGCGGCGATTGTTTACGTTATTTCGCCGCTTGATTTTATTCCCGACGTTTTTCCATTTATCGGGCAGGTTGACGATCTATACGTAGTGGCGTTGGTTCTTTTGCGGCTCGTAAATCGGTCGGATGAAACGGTCGTTAGAAAGCATTGGTCGGGCGGCGGAGATATTGTTGCATTGGCTGACTCGATTGCGGAGATCGCTCCGAAATTCTTGCCGCGCCGCGTTTCGCGCGTGCTTACTTCGCGTGTCGAGCTAGCTCCGGCGGGCAAAATTTTGCGCGGCATTACAGATCGGGATGAGGCCATCGTCCGCGAGATTCCGACAATCGAAAAACCCGATATTGACGCCCGCTCAAAGATGGCAAATTAAGGTAGTGGATCAATTTGAATTATTTAGCCACGAATGCACGAATGAAATCTCTTATTCGTGAATTCGTGGTTATATTTTTTACGATAAATTATTTGATTTTATTGTGGATTTGACGCGGCTTTGCAACTATATTCATCCGAAGCTCGTAAGAACTGCAACTTGAAATAATTATTGCGCCGGCCGATTTTTCGTTATACTGTTGCCGTCAACGAAAAAGCGGGAAGTGAAGTCTATGTTTGAACGTTACACGGAGAGGTCTCGTCGGGTCATCTTTTTTGCCCGTTACGAAGCGCTCCAATACGGTTCCCAGGTTATCGCGCCCGAGCACATTTTGCTCGGCCTTATGCGCGAGGACAAAACTCTCTCCGCCAGGTTTTTCCCATTTCGACGCCCGCTCACAGTAGATTCCATCCGCCGCGATGTCTTGGAGAGGATCGAGCTTCGCAGCCGCATTCCTCAATCCTCAGAGCTTCATCTCTCCAACGCGACAAAGCAGATACTCTTCTACGCAAACGACGAAAGCCGCCAGTTAAAGAACCGCCACATCGGCCCCGAACACCTTCTGCTCGGCATCGTCCGCGAAGAAAAGAGCATCGCCGCCGAGATACTTTTCGGCTACGGCCTGCGGCTCAATGACGTGCGCGACGAGCTTTCGCGCCAGAGCGGCATTCCCGGCGTGCTTGCGGCAAGCAAGGAAAACTCAAAAACGCCCGGCCTGCACGAGTTTACGCGAGATCTAACTGTCGAGGCTTCGGAGGGCCGGCTCGATCCGCTGGTCGGACGCGAGAATGAGCTTGGACGCATTATCGAAATACTCTGCCGACGGACTAAGAACAATCCTGTCCTGATCGGCGAATCAGGCGTCGGAAAGACGGCAATCGTCGAAGGCCTCGCCCAGCGCATAGTCGATAAAAACGTCCCGACATTCTTAGAAAACAAACGCATCCTCTCGCTCGACCTGTCGCTCGTCGTCGCCGGCACAAAATATCGCGGCCAGTTTGAAGAACGCCTCAAAAAGATAATGGCCGAGCTGAAGGAGAGCGACGAGAATATCGTGTTCATAGACGAGCTTCACACGCTCGTCGGCGCGGGCTCGGCGGAAGGAACGCTTGACGCCGCCAATATCCTAAAGCCCGCGCTTTCCCGCGGCGACATACAATGCATCGGCGCCACGACGCCCGGCGAATATCGCAAGACTATAGAAAAGGACCGCGCGCTCGAACGCCGCTTCCAGGCCGTAAAGATCGAGCCGCCGACCGAGGCCGAGGCGCTTGAGATCATCATCGGTGTCGTCGAGCGGTACGAAGCTTTTCATCAACTGCGCTATACGAAGGACGCTCTCGCCGCCGCCGTCACGCAGTCGAACCGCTACATCCCCGACCGCTTTCTCCCCGACAAAGCCATCGACGTTTTGGACGAAGCAGGCGCACGTGCCAAGCTGCGTTACCAGCACGAAAACCGCGGCGAGCCTTCGTGGAAGGAAACGGTAGAAAACTGGAAACGCGCCGCCGCTAACGAGGATCAGTTGATCTCTTATGAGCTGCGTTCGCTGGAAGAAACATTCTTCGCAGTCGAGGTCACAAAGGACGACGTTGACGAAGTGATCGCGCGCTGGACCGGCGTTCCAGTCACATCGATCAAGCAAAAAGAAGCCGAAAAATTATTGACTATAGAATTGGCCTTGCACGAACGCATCGTCTCGCAGCGTCCAGCTATTTCAGCGCTCGCACGAGCTATCAGACGTTCGCGGGCCGGTCTAAAAAATCCAAGCCGTCCAGTTGGTTCGTTCCTCTTTCTCGGCCCGACCGGCGTCGGCAAGACAGAGGTCGCACGCTCAATCGCGGAGTATCTTTTCGGATCGGAAAAGGCTCTGATTCGCTTCGACATGAGCGAATTTATGGAGAAGCACGCCGTCTCGAAATTTATCGGCTCGCCGCCCGGCTATGTCGGCCACGAAGAAGGCGGCCAGCTTACCGAAAAACTCCGCCGCTCGCCGTATGCCGTTGTGTTATTTGATGAGGTCGAAAAAGCGCATCCCGATCTTTTCAACGTGCTGCTCCAAGTATTTGAGGACGGCGTTCTGACCGATTCGCTCGGCCACGCGGTCGATTGCAAAAACGCGATCTTCATCATGACCTCAAATCTCGGCGCGCGATTCATCCAAAAACGCGCCGCGCTCGGCTTTCAGGCAACAGCCGACGCTTCACGCGAACGTATGGAAGAACAGGTGATGTCAAAGGTCAAACAGACCTTCGCGCCCGAATTCATCAACCGCCTAGACGAAATAATCATCTTCGACGAGCTTTTAGACGAAGATCTCCTCCGCATCGTCGATCTGCAGGTCGCAAAACTGAACAAGATCGTCGAAAACCGCGAGCTTAAGATCATTCTCACCGATGACGCACGCAAATGGCTCATCGAAAAAACCTGCGCCGACCGCAAATACGGGGCGCGGCCTTTAAAACGAGCCCTTCAAAAATACGTCGAAGACGAACTCTCAGAAGCACTCATCCAGGGCCAGATCACCGAAGAAAGCACTGTCGAGATCTTCGCCGCCGGTGATAAACTCGCTTTCCGGGAAGTTCTCTCCAAAAAGCCGGAAAAAGAACTTACGCAGAAGGCGTAGTCCATTGCCGTTTTATCCTAACCCAGCCAAAAGATATACACCGCTTAGGTAAACCCAAAGAATTGAAAAAGAGATGTGGACGATCGTCTCAAATGTTTTTCCTTTCCACAGCTCCGACGAATAACCAAAGAACTGGATAAACAGCCTGGTGATCCAAAAGACCGCAAGGCCCAAACAGATTCGTTTTCCAAGTGCGGTGCTTGTTAGATCATTCGCGGATGAAAGACAGAGGATGCCCATTAATGCGATGGTTATTGCAATAAAGAGAGTGTGAACATACATGATCTGTCTGTTTAGCAGGTTCAGCGAGATTAGCTCTCTTTTCCAGTCGAACCGTCTTGGGAATATTGCGTGCAGCAGTGCCAGCGCGATCTGCAGCAGGCCGATGATCTTAAGATGTAGTTCCATTTTTGCCGAGGAAAAATGCCGTTACAAAAGGCGTTATTCTTACTTCTTTACGGATGTTTAGGCTCGCAGCCTCAAATGTGCTTTTCCATGTTGCCCGCGAATGAAAATGAAAGGCACCGATATTGTAAGCCATCAGATTTGCTGTGTCGCGTAGATGTTCGACCACGATCAGGTTTCCATCCGGCGAAAGGATCCTTTCGAGTTGAGCAAAGAACTCGACCCTTTCTTTCGAGTCTCGTATCTCGTGCGCGGACATTATGGCAAATATGCTATCAACTGAATCGTTTTGCAAAGGTATGTGGTTTATGGACACTGGCTGCGTGCTCGGGTATGGAGGATATGCTCTGCGAGCACGTCTGATCGATGGTTCTGTATGTTTAAGAGGGTCAAAAAAATCATAGACGATCAGTTCCGCACCCTTATATCTTTCGCTGAGCAGAACGCTGGTTTCATCAAAACCGGCGTTTATATTGACTATTGCAATATCACCCGCTCCGACATCCCCAAGCCAGTTCAAGGAATAGAGTTCGGAAAGATCGTAAATATACCACGAAACAAATAGCGAGGAGAACGTCGCAAAGGCCGTCATAACCAGAAAAATACCAGCCAGCATGCTCAATATTCCGGTCGAAAAGAAATAAACGAAGCTGAGCGTTATTAGAGCACTGACCGACAACATATAGAACGGCCAATTAAAGCGAACGATGTTCGAAACGCCTTGAAAGGGTCCACGCATCTTAACTAATTTCTTCCTTTCTGCCTTTTTTCCAATGATATGGGATATTACGGATCATGAAGGCGTTGGCAAGCTTGACCTCGCTAAGTCCGAGACTATCAATAAAATGGAAATGTTGCCCTAACACCTTGACCGGCGCCGGCTTCCAATTTTGTCTCACGCCTTCGATGATCAAAACGCTATGGTCTCGCTCGTTGTAAGTGAACGTGAAAGGCAGCGGCCCCTCATATTTTCTTGCTTCTTTCCAATCCGCAAAAGGTGAGCCTGGCGGCAAAGGCACATTTTCATTTTTCTCCTCTATAGCAACGCTAAACTCCGACGTCTCAGAACTTATCTCTATTACTTCGCCCGACCTTTGTTGGTTTATATCGGTCGTCGTGTAATTGTAATGGGTAAAAATGTTTCCAAAAAACTCCATCTTCTTCTTATCCGTCGCCGAGCCAAGAATATATAAGCCACGCAAGCTTCTTCCCGAGCTGTCCTCAAATCTCACAAACACCCTGTAACCGATCAGAAAAAAGTCACTGCCCAATATTTCAGGGAACCCCTTTGGCCTGAGGCCTTTTGTCTGAACCATCGCAACTGCGATGAACGCCCATCGGTCTTTGAAGATGTCGGGTTTCAAACAAGCCGGGATCAGATGTGCGACCTCCGCTTTGGGAGCGGCAAAGGTAAGCACCAGCGACGATTCAAAAAAAGCCTCGACCGCAAATGGGTGGTTTTTAAGGAATGAGAACATTTCTGATCCAGCTTACATGGCCGCAAGATAGAATTCGCGATAATAGATGAGCAAGATGAACATCAACGCAAAGATCGCATTTGCGCGCCTCCATAGAAGCAGGTCCGGAGTAAGAAAGAATTCCAGAATATTCATCAATGCGATAATTGATATTTGGGTTATTGCATTGACCTTTGAAGCAATGCCGCTGAGAATCCAAATTCCCATTCCTATCTCCGCCAATCCGATCGT
This sequence comes from Pyrinomonadaceae bacterium, assembly GCA_046160805.1. Lineage (GTDB taxonomy): Bacteria > Acidobacteriota > Blastocatellia > Pyrinomonadales > Pyrinomonadaceae > OLB17. Next base: position 68,071 of record JBJXHF010000006.1, read on the forward strand.
TTTTGTCAAAAAGGTGGCGTGTGTTTCACCAAGTATCCTTGCTACAATGTCGCGTTGCCTCGGCACCAATCCGAGCACTTTGCAAAACAGTCCGAAACAGATCCAAACCATCGCAATAAAATAATTAAGAACGGATTCACAGTCCACCGGTAAAGTATAACTGAACACGCTTGGGTTCAGGACTCTTACTATTTAGGTCTATAATTAGTGTTCGGAGGCAATTATGAAAAACATTTCACGAAGAGAAGCGATAACAGGAGTATTAGCCGCGAGTGCCGGGGTTCTGACGCTCAATAATGTTGCTGAGGCACAGACAGAGACTTTGCCTATGGCATTTGCCGGCAAGCATCAGCCAAAACCTCTGCCGTTCGACGCGGCAAAGCTAAACGGCATTTCCGAAAAGCTGATCACCTCACACCACAACAACAATTATGTCGGAGCGGTTAATGCTCTCAATCTTGTCGAAAAGCGCCTAATTGCGCTGTCAAAAGAACGAGATTTGCCGGCATATATCTACGGCGATCTCAAACGTCAGGAATTGGTCCGCACGGGTTCGATCGTTCTGCACGAACATTATTTTGCCAATCTCGGCGGCAACGGTAAAGCCGACGGCAGCGCCAAAAAGCTGGTCGAGAAATGGTTTGGAAGCTACGAGAACTGGGAAGCCGAGTTCAAACGCACCGGCAACAGTCTTTCCGGCGGCACGGGATGGACGATCCTTGCATTTAACCAGCACACAAAAGAAGTCCACAATTACTGGTCTCTGGATCATACGGTGAGCCCGCCGTTCAGCATTCCGCTGCTTGTTCTGGATATGTATGAGCACGCTTATCATATGGATTACGGCGCCGCGGCGGCAAAATATGTCGATGCATTTATGACGAATGTGAATTGGGAAGAGGTCAACCGCCGCGTCGAAAGCCTGCCGAAATGACCGGTGAATCACTCCCGCCTTTTTTATTTTCGCGGCTAGCCTGTATAATCTGGAAGTTTGATGGACAGGGTAAAAGAGGCAACTCTTAACGGGTTGCCAGAATCTTAAAGGCAAGCAAAATTGACGTTGAAACTGCCGTTTTTGTTGGCTTATTGTTTTTTGCTCTATATCAGGTTACCCGCTTAGGAAAATACGTTTTTATGCATATCGCACGCGTGGTCGGATTTGTTTTGTTGGCTTTGGCATTTCTGGCTCTACCGGATTCGGCCCTCGCCCAGCAGCAGGTTGTCGAAAGCGTTGATATTCAGGGCAATCGTCGTCTTCGCGACGAAGATCTTCTTTACTACATCAAGACGCGGGCCGGCGACGTTTACGATCCTGCGGCGATCGAGCGCGATCTCAAGGAACTGCTCTCTTTGACCTTTTTTGATAAAGCCGCAACGCGCGTTTTGGCTGAGGACGGAGTTCAGGGCGGCGTCAACATTATCTTTGAAGTAAAGGAATTGCCGATCATTCGCGACCTGGTGTTCAAAGGCGCAAAGGCACTCACCGAAGCGGACATCCTCAAAGAGTTTCGCGAAAAGCGTGTGGGCATCTCAAAGGAGGCAGTTTTTGACCCGGTAAAAACAAACGCGGCCAGAAGAACGCTGCGTGAAATGCTTGCGTCAAAAGGCTACCCGAACGCAAAGATAGACTTCAAGGCGGAGGAAATTTCGGCCACTTCGGTAGCCCTGACATTCGACATCGACCAGGGCAACCGCTCGCGCATAGTCCAGATTGACTTTGAAGGCAATAAGCGTTTTAAGGACGGCGAGCTACGCGGCGCGCTTCTTCTGGTTAAGGAAACCGGGTTGATCTCACGCTTTAAGGGCGAGGACATTCTCGATCTCAGAAAACTGCAATACGACCTGCAGAAAAACGTCCGATCTTACATGTTTTCGAAGGGTTATTTCCAAGCACGCATCGGCGAGCCTGAGGTCGTCGGGCTTGGTTACAAACGCACCGGCCCGCCAATAATCGGCAGCCTGCCGTTACCCGCCATTACCTCGAAAGACGACACTCTGAAAATAATAATTCCGGTCAGCGAAGGAAAAATCTTTCGCGTCGGCGAGTTGAAGGTCGAGGGGAATTCGATCTTTTCCGAACAGCAAATCCTCGGCTATGTCGGTCTGCAAAAGGGCGAGATCGCCGACGGCAAGCGTCTGCAGGACGCGGTTTACGAAGACCTCAAAAAGGTTTATGGCTCGTCGGGATTTCTCCAATACAACGCGGAATTCGAGCCTGTGTTCAATGACAATCCGGCCAAACCGGACGAGGGCATTGTCGATATCACGATCACTATCGACGAAGGCAGGCAGTTCACGCTTCGGCGGCTTGAATTCAGCGGCAACACGTTTACGCGCGACAAGGTGATGCGGCGCGAGTTTTTGCTGAACGAGGGCGACATCTACAATCAGAATTTTCTCGAGATCTCGATAGCCCGCCTTAATCAGACGCAGTATTTCGATCCGCTCGATAAGGATCAGGACGTCGTTTTCAGAACCGACGAGGAAAAAGGCGACGTCGATCTGGAAGTAAAGGTCAAGGAAAAAGGCCGCCAGCAGATCTCATTCAACGGCGGTCTTTCGGGTATCGGCGGCTCATTTTTCGGCCTCGAATATTCGACAAACAACCTGGCCGGACGCGGCGAAGTGCTGTCGCTTAATTTAGGAGCCGGAAACCGTCAGCAGAGTTTGCAATTCACCTATCAGGAGCCGTATTTTCGCGACCGTCCGATCTCGGTCGGATTCTCGGTCTTTGGCAGTCGGTACAAATTCTTTGGCGAAGGCACGTTTCTGACGCAAAACAGGGAGGTTTTAAACGCGCTGTTTGATCCTTTCGGAACTGTGCAAACCGACGAGAGCGCTTTGTTTACGCAAACAACGTACGGAGGAAATATTTTTGCGACCGCTCCGTTGTCCGAGATCTTTTTCAAAAAGCGCAGATTCACGCAGTTTTCACGCATCGGGCTGACATATCAATTATCAGCGACGAGCATCGCCGACCCTGAGATAAATCAGTCGGCCGATCCGGCGGCGAGAATACCTGTCCTTTACCGCCAGCCGAATATCATCACGAGCCAGATCACCGGTTCGTTCGTTTACGACACGCGGCAGCCGGCCAAAAACGGCATTGACACTATTGGCGGAAAGCAGCTTTCCATCTCGCTGGGCTTTGCAGGACTGGGCGGCTCGGTGCGAACTTACCAGCCGTCACTTTCCTACTCGCACTTTATCCCGGTCAGGAAAAAGAGATCGAAAAACCCTGAGATACTTGCTTTCAGGATTCAGGCGGGCACGATACAGTCGTGGTCTATCACCGAAAAGATTCGAAATGCAAACTCGATAGGTTTCATCGGCGGCGTGCCCGCTTACTCGCGGTTTTTTCTCGGCAGCGAAAATGACATTCGCGGGTATGATTCGCGCTCGATCGGACCTGTCTCGCCTTTTGATACGTATGTAACCAGTCAAAACGTCGTCGTCGCAACAAACCCATCTGGAACTCCGAACACCGACACAGGCCTCGATACTCGAACGCGTGACGAGCTGATCTCGATCGGTCAGCTTACGGGCATCAGCGGCGCAAATCCGGCTTTGTTCTCGCGCAACTTCCGATTTATCGGTGGCGATACGCAGCTTTTGGGTAATGTCGAATATCGCCTGCCTATATTCGGCCCGGCGACGATGGCTCTGTTTGCGGATGTCGGTTCGGTATTTAATCTTCGCAATAAAGGCTCGCAAATTATCAACAGCGAATTTCTGCCCGATGAAAGGTTTATAGGGGCAGGACGATTGACGGCTTTGGGATTGATCAACACGCCGGTACTGGAGAGCAGCTTTGGCAGCATACTGTATTATCGCGGCCGCGTGATGACTAAAACGGATTTTATAAACGAATTTTGCCGCGGCAACCGCTTCGGCTGTCCGACAGCTCTCTCGCCGCAAGTGCAGCAGCTTTTCCTGCGGGGCGATGTGCAGCAGAATTCGATTCTAAGGGTCGATGACGCCGCCTTCAGCCGTCTAAAAGACTACAAGGCGAGTCTAGGCGTTGAACTGCGTGTCCAGGTTCCGGTTGTTAATGTGCCGTTTCGCATTTTTTACTATTACAACCCGAATGCAAATATTGGGTTTACCGAGCAATTGCCCGGCATATTCCTACCCGGAAAACGTTCCGGCTTCAAGTTTACAGTCGGACGGACATTTTAGTTTTGAGTCCCGGCTTTAGCCGGCTAAAGCCGGGACTCAAAACGGCTATTGACTTTGACGGGCCTTTTAATTAACATTGCTATTTTTTGAATCACCAAGCAACAGATTTTGCACAAAAAGGTTCCAACAATAGATAGGTTCGCTTGCGACCATAAAGTTTTAAGGAGTTTTACACAACAATGAAAAGAATGGGTTTATTTATTGCCAGCCTCGCATTTTGGGCTGTGTTCGCTGTATCGGCCTTTGCTCAGACGCCTCCCGCTCAGACACCCGGTCCGGTGAAGATCGGCGTGATCGACACGTATGCCTTTGGTGACGAAAAGGTCGGCATCATCAAATATGTTAATGCAGTCAAGAGCCTCAATGCCGAATTCGCACCCGCGCAATTGGAATTGGAAACGATGAACACGAGACTGACCACCTTGTCGAAGGAAATTCGAACATTCCAGGAACAGGCGGCCGGTGGAGCAGTCCCGATCGAAAATAAAACCGTTCAGGCCAAGATCGAGGAAGGCGAAAAACTCCAGCGCGACATTAAATTTAAGCAGGAAGATGCCAAGGCTCGCTACGAAAGGCGGCAGCAGGCCATAATGAGTCCGATCATGCAGGATATCCTCAAGGTCGTTAACGATTATGCCAGGCAAAAAGGCTACACCCTGATAATTGATCTTGCGAAGGACAACCAAGGACTTGTGCTCGCGATTGGCGATGATAAGATCGACGTAACAAAGGATTTCATCACTTTTTACAATGCTCGTCCCGCAACGACCGCGACGACCGCGGCACCGAAATAGTTTGTAATTGGTTCGATCCCTTTAATTTACCAACAGCCGGTGAAATTGCGTTTTGCCGGCTTTTGCTTTATATGTTGTCTAATCAGACGTTTTTATGACTTTGCTCGATTCGATTGAAATTCAAAAGATTCTGCCGCACAGGCATCCGTTCCTGCTTGTGGACAAGGTGATCGAGCTTGAGCCGCTAAAGCGCATCGTCGGCGTCAAACAGGTCACGATCAATGAGCCTTTTTTTGCCGGCCATTTTCCGGGTGCGCCTGTAATGCCCGGCGTTCTGCAGATCGAGGCACTGGCGCAGCTTGGAGCCATTCTTGTTCTTCGTGAATTTGAGGATCGCGAAAACAAGATTCCTTTTTTTAGCGCGATCGATTCCGCAAAATTTCGTCGGCCAGTAGTGCCCGGTGACACGCTCATGCTCGAAGTGACCGCCCTTCGCGTCGGCAGCAAAGTGCAAAAAATGCGAGGCGTCGCGTCGGTTGACGGACAGGTTTCGGCAGAAGCCGAGATCATGTGCATAATTGCCAATCGGAGTGATACGCAGGAATGATTCTATGGATCTAACTAATTTGACCCCAATGCAATGGATAGTGCTTAGCGGAGCGCTCGGGCTGATGCTCGGCCTCGTGCCGCTTTTTACGGGCATTTTAAAAAAGAATATTAAGTTTGGGATTTTCGGCCTCCTCGCCTCGACTGTCGGCGGTGCAGTACTCGGGCTTATTCTCGCCCTGCCGGTTGCGGCGATCTTTACTTGGTTGATAATTCGCGATTCCAAAAAACCTCAAAAGGTAACTTTTGCGGATGAAAACCCGAATGATGTAAACCTAAGCCAAAGGGACAATCAATAACTTTCCTATGTCCCCGTTTATTCACGAAACCGCCATTGTCAGTTCGAAGGCAAATATAGGTTCCGATTGCTCAATCGGACCTTTCTGCGCGGTCGGCGATGAGGTAACGCTCGGCGAGCGAGTTCGTCTCGATTCCCACGTGGTCGTTGACGGTAAAACCTCGATCGGCGACGACACTCATGTATTTCCGTTTGTCTCGATCGGCCTTGCTCCTCAAGATTTAAAATACGGCGGCGAACCGACCGCGACCGAGATCGGCAAACGCAATCAAATTCGCGAGTTCGTGACGATTCATCGCGGCACAGTCGGCGGCGGCGCTCTTACCATAATCGGCGACGACAACCTTCTGATGGCACAGACGCATATTGCCCACGATTGCCGACTCGGAAACGAGATCATCATGGCAAACGCCGCCACACTCGCCGGACACGTTGAGATCGCAAATAAAGCCAGCGTCGGTGCCTATTCCGGCGTCCACCAATACTGCCGCATCGGTTACGAAGCGTTCATCGGCGGCTATTCGGTTGTCGTCAAAGACGCGATGCCCTTTGCCATAATTCAGGGAAATCACGCCAAATGCTACGGCCTCAACCGCCTCGGCGTAAAACGTCGCGGTTATTCAAAAGAAACAATCGAAAAACTCAACCACGCCTTTCATTTGCTACTCTCGGCCAAATTGAACACATCGCAGGCTGTCGGAAAGATTCGCGAAGAAATAACAAATTGCAAAGAGGTTGATCTGCTGTTGGAGTTTATCGATAGTTCTAAACGCGGAGTTGTAAAGTAACGAAGCGATTTGCCGCTCGCAAAACTCGTGTCATATTCAAAAAGCTGTGTCCTGTTAGAACCGCCTGCGTCATGCGGGCGGCCAGTTGGTTCGCCTGCGGTGTCTGCGACAGTCGGAAAGTTACGTCATATTCGGAAAGTTACGTCGTATTCGGAAAGTTGCGTTATATTCGGAAAGTTGGTATTTCAATTTGCTCGCCCTTATGCCAGCATGATGCGGGATCGTTGAATTTAGGCGATTTTTGATCTTTGAAATTAAACGTACAAAAAAGTCAAAGTTGATAACAGCTCACTCAAGTTTGGAACGATGTGGAACAGGTGAAACGAATTGAACGGTTGGAACGTTTGGAACGATATGGTAATGAAATTGAAAACAGACAATAGATTACGATGTGCTTCACAAAATTCTCTATTTGTTATTTTCAACTCTCAATTCAGAAACTTGATAACGACGCACTCAAGTTTGGGACAGTTTGGGACAGTTTGGGACAAATGGGACAGTTGGGACAGTTGGGACAGGGACGAAGATCTTCATACTGACCTGCCTCCGTCTTTTGTTTTGTTTCATGGTTGATGACTTTTCAATTAAAATTGATCCGTGGCGGAAAGGAAAACGAAGCTGACTGGTTTGGCACGCCGATTGGGGCGATTGCCGGCCGATAAGAAACGCGCGGCGCTGGAAACAAGCGCGGCTTTAGCTGGTGTGTCTTTGCGTGTCAGCCGTGAGTTTGTCGAGGCTGTTCCAAAGGCTGCAAAGCTCCTTGCGGCAGATGATCTGCGTCAATGGGGCGAATTTGGCAGACGGCTCGCCATGGGTAGCGCCGACACGGCCGTAAAGTTTTTCGCGAGCGGTGTCGGCGAACTGAAATCTGTTCCTGAAGACACGCGTGCGGCCATTTTCCAGATATGCACGCGACAGCTTGTTCTATCAAGTTCCATTGCACTTGACACGTTTCATCTCGTTCCGAAAATCGCAGTTGAGATCAAGGACGAAAAGCTGCTCGCCGATATGTTGATGCTTGCCGTTGAGATTGCACAGCGCTCGGCAAAACACAGCGCCGAGTTTCTTGAGCATACGTCTGCGGTTGCCGCTGCACTTGCCCGCTTTGGCAAGGAAAAAAGAACGGTTGCCGATTCGGTTTTGTCGCTTGCGTCACAATTTGCAAACCGAACTGGCGGAATGACCGCCGACCTCTGGGCACATCTGCCCGAATCACTTGCAAAATTAACCGATAAAAATGCTGTGCTGTTAATGCAGCGTGCCGGTGAATTTCTTGAGTTCGGCGGCAGTGTTACGCTCCATTTTGTCTCGTCGGGAAGCGACGTCTTGTCTACAACCGAAGGCGCGTTTGACGATTTGTGCAAACTCGCCCGGGCTATTGCCGGTCATGGTAACGCGGTGCTGATCTCGTTTCTGCGGGCGACGCCGAAAGGTTTTGCATCATTCAGAAAACAGAAATCTCTAGACATTCGCCGCGTCCTGCAACTGATCGGAAGAATCGCCGACGCCGACGCCGAAAGCGCTCTTGCCGCATTCAAATCAAGCTCTGTGGCACTCAAAAAAGTGTCGATCGAACAGTTCGAGGAATGGATAGAGAACGGCTTGGCCGAGCGCGAAAACGAATCAACAAAATCCAGACGCAGCTATTTCGCACTCGAAACCCGCGCCTCAAACGAGCGCCTGCAAAAAACACGTTTGGGTCTGCCGCTCGAACGGATACAAGGCATTTTGCGAATGTATGTTGAAGCTCTAACCGGCAAAGAGGTCGAGATCGGGCCGCTCTCCGCGATGCCGAAGGAATCGCGCATCGGCGACGGCAAGACGATTTATCTGCCTTCGTCTGTTGCCGAATTTGACGATGAAGAAATGGATTTTCGGCTCTACAAGGTGTTGGCCGCTCACGGCGCTGGGCAGATCGAATTCGGCACATTCGACCGCGACACAAATGAATTGAGAGCCGCCTATGTTGATTTGTCTGTTCTTTACATGGAAGTCAGAACCGGGAGCGGTAGCGACCGAATTCCGGACTTGCCCGCAGATTCCGACTACAAAGCCGTGCTGAGAACTTTTCCCGAACCGCGACTTGCCGGCAAGATATTCGGCACAATGGAAAATGCCCGCATCGATGCCAGATTGAGACAAACCTATCGCGGCCTGGTCAAAGATCTTGATCTGATGCAGTCTTTCCTGAGATCGAATCGCCCATACATTTTTGATCTCCCGATCCATAAAGTGCCGTTCGAGCTTTTGTTTCAAATTACGCTCTGCGGAGGCGCGACTGACGACGCACGGCAATTCTACGGTCCGGTCGTTTCCGAAATCGAAGCCGTTCTCGAATCCTACTTCCGAACAAATTTGAAATCTGAAATCCAAAATCTGAAATCTTCGTCGGTTGCCGATTCGTTGATGGCGACGAGTCGTGTGTATAACTTGTTCCAAAATATTTCTCCCGAGCAGACGCAGGAAGCCGACTCGGATAATAACGAAGAAAAAAGTGAGTTTGCCTACGACGATAAAAATGCCGCCGAAGCCGTGACGGAAGACAAGGTCAAACGCGAGCAGCAAAAAGAGACTTTGGATATCCGCGATCTTTTTAATGCCTGGAACAGCCTCGATGATGAAGGCGAGCCGGACGACCTGCAGGGCGCCGAGGCCTGGTCGCAAAATGAAATGCCCGAACAGGCGCTCGAACCGGACGACATTGCATTCGCCTATGACGAATGGGACCGCGAACTGAACGATTACCGCGTCGGCTGGAGCCGCGTGATCGAAAAAAAAGTCAAGCAAGGCGACCGCAACTTTGTTGAGTTAGCCCGCTCGCGTTACCGCGGCGTGATTTCGTCGATCAGGCATCAGTTTCAACTGATGAAACCTGAAAACCTGACGCGGATCAACCGCGAGCTTGACGGCGAAGATTACGACCTCAATGCGCTCGTCGATTTTGTAGTTGACCGCCGCGCCGACGGCCAGCAATCGGAAAATATCTATACAAAACGTCTTAGAAAACAGCGCGATGTGGCCGTGTCGATACTTCTTGATCAGTCTTCATCGACGGCGCGAACGATCACGCGAAATCCGCTCCAGCCATACACGCATCCGGGCCGGCGGATCATCGAGATCGAAAAAGAAGGTCTGGTATTAATGAGCGAAGCTCTGGAAGCCGTCGGCGACGTGTATTCGATAAGCGGCTTTACAAGCGAAGGCCGCCGCAATGTGAAATTCTACGTCGTAAAGGATTTCGGAGAGAAATATTCCGAAGCGGTCGAGCGTCGTATCGGCGGCATCACGTTTCAAAACAACACGCGTCTTGGAGCGGCGATCCGTCACGCATCGGCCAAATTGCTAAAGCAGGAAGCGCGAACAAAGCTTCTGATAATCCTGACCGACGGCCGCCCATACGATCACGATTACGGCGACGCACGCTACGCCCGCGAAGACGTCCGCGAAGCCCTGACCGAAGCCAAAACCACAGGCGTCACGCCCTTCTGCATCACCATCGACCGGGAATCCGAAAGCGAGCTCCGCGACCTCTACGGCGACGTCGGCTATACGATCATCGACGATGTGCTGAGCCTGCCTGAACGAATGCCGAATATTTACCGGCGTCTGACGAGTTGATATGGTGGCTGGAGAGTGACTTGAACACTCGACCTCGGGGTTATGAATCCGTTGACAATACGTTTCAAAAACAATTGGATAGTTGGATTTTTTCAAATAAATCAACAACTTACGTCGTGTGTGAAGGGTTTCAACTATTCAATTCTATTTTCTTCTGGTCAACTTTTGGTAACGTATTGGCGACGGGATGTAGTTCTAATTAAATGGCCGCTTCGGGTTTTCTTACCAAGCACAAGTTTCTTACCCGCCCTTGCCTAAGCAAGTGGTCAATGTTAGCGCAGGCTGCCCTTGTCGCAGGTTGAGGAAGCGGTAGAGCGAACCGAAACCCGAAGCGGCCGGAAAAGCTGGTTTAGCTTTTCCGGTTTGCCAGACAGTTGTCGGGCAAAAGCGAAGTCGCCTCGTCTCGCCCTCATCAAATTAGTTTGATGAGGTATCGGTAAGATGAGAATTAGTGGCTACTAATTCGAGCGAGCGGCGAGGCGACAAGGGCAGCCTGCGG
>JBJXHF010000007.1:0-68690 GCA_046160805.1 Pyrinomonadaceae bacterium
CCCGAACGGCACATGGTCACTCTATGTCAGAGACGACCTCGGCATCGACCTCGGCTCGATCAGCGGAGGCTGGACGATCCGTATCACAACAACAGCCTGCGGCGGCACGGCAACTCCGACCAACACGGCGACCAACACGCCGACCAACACGCCGACGAATACTCCTATATTTAGTTCGACCCCATCGCCGGCGCCTTCATCAACGCCGCTTGTCCAGTTCAGCTCGGCGACTTACACCGAGGATGAATCGCAGACGGCTGTGATAACGATCAGCCGCGCGGGCAATACGACGATCGGGTCGACGGTCAACTTTGCAACGTCGAACGGCACGGCGACCGGGGGTACGGCGTGCACGTCGGGTGTTGATTACATCAGCGTCGCATCGGTAGTTGTCTTCGCTCCGGGCGAAACGTCGAGGACTGTAAATGTTCAGATCTGCGGCGATACGCTTGGCGAGCCTGCTCAGACGGTCAACCTCACCTTAACGGGCGTAAACGTAGGCTCGCCCGGCACGGCAGTGTTGAGCATCAACGACACGGCAAATGCAATCCGCAACGGAACGGCCATCTGCACGACGTTTGGCGGCCCGGGAGCGCCCTATCCATCGACGATCCCCGTCTCCGGCGGCCCTGCGTCGATCGGATCGATGCGCGTGACGCTGTATGACATTACTGCCACGGTGCCTGACAGCACGGACTTCCTGCTTGTCGGCCCCGGCGGACAAGAGTTCATCCTCATGGCAGACGCCGGAGGAGCAGCTATTCTCGACACGCCGGTCACGCTGACTTTCTCGGATACGGCTGGACAGGTTCTGCCTAATGCAGGGCCGCTGACGACCGGAATATTCGAGCCGACCACGTGGGAGCCCGGACAGACGAGCTTCCCGGCACCGGCACCGCCGGCTCCGTATAACGAGCCCGGCAGCACCATCGGCGGTACGGGAACGCAGACGCTGCTCGGCAACTTCGGCACGACGAACTCGAACGGCACATGGAGCCTCTACATGCGCGACGACGCCGGAACGCTCACCGCGATCACTGCCTGCGCAAACGGCGGATGGGGATTAGAGTTCCTGTCTTCGACGGCGGCGAATGCTTCCGTTTCCGGACGCGTCACGACGGCTGACGGCCTCGGCATACGCAATGCCAAGGTCATCATCACGGGCGGCACGCTCGCCGAACCGATCGTCGCGACAACCGGCTCGTTCGGATACTTCACGTTCGACGGACTTGCAACCGGCCAGACATATGTCGTGACGGTCAATTCAAGGCGTTACACGTTCGGCAAACCGAGCCGCGTCATCAGCCTCATCGAAAATATAACCGATGCGGACTTCATCGCCGATCCTCAGGAATAAAGATCGGAAATATATAGCCCCGCATTTAAATCATTGCGGGCATCATCAGCACGAACAGGCGAACAGCCTGTTCGTGTTTTTTCAATTTTTCTCCTCGTTTGTATTCCGCAGTACATTGCGCTACCATTCTTCGTGTTAGCTTTACATTGCAAATTATCTTAGCGGGTTCGAAAGAACGTGTCGTAGAGTTGGAAATGGCTCGAACAGTGGTGGTATCAAATGCTTTGCTTTAGAAAACGATAGAAAACGATAGAAGCAATAGTTGATCGGAAACAATAATCAAAACTACAAAACGTGAAGGGGCAAATTCGTATGTCTAGAGACAGTGGAGCATCACGCTCATTCCTTATCCGCACTTTATTGGTGGTATTAATGGTCGCCATCGGAGCATCGTTATTGTTCTCCGACTCCACTCGCGCCAATGCTACTGGATTTAATCTTTTTAGTTCAACTCAGGGCGATACCTGGCTGAAGATCTTTGATCTACAACCGGCATTGTCTGTGTTTAATCCCGATAAACCTGTCGTGATTCCCGATGCATCGCTTACAGGCAGCCGGGCACTGACGCCGAACACGGTCAACCTGACGGCGCAGGGAACGGACGACTGGGCGCATTGGGGATTGAATGACGCTTCGAGTTTCAATCGCAAAAACATCGCCCCCCAACAGATCAGCAACTACAGCGTTTTAGGGAGTCAACCTCCCTTGCGGTTTTTGAATTCCGTTTCCTATCTTTGGAATGACGGAACGCCGACTGCCGCTGCTAACACGCCGACAGGTGTTTATGTCTTAGGGCTTAACAACGGGTTCGAGATAACGGCATCTGCCGATACGACTCCGCGGACATTAAGGGTTTATGTCGGCGTGTTCAGAGCGCGAGCCAGGTTCCAAGCGACCTTGAGCGACGGCAGTTCCCCGACCTACGTCGATACGACGTTTGGAAATTCATCCGGCACAACCAACGGAGTTTACACGCTCAACTATAGTGCAGCTTCGGCCGGACAAACTCTCAGGATCAGATTCACTACCATCCAGAGATTCAATCAATTCGCCAACGTCACTCTACAGGCGGCGACACTTGTCGCAAACACCGGTACGCCGACACCAACTGCGACGGCTACGAATACCGCGACGCCGACAAATACGGCCACGAATACCAACACGCCGACGCCGACAGCGACGGCAACAGCAACGCCCACCGCAAATTGTGATACGGCATTCGCTTATAATGCTGACAACCAACATCTGATTCGTTTCGACCTCACAGATGCCGATGTAATTTCGGATATTCCGTTAACCGGCCTGAATGCCGGAGAAAGACTGCTGGGAATCGATTTTCGCCCTGCTAACGGCCAGCTATATGCAACGGCCTCGAGTGGATCGATGGACCGCGTCGTGACAATAAATACAACGACCGGCGCCGTGACCTCGGTTGGCGGCATTGTGGCTCATCCTGCGGGGGACTCTTTCGGATTTGATTTCAATCCTGTTCCCGACCGCATTCGCGAGGTCAGCGACGCGGATATTAGTTTGAGGTATAATCCCAACGACGGCACCCTGGCCGGCACCGACACAAATCTTGCCTATGCAGCGGGCGATCCGAATTTTGGAGCTAATCCGAACGTCGTGCATGTCGCTTATACTAATAACGTTGCCGGTGCTTCATCGACGACTCTGTTCGGCATCGATACGAACCTGAATGTCCTCGTCCGCATCGGCGGCGTGGCCGGAATGCCGTCGCCAAACGGCGGCCAATTGACGACTATCGGTTCTCTGGGCGTAAATCCCGGAAGCATTGGTGGTTTTGACATTCAGCAGGGCACCAATAATGCTTACGCAATTTTGAACGTAGGCGGGGCGTGGCGTCTCTACCGTATCAACCTGGCTACAGGAGCCGCGACGATTATCGAGAGAATCTCGGGCGAAATAGACGGTCTCGCTTTGTCGCTCGCGGGCTGTTCAACCGCAACTCCGACTAGCACGCCAACGGCTACGGGATCACCGGCAAATACACCAACGGCGACGAACACACCGATGACTACGCCGACGATGATACCGACGAATACGGCAACGGCAACGGCGACCAATACATCTACGCCGACTTCTACTACGACAAATACTTCCACACCGACGAATACGGCAACAGCGACTGCGACAAATACGTTCACGCCGACGCCGTCCGCAACGAATACTTTCACGCCATCGGCGACTGCGACGAATACGTTCACGCCGACTCCGGCGAATACGGCAACAAACACGTCGACGCCGACTGCGACGAATACTTCCACCGCAACGGCGACGAACACATCCACGCCGGCAGCAACGGCAAGCGCGACGAACACGCCAACGGCAACGGCGACAACTGCGTTTACGCCATCCTCGACGAACACGGCGACTGCGGCTCCTTCAGCCAGCCCCAGCCCGGGTGCTGTCACTGTCTCGCTTGGTAACGTGTGCGGGACACCCGGCTCGACTGTTGTTCTCCCGATCACAGTCAGCGATTTAACCGGTTTGGGTGTTATTTCGTATGATCTGAACGTCGACTTTAATCCCTCGTTAGTGACGCCTGCTTCACCGCCGTTTGATCAGGCGGGAACATTGAGCAGCACTATGTCGATCACGCCAAATGCGGCATTCCCCGGACATCTGATCATCTCGGCATTCCAGGGCAATGCGCTTGTCGGAGCAGGGACACTGTTGAATCTGAGGTTCACTATCAACGCCGGCGCCACGCCCGGCCAGACGGCCCCGGTTGTATTCATGGATTACACCGATCCGAACATGCAGTTCCATCCGGGATTTGTTTTTAATGAAGGCGTTCCGCCGTCGGTAACGACGAACGGAAGCATATGCGTCAACGGCGCGGGAACACCAACCGCGTCGAACACAGCGACGCCGACTGCTGCTAACACGTTTACGCCGACCGCGACAAATACGTCAACTCCGACGTCGACTGCGACGAACACGTTTACACCGACGCCGTCTGCGACGAATACGTTCACGCCGACGTCAACTGCGACGAATACGTTCACGCCAACGGCAACGGCGACGAACACATTCACGCCGACGCCGTCCGCAACGAATACGTTAATACCGACGGGGACCGCGACGAATACGTTTACGCCGACGCCTTCCTCGACGAATACGTTCACGCCAACTGCGACGGCGACTGCGACGAACACATTCACGCCGACGCCGTCCGCGACGAACACGTTCACGCCGACGCCTGCCGCGACGAATACCTCTACGGCGACTAATACGCCGACAGCTGCTCCTTCACCCAGCCCGGGCGTCATCTCGGTCACGCAGGGCAATGTCTGCGGGACAAACGGCTCGGTTGTTCTTATTCCGATCACGGTCAGCCCTATAACGGTTGGTCAGGCTGTTATCTCGTATGATCTGAACGTCGACTTTAATCCTGCTATAGTGACGCCGGCATCGCCGCCCTTTGATGCCGCCGGAACGTTGAGCAGCACTATGTCGATCACACCAAATGCGAACTTCCCCGGACATCTGATCATATCGGCATTCCAGGGTAATGCGATCTCGGGTTCGGGCACGTTGATAAATCTTAGGTTCAACGTCGTCGGGACGGCACCCCAGTCGAGCCCGGTGGTCTTTATTGATTACACCGATCCGAACCAGCAATTCCATCCGGGATTTACCTTCAACGAAGGCGATCCGCCGTCCATAGCGACGAACGGAAGCATCTGCGTCAACCCGACGGCCATTTCAGGCCGCGTGACGACCTCGGAGGGGCAGGGCATTACCAATGCGAGGGTCGTGATCTCGGGCAATTCGCTCACTGAGAATATCGTTGTCACAACGGGAGCGCTCGGCACTTTCTCTTTTGAAAACCTCACACCGGGCGAGACGTATGTTGTAACGGTCATTTCAAGACGCTACACGTTTAAAAAGCCGAGCCACGTCATCAGTCTCATCGAAAACGTGAGTAATGCAGACTTCGTCGCCGATCCTTAAGGCTAGACTGAGGAGCGCATCATTACCTCAAGGCGGTCTTCGGGCCGCCTTTTTTTGCGCAAGCCCGCGCGTTGCTAACTTTGAGTGTATCCGCCCATACTAACGCGCGGGCTTGCGCGGCGAGCTAAAAACTGTTATAAAAAACATCAGAATACTGTTAATTTCTAACTTGCCTCTTTTGAATTTTCGTTGATCACCTGGTGCCAACGTATTGGGGAAGAGTCCGGCGCTTGTTTAGGGTTGTATCAGCGGGAGTTTTGGATTTGGCTGTTTTTTTATTTGACGGCAAAATCTCAATCGGAATTTTACTAAAGTTTATTATCCTGGAGGAGTTGTAGCATGTTTAAGCGATCAAAGGCGGAAGCTCGGCGGAGTCTTCTTTTGTGTTTGTTTGTGTTGGGTTTGGTGACGGCCATCATCGTCGTTCCCTTTTACTATGGTTCAAAGGCTGCGAGCGGACGCACCAGCGGCCTTGTCCAGAAAACGGTGAGCCAGGAAGAGGCTTTTCCAAACTACGACATACGCATGCAGGAGGAAGGCGCCATTCAGGATATTCTCGCCGCCTATCGCGAGGCAGCCGGAAGGAATGCATCCGCCGTAGCGGACGTGCGCGACGCATTCGTCCAGGGCGAGAACGAATTGAGAGACCGCGTTCCGACCCTTAAGGTCGATTACAACATGGACCTTCGCATCCCGGAAGTGATCGCTCCCGACGCGACACAGGGAAGAGCATTTTTGACTGCTCCAGCCCGGACGGCGGACAGAAAACATGCCGACTTTCTCATTAACTTCTTAAAGCAAAACAATTCTCTCGTCGGGGCAAGCCGCGGGCAGATAGACGGCCTCCACGTCTTTGCCGACTATACGAATCCTGACGGCAATCTTTCGTTTGTCGAGCTTGAGCAATTCATCCACGGCGTGCCCGTTTTCCGTGGCGGCGTAAGAGCCGGCTTCACGCGACTGGGCGAGTTGATCCGCGTGATCAACAACCTCGCGCCGGGCCTCGATTACGAAAGAGTTTCAACAAACTTTGGCGACCCCGTCGATGCGGTGCGCTTTGCCGCGCCACTTGCGAATTATCGGCTGAAAACGACCGATGCCCTTCCGAATGAGTCGGCTTCAACAGATTCAAAAATACGATTCGGCAATGGCGGCGATTTTGACATCACTGCGGAGAAAATGTATTTCCCGACCGAGCCCGGCATTGCGGTTCCTGCATGGCGTGTTCTTATCTGGAAACCGACAAACGCTTATTACGTCATCGTCGATGCTCATACCGGCACTATGCTCTGGCGCAAGAATATCTCAGAAGACCAAACACAGAGCGCGACATATAATGTTTATGCAAACACAACGAGCTTGACCAGCTCGCTCGACAGCCCGCAGCCAATCACGCCCGGGCCTCTCGATCCGACCCTCGGCATCCAGGGAATTTTTCAAAACCGCACGAACGTCACGCTTGTCGGCAACGAAGGCCCGCTGTCGTTCAATAATCTGGGCTGGATAACGGACAACACGAACGGAGCGAACGGCCACACGGACGGCAACGCCGTCGAGGCAGGCCTCGACATAGACGGTTTTAACGGCGTTGATGCGCCGGTCGCGGGAACCAACCGCGTATTCAGTTTTGATTACAATCCGCCGCCCGGAAATCCGGCTCCCGGAGACGCGCCAACGAATGCAGTTTTGCGTAACGGCACGTCAACACATCTTTTCTATCTCAATAACCGCTATCATGATGCTTTGTATCTGCTCGGCTTTAACGAGCAGGCACGAAACTTCCAGAACAATAATTTTGGACGCGGCGGCAATGAATTCGACAGAGTTACCGCCGAGGCACAAGACTCGAGCGGCACGAACAACGCAAACTTTTCAACCCCCGCCGACGGCGGCCGCGGAAGAATGCAGATGTATATTTTTACTAACACGCCTGTCAACCGCGATGGCGATCTCGACGGAGATGTTGTCTTGCACGAATTTACTCACGGGCTTTCAAATCGCTTGATAGGTAACGGAACCGGCCTTACCACTCAACGTCCTCGCAATATGGGTGAAGGCTGGTCGGATTTTGTCGGAAGCTGCCTGCTATCCGAGCCGACCGATCCTATCAACGGCATTTATACAACCGGCGCTTATGATACGTTCAACGTATTTGGCATCGGCTCCGGTAATGGATATTACGGCATACGGCGCCTGCCCTATGCCCCTATAAGATTTACAGGCGGACCACAGAATCGTCCTTTCAACCCACTAACAGCAGGCGACGTAAATACCGGCTGTAATGTCTCGGACGGAGCATTTCCGCCGCAAGGCGGGACCGGAACTTGTAATCAATTTCACAACGGCGGCGAGGTTTGGGCGTCTATGCTGTTTGAAATCCGTGCCCAGCTTATGACGCGTCTCGGCCAGGTTGCGGGAAATCAAAAGATGCTTCAGCTTGTCGTCAACGGCATGAAGCTCTCGCCGATAGAGCCGAATTTTCAGCAGGAGCGCGACGCAATCCTCGCCGCTGCACAGGCAATCTCTCTTGCACCGGAAGCGGCTCTCGACGTAGCTGACGCGTGGACGGGCTTCGCAATGCGCGGCATGGGACAAGGCGCTACAGATAACGGAACGACGGTAGTCGAATCTTTCCTTGCTCCCGGAACAGTTTCCGTGAATCCTTTCTCAGTCAGCGATTCGACGGGCGACAACGACGGATTTCCCGAGCCGGGCGAGCCGCTGCTTTTAAGCGTTGCGGTAACGAATACAACCGGCGCGACCGTTGACAACGTTTCGGTAAATATTTCCGGCGGCACGTCCGTCAATTACGGCAGCATCGCCAACGGCCAGACCGTGACGAACAATGTTCCCTATACGGTTCCGGCAAATGCTCCGTGCGGCAGCGTGCATCAGGTCTTCGTCAACGTCGTCAACCCGACGGGAACCAACAGCACTCCGCGAACCTTCCGACTTG
The DNA here is from genome assembly GCA_046160805.1 of Pyrinomonadaceae bacterium. GTDB lineage: Bacteria > Acidobacteriota > Blastocatellia > Pyrinomonadales > Pyrinomonadaceae > OLB17. The sequence continues at coordinate 8,295 of JBJXHF010000007.1, forward strand.
GTGTGCCAAGCGTGGCTCCTGCGACGTTTTCAAACTCGGCTGCCATAACTATCCCCAACGGCGCGCCGGCCACAACAAACGGCCCGGCGACGCCTTATCCTGCCCCCATAGTCGTTTCGGGCTTGTCGGGAAACAAGATTGTCAAAGTCAGGTTTAACGGACTCTCGCACACCTCGCCGAATAATATGGATATACTTCTTGTCGGTCCGGGCGGGCAAAAAATGGAAATTGTGTCCGATCAGGGCGGAGCCAACAGCATCTCAAATGTCGATCTGACATTAGCCGATGCTGGCGTAGCTAACCTTCCCGCGACGATTGTCACCGGCGAGTTCAAGCCTAGCGCTGACCCGGGCCAGGACACGTTCACAGCACCTGCTCCGCCGCCGACATATCTGCTTCCCGCTCCGGGCGGAACGGCGACCTTCGCCTCCGCTTACGGCTCGAACGGCACGGCCATGAACGGCACGTGGAACCTGTTCGTGGTGGATGATACGGCGACAAACGTCGGCTCGATAGCCGGCGGATGGACGCTGATCTTCGAGAGTGCCGATTACAACTGTGCGTTCGGCGGCAGCCCGACACCGACAGCAACGGCTACGAGTACACCTGCCGGTCCGACGGCAACCGCGACAGGCACGCCGCCTGTGACGGTCGCTCTGCCTGTATTGAGCGCTTCGCCGGGTGCCACGATCACAGTTCCGATCACGGTCAGCGACACGACAGGCCGCAGCATTATTTCCTACGACTTCAACATCGATTATAATCCGGCGGTACTTCAACCGGCGGGCGGTCTTGCGTGTACCGCTAATGCCTGTATCGACGCGGCCGGCACGCTCAGCAGCACGATGTCGATCACGCCAAATGCAACCTTCAACGGGCACTTTATAATCTCGGCATTCCAGGCACAGAATCTGGTCGGCGCGGGCACGCTGCTCAATCTCAGATTCACCGTTGTCGGCACGGCAGGACAAACTACGCCATTGACCTTCATCGATTACACCGATCCGAATATGCAGTTTCATCCGGCATTCCAGTGGAACGAGGGCGACCCGCCGGCGTTTATAGGACAGGGAAGCTTTACGGTCAGCGGCGGCGCGTCTGGAACGCCGACATTTACGGCAACAAACACGTCGACTAACACGCCGACGTTTACACCGACACCAGGCAGCCAAACGCCGACGTTCACACCAACGTTCACGCCAACGCGCACGAACACCAACACGCCGACCAATACCCCGACCAGTACGCCTGCGTCGGCTACGCCGACTGCGACAGGCACGCCGCCGGTGACAGTTGCCCTGCCGAATCTGAACGCTACGGTCGGCTCGCTTATTACGGTTCCGATCACGGTCAGTGACACGACGGGCCGCAATATTATTTCCTACGACTTCAACATTGACTACAATCCGGCGGTCCTGCAGCCGGCGGGCGGCCTTGCGTGTACCGCAAATGCGTGTTTCGATCAGGCCGGTACGCTCAGCAGCACGATGTCGATCACACCGAATGCAACCTTCGACGGTCACTTTATTATCTCGGCATTCCAGGCGCAGAACCTGGCCGGCGCGGGAACTTTGTTAAATCTTAGATTCAACGTAGTAGGGGCCGGCGTTTCACCGTTGAACTTCGTGGATTACACCGACCCGAACCAGTTGTTCCATCCGGCCTTCCAGTGGAATGAAGGCGATCCGCCTGATCTTACGTCCAACGGAAGCGTGACCGTCGTCGGCGGAACGCCTATGAGTCCGACGCCGACAAATACGGCGACTTTCACTCCTACGCCTACGGCTACCGGCACGCCGCCGGTCGGAGCAATAGCAGTGTCTTTGCCGACTCAAAATGTCTCGCCGGGAGCGCTCATTACGGTTCCGGTCACGGTCGGAGACCTGACGGGCCGCAGCGTCATCTCGTATGACTTTAATATCGATTATGATCCAGCTGTTCTGCAGCCTGCGGGCGGCTCTGCGTGTACCGCTAATGCCTGTTTCGATATAGCCGGCACACTCAGCAGCTCTATGTCGATCACGCCCAACGTCACTTTCCCGGGACACTTTATCATCTCGGCATTCCAGGCACAGTTCCTGGCCGGTGCGGGCACGTTGATCAATCTTAAATTCAACGTCGTCGGTGCTTCGGGAACTTCTTCGACGCTTGTCTTTGTGGATTACACAGACCCGAACCAGATATTCCATCCGGCCTTCCAGTTCAACGAAGGCGATCCGCCCGATACGACGTCGAACGGACTAATCAACGTCAGCGGAGCGACACCGACCTTTACACCGACGGCTGCATTACCGTCTATTCAATTCAGCTCGTCGACGTATATCGAGGATGAGTCGCAGGTCGCGGGTATCACCATCACCCGCACAGGCAACACGTCGGGCACGAACAGCGTTTCGTTCACGGCCACCAACGGTACGGCTTCGGGCGGCACAGCCTGTACGGCCGGTGTCGATTTCATTGCCGTGACGGGCCAGAACGTGACATTCAATCCGGGCGAAACGACCAAGACGGCGAACGTCACGCTTTGCGCCGACGGTCTCATCGAGGCCGATCAGACCGTCCTTCTCTCGCTGAGCGGATTAAATCTTGGCACGCCTACGACGGCCGTTCTGACGATCAACGACACTGCCACGTCGTTCCAGAATCAGACGCCGATAGTTATCGATCAAGGCGGTCCTGCCAGCCCGTACCCGGCAAATATAACGGTGTCCAATGGGCCGACGATCATCGGCTCGATGCGCGTCACGCTTTACGACCTGTCAGCCACCGTTCCTGAATCGGTAGCATTCCTGCTGGTCAGTCCCGGCAATCGACAGTTCATCTTGCTGGCAGGTGCCGGCGGTCTCAACCCTGGCGGCCCGGCCACGCTGAACTTCATCGATACGGCCGGACAGGTCGTGCCGGATAACGGCCCGCTCACGACAGGCGACTTTGAGCCGACTTCGTGGGCGACGGTTGGCCCGTTCCCGGCTCCTGCACCGCAAGGCCCGTATAACTTCCCGGGCAGCACGGTCGGCGGCAGCGGCACACAAACCCTCGGCGGAAACTTCAACGGAACGAACTCCAACGGAACGTGGAGCCTCTTTGTGACCGACGCCGGAACGTTCGCCACAGCCGGTACGCTCGGCAACGTCGCCGGCGGCTGGGGACTCGAGTTCACCGCTTCGACGGCGGCTCAGGCTTACGTTTCAGGACGCGTCCTGACGGCCGGCGGCCAGGGCATTCGCAATGCTAGGGTCGTTATCACCGGCAACTCGCTCGTCGAGCCTCGCATAGTGACAACCGGCTCGTTCGGCTACTTCACATTCGAAGGCCTCGCAACCGGCGAGACGTATGTCGTAACGGTCAATTCGCAGCGTTACACATTCAGCACGCCGAGCCGCGTGATCAGCCTCGTCGACAACGTGGCCGACGCCGACTTCATCGCCGATCCTCAGGAATAACCGAGGCTCGCATTTTTACCCTTAAGGCGGTCTTCGGGCCGCCTTTTTTAATTGGCAATTGGTAATTGGAAAATTGTTAATTGGCAGAAAGATATTCTTTTACCAATTTACAATTCAGCAATGGACAATTGACAATACTGTGGACACGGCCGCCGCTCATTAGTTATACTTAACAAAATCCTCACCCGACTGCCTTCGATCGGTTTCAATTGACACAAGGAGACTCGAGATAAAATGCCGTTCCAACTTTCTTTTAAACGCCTTTTTGCAATAACGCTCTTATTCGCAGGCCTGACTGCGGCCGCAAATGCGCAGACTCTGCCGACCGGTTTTACCGCGACGCCGATAGCGAGCGGCTTCTCAAACCCGACGGCATTCGCCATTCACCCGGATGGACGCATCTTCGTATGTCAACAAGGCGGAGCATTGCGAATTGTCAAAAACGGCGCTCTGCTGCCGACTCCGTTTATGACTCTCACTGTAAACTCTTCCGGCGAACGAGGTTTGCTCGGCGTTGCTTTTGACCCGGATTATGCGACCAATAAATACATTTACGTTTATTACACGGTGCCATCGCCGCTTCATAACCGTGTCAGCCGTTTCACCGCGGATGTGAATAATGAGGACTTAGTTGTGCCCGGAAGCGAGTTACCTATTCTCGATCTCGAAAACCTGAGCGCGAGCAATCACAACGGCGGCCCGATACACTTCGGACCCGACGGAAAGCTTTACGTTGCAACAGGCGAAAATGCAGTGCCTTCAAATTCGCAGTCTCTCTCAAACAGGCTTGGGAAAATGCTGCGAATCAATTCGGATGGAACCATTCCGTCGGATAATCCAACTACATTTCCGGGTATCGGTGGTTCGCCGACCGGCCTTAACAGAGCAATTTGGGCGGTCGGATTGCGCAATCCTTTTACGTTTGCCTTTCAGCCCGGCACAGGCCGGATGTACATCAACGACGTCGGCCAGAACACATGGGAAGAGGTCGATGACGGCGTCGCAGGCGTTAATTTTGGCTGGCCGTCATGCGAAGGCACATTTCAACAGGGAAGCACTTCAACGCCTTGCGGAAACGCCAATTTCGTCAATCCGGTTTATCAATACTCGTCGGGCGCAGGAGCCTCGGAATGCACCGTGATCGGGAGCTCTTTTTATAATCCGACCAACGCGGTATTTCCGGCCAGCTATGTCGGCAAATATTTCTTTGCCGACTATTGCGCCGGCTGGATAAAGTTTATCGATCCCGCAAGTCCGTCGGGAACAGGTGCAGCGCCGAATTTTGCGACGGGCTTAGGATTTGGGACCGTGGACATTCAAGTTCACAATGACGGCAGTTTGTATTACCTGACGCGCGGCGGCGGCTCACTTGTGCGCGTGCAGTACACGCTTGGGTCACCGACGAACACGCCGACGCCGACACTTACCTCGACAGTCACGCCGACATTTACGCCGACCAATACCACAACACCGACACACTCGGCCACCAACACGCCGACAAATACGCCTACACCGATCAATTGCAACAATACGCTCTATGGGTCGGACACAAGCGGCATGCTGTTCACCGTAAACACAAACACCGGCGTAGGCTCGCTCGTCGGCACCCTCCCGACCGGCGCGACGACCGAGATCGAGTACGACCGCATCACGGGACGTGCATTTGCACAAGCCGGCGGCACGTCGTTTTTCGGCCAGGAATTCAATCTTACGACCGGTGCAGGCATCGGCAATCAGATACCAAACGCCCACACATTCACCGGCCTCGAATGGGTCGGCTCGGAGCTTTTCGGCACGTCTATAGACACCAATAACGGCCCGTCGTCTCTCAGGATCCTCAACCCTTGGACCGGCACCTCGACGCTCGTCGGCGCCACCGGCCAAGGCCCAATCTCCGGCCTCGCGTATGACGCTGGAAGCAATACTTTGTATGGAGTTACGGCAGGCTCCGGCCCCGGCAACCTCGTTACTCTCGACATGTGGGCAGGCCCGGCAACCGTAGTCGGCCCGACCGGCGTCGATGCTCTCGGCAGCCTCGAGTTTGCCCCGAACGGCCTTCTCTACGCCGGCGGCGGACAGGCAGCTTCAGGAAACCTCTACACCATCAATCCGCTCACCGGCGCGGCACTCCTCGTCGGCCCAACCGGCTTCGGCAACATCAGCGGTCTCGTCAACTTCTGCGCGCAAACCGCAACCCCGACAGCGACCGCTACGCCGACACATACGCCGACTAACACTACGACGGCTACAAATACCCCGACGAGGACTTCAACAAATACGCCAACGCCAACCAGTACGCCGCCGTGCCTAACGTGTACGCCGACGTCAACAAGTACAAATACACCAACGCGGACGGCGACAAACACACCGACGGCGACGAACACTGCAACCATAACACCGACTGCTACTTCAACGCCTTCTGGCAGAGTTGCATTTGATTATGACGGCGATCGGAAGTCGGACATGTCTGTATTCCGTCCGTCGAACGGAGCGTGGTATATGCAGCAGTCGCGAGACGGGTTTTTCGGGACGTTGTTTGGTCTTGATATAGACAAGATCACGCCTGCTGACTTCGATGGCGACGGACGGACGGACATTGCCGTGTATCGTCAGTCGGAGGGCAATTGGTATGTGTTAAACAGTTCTAACAATACGTTTAATGCGATCCGGTTCGGCGTGGCCGAGGACTTGCCGACGCCGGCGGATTATGACGGCGACGGGAAGGCCGATGTTTCTGTTTTCAGGCCTTCGACCGGAACTTGGTATCGGTTGAACAGCGGCAGCGGGAACTCGTTCTTTGGTTTGCAATTTGGAGTGAGTGAGGACAAACCGACGGTCGGAGACTTCGACGGCGACGGACTAGCGGACATTGCTGTCTGGAGGCCTTCGAGCGGAATTTGGTATCGCATCAACAGTTTGAACGGAGCTTTTGTCGCATTCCAGTTTGGACTGGCGGAGGACTTGATCGTGCCTGCGGATTATGACGGCGACCGGAAGACGGACATCGCAGTTTACCGCCCGTCAAGCGGTATATGGTATCAAACAATGAGTTCGGACGGAGCCTTTGCAGCTTCAGACTTTGGCGTGTCAATCGATATTCCATCACCGGGCGACTTCGACGGCGACGGCAAAGCGGACATCTGCGTCTGGCGGCCGACGGACGGAACGTGGTACCGCCTAAACAGCTCGAACGGCCAGTTTGTAGGCTTCCAATTCGGCACAAACGGCGACAAGCCAACGCAGGCCGCGTTTAGATACTAGTCCTCTTGCGGCTTTGCCGCCCGATGATCGGTGAAGCTATGCTTCACCGTGAGCTTCCTATAAATTCTTGAGGCTATGCCTCCGCTCGGCGGCATAGCCGCATTTGTTTTTAGGGGCAACGACGGAAAGGCAAAGCCTTTCCGCTCATCGGTGGGCAAAGCCCGAAACTGTAGATTGTGATTTGCAGGCTGTAGGCACCCTCTGCTCTTGCTTTTGCTTCCTGTCTGTGCTACTATGTTGCATATCAGCAACAATGCGCTTCCTGACAGACATGATCAAAAAGCTCGACTTCGGGTGGAACGAGCGGCCGTTGACCGAAGACGATTTTTACCGTCTCTGTAAACGATTTAAAATTCATGTCGAAGAAACGCCTCTGCATACACGGGGATTTTATTTCCGGTTAATGGGCCGCGATATCATCGCCGTTGACAGCAGACTCGCGGGACATCGAAAGCGCGCCGTGATGTTCCACGAGCTTGGCCATTTCCTCTTTCACATTCCCGAAACCGGCCTGTCAGCAAACTTCCACAACATCGGCCGCCGCACCCGAAAAGAATGCGAAGCAGACACCTTCGCCCTCTGCGCTCTAATTCCAAAACCAACAACCGAAACCCGCTCGGTCACCGATCTTATCCAAGAAGGCTTTCCCGCCGAGATGATAGCGGCAAGACATGAGATATTCAGGCGATACCGCATCTGAGATTGTGATATACTTTTCCACAAATATTTCTAAATTTTTAGGAGGCCCTGTATGCGATGTCGAAAGTTCGCTTGTTTAATTTTCTCGATCCTGCTGATCGGTTCATTTTGTATTGCACAAACCCAGCCAAACGAAACGGATAAGGATAATGCTAAAAAAGCCGATTCTGAAAAGGAAAAAAAATCGGATCCCGAAAAAGATAAGAAAAAGAAAGAATTAAACGACCGGGCGCTGCAGATTCTCGACGCGGCGATATCTGAAGCGTCGAATCTTAGATTGCCCGAAAACAGAGCCGTTGTTTACGGTGTCGCCGGTGATATCTATTGGAAATTCGATGAAAAGCGTGCCCGCGACCTTTTTCGAAATGCCGCCGCTGAGATTTTGTTATTCAATCAGGAAACCGATAAGGAGAAACGTGAAAGCAACGATCCTTATTTTGCGATATTTGATTTAGGTGACATTCGAGGACAGATATTGCCGTTGATCGCCAGGCACGATGCCGAGTTGGCGCTCGAATTGCTTTTGCAGACGCGTTCGGCAAAACTCACCGAAGCAATGCTAAAAGCCGCACAGCCGAATGCCAAAACTGACTCAGGATACATGAACTACAATCCGGAGAATTATCGGGTAAAGGCAGAGATCGCGCTCGAACAGCAGTTTGCTCTTCTTGCCGCCGACGAAAATCCTGAAAAGGCAATAAAGTTGATCAAAGACAGTCTGGCAAAAGGCATTTCCTGGAACGTAATGCCGCTTTTACAAAAACTAAATAATAAAAATGAAAAAAAGGCGGTCGAACTGGCAGGCGACATTGTAAAAAAAATCGCCGATACTGATTTAACAAAAAAGACCGACTACATGAGTTCCGCGATCAGCTTTTTGCAATACGCGACAAAGCCTAATCCAACAGCCATTCCAAAAGAAAAGCCGTTTAAGTTTACCGATTCTCAGACCAAGGAGCTCGCGAACAAAATCGCCGATACGCTCCTGCAACCGGCGTCAAAATCAATCGCGACAGCAATGACGTTTTCCCGGGCGATGCCTCTTCTCGAAAAGCTGGTGCCGGAAAGAATTGCCCTTCTCAAAATGAGCGAGGCAGCGAGCCAGAGCGGCCTCCCATCCGAAGTTAAGCAAATGCAGCAACGGGAAAAGCTTTGGGATGCAAATTCTACTCCCGAAGATATTCTGGCGTTGCTGCCAAAAATGCAGAATGAGTTTGAAAAAGTATCGGCGTATCAATCACTGGCAACGAAGATAAGCCAGATCGAAGATGAGACTCGTGCAAAAAAACTGATCGAGCAGATTCCGGATGAAAAAGCACGCGCGAACGCTCAGGAGCGCTTTGAATCGGCGCGGATCGCCCGTTCCGCTGCCGAAGGAAAACTGGACGAAGCCCGTAAACAGATCGGTAACCTGACCAAAAAGAAATCCCAGATTCAACAGCTTGTATCTCTGGCTACCGAGTTTCAGAAAAAGGGAACCGAAAAGGATGCCGAGACCGCGAAAGCCCTGATGAAGGACGCGAAGGCACTAACGAACGACAGGCCGGATGATGAAGACGAATTAAACGATCTGATGGAAGTCGTCAAAGGTTATGCCGTGGTCGAACCCGAAATTGCGTTCCGCATATTTGACCCGATCGTCGATCAAATCAGCGACGTTGTTCAGGCGACCGCGATACTGAGCAAGTATAACAAGCGTAACCGGGCGTTCAAGAAAGGCGAACTTGTAATGAAAGTAAAAGGAAGTTCGTGGGACAGCATGCTGATTTTTCGATACATTGCACAGATGCAGTTGCTCGGAAAAGCCGATCTTGATCGGATGAACACCCTTTCTGACCGGTTTATGCGCAGCGATTCGAGAACGATCGTTAAGCTCGCTGTCCTCCAGGGTTTTATGAAAGACGACAAAAAGGCGGACGCTCCGGGCACAACTGGCGACATGATCATGTTCGACGATTTTTAGCATCGCCGATGCAAAAGCCCGCACGTAAGTAAGGGCGGAACACGCACGTTGCTCACGTTGAATGTTCCGCCCTTACTTACGTGCGGGCTTTTGCAGAATTCATCTATTACCATATTACAGTGCGGTTGCTTATCGTAAAACTCGGCAGCATCGGCGATATTGTGCATACACTGCCTTCATTGGCGGCGATTAGGCGGGCTTTGCCGTCGGCGGAGATTTCGTGGGTTGTCGAGGCACGCTCGGCAGAAATTCTCAAAGATAATCCGATGATCGACAACCTGATCGAGGTTGACACGCATGAGCTGCGGCGTCGGCGCGACATTGATAAGATTTTGCAGGAAGCCGGCAAGCAGTTTCGGAATTTGCGGAGATTTGAATTTGACGTCGCTCTCGATTTTCAGGGGCTCTTGAAATCCGCGGCGCTTGCGAAACTGTCCGGCGCAAAGAGGCGTTGGGGGTTTTCGCGCGCCGGTTTGCGCGAGCCTGCGAGCCGGATTTTGCTGACCAATACGGTTCATACTTCGCCCGACATGCATGTTATTAGAAAGAACCTGGCTTTGGTTTGGAGCGCTCTCGACATCTCCGCTCCCGTTCATGATTTTGAATTTCCCATCGCGACATCCATCGAGCATATTTCCGAAGCAGAAGAGATAATCGAAAAGTGCGAGGGCAGTGATTTCGCGCTGCTCAATCCGGGCGGCGGCTGGGTGACAAAGCTCTGGCACGCCGAGAAATTCGGGCAGCTTGCCGACCGTTTTTGGGAGGAAAAAGGTTTGAGGTCGATAGTAACAACCGGCCCAAACGAGGACGAACTTGCCGAAAGAGTCGCGGCAAACTGCCGCTCAAACAAGCTCATTTTTGCTCAGCCAACTTTAAAGGGATTTTACGAAGTCGCAAAACGAGCGCGAGTTTACGTCGGCGGCGACACGGGCCCGACGCATATTGCTGTCGCTGCAGGCGTGCCAATCGTCGGCCTTTTCGGCCCGACCGAATGGTGGCGAAACGGCAGCCCAAACCCCGACGACATCTGCGTCGAACGCACCGACATCGACTGCCGCACCGAATGCCACCGCCGCGAATGCTCAAAATGGATCTGCATGGATTCGGATGTAGAAACCGTTTTTGATGCAGTAAAAGAAAGGCTCCGGAATAAGTGACAAGTGATAAGTAAAAAGTGATAACTTAAGACTTTCCCCTTATAACTTCTCACTTAATTCCGAAGGATAATCCATGACCAATTTCGACAAACGCACAATACAACGCCTGCGAGTTCCATTAGGATTCTTGTTTGCTGTCGTTTTTTTGCTGTTTGCAAAACCGACGGTGATTAGTCTTGCTATTGGCGGCGGCATTGCATTTATTGGATTGACGATACGTGCCTGGGCGTCAGGACATATTAAGAAAGCAAGCGTTCTTGCCGTGACAGGCCCGTATGCATACACGCGAAATCCGCTCTATGTCGGAAGCTTTATCATGGGCGTTGGGTTTACCGTCGCATCGAATGTCTGGTGGCTCGCTCTTCTGTTTATCGCTCTGTTCATTGGCATCTATTTGCCCGTGATGCGCGTCGAATCGGGCGATATACGCCAAATCTTTGGCGAAGATTTTGACGAGTATGAACAAAACGTTCCTGTATTTATTCCGCGTCTCACGCCGTGGAAAAAAGCGGGCGGAAAATTTGATTTCGGGCTATACTTGCAATACAGAGAATATCGCGCTTTTTGGGGCGTGATCGTCGCGGTCGGCATTCTTGCTGCCAAAGCGTATTTTCTCAATCAGTGATATGAAGTTCATTTTTAATCACATTCTGATGGTTGCGGCGATTTCTCTTGCCGCATTCTGCGCCGCTTCGGCACAGCAGCCGACGGCACGGATGTTCGACGGCGAAACGCTCAAATACGAAGGCAAAGGAAACAAGTTAAAACTCAGCATTACCGTCGCCGATCTGACGTTCAATGCATCAGTCGCGCCGAATTCGGACGATCTGGTGATAAAGTCCGACGCCGTTTCCAAAGGCTCGCTGCTCAGGTTATTCCGCTACAGCTTTTCGCAGAAATACGAATCGACCGTAAACCTGGATTCCTTTCGCATCTTGAAAACCACAAAGCACGACGTGCAAAAACAGCGCGTCCGCGATAGCCTCGCCATTTTCGATTACAAAGAGAAAATGGTCCGTTACCTCGAGACAGACCCGAAAGATCCGACGCGTCCGCCGCGTCGAATCGCGTCTGCGATCGGCGAACAGGTTTACGACATGATCTCGGCCATCTACGCCGTTAGGCTGCTGCCGCTTGCCGTCGGTAAGAAGTATGAATTCTCCGTCAGCGATTCGGGACTTGTTTTCAAAATTCCTTTCAGGGTAACCGCTCGCGAACAGCAAAACACGGTTCTCGGAAAAGTCTGGTGCTTCCGAGTCGAGCCCGAGATCTTCGGCACAGGCCGCCTTATCGAGCGCAAAGGCAACATGGTCATCTGGATGACCGACGACGAGCGCCACACGCCCGTCCGCTCACAAATCAAAACCGATTTCGGCAAATTCGATGTCAAGCTAAAATCTTCGTCCCTTATCAAGTAATTTTTGGCTAGTGGCTCGCAGCTAGGAGCTAGCGGCTGGTATTTAATTTTCTAGCTGTTAGCTACCAGCTACAAGCTGCTAACTTGTAAATTTAGCCAAAAGGCCGCATACTTTAGGTTTGCGTTTTTAGCGTTATGGAAAGGAAAGCAGTTAGAAAAGCACCGGCAAAGATGAAAGCTGCCGCGCCGAAAAAGATAGAATTTATGTCTCCGTGGACCGAGATAGCGGTCGATCTGCCCGCGCCTGCGAGCAGCCCGACTAAGCCAAGAACATCCGCCAAAGCCAAGTCAGAACCACGTGCGGTAACGAGCGATTTAAAGCGTTCCTCGGCGAAGTCAACTAAAACAAAATCGGAGCCACGTGTGGTAACGGGTGTGTCAGAGCCCTCACTCAAATCTGCTAATGCAAAAAAAGCGAAGACGGAGCTGAAAACAACCGCCAAGCCCAACACACCGACACTCGACGCATTCGCTGAGATCGTCGCTGCCGAGTCGCAGATCGAATTGTCGCCGGTTTTCAAAACGCTCGCCGCGCCGACGCTGCCGGAGCTGAAGCGCGAAAATCGCGCGCGGCTCATGATGCAGACGCCCGGCAAACTTTATCTCTATTGGTCGGTTCGCGAGAATCCGTATCATCTGCTCCGAAAAGCGTTTGGCGATGACATGGGCAGTTACACGCTCGTGATGAAGCTGACCGAGCTTCGCCGCGGCGTCGAGGAAATCCACCGCGCCGAAGCGGAAGGCAATTGGTGGTTCAATGTCGAGCCTGACGGCAAATACGAAGCCGAGATTGGATTTTATGCACCGAATCGTCCTTATTTTCGCGTTCTCTACTCGAACACGATCGAGACACCGCGGCGCAGCCCGAGCCCGCGCGTCGCGAGCGACATGGACTGGAGCGTGTCGGCGAGTAAATTTGCCGAGGTGCTCGATGTTGCCGGTTTTACGCAGGACGCATTTGACGTAGCGATGGCCGGCGACGACACGCAAGCCGCCGAACATGTAACGCACAGCGCGTTTTCAAGTTTCATCGGCAATGGCGACCACGACCTTCGCGGTATCGCCGCCGAAGACATTCGATACACTCTGATGGCGTTGGCCGCCGGATTGAAGATCGACGATCTTCGCTCGCGGATCAGCCCCGCGCTCTTTGCGATCCTACAGGCGAATGCACAAATGATCGCCGGCGGAAATGCGATGAGTGTTCTAACCGAATATTTCGACATCGACGAAACCGAGTTCACCGAGCATCAATACGGTTCGGCTGTTTACGGCGCAAGCCGCGTGAATTTTCCGCGTACGCTCTCAACGCATCGCGTCGCATCAAAATTCGAACCCGTTAGCTCACACAGCTTTCGTTAATTAATGCTACATTCAAACAGGATGGACAGGATAAACAGGATATTTTCTTCTTATCCTGACTATCCTGTGCATCCTGTTTAATTTTCCGTATGCCGACTGGATACTTCAGCCTGATCCTTCACGCTCACCTGCCGTTTGTGCGGCATCCAGAATATCCGGAGTTTCTCGAAGAAGACTGGCTTTACGAAGCGATCACCGAAGTTTACCTGCCGCTCATCTTCATCTTCCAAAGCCTGTACGAATCCGGCGTGAAACCGCGTCTTGCAATAAACATTTCGCCGCCGCTGTGCGAAATGCTTGCTGATGAATTGCTGCAGACGCGATACACCGCGCACCTTGAAAACCTGATCGAACTGGCGAAAAAAGAACTTCATCGAACAAAAAAAGAGTCGTTAGATTTTCACGACGTTGCGAAAATGTATGTCGAAAACCTAACGGCGTCGCTCGATCTTTGGAACAATCGCTACAAGCGAAATCTGCTCAACGCTTTTCGCGAGCTTCATGACGAAGGCGTCATCGAGATCATCACTTGCGGAGCTACGCACGGCTTTCTGCCGCTAATTTCGACTCACGAAGCAAAACGGGCGCAAATTCAGGTCGCCGTCGCGAACTACAAAAAACACTTCGGCCGACAACCGCGAGGCATCTGGCTGCCCGAATGTGCGTATGAGCCGGGCGTTGAAGAGTTATTGAAAGATGCCGGAATAGAATATTTTATAAGCGACACGCACGCGATACTTTACGGCGAGCCACGTCCGCGTTTCGGCGTTCACGCTCCCGTAGTTTGCCCGAACGGTGTTGCCGTTTTTGCACGCGACGTCGAGACGAGCCAGCAGGTTTGGAGCGCCGAGATCGGCTATCCGGGCAACAACGTCTATCGCGAATTCTACCGCGACATCGGCTGGGATGCGCCGCTCGATTATCTCAAACCGCACCTGCACGAAGACGGCAACCGCCGACACCTTGGCCTGAAATATCACCGCATCACGGGACGCGACGTGCCGCAGCAGTTGAAGGAACCTTACGTTCCGGCGCTTGCGCGTGAAAAAGTTGCCGAGGATGCGTCGCACTTCATCGGCGAACGAATAAAACAAGCGCATAAATTAAGACAAACTTTCGAAGGCCATCCGCCGCTCGTCGTCTCGCCCTACGACGCCGAGCTTTACGGCCACTGGTGGTACGAAGGCCCGCAGTTCATCGATTTTTTCTTTAAGAAATTGCATTTCGATCAAACCGAGATCGCCGCCGTCACGCCCGGCGATTTTCTCGACTCCGGCTTGCCCATCCAGATCCAAAAACCAACCGCCTCAAGCTGGGGCGAAGCCGGCTATTACAAAGTCTGGCTCAACGAAGGCAACTCATGGATGTACCCCTACCAACACGACGCCGAACGGAGGATGACGGAATACGCGAACAAGTTCGCAGTCCGAAGTCCAAAGTCCAAAGTCCAATGTCAAGAGAGTTCTGAAGGACATTGGACATTGGACATTGGACATTGGACTCGCGTTCTTAACGCGATGGCCCGCGAACTACTCCTCGCCCAATCCAGCGACTGGGCCTTCCAAATTTATCAGGGCACGACGGTTGAATATTCCAGCCGCCGCTTTGAATCGCACATCCACCGCTTCAATCTCCTCGCAGACATGCTCGACGCCTTCATCCATCATCCATCATCCATCATCCCCGAAGAATCGCTCGATCTATTGACCGAGATCGAAAAGCGCGACAACATCTTTCAAGAGATCGACTACAGGATTTATTGCAGCAGTGACTAGCGGCAGCACGCCGCTGATGAGTAACGAACTGGCCGCCCGCTTACTAGGCAGGCGGTTCTGACAGGCATTTGCCTAAATTACGGTGTAAAGTTATTCTTTATGTTTATATTTCTGGAGGAAATTAATGACAGTTAAGGGCGTAAATATTGCTCCTGCGGAAGGGAAACTAGGTATTTTGCTTGTAGGGTTGGGCGCGGTGAGCACGACTTTGGTTGCGGGTGTCGAGGCGATAAAACGCGGCATTTCGGAGCCGGTCGGCAGCCTAACGCAGATGGGCACGATACGCCTCGGCAAACGAACTGATAATCGGACGCCGCGCGTCAACGAGTTTGTGCCGCTCGCTCAGCTCGACGACATTGTTTTCGGCGCCTGGGATATCTTTCACGACAACGCCTTTGACGCCGCGATGAACGCCGGCGTTCTCGACAAAGACCTTCTCAATCAAGTCTCCGAACAGCTTGCTTCTCTCAAGCCGATGGCCGCTGTCTTTGAACAGAATTACGTCAAGCGGCTTCACGGCGAAAACGTCAAAACCGGCAAGAACAAGATGGAGCTTGCCGAACAGTTGATTGAAGACATCGCGCGGTTTAAGGCCGACAATAACTGCTCGCGGCTGGTTATGGTTTGGGCCGCATCGACCGAAATTTTCCTTGAGGCGTCCGACGTTCACAATTCGCTCGAAGCTTTTGAAAAAGGCCTTTATGACAGCGATCCGGCGATCGCTCCGTCGATGATTTACGCTTACGCCGCGATCAAATCAGGCGTGCCTTTTGCAAACGGCGCTCCTAATCTATCCGTCGATATTCCGGCGCTTTTAAAACTCGCCAACGATCAGCGTGTTCCGATCTGCGGCAAGGATTTCAAAACCGGCCAGACGCTGATGAAGACAATTCTCGCGCCCGGTTTTAAATCGCGCATGCTCGGACTCCACGGTTGGTATTCGACAAATATTCTTGGCAACCGTGACGGCGAAGTGCTCGACGATCCCGAAAATTTTAAAACTAAAGAGGAATCGAAACTTTCGGTGCTTGAACACATTCTCCAGCCCGATGTTTACCCGAGCCTTTACAAAGATTTTTCGCACGTCGTGCGCATCAACTATTATCCGCCGCGTGGCGACAACAAAGAAGGCTGGGACAACATCGACATCTTTGGCTGGCTCGGTTACAAGATGCAGATCAAGATCGACTTCCTCTGCCGCGATTCAATCCTTGCCGCGCCGCTTGCGCTCGACCTTGCATTATTCATGGATCTCGCGCAGCGAGCAGGAATGAAGGGAATCCAGGAATGGCTGTCGTTCTATTTCAAAGCGCCGCAAACTGCTCCGGGTCTATATCCCGAGCACGACCTATTTATTCAGTTGATGAAGCTGAAAAACACGCTTCGCCATATGAAAGGCGAGGAGTTGATCACCCACTTGGGGCTGGAATATTACGATTAATTTGTCGGACATTCCAGAAAAAGATTTGATATTTGACAATTTTATCTTGCGCTTTCTCTGAATGATGTGTTAATCATAGATTAGCGGCGGGCCTCCATACCCGCGCAGTCCCTCTGGACTTACCCCTTCCTGACAGCAAAGTCCAGCCAACGCACAATCAATTGAAATCATCATTAAGACGACAGAATTGCCGTCGAATTTGCGGCAAGTCTGAACCGACTTTTACGTTATAATATTGCGGAGCAACAGTCTCCATTGATTTGAAAGGAAAAGAAAATGAAACAGGATGCGGCAAAGAAAAAAGATAACGCCGAAAAAGGTATCCTCCTCGACCCCGACCGAAAAAGTCCGCGGGCGGCGGAATTTGAGGATAAACTTTCGAGCTGGATCGTTGGCCAGGAACGTGCGGTTCGCCGCGTGAGCGGGCTTTTTCAGATTTTCCTGGCGGGCATGAACAATCCGTCGCGGCCGATAGGCACGATGTTGTTTCTCGGCCCGACAGGTTCGGGCAAAACCCGTGTCGTCGAAGCAGCATCCGAAGTGCTGTTTAACGAGCCGCACACGGTCGTCAAGATCGACTGTGCCGAATTTCAACACTCGCACGAGATCGCAAAATTGATCGGCTCGCCTCCGGGCTACCTCGGCCATCGCGAGACCTCGCCGATGCTGACGCAGGAAAATCTCGATAAGGCGCATACCGACGATACAAAGCTGACGTTTGTGCTTTTTGACGAGATCGAAAAAGCTTCAGATTCACTGTGGCAGCTACTGCTGGGGATTTTGGACAAGGCGACTTTAACCTTGGGCGATAACCGCCGTGTTGATTTTTCGAGGACGATCGTGATAATGACGTCCAATCTCGGTGCCCGCGAGATGTCCGACATGATCTCAGGCGGCATCGGTTTCGCTCCGACAAAGACCGACCAGACGAAAGAGGACAACGAGATCGACACCAAGATCTACCGCACCGCTCTGGAAGCCGCGAAACGTAAATTCTCACCGGAATTTATGAACCGCATCGACAAGGTCGTCGTCTTCCGCAGCCTGAAGGAGCATCACCTGCGGCTGATACTCGACATCGAGCTGCGAAGCGTGCAGGAACGCATCACCGAGTCGGCGGGAACGAAATTCGTATTCGAATGCACTACCGAAGCCAAGGAGTTCTTGCTCAGCGAAGGCATCGACCTGAAATACGGTGCACGACACCTGAAACGCTCGGTCGAACGCTTTCTGGTTTATCCGCTCTCAAACCTCGTCGCTACCGAGCAGGTTGAAACCGGTGATTTCGTGACAGTGGATTACACAAGCGGAGCCGAGGGACTCTTCTTCACAAAGCAGTCCGGTAAGTTGATCGTCGCAGATACGCCCAGTCGTGATATTGATAATCAACCGCTAAAGAGCGCGGGAGCCATTGGACTTCCACTGCCGCAGGCACAAGCCGCCTCCGAGCGAAGCAAGTCGAAAGGCGAACAGAATGAATCCTAGCTGAGTTACTTAAGTCAGCTGACTCAAGGAGGCGAGGATTCGCCTCCTTTTTTTGATCTTTGACAATATATAACGATAGCCGTATATACGTTGAGCGTTAGATTTATACGGCCCCAGTGGCCGTCGATCAACCCGTGCAACCGCCTCAAGTAATCAGGAAGCTCCGGTTGACTGATACATGCGTATATGCCAATATGTTGTTAGCATAACTTATTCCAATGAATGAATCTGATTTTCGCGAACTTGAACGACTTTTTTTAGCACTCGGCGACAAAACGCGGCTGCGTCTTTTGGCCTTAATGGCCGACGGGGAAGTGCCGGTTAATTTTCTCGCTGAACGGCTTGGCGAGAGTCAGCCAAAAGTTTCGAGGCATCTGGCGTATCTTCGCAATGCCGGCGTGGTAAATACGCGGCGTGATGGGAAATGGATCTATTACGGCATTTCCTATCCAGAAGACGAATCAACGAGACGGGTACTCGAAACTGTTGTCCAATCAATAGCGGTTATTAGGGGCGATGGCGAATACGTTTATTTTACCGCAACGGAGGATTACACAAAAGAGCTTTTGAGTCCCCAAAATAACATATATGTTAAAACAGATATAAAAAATAAGCAAGCGCAATCTGAAATTAACATATATGAGCTAGACGTATATGATTTGAGCGAGCCGGAGGAGCGAGAGCAGGAAACAGAGGAAATGGACGTATTTTTACTCTGATTTTGTTTGCGGAGTAAAACCATAAGGGCAATGGCGGCAGCCGCTTTTGCAACAGTAGCCTCGTTTGAGTAAATAGACGCGGGTCAATACCATCAGGCCGTTCTCAAAATAGAAATCAAGGCCTTCAACAAATGTTTGAGATTGTTCCACATTGTCTTTATGCTTTAAAATCCTATCGTTCATACAGCGCAAGAAACTCCTTATTCCCCTCGGCACCTAAGATGGGTGATTCAATAATACCTTTCACCACGAGACCGAGACGAGAAGCAAATTCATTTATCTCGGCAACGACACGTTGGTGTTTTTCAGGCTCACGAACAATACCGCCCTTGCCGACCTCGCCTCGGCCGACTTCAAACTGTGGCTTGATGAGCACGATGAGCTTGCCATTCGGTCTTAAAAGAGGAATTATTGCAGGCAATACCTTCGCGGCGGAAATGAACGAAACATCCATAACGGCGAGATCGAACAGGATATTGAAGTCTTCGGCTTTTAGTTTACGGGCATTAGTATTTTCTCGTACTTCAACCCTTGGATCATTTCTCAGCGACCAGACGATTTGGTTTGTGCCTGCGTCAATGGCAGCGACACGCTCGGCACCATGTTTGAGCAAGCAATCGGTGAATCCGCCTGTTGAAGAACCTATGTCGATGCACATAAGACCGGTTGGATCGATGGAGAACTCAATCAGCGCGGCTTCGAGTTTTAGCCCGCCGCGGCTGACGTATTTGTTTTCAGGCGAATCGCTCTTGATTCTGATTGCTGCTTCGGGAGCAAAAAGTTCCGACGGTTTTTCGACGCGTTTTTCATCGACGAGAACAACGCCGGCCATTATAAACGCTTGTGCTTTTGTGCGCGATTCGGCGAGGCCGCGTTCGACTAGTAGTTTATCAATGCGTTGGCGGCCTTTCATTTTGGCGACTGGCTGAAGATTTATTTTAAGCAAAATGACGACGGAAAAAAAGCTGAACAGTTTTGCAAGATATGCCTGGTTTGTACTTGGTTACAATATTCTTGTAATTCTGTGGGGCGTTTTTTTGCGTGCATCGAAGTCCGGCGACGGCTGCGGCCAGCATTGGCTGACATGTCACGGCGAAGTTATTCCATCGGCTCCCGAATTGAAAACGGTCATCGAATTTTCGCATCGCATAACAAGTTCTATCGCGGGCATGTTGTTGGTCGTTTTGCTTGCATGGGCTTTTCGTCGTTGGTCCGCAAGTAAAACTGAACAGAATTACCTAACCTTAAAAACAGCCATCGGCTCGTTTGTATTTATTGTCATCGAAGGCTTGCTCGGAGCCGGCCTGGTTTTAACGGGAAACACTGCCGAAAATCTAACACCCGAACGGCCAGTATGGATGGCGGCTCACTTGATAAACACTTTTATTTTGTTGGCGTTTCTGACGCTGACCGCACGTTATGCGAGCGGCGGGCAGCGGTTGAATTTTCGCACCGAGCCAAAATATCTTGCCGCATTGGCAATCGGAGTAATTGCAGTTTTTCTGGTTGGAATTTCAGGCTCTATCGCCGCACTATCGAGCATGATATTTCCGGTCGGAACGATTGCGGCAGGTATAACGCAAGATTTTTCACCGACATCGCATCTTCTGTTGCGGCTGCGCTTGCTTCATCCGATCACTGCGATTTTGACAAGTGTTTTCCTGATATTTCTGACTGGCTGGTTGGCAAAGGAATGTGGAAACGAAAAAAAGATTTCACGTTGGTCGAATGTACTTTCAATCTTGGTTCTAGTGCAGATCGCTTTTGGCTCGGCGACGCTCTTGATGATGGCGCCGATTGTTATGCAGCTTGGACATCTATTACTAGCTGACTTGATCTGGATAAGTTATGTATTATTTTCGGCCGGGTTTCTTTCGTCCGAAAGGCTATTTGATAAAACAACTGAATGAGATTGACCAACAGTTAATTGATCCGGCCGCTCCATTCTTTGCCTTGTTTTACAAGGCTGTCAAGCGAATGCTGTAGTTCGGTGAGTTTCGATTCGACCTCGGCATCGTCAGCATTGGAATCGACATAAATTGGCTCGCCGATGATCGTCAGGGCTCGTGTAAAAGGTTTAGGAATTTGCATCTTGTCCCAACTTTTCACGGTCCAGAATTTTTGCGGCTCGATGACAAATGGCAAAATCGGATTGCCCGTTTTTTTTGCAAGAATAATAGGGCCAAGTTTTGCTTCGTATCTGGGCCCGCGCGGGCCGTCAACCGCGAATGCCATCGGGTGTCCACGACGCATTGTTTTGATCATTTCGACAAGCGCTCGCGCGCCGCCTTTGGATGAAGAGCCGCGAATCGCTCCGCAGCCAAAGCGTTGAAGACAACGCGCGATATATTCGCCGTCGAAACTTTTTGAAGTTATTACTACAATGCCGCGATCTCGCCAGAAATGAGTGGCCAAAAATATGCGGTCGTGCCAGAAAGTATAAATGGGAATTTTTCCGGCATTTTCGACCGCTTCCAGATGCTCTGTGCCGCGAATTTCAAACCGAGTCAGCGATCCAAGAGTTTTGATTGCAGAGAAGAATGCGAGATCGGCAAACCTGATCATTATTCGCTCTTTCAGAGAGTATTCGGAGAGTGAGGCAAACTGGAAGACGTTATCCTTTTGTTCCGGCATTGTTAGAAGATAACTACCAAGTTGGGGTATTATTTGCAACAACGACAACTGAAATATCGTAATTTTGAATAAGCTTCCCGTGTCTATGCAGCGACGAATTTTGATTATCGACGACCACGACGATCTCGCCACGGCGCTCGACGAAGTGTTTTCACACGTCGGCCACGAGGTCAAGGTTCTCGAGCGCCGCGACGAGGCATTGGCTCTTGAGAATATCGCGTCATTCGATCTTGTGATAACCGACCTCGATGTTGATTCTACGATCTGCCCGCTCGGCACAAATAATAACGAAGCCATCTGTCCGCAGGATATGCCGCCCGTAAATTCAGGCGAGCATATCAAGGCATTCAAACTGAGCGCGGCAAATTTTCGCCGTGAAAATTTTGAAGAAAACGAGCTAAAAGACTTGGTAGCAACTGTGCTCGATTACAAGATCAGGTTTGTTGATAAAGAGGACTTCGTTCAAGGCCTGCGTGAGAGCATTGAGTTCGAATTGCCGAGCACGATGTCGCTGATGCATATCGTTCTCGAATATCTGATGAAGCGTGTCGAAAAGCTCGGCGTCTGCAAACCGGAACAGTCGAATTTGTTCGTCGCTCTCGACGAAGCTTTCGTTAATGCCGTCAAGCACGGGAACAAGTTCGACGCCGAGAAGCTTATCCGCGTGGCCGCCGAAGTGTCACGCGACGAGGCACGCTTTACCATCGAAGATCAGGGCGACGGTTTTGACGTAAACAATATTCCCGACCCGCTCGACCCGGAAAATCTTTTTAAAACATCAGGCCGCGGAGTGCTTTTCATCTACAACATCATGGACGAGGTTAAATACAACGAACGCGGCAATCGGCTGACGATGGTAAAAAAGGCTCCGATAGACGAGAAACAGAATTGAACTCAGATGAAGGTAACCATTGCCCAAATAAACACTACGAACGGCGACCTCAGGGGCAACACTCAAAAGATAATTCAGGCGATTGAGAAGTCCCGCGGCGACGGGTCTGATCTGGTTGTATTTCCCGAAGTTTCGACTCATGGTTATACTTCTCAGGACTGGTTTCAAGACGCGGACATTGTTGAGCACGCGCTCGATCCGCTGCGGGAAATAATTGCTGCGACGACCCACATAACGGCCATTGTCGGAACAATAAGGCCGAATGAACACACAGACGGCCGGCGTTTGTTCAATTGCGCGGCTGTTATCCATGACGGCAAATTACTTGGGTTTGCCGACAAGACTTTGCTGCCCGAATACGACGTTTTTGACGACCCGCGATATTTTGAACCGGGCGATGCAAGGCGCGTTTTCGATGTCAAAGGCGTCAAACTCGGCGTTGTCGTCTGCGAAGATTTTTGGAACGACAAGACATTTTGGCGCGAACGGCTTTACGAGAACGACCCGACAGACGAAGTCGTCGCAATGGGCGCGGATGTGCTGGTTTCGCTAAACGCTTCGCCTTACAACAAAGGCAAGATCAAGCTCCGATGCGACATGGTCGCTCACCGCGCAAAGCTGCAAAAAAAGCCGATCGTCTTTGTCAATCTTGTCGGCGGCAACGACGGAATAATCTTTGACGGCGCGAGCCTGATCGCGGACGAAGAAGGCGATATCATCCTGCAAGCCGACGCCTTTGAGGAATTTGTCGAAACCGTCGAGCTGGATATTCACAAGCCCGACGCTCGCGGCATTACGGGTAACGAGATCGAGTCAATTCGCCAGGCGCTTGTGCTCGGCATTCGCGACTATGCCAGCAAGAATGGCTTTAGAAAATGCGTTCTCGGGCTTTCGGGCGGCATTGACTCGGCGTTGGTCGCAGCTCTTGCAGCCGAAGCAGTCGGTGCCGAAAACTTGCTGTGCGTAATGATGCCGTCGCCGTTTTCATCCGAAGGCAGTATAATGGATAGCGAAGAATTGATCCGAAATCTCGGCTGCGAGAGCCGCATCGAATCTATCTCCGATCCATTCGATGTTCTTCTCAAACAAATGGATTTGCACAAGCCCACAAAAGGCGGCGAATCGCTCGCCGCCGAAAATATGCAGTCCAGAATTCGCGGCGTCATCCTGATGGCCGTATCAAATGCCGAAGGCCGCCTGCTGCTTTCGACCGGCAACAAGAGCGAACTCGCGGTCGGCTATTGCACGCTCTACGGCGACACGAACGGCGGCCTCGCAGTGCTCGGCGACGTTCTAAAAACCGAGGTCTGGCAGATCTCTCGCCACATCAACGAAAAGGCCGGACGCGAGATCATCCCAAACAAGATCATCGACAAAAAACCATCCGCCGAGCTTGCCCCGAACCAGTTCGACCAAGACAGCCTGCCGCCTTATGAAGCGATGGATCCTGTGCTAAAAATGTATTTCGAGCAAAAGGCTTCGCCCGCCGAAATCATCGCCGCCGGTAACGATGCCGATCTCGTTTACGGCATTCTCAATAAAGTCGAGCACCCCGCAAACGAATTCAAACGCCGCCAACTGCCGCCGACGTTGATAATTTCAAAGAATGCAATCGGCGTTGGCCGACGAAGGCCAATAACGCACAAATATCGTCGAAAGGCTCTTTAATGCTATGATTATTGGACGATGAAATTGCTTTTTGAATGGGATGCTGACAAAGCAAAAAGAAACTTACTGAAACACAAAATCAGTTTTCAAGAGGCAAAAACTATCTTTCAGGATGAGATGATTGTCACATATTTGGATGATTTTCATTCTGACCACGAAGAAAGATTTCTTAGCATTGGAATGTCAACAAATAGTAGAATATTACTTGTTGTTCACACTGAGACGAAAGCGGTTGGCGAAACATTTTTGATCAGAATAATAAGCGGCCGCAAAGCGACTGTGAAGGAACGAAGGATTTATGAAAAGGGATATTGACGACATGCTTCCCGAATACGATTTTACGGGTAAGAAAGGTGTTCGCGGCAAATATGCCAAGGCGTATAAGGCCGGACATTCAGTAAGGGTTTATAGTAAGGGCAAGATAATTCGGGAAGATTATTTCGCCGCAATCGAGCCCGACGTTCACGCTTATTTTCCGGATTCAATTTCTATCAACAAAGCTCTGAGAAAATTGATCTCTATTTTTCCAAATAAACCCCAGCCTGCTCCAAAGTAGTTTCAGCCACGACTGTTGATGCGTTTTAAAGCGACTTCTGAGTTACGGTAAAGTTGTCAAATAACCAAGCTCAACCACCCGCTACCGCAGGTAGTTCTGACTAAAATGTATAAAGCCTGCCGCGTGTTTCTCGGTGCATTCTTACGGCGATGGAGACTGCGTCGATTTGGTCGTCGTGGGTGCCGGACGGGAACGACGCGGCTTCGTCGATGAACTCGGTGTTCCATGGGCCGCGCACCAGGAAGACTTTTCCTTCTTCGGCGAGGGCGATCCAGGGGAGGGCGCGGGTTATCTTGTCGCCTTTTACTTTTACGCCACGCAGAGGGCGGCCTCGGGTTCGTTTTTCTGATCGAAGGTCCTGGACGACTGCGTTGCCGTTGGCGGAGAGCTCGATGCCGTGTTCGGTGTCGGGTTCGGCTTCGATGCGTCCCAAAATGTATCGCCGCTGTTCGGGGTATTCGATGCGGCGGCGAAAACCGCCGTCGATGTAAAGGCTGCCGTCGCGGTCGTAGGCGACTTTGAGCGAAGCGGTGTAGTCGGCGTTCGCGCTTTTCGAAATTCCAAGATCGTAACCGCGTTTCCATTTCAAGTTTGGCGGAGCTGCGTTGACGATGCGGAACCATGCCCGCTTGAACAGACCGCCCTCGGCGGGAACAGGTTGTTGTTGGTACAGTGCGGCAAACGAATAACTGCCGAGCTTGCGGCGGATGCGGTCGAGTTTTTCTTCGTTGAAGCGCTCGGGGCAGAGAGCTTCGCCGGGAGCGCGTCCCAAAGGGTCGGGGAGTAGAGGAGTGGAGGAGTTGAGGAGGGGAGGAGAAAGTGAGCCCTCACACGTCTCCTCTACTCCTTCACTCCTTTCCTCCTCCACTTGTTCCGCAAGAGCGGGCAGCGAGATAACGTCCCAATGCTCGCCGCCTTCTTCGGCGGCTTCGCGCAGTAAACGTCCGGCGAGGTCGTCTTCGTGCCAGCGGGTTTGGATGAGGATGATCTTGCCGTCGGGCTCGAGGCGGGTGTAGAGGTCGTCGTTGAACCAATCCCAAACGCGCTCGCGAAACGTTTCGCTTTCCGCTTCGGCTCTTGATTTTACCGGGTCGTCAACGATGATGAGCTGCGCTCCATAACCGGTCACGCCTGCTCCGACGCCGACCGCTTTGACGCCGCCGCCTTGTGTGGTTTCCCATTCGGCTTCGGTGTTTTTTTGGCGAGAAGGAGAAAAGGAGAAGAGGGGAAGAGGTGAAGGGGAGATATTGTTGCGACAGACGTCTTGCTCGTGCGGGTTATGATCGCCTGCCTCGCCTGTTCCCCTTTTCTCCTCTTCTCCTTTTCCCCTCTTCGCCTTTTCGCCTGTTCTCCTCTTCTCTTCCATTCCTCCACTCAGAAAGGCGTCGTCTGCGAGGGCGTTTCTTATTTTGCGCGAGAAACGGTTTGCGAGTTTTTGGTTGTAGCTGCCGATGATTATGTTCATCGACGGATCATGCTTCAAACACCACGCGGGAAAACGCACCGTTACAAGCTCCGATTTTCCGTGACGCGGCGGCATGAATATCATCAGCCGTTTACAGTCGCCGTTCCATACGCGTCTTAAGCGTTTGTAGATATAAACCTGATGCTTCCATTCCCACGTCATACCGGGCCACGTCTCCTTGAGCCAGTTCTTGAAATCATCAAAGTCGGGCAGTGCGATACGGGCGGAAACGCGAGTGTTAACGAGCGTGCCCTCGCCGGGCGAGCCGCTGTCATCAAAAGGAGCACCATCAGCATCCGCACGCTCGTTCACACTCGCGTTTCCGCCCGCTTCATTTTGCATTTTCACCAGCGCGTCCCAGCCGTAGGTTTCAGGCCATCCGGGCGTGTGTGTGCCGCGTTCGAAACGGCGGTAGAGATTTCGACGATGAAAGTCGCGGTAGCCAAGCTCGCGCATTTCTTTTTCGATCAGTTCATGATTCTTTCCGCCGTATTTGAGATATATCTCGCGGCAGGCTTCGAGTCGTTGTGCAAATTCTTCCGTCATAAATTCGTAATTCGTAATTCGTAATTTTGTAATTGAATCCATAGAAATCAATTACGAGTTAACAATTACGAATTACAAATTACAGCTAAGCGCACTTTTCGAAAAATTGATATACCAACTTTCTCGATATGACGCAACTTTCTCGATATGACGTAACTTTCCGAATATGACGTAACTTGCCGAATATGACGTGGTTTTCCGACCGCGCAAAAAAGCGGACTGAAATCGAATTTCAGACCGCACATCAATACTTTATACGAAAAGCTACGAGTGACTAATTTTTGACATAATACCCTTGTCGCGAGCGCAACCGCAGGCCGTTGCGACTTTCTACGCCGACATCGAGCTTAACAAATTTATTCGACGGGAATTCGGATTCCGAATAGTATTGGATGAGATATTGTGAGCGAAGCTCGTTGGCAAGCTGACGAAATATGCGGTCAAGGAGTTCTGTGTTTTTCCGCATGTTTGATGAGTTCTGATAACTATCTTTGGTGTCGATCGGCTGAAATTTTGGAAGAAAAGCCGTGCCGCCTGTTTCGTCGGAAAATTTCTGCATGTTTTCCTGGCCAAAAACGCTGATTTGATTTAATAAATAAGAACTGCCCGCAGGGTTGATTGAATAGTGAACTATATCGGCGTCCTGCAATGCCTTTAAAACTTTCTTTCGCTCAAGATTTCTTTGTGCGCGTTGAACGCCCTCGCTAAAATTGTCTTCGCCATCGGAGATAACGACCATCACCCGCCGGCGTCCTTCCGGTGCATTTCGACGCAGATACATTGCCGCCTCGCTCACGGTATCGAAGAAGGCGGTAGCACCTTTCGTTATGGGCAACTGCTTTACGCTCTCGATTGCTCTAGCGGCCGTTTCGCGACCCTGAACTAAAATTGGTTTCTGTCCTATCGTAAAAATCGTAGCTCGGTCTGCAGACCGCATTACATCGCGGAGAAATTTCGCAGCCGTTTCCTGCTCGAATTTGAACATTGGATCGGTGCTCCCCGAAACGTCAAAAAGCAGAGCGATCTCAAGCGGAACCGTATCAGCATTGCCGACATTGTCGATACTCTGTCGGCGGCCTTCCTCCAGAACGCGAAAATCTTTCGCTGTTAAGCCGGTGACGGCCTGGCCGGTGGCGTCGGTTACGGAAATGGGCACCACGACGAGACGCGATGATACTTTGATAATTTCGTCGTCTTGTTTTGGGGTTGGCGTTTGAGAAATTACAGCAGAGGCTGTGAAAAGAATTGAGACGGCGATGACGGAAAAAAATCTAAGGGGGAATTTGAGCATAATGAAGCCGCCTTGTAAGAGTAATAAATCAGAAAAGGGTATTCGCGTCCGAAATATTGTCTCGGACCCGAACACCCTCTTGGAAAAAGAGAAATTACTGACCGTCGGTCGTAGTGTTTTCAGCCGCCTGCGATTTGACTTCAACGTTTTGGTTGATGCCTCGGCTGACAAGCAGCTTGATCTCGACGCGGCGATTTTGCTCGCGGCCTTCGCGGGTCGAATTGTCGGCTACCGCCTGAAGCTCGCCAAATCCGTAACCGGTGCCAATTCTGCGAAGCGGAATATTATGAGTATCGATCAAATATTCACGAACGGCCCTTTCCCGACGCTCACTAAGCGCTTTATTCGACCTCGTGCTGCCGTCGGATGATGCAAAACCCGTGATTTCGATCACATAACCCTTCAGCGAAGTTGCGGAGGTTGCGACCTCATCGAGCTGCGATTTTGCTTCAGGTGAAAGCACAGAGCTTCCGACGCGGAAGTTTACCGTTGCAGTCGTCTGCGTTACATAATCGTCAAGGTCGGAGATACGCTTGTTGGTGGCATTCACGCCCGCAACTGCGGCATCTGCCGTATCCTGAGCGGCTTTCGCACCGCCTTTCGCGGCGTTTGAGATAGCCATCAATTCGTCGATCTGGCCTGACAGCCGTTGGGCATTTTGCTCTTGAGCTGAAATCCTGTCTTCGGCAGGAGCTACCCGCGAATTGATCGCCGTTGCCACTTTCAGATCGTCCTTGCTGGAACGAACTTCATTGACCGCGACCGCACCGGTGCTGTCGCCAATGCCTTTAACTTCCACGGTCAATCCTCTGACGATGGAATTCACCGGAAACCTGTCGCCGCTGCTCAAAAAGCCGCCTTTTGTTTTGATGCTCGCATTCGGCGTGATAATGATTTTTGTATCGACGCCGACGGTATCGCGGATGATGAATGTGCTGGCGTCATCCTGTGCAACAATAACGCCTTTGATCTTATACTTCTGTCCCGCAACCGCACTGCGAAGCTGCGTGTCCTGTGCAAAGACGCCGACGGCGCCGATCATAAGAGCTAATACTAAAACTGAGATTTTTTTAAACATACGTTGCCTCCTAAAAATAAAAAATTGCCAATTTCTAATGACTTACAGTAATTTATGACGCAAAAGCCAAACATCGGGTTGTCGGCAAAATAACCGTCAAGTCGGATTGTCAATCAAAAAGCACATTCAAAACATTGTCTGAATTAGTGTTTGCCGAAGAAAAGAAACAAAAAGGAAGTCCCAAGACTTTTAATCGTGAAGCGAAGCCGAACAGGCTTAATAGCAACAAGAATACATGAATTCGCCACAAATGCAAGCAATATTTTCGGGCGTCAGCTTCCTATACACTGAACGGAGCGTTTTCCAAATAGCCTTTGAGGTACGCCAAAAACTTCTCGGCGTCGGCTCCGTCAACGATACGGTGATCGTATGTCAATGCAAAATAAGCCATTTGCCTTACCGCGATGTAATCGTCGCCGTCGGGCGAAGTCAGCACTTTCGCACGTTTTTCAATCGTGCCGACGCACAAAATGGCAACTTGCGGCTGATTTATGATAGGCGTTCCGAACAAGCCGCCGAATACACCGGGATTTGTTATCGTAAAGGTGCCGTTTTGAACCTCGTCGGGTTTTAACCGCTTTGTCCGAGCACGGTCTGCAAGATCGTTGGCCGCAACGGCAAGCTGCGAGAGCGAAAGCGTGTCGGCATTTTTAATCACAGGCACGATCAGTCCCCAGTCGAGTGCTACGGCCATGCCGAGATTAATGTCGCCCTTGTAAATGATCTGGTCGCCGTCAACCTGTGCGTTGACGATGCGAAACTCGCGTATCGCCGCCGTCACCGCCTGGAAAATAAACGGCATAAACGTCAGCTTCGTGCCGAACCTAGCCTGAAAATCCGCTTGGTGCTCCACTCGGAATTTCGCGACGTTTGTCATGTCGATCTCGTAAACACTTGTCACATGCGCCGAAGTCTGCTTGGAAAAAGTCATGTGGTCGGCGATCTTCTTTCGCATCACCGACATTTTCTCGACGCGGTCTTCCGTTGTTGAAACCGCTTGCGGAATCGTGTATTCAACCTTCGGCTTGCTGACCGTTCCGGTCGGCATTGCAGGCGCGCCTTTCACCAACAAATCCTGCGGCCGCAAAGCCGCGCCGGTTTCTATGAACGACATAATGTCATTCTTCGTAACACGGCCGCTGATGCCGCTGCCCGGAATTCGCGTAATATCTATGCCGTGCTCTTTCGCAATATTGCGAACTAGAGGACTAGATTTTTGACGGCGCAAATCATCAACCGTTGCATTGCCATTGCGCCCGCCATTTGTAGCTGCCGCCGAAACTGCATGAGCCGGCTGTTGAGTTTTTGTCGGTTCAACGGCTTTTGGAGTTTCAACAACCGGACTTTGGACTTTGGGCTTTGGACTTTGGACAGCGGCTCCGCCGCTAGCCCCTACCAAAGCAAGCACCGAGCCGACCTCAACCGTTTCGCCTTCCTGAACGTTGATCGCGAGCAACGTTCCTTCCGCGGGCGAAGGCACTTCAGCATCGACTTTGTCGGTTGAAATTTCGAGCAATGCTTCGTCTTTCTCGATTTTATCGCCGACTGTTTTGAGCCATTTGGAAACAGTTCCTTCTGTTATGGATTCGCCCATTTGGGGCATGACAACTTCCGTCGCTTCACTCGATTTCAGATTTGAGATTTCAGATTTCGGATTGGAAGAAGCTGGTATTTCCGAACTGGCTGCCGCCTTTGCGATCGTTGGCTCAACTGTCCGGGTCTCGGCGGCTTGAGATTCAGACACAATGGCTCCTGTCTCCAATCTCTTGTCTCCCGTCTCGCTTCCGGCCTCGCCTTCTTCGCCGATCACGGCCACGACGGTGCCGACCTCGACGGTTTCGCCTTCCTGCGTATTTATCGCAAGCAAAACGCCCGCTCCCGGACTCGGAACTTCGGCATCGACCTTATCGGTCGAGATTTCCAGTATCGCCTCGTCTTTTTCGACGCGCTCGCCGAGCTTTTTCAGCCATTTGGAAACGGTGCCTTCGGTTATCGATTCGCCCATCTGGGGCATGACGACTTCAACGCTCATAAGATCTCCGTGAAGAAAAACTCAACCAATAGGATACAAAAATTCCTAGCGTATGAGAATCCGGGTTGTTGGAAGATGGTGTTTCTTTGCGTGCTTAGCGTCTCTGCGCGAAATTTTCTCACGCAAAGTCGCAAAGAACGCAAAGTTTTTTTAAGCCGCAAGGCCTTCCATCAGGCGCTCGACGTATTTGGCGATGATGTCGGCCTCCAGATTCACGGCGTCGTTTGGTATTAGGCTGGGCAGGTTGGTCATTTCCCAGGTTTTTGGGATGACGGCGATCTCAAAATGGTCTTCGACCATAGCGGCGATGGTCAGCGAGATGCCTTCGACGGTGACGGAGCCTTTTCGGACGAAGTAGCGGGCGAGCTCGGGCGGGAAACCGATCTTTACTGTGTAAAAATCGCCGTGTGATTCGGCAGAAAAAAATGTGCCGCGCCCATCGACGTGGCCTTGGACGATATGGCCGCCGAGACGTGTGGTGGGCGTGACGGCGCGTTCAAGGTTGACCGGCGAGCCGGGATTTAGGTTCCCGAGCGTGGTTCGGTTGAGAGTTTCAGGCGAGATGTCGGCTGCAAATGAGGTTGGCGATACATCGACTGCTGTCAGACAAACTCCGTTAACCGCGATCGAATCTCCATTTTTAATATCGGAAGTGACAAGGCTTGCCGCGACGACGATCTTCGCACCCATGTCGGACCGACCAATCGAATCGATCTTGCCCAGTTCTTCGATTATTCCTGTAAACAATTCGCTTCCTTTTATTAAAAATTTGAAATCTGAAATTTGAAATCTGAAATCTTTTTAGAACCAGGGTTTTTTGCCGATGATGTAAGTCTGGACAAATTCCTCGTCGGATTTTGTGAGATACATTATGCCTTCGACGATGCCGATGATCGACGGGACCATGACGAGCGGCGTTCCGATGCCGCAGGTGACGATGGCGATGATCCAGGCGACTACAGTCACGGCGAGCATGATCAGGCCTTCCTGCTGATAACCAAGTATGAATTTGTGCACGCCAAAGCTGCCGAGCAGAATTCCGCAGATGCCGGCGGGAAGCTTCTTATCGGCTCCGGGTGGTTTAGTTTGATAGACGGGCTGCATCGGCATTGGGCTGATCGGCAACAGCGTGCCGCAATTTGTGCAGCGTCCACCGGGGTTGAGATTCTGCGTGTGGCAATTCGGACAGGTTATATATTGTGTCGGCATAGGCGTTCTCCTAATTTTAAATTCTAACAGCGTCGATCTGAAACGCGTTAATTCAACTGCGGCGGCTGAACTTCTAACTTTGTAGGTTCTATCTCAGAAAGTTTTCGTATGTCAATTGAAATAGGCTCGCCGTCCTCGACCTCGTTGTAGATGCTGACAAATTTATGGCCGCAGCGGATCTCGTGCGGTTTGTAAGACGAGCGTGTATGCACCACCTGGGAAAATGTCTCATCGGTCGCCGTAAGCAGGATCAAAATCTCGGCGTCTGAGCGAACATAATCTTCGTCGCTCAAACCATATAACGGCGAAGATTCGTCGATCGGGTGAACGACCGTCAAGGCAAGCGGCAGGAAGGTCACTCTGTTGCGTTCAAGCTCGAGAAAATCGAAACGCCTGACGCTGCGTCCGTTTTCGTTTACAAAACGAGCGAACAGCACCTGAATTTTGATCTCGATAAGCTGGTTGTTGCGGCCATTGACGAGGCGAAACATTAGGCCTTTGATATTTCGATATGGCGCGATTACGGCGACGTCGCTGAAGATGATCTTTGCCGTCGGCCGCGCAAAACGTGCAAATACGACGCCGGTTATCAGGGCATTTGCGATAAGGCTGTAATACGATTCGATGGTGACAAGAAAGTTAGGAATAAATCCCGCCGGATGAATCGTGCCGTAGCCGATTGTCGCAAATGTCTGCACGCTGAAAAAGAAACCGCGAATAAATAGATTCGCAAACGGCTCCGCTGATGTGTCGACAAGCCCTGCGGCTCCGAATGACGCGTACAAAATGCCGAAAATTATATTGCTCACAAAATATAGCAGCAGCACGAGAATCAGAAACGTGCGCCATTTCATCGTGAGCAGTATGTGATAAAGATTAAGAGACGTGAAAAACGGGAGGCCAGTGCGCCTGACATTGAAGGTGCCGTCGGCATTTAGAAGACGCTCGCGGCTCTGCCCCGAAACCACCGAGCCGAAACCGAGGTCGCGTTCAACTTCCTTCGTCTCACCGCCCAATTCAAGCGAATTTTCCAGTGTCTGTTCAGCCACGATATTTAGGTTGATAATGCCCTTAGATTTTGAGGCCTGATAGCTTTAAGAACTTCGCGTTCGGAGTTTTCGGCCGCTTGCAAGTCACACTTCATCTGCAAGTTAAGCCAAAAACCCGGTGACATCCTAAAGTATTTTGCCAGTCGCAGCGCCGTGCTGGGAGTTATGCCCCGTTTACCGGAAACGATTTGATTGACGCGTTGAAAGGGAACTTTGATCGCCTCTGCAAGCTGTCTTTGCGTTAAACCCATCGGGATAAGAAATTCGGTAAGCAACATTTCTCCGGGATGTGTTGTGGCACGATTTTTTGGAATTCTGATCATGATATTCGGCTCCAAATATTAATGATAATCAACGATCTCTACATTGACCGCTCCTGAATCTGTCCAAATAAAACAAATCCGATATTTCTCGTTTATCCTAATGCTATGTTGGCCGGCGCGATCTGCTTTTAGAGCTTCCAGCCGATTTCCCGGCGGTATTTTTAGATCATCAATCACCACGGCAACGTCGATCTGATCTAATTTGCGAAAAGCTATGTTCCATAACTCGCGTGGAAGCAGCCGCCTTGCAGCCGCCGAATTTATCCCGTCAAAGATGTCTTCGGTGCCTTTATCGGCAAACGACTCAATCATCTGTAACACTATAACACGAATACCGTGCTACTACAACATTCATCTGAATGTCTGGCACTGTTTGATGTCGCCGGTTTGAAACCCTTTGCTGAACCATGTCATGCGTTCGCGGGCTGAGCCGTGGGTGAATGATTCGGGGACGACGACGCCTTGAGTACGTTTTTGGATCATGTCGTCGCCGACGGCTGCGGCTGCGCGGATCGCCTCTTCGGCGTCGCCGGCTTCGACTAAACCTTTTTGCTGGGCGTAAAATCCCCAAACGCCCGCAAAGCAATCGGCTTGCAATTCAAGCGCGACCGAGTCGCGGTTGCTCTGACGTTCAACTCTCGCCATTGTGCCGAGCAGGTTTTGGACGTGATGCGCGACCTCGTGGGCGATGACATAGGCTTGGGCAAAATCGCCGGGTGCACGAAACTCTCGCTCCAGTTCGTTAAAGAACGCAAAATCAAGATAAAGTTTTTGGTCGCCCGGACAATAAAACGGCCCCATCGAGGCGCTCGCTCCGCCGCAGGACGAATTTGTCTGACCGGAAAAAAGCACGAGCTTCGGCTCGACATATCGAACGCGCGCCTGCTGCGGCAAAATCTGTCCCCAAACGTCCTCGGTGCTGCCCAAAACAAGGCGGGCAAATTTTTCCTGATTGTCTTGTGCATTTTGCTGTGCCGGCTGTTGCTGCTGCTGTTGTTGTTGCGGTGCCGTTTGGTTGGGCAAATTTTCCAGCAGCTGCATCGGGTCGCCGCCGCACAGCCAGACCGCGAGCGCGATGACGAGTATCCCCAAACCTCCGCCGCCGACTGCGAGGCCGCCCATTCCACGCCGGTCTTCAACATTGCCGCTTTCTCTTTGACTGCCCCAACGCATAGTTTGCTCTCCTCGCTAATAGTGATAAATTTTAGCACTTTCGATTTTACCAGGCATAACAGCCAACCGACCGTGAAGTTAAATTTATCGCAAACCCTTGACAGATGTGGATTTAGAGGATTATGATGCAGAAACGTTTTGTTTTAGATCTTCCAAGGTTTTCACAATACTCAGGAGGGAATATGATCAAACTGGACATTGTCAACCTCGTCGCCGACCGGACGGGCGTGCCGAAGCAGAAGGCCGAGCAGGTCGTTGATTCGTTGTTTGACGCAATGAAGAATGCGCTCGCTGCCGGGCGGCGTATCGAGCTTCGCGGTTTTGGCGTTTTTGTTGTCAAACCCAGAAAGCGCGGCGTAGGGCGCAATCCTCGAACCGGCAAGGAAGTCCCGATCCCGGCGGGCAAGACCATAAGATTTAAGCCCGGCAAGGAACTCGTTGCAAAAGCTGTGGGATAGTCCGCCCGATATTTAGTATCATTAGGTAATCGATCGTAGATCGTGAAGACACGCAATAAGCGTGGGCGCGCGTTTCTGCGATCTTTTTATTGCACCGGCCAATGACAAATCCCCAAACAATCGAACCACAATATCATTTTGACCGGCCCGTGATGAAACCGAGTGTTCGGACATGGATCAAGCACATTCTGCTGCTTGTCATAACTTTTTTTACGACTACGATCGCGGGCACGCTGTTTCCGTTTGGCCGAACTGCATCATTGCCGGAAATTTCCGATCCGCAGAGTTGGAACGAGGTGATTCAGTTAATTGTAACTTTGCCGTGGCTGTATGGAATGTTTGTCGTTAACGCGTTCAACGAACTGTTTACAAAACCCGGATTTTTGATCGACGGACTGAGTTTTTCTATTTCGCTTTTGTTCATTTTGATCTGCCACGAAATGGGGCATTACATCGCCTGCCGGATTTACAAAGTAGATGCGACGCTGCCGTTTTTCCTGCCGACGCCCCCGATGATCGGCCCGGCCGGCACGTTCGGCGCATTCATCAAAATTCTCTCGCCGATGCCTTCGCGTCGTGCGGTTTTTGATATTGGAGTCGCCGGGCCGATCGCCGGATTTATTGCCTTGATACCAGTTGCAGTGATCGGCGTCCTCAAATTGGAACCTGCTCCGCCGCAGCTCGCAAGCTCGGGCGGCCTCGTTTTTGCCGATCCGTTGTTTGTGAAATTGCTTGGCTGGGCACTAGGGCACGACCCGGCGGTGAGCGTCGGGAATCCATTTTATTTTGCCGCGTGGGTCGGGTTGCTCGTGACAGCGTTAAATCTAATTCCGTCCGGCCAACTCGACGGCGGCCACGCGATCTACGCGGTGTTCGGCGAAAAGATACATTACTGGACAGGCAGAGTGGCGTTTGTAATTATGGCGATGCTGTCAATATTGGGAATGTATTTTTACGGCAGCCCGAGCGGATTTCTTATCGCAGTAATTCTTGCAATCATGATGCGCATCCGCCATCCGCACCCATTCGATCAAACGCCGCTCGATCTCGATCGAAAAGCGGTTGCAGTCCTGACGTTAATTATTTTTGTACTGTGTTTTGTCCCGTTTCCGATCCAGATAAATTAGGTTCGGGAAACGAAACATTGCGGTATATCGAGCTGAGCTGTAGCGAACACGGCACAGATTTTAGTTCGACGAAATCATTCAGATCGTTGTACTCAAAATTTGCCCAAAATCCATCGCCGTGCTTAACGAATTGAGTGACATGGGGTCGGTGCTGCGCAACAAGAAGATATTCGGAAAAACTCTCGATTGATTTGTAGTACGAAAATTTGTCACCGCGATCAAACGCCTCGGTCGAATCGGAAAGAACTTCGACTATCAATTGCGGATTGACGAGCATTTCTAATCCGCTGATCATCTCTGTCTCCGGCTTCCCGCATAAAGCGGTTAGATCGGGATAGCGATAAGGCGGATAAGTAGGCACCTTTATCCGCATTTCCGATCCCAAAACAATACAGCCTTTCTCACGCAGTTTAATGCCAAGTTCCGTCGACAAATTAATCATGATGAGGTTGTGCGCAAAACGCGCACCGCTCATCGACCATACATTGCCGTCCCAGAACTCTAGTTTCTCCTCAGTATTTTTTTCGAGTTCAAAATACTCTTCAAGGGAGTAGATTTGTTTCAGCTGGAATGCCGCCATGTAATTGTTTGTCGATAGAAACTGATCAATCATTATAGCCTCAATCTCTCTCTGGCATCAACCTCAACTTGTCTGCGGCAGCAGGCCTTTTATTTCTTTAACCATTTTCTCGACATCTTCCTGGCCGTCTAGGGCGATCATGAAGAAGTCATAGCTTGTTTTAAAGCAGACCATGCCGTTGCCGAAGAACCAGACGCCTTCGAGGAGTGGGTTGCCGCCGATGATGTTGCCGATGGGGAAGCCGGTGATGGTTTTCGGGTCGAGGATGTTTGTCATCATCACGGCGCCGGAGGCGAATGAAAATGCTCCGAGCAGCGGAGCGCCGATGCGTTTTGCGATGTCGCGTTCGAATTTGATACGCTCGGCGTCGGCTTCGCTGAGCTGGCCTTTTTCGATCAATGTTTCACGACGTTTGAGATAGCCGTCGAAATTTTCTGCAAGCTTTTTGACCGACCATGTAGGTATCGCCGAATTTAAGAGCCAATGCGAACTCAAACCCGTGAAAACAACGCCAAGCCCTGCGCCGATAGCCATCGACACGCCGGTCGCGGCGGCGCGGAGAGGATCTTCGGCAGCCCAATCGACAGCTTTTTTTGCCGACCTGAGACCGGCGTCAACAGTTGTCGAAAGGCTCGAACCAAACCCGACGACTTTTGAAACGCGCTTTGCATTTGTGCCGACAGTTTGAGCGGCGTCATCAATGATCTCCGTTGCTTTTCCGGCAACGTCAACAACCACGCCTCCGGCCTTCGTGCCAGCGTCAGATGCGACATCGCGGACGGGCTCGCTTACGTTCCACGCGGTTTTCGCAGCCGCATTTGCGGTATTAATAACATCTTCGGCGACTTTAACGGCGGATTTTCCGACTTCGGTTTTTTCGGCTTCGGTCTTGATATAGCCCGAGCCTTTTTGCGCGGTTTCAGCGACGACACGTGCTCCGCCTTCAATCTTTTCTTTCAGGCCAAGCTGAGCGTCGATCTCGTCAAACTTTTCGGCGGCCTTTTTCTGCCAGCGGTCAAATTTTTCTTTGTAATCGGTCATAACATCAAATACGACTGGGAGCGACCCAATGTTCGCGTACAGATCTAATGATGTCATCAATTGAACACGGATTCAACAGAATTTTGCTATGCTAGCGTCTGAGAAATAAGGTTATGCC
Source organism: Pyrinomonadaceae bacterium (assembly GCA_046160805.1). Lineage (GTDB taxonomy): Bacteria > Acidobacteriota > Blastocatellia > Pyrinomonadales > Pyrinomonadaceae > OLB17. The sequence continues at coordinate 46,257 of JBJXHF010000007.1, forward strand.
GGTTGTGAAATGTCCGCAGTGCGGCAGGGAAACAGAATACGAGGGTAATGAGTTTCGCCCGTTTTGCTCGGAGCGGTGCAAGCTGCTCGATTTCGGCGCGTGGGCGGACGAGAGATATAACATTCCGATAGAATCCGAAACACTCACCGAAGAAGACATCGAGAAAATCGAGCGCGCATCTGAGGACGAAGAATGAACTCAATTAACAGCCCGGTCGGCATAATCGCTGCCGTAGCATTTTTCCTGATCTTTGCGGCGGTCGCCTATATTGTTTTTCGACTGTTGAAAAAGACCGTAAAGACGGCGTTTCGTCTGATGATAGTCGCCGTCATTTTGCTTATTGCTGTTGCGGGAAGCGTTTCGTTTTGGTGGCTCTCAAGCAAACCTGCCAAAGCCGAGCGGCCGAAATCTACCCGATCAAAATAACCGAGACAGATGAGCCGATCTGAAAATCAAACTTCAGTTTGGCGGCGGTATGTCAGCCTGCCGCGCAATGTTCTTGCGTTGAGTGCGGTCAGCCTGCTCAACGATACTTCCAGCGAGATTATTTACCCGTTGCTTCCTGCTTTTCTCGCGCTTGCGTTGGGAGCTTCACCATTTGCAATTGGATTGATCGAAGGGTTTGCCGAATCGGTCGCGAGCCTTTTGAAACTTTTCTCTGGTTACTTAAGCGACCGTTTTTCTAAAAGAAAGCTTCCGGTTCTGCTCGGTTATTCGCTGGCGGCGGTGACGCGGCCTTTTTTGGCGTTTGCGACGAGCTGGCCGCAAGTGCTTGTCGTCCGGATGACCGACCGCGTTGGCAAAGGCATTCGCGGAGCGCCGCGTGACGCGCTGCTTGCGGAAAGTGTTCCGGCAAACCAACGCGGCTTTGCCTTCGGATTTAACCGAGCGGCCGATCATCTCGGAGCGGTTTTTGGACCTGTAGCTGCGTTTCTTTTGTTGTTGATCTTTGCGGCTGACACGTCGAATCCGACGCTTGGCGAATATCAAAATGTTTTTCTGTTTGCGTCGGTTCCGGTTGTGCTCGGCATGCTGATCGTTGTTTTTTTCGTCAAGGAAAAAGCGACTCACGAAGACATCGATACGCAGCCGCCGACACTTTCGCTCGCCGGCTTCGACGGCAATTTCAAACGCTTTCTCGTCGTGATCGCGCTGTTTACACTTTCAAATTCGACAGACGCATTTCTATTGCTTCGCGCCGGGCAAGCAGGGATTTCGCCTGTCGTTCTGCCGCTGTTGTGGATGACGCTGCATGTGAGCAAGGTGGTTAGTTCGCTTGTTGGCGGAGATTTGTCGGACAGGCTTGGCCGCAAGACTTTGATAATCACGGGCTGGATTATTTACGCGTTGGTTTATGCGGGGTTTGCGTTCGTTGATTCAGCCTGGCAGGCGTGGGTTTTGTTTATTATTTACGGAACGTATTTTGGCCTTACCGAGGGCGTCGAGAAAGCATTCGTCGCCGACATGGTGCCTGAGAATAAACGCGGCACGGCCTACGGACTATATAATCTCGCATTCGGCATCACGGTTTTTCCGGCGTCGCTTCTTTTCGGATTGGCTTGGGATTCATTCGGTCCGACAACGGCATTTCTTGCCAGCGCGTGCGTGTCGGTTGCGGCGATATTACTCATGTTAACGGTTAAGTCGCAAAGAGAAATTCAAACAGGATAGACAGGATTAACAGGATAAAAATATCCTGTCCATCCTGTTAATATTTTAGTCGTTCAACTGGATTGAGCTGAGCACATTTCGAAATGTCGAGCTGTAATTGGACGACTCCGAATCCGGCACGACTGTGATCGCATAGAACAGAGCGCCGTTTCGCAGTTGGGTCGTGTATATGTTCACGATCTCAGTCCGGCGGGTTATCGGCGAAGTCCCGGCGAGCGATGTTAGATTTGCCTGGCGGCCATCGATGTAAACGCGCGAAACTGCGCCGCTCTGCCGCAGGTAATTGTTGTCCTGCAGAAGGGCGTTGACATATTCCTGCGTGTCGAGCGAGAGGTTTCTATTCCTGCCGGTGTAAGTGCCGAGCATAAGGCCGCGGGTTATGCCCTGTTCGCCGTATGCCCCCTGCGGAGCGAAGGTGACGCTGTCCTGTGCAGGAAAATCGAGCCAGTTCGACGGCACGTTTATCCGCAGCCATTCCAAATTGCTGTATGAGCGTGTCCGCGACGAAGGAAATTGCACACTTTCGGAATAACGTCCGGTTATGATCGGGCTTGAAGAACCTCCTTGCCCTTGCTCGCTTCTATAACCCTGCTGTATCTCGGCCATCGACCTGGCACGCGGCATCGCGCGAAAGCGCTCCTTTGTACGCGAAAAATCGCGAGTAAGTTTGATCGGGTTTCGGGAAACTTGCAGGTACTGCGCTTCGCGATTGATCTTTTCGTAACGGTTGCCCGGATTGGGATGGCTGCTCAAGAATTCCGGTGCGCCGCTGCCGCCCTGCTGCTGGATCGTGCGGAAAACATTTGCGAGGTCACGCGGATCGTAGCCCGCACCGGCCATCATGCGTGCGCCGAGAATGTCGGATTGTGTTTCGTATTCGCGGCTGTATTTTGTCATCCAGGCCTGCGCGCCGAGCATGCCAAGCTGTGCTCCGGCCTCGCCGCCGAGTATCGCTCCGCCAAGAATCAAGCCGATCGTTCCTAGCGTATTTTTGGCGCTTCCTTGTTTGGTGGCCTGTGCGGTCGCGTGGCGGAGCGCGACGTGGCTGAGTTCGTGCGCCATTACGCCGGCAAGTTCGCCTTCATTGTTCGCGGCCTCGAGCATTCCGCGGTTGATATACATCGGCCCGCCGGGCAGCGCAAAGGCATTTAAGTCTCTCGCGTTAACCCATTTGAAGCGATAATCGAATCCCTGATGCCTGAACTGAGAAGGTATCTGATCGACAAGATTCTGGCCGACGCGTTCTATATAGGAGGCAGCGTCCGCATCATTCATAATCGGAAATTGCCTTTCGATCTGCACCGCGGCCTTGTTGCCTTCGGTAACATCCGTCTGAACGGGATATTTATTCTTGGGCATCTTGATCTGCGTCTGCGCAATTGCCACAACGGGCAATATCCACAGTGTCGCCGCAAGCACGCCAACTACGATTCGTTTGCCAAAATTTCGGTCATTCATATTATTTTCTCCGCCTGGTTCAAACATTTTATCCGCTCTTTTGTTAACGACAAAAGGCCGATCAACGTCGAGCCTTAAGATGAAGGCCACAATCGCGCCGTTTGCCGAAAAACTCGATCCGGAAAATGTTATCAAGATGTTAACAAACTGTTACAAACGCTTAACCTTCACAATCGCCGCTCGAAAAGTTAAGTATAATGTAACCTACCGGCACAAGCCACGACCTATAATATTGCGGGCACGTTATGAGCGAATATCTGCAAACAGGCTCGTCACAGGGTTTTCCGACAAATTTCGGCTTGCTGCACGGCGACGAAATGGAACAGCGAGGAATCGATACGCAGCTTGATCTGCTGCGTGACAAGATACTGCTTCTCGGCGGCAAAACCGAGGAAGCGGTTCACCGCGCTCTGCGCTCGCTGACCGAGCGGAACAGCGCACTTGCGAAAAGCGTTTGCGAAGCCGACGAGCAGATCGATCAAATGGAGCTTGAAATCGACCGGTTGTGCGTCGAGATTCTCGGCTCGCAAAAACCGACCGAACACGACCTGCGTCTCGTCGTTTCAGTCGCCAAGATCACGCCGATCCTCGAACGTATCGCAGACCACGCTACAAGCATTGCCGAGACAGCAATAATCTTGAACAACGAGCCGCAGATCGACAGCTATGTCGATTTTTCGCTGATGGGCAAGATCGCGGCCGAAATGCTTCGAGAGGCATTGAATGCATTTACTTCGGAGAATGCGGCTGCTTCGCGGTTGATCATTGACCGCGATATGACTCTTGACACAGCTTATGGCCGGGTTTTTGACGGTTTAATCAAAACGTTGGCTCACAATCCACCTGCCGCAAGCGGAGCAGCACGTTTGCTTTTCGTTGCCAAACATATCGAGCGAATCGGCGATTATGTAAAGGACATTTGTGAGCTGAATGTCTATCTGACCGAGGCAGTTTTTATTAAGCACGGTGCGAGATATTGATTTGTGACTGAAACTGTCGGGAGATTGTCAACGAAGTCTTGCTTTTCATCACGTTGCGAAGTAAGGTTGTGGCTAAATCATTCTCCATACATACACAGCCTATTTCGCGTCAGGTAACAGATCTTGACGATCTGAACTATGCATATCCGCACTCGATTCCTGGTAGCAATACTGTGTGCCTTGTTGGCACTTACTTCGTCATGTTTTAGCGGACGGCGTGGCAAGGGGGACAGTATTAAGATACAGGGTGCCGGATCGTCATTGATAAACCCGCTCATGCAGAAGTGGGTCAGTGAGTATGGGAATCTTAATTCAATTGTGAGGATCGACTACCAATCTATCGGTTCTGGTGGCGGCATCAAACAGGTTAAAGAGCGAACTATACAGTTCGGAGCTTCAGATTTGGTTATGAGCGACGCTGACCTCAAGTCGGCACCGGGCGAGATCGTTCACGTTCCGGTGATACTCGGTGCCGTCGTCCTAACCTATAATTTGGAGAGCGTAACGCAGCCTTTACGTTTTTCGCCCGCTACGATCGCTGATATTTTTCTCGGAAAGATCACTGCCTGGGATGATGAGCGGATCAAGGCTGACAATCCGGAAACCACGCTGCCCGCCGCACCATTAACTGTTGTGCATCGGTCGGACGGAAGTGGAACGTCGGCGATTTTCACCAACTACCTCTCAAAAGTGAGTCCGGAGTGGAAGGAAAAGGTAGGTGAAGGAACGTCACCAAGCTTTCCCGTTGGCTTGGGCGGTAAAGGTAACGAGGGAGTAACAGGTCAGGTCAAGCAAACGCCAAATACTATCGGCTATGTTGAACTTGCCTATGCGGTAAAGAATAAGATGCCGGTTGCTCAAATCAAGAACAAGGCGGGAAGTTACGTAGTTCCAAATTTCGAGACCGTAACAAACGCTGCGGCGGAAACAATAGAAGAAACACCGGAAGACCTTCGTGCTTCGATCACCGACGCCTCGGGTGCGAATGCCTATCCGATATCTAGCTATGTGTATGTGCTAATCTACAAAGATCAACCCGATGAAACTGTTGGTAAGACACTTGTCGATTTTCTTACGTGGGGAATCAATGACGGACAGCGATTTGCTCAACCACTGTATTACTCGCCGCTTCCAGAGGGCATGGTGCGGCGGGCCTCGGCCAAGATCGCTCAAATCTCGCATAATGGCAAAGCTTTGATCTCTGCCGTCAACTAATGCCAAACGATTTGATCCAAAATGTGCCGCCAAAAGGCGAAGTAGAGCGGAGATTTTCTTCGTCAGATAAGGTCTATCGTTTCTTGTTGACGGCCTGCGCTGCTTCGATTCTTGTAATCGTTGTGACGATGCTCGCAGTCATCGGGCAGGGTTCCTGGCTGTCTATCACACAATTCGGGTTCTCTTTTCTTTTTGGACAGGTTTGGGATCCGATCAAGGGTGAATTCGGGGCAATGCCGTTTATTTACGGAACAGTGGTTTCATCGGTTATCGCCGTTTTGATCGCGACGCCGCTGTCAATCGGTGTCGCGGTCTTTCTAGTTGAGCAAGCCCCAAAATCTATCGCCCGCCCAATCGGCTTTCTGGTCGAATTGCTTGCGGCAATTCCCTCAGTCGTTTATGGCTTGTGGGCGATCTTCGTGCTTGCCCCATTTCTTAGAGTTTATATACAGCCGCCATTACAGGCGTCTCTGGGTTGGCTGCCCTTTTTTGAGGGAACCCCGACCGGAATTGGAATGCTAACGGGTGGTCTCATACTTGCGATAATGATCACGCCGATCATTACGGCGGTTGTTCGGGATATTCTTGAGGCCGTACCGGTCACGCAACGTGACGCGGCGCTTGCACTGGGTGCGACCAAATGGGAAACCACCAGAATAGTTCTTGCAAATGCTTCGTCGGGTATTGCCGGTGCGGTCATCCTGGGGCTCGGACGTGCGATCGGTGAAACCATGGCTGTAACCATGATTATCGGCAACAGACCGCAGATTAGTGTCTCGTTGTTTGAACCGGGATACACGATCGCGTCGGTTATCGCTAACGAATTTACCGAGGCGACGGGAGACTTGTATCTAAGTGCCCTTATTGAAATGGGACTGATCCTTTTTGTCGTAACTTTTATTGTCACCGCTCTCGCGAAGCTGTTGATATTGAGTGTTGGCCGAAAGACACAGAATATTGCTTGAGTAGGATTTCAGATGATCGAAAGCAGACGATTGGTAAATTCGGTGATGACCGCGCTGACAGCTCTCTGCGCAATTGGCGTTGTCGGAATACTCATCCTCGTACTCAGCTATATATCCTGGCAGGGATTGTCCTCATTAAGTTTCCAGTTCATTATTGAAACACCGAGGCCTGTCGGCGAAGGCGGAGGTATCGGCAACGCTATCGTTGGATCACTGATTTTACTCGGACTTGCCTCGATGGTAGGTATCCCGCTCGGCATCGCCATCGGAACATATCTGTCTGAATTAGGCAACGGATGGTTCGGAACGACCGTACGTTTTGTGGCGGACTCGATGATAGGGATACCGTCGATCGTTTTCGGGGTTTTTGTTTACGCGTTAGTCGTTTTGCAGCAAGGCTACTTTTCAACCCTTGCAGGTTCGATCGCACTGGCACTTATAATGATACCAATCGTAACGAGGACGACGGAGGAGATCGTCCGACTCGTCCCGAAATCAATGCGCGAAGGAGCACTTGCTCTTGGTGCTCCGGAGTGGAGAGTTACATGGGACATTGTCTTACCCGCTGCCAAGACGGGTATCGCTACGGGAGCAATGCTTGCGGTTGCCCGTGTCCTGGGCGAAACCGCTCCGCTGCTTTTCACGGCTTTTGGCAGCCGCTTTTACAATATTTACTTGGACGAACCTATGGCATCAATGCCCGTTCAGATATACAATTACGCCATTTCACCTTTTGAGGAATGGCACGCAAAAGCATGGGCTGCCACACTCGTGCTTATCACACTAATTTTAGTTATCAATATCATTGTCCGATACACGACGCGGAAAGGATATTAAGATCAATAGATGAGCAAAATCAGCGTTTCCAATCTGGACTTCTATTACGGCAAGGCCCAAGCCCTGTATGGAATTCAGCTCGAGATACCGACAAACGAGGTAATCGCCTTTATCGGGCCGTCCGGTTGTGGCAAATCGACATTCTTGAGAACGTTGAACAGGATGAACGACACAATCCCAAACACACGGGTCGAAGGTGAAATCCTTATCGACGGCGTGGATATCAACTCGTCGAAAACTGATGTCGTAGCCCTGCGGCGCAAAGTTGGAATGGTTTTTCAAAAATCAAATCCGTTTCCTAAATCGATATTCGACAATGTAGCCTATGGTATAAAGATAAACGGTATCCATGAAAATAAATCCGACCTGGAGGATAGGGTGCAGACGGCGCTCAGCGATGCTGCTCTATGGGAAGAGGTCAAAAATCGTCTCAACACGTCGGCCTTTGGTCTATCGGGTGGTCAACAGCAGCGGTTATGCATTGCCCGTGCTTTGGCCGTCCAGCCCGAGGTTGTCCTTATGGATGAACCTGCTTCCGCTCTTGACCCCGCGGCTACTCAAAAGATCGAGGAGCTTATTGTCGAGTTAAAAAATCAATATACGATCGTAATCGTTACGCATAACATGCAGCAGGCGGCACGAGTCTCGGACAAAACTGCGTTTTTTATGCTCGGAAAGCTGATCGAGTACAACCCTACCGACAAAATGTTTACAAATCCGAATGAGAAGCTTACGGAAGATTACATAACCGGTAGATTCGGCTGATTTTTATAGTGACAGACAGATTTGAAAACGTGCTAATATTATGTTGGGACAGATGGAACACCGAATTATCGATCACCATATTGACTCTCTCCGTGACAAGGTGCTACTGCTTGGCGGCAAGGCCGAATCGGCCGTTTTGCGGGCAATGCAGGCTCTGGCCTTGCGGGACAGCAAACTGGCGCAAACCGTCCTCGATGAGGATAAGATAATAAATCAGATCGAGCTGGATATTGACCGAATGAGCGTCGAGATCATCGCGCGTTACCAACCGGCAGCGCACGACCTGAGGCTTGTAATTGCAGTAGCGAAGATCACTCCCGTTCTCGAAAGGCTGGCAGATCACGCCAGCAACATTGCCGACGCCGTCCTGACAATCAATACCGAACCCGAACTCCGACAATTCCCGGAAATGACCGTAATGTCGAATGTTGCGGCGGAGATGCTCCGAAATGCGCTTGACGCTTTTATTGCAGAGGACGCGGAACGTTCCCGTCAAATTATCAAGCAGGACCGCGTTATCGACATAAACTACAAAAAGGTTTTTAGCGATTTGATCGCCATGATTATCAACGACCCAACCACGACGACCAGTGCCGCACAACTGTTGTTTGTCGCGAAACACCTTGAACGTATAGGCGACTATGTTAAGGATATTTGTGAACTTACCGTCTATTTGGTGGAAGCCTCGATCATAAAACACAGCGCTTCAGACGGGGCCTGAATCTGACATCGACATTTCAATGTTCTGGTTAGCTTGAAGCCGGTTAGGCTTGTTTTTATCTTGCCTTGCCGTCCTCAAAGTGACATCATTTTTCCCATGTCAGCGGTTCTCGAACAAGTCCGCATTCTTGAAGATTATCTTGTCATGTCCGGCGAGGAGATCGCTGAGCGCATCGAGGCCGCTCGTAGCGAGCTTGGGCCGCGGGTTGTGATTCTGGGGCATCATTACCAGCGCGACGACGTTATTCGGCATTGCGATTTGTTTGGCGATTCGTATCAGCTTTCGGTGATGGCTTCGCAGACTGAGGCTGAGTTCATCGTCTTTTGCGGCGTGCATTTTATGGCCGAGTCGGCTGATATTTTGGGCAAACCGGAACAGCGCGTTATATTGCCCGATCTCGGTGCTGGATGCTCGATGGCCGATATGGCGACCATCGATCAGGTCGAGGATGCGTGGGAACAGCTTGGCGACATCGGAGTTTTGGACAGCAAGGTTGCGCCGATAACCTATATGAATTCGAGCGCCGCGATCAAAGCCTTCTGCGGCCGTCACGAAGGCGTTGTCTGCACGTCGTCGAATGCAGTGCCGCTGTTCGAAATTTATTTGCGGGATTTCGATAAGATGTTCTTCTTTCCCGACCAGCACTTGGGAAGGAACACCGGCGCGCAATTCGGCATTCCGCTCGACAAGATGGTTTTGTGGAATCCGCATTTGGAACTTGGCGGTAACACGGAAGAACAACTGCATGACGCAAAACTAATTCTATGGCGCGGGCATTGTTCGGTTCATGGCAGATTTAAGGACTGGCACGTAGATAAAATACGCGAGGAAGTTCCCAGCGTTCAGGTGCTCGTGCATCCTGAATGTACGCGCGAGGTTGTTGAAAAGAGCGACCTCAACGGCTCGACCTCATTCATAATCAAAACTGTCGAAAACGCTCCGAGCGGCTCGAAATGGGCGATCGGAACGGAGGTCAATTTGGTCAAACGCTTGCAGGATCGCTTTCCCGACAAGGAAGTTCGCCTGCTCGCTCCCGACCTCTGCATGTGCGCGACGATGTACCGCATCGCTCCGCAAAATCTCGCCTGGGCGATGGAAAATCTGCTCGACGGTAACATCGTCAACGAGATCGTCGTCGATGACGAGACAAAACATTTCGCCGCTGTTGCTCTCCAACGAATGATCTCGATGACCGAGAGAAAAGTTTAGCCGCGAAAAGACGCAAAATACGCAAAAGCATATCCGTGCGATGCAGCCTTCCCGATGGAAAATGACATAACAATCGAGCAAATGGATCGCTCCGATCTAGACGATCTGCTTTTGTTCCTTCGCGGTGCCTACGCGGATAATCCCCGCCAATGCGATCCTACTTTTTGGGGCTGGCATTTTCTGGAGCCTCCGCACAGCGACGCCGACAACCTGCCCGTATGGCTTGCAAAAAGCGGCGCGCAAATCGTTGGACAGCTTGCAGCGGTACCGGTTGAGTTGAATGTCAAAGGCAACCTCACGAAAGCGATTTGGATACTCGACTTAATCGTCGATCCCGAATTCAGGCGAAAGGGAATTGCTAAGAATCTTGTACTTGAGGCCGAAAAATTCTGCCCATTGATACTCGGCACGAATACAGCGAAACAGCATTCCACTGAGCTTCTCCAAAGCATGGGATTTGTGATGGTGACAAAAATTCCGCGATTTCACAAGCTGCTTTTTCCCGGTGAATCGGTAAGTGTAACACCGCTGAGATCGGTGCTGAACATTGCATTTGCTCCGCTTCGCCCAAGCCGGAAAAAACTGGAAAACGAAACCAAAAATCTTAAGCTTGTAAATGAATTCGATACGTCATTCGACGAACTATGGCAGGAGGCGAAAGGGCAATGGACGTGCTCCGTGATGCGCTCGTCTGCTATGCTCGATTGGCAATTTCGTCAACAGCCGGACAAGAAATTTGAGATTCTTGGATATATTAAAGACGATAAATTACTCGGATACGCGATACTTTTTTTCCGAAAACCAAACGCCAGTGGTCAAATCTCGAAAGCAGCCATCAGCGACATTTGCTATCATCCCGATAATGCCGGCGCCATCGTTGATGAGCTAATAAACGGCGCGTTAAAACTTGCGATCGAACGTCGGGCCGGCGGCCTTGTCACAGACGTTGTTGACAAATTGCTCGAGCAGCGTCTTCGGCATTTTGGATTTTGGCGCGTGAAAAGCGGATTGCAGTTGTTAGCCTACGCGCCTGAAAATCGGAAATTGATTTACGATTCCAACAATTGGTTTTTGACACGCGGCGATTCGGATATCAGCATCTTTGAGCAACCTAACCTGTGAGTAATCCGGTCCTTTTATATCACAAGATCGATCATCCAACGCCGGACGTGAAGATACGCGGCGCGTTTACCAGCCCGCGCGCTTTTGTGCGGCAGATGTCGTATCTCAAGCGGCGCGGTGTTGAGTTTTATACCGCATCCGAATTTGTCAGGTTCTTTAGCGACCACGGCCATTTTCCAGCGAGCGGAATTTGCCTCACCTTCGACGACGGCTGGAAAGACAATTACACAAACGCGTTTCCAATACTGAAAAGCCTCGGCATTGCGGCGACGATATTTCTCATTCCAAATTGTATCGGAGCCGTCACCGCTCAAGTGACTGCAGAGGGCGAGTCAGCGCGTGAACACATGTCCGAGGCGAATATACGCGAGATGGCTGACTTCGGCATCGAATTTGGCTCGCACACGATGAATCACAAGCTGTTTACCGAGATCGAAATCGATGAGATTGAACAAGAAATTGTTGAGTCAAAAAACTATCTCGAAAATTTGCTGCAAAAAGACTGTGAAGTATTTGCATACCCGGCCGGATTTTACACGTCCGATTCGCAGGAAGCCGTTAAGCGAGCAGGTTATCTTGCGGCATTTTCCACGATCTACGGCCCCGATGATGCTCAGGACATTTTCGCCCTGAACCGCACCGAAATTCTCCGCCGCCATAGCCGTCCGTTTCAGTTTGGGCGCAGTATTACTACGGTTTTGAAAACTTAAAATATGCAGTTTTTGTTCGGTACTGCGGTCACCACAGAATATTTACTCCATACTTGGGAAAATCCTGATCCACGGTGACGATGGTCAAATTCTCGACAAGCGCTTGGGATATCAACAGTCGGTCAAATGGATCCTTATGATGCAATTCCAGATTTTCCAAATAGAGAGCATGCGAAAGGTCGAGCGGAAGAATTCTGACGGAGTTCACTTCTTGCTGCATTGAAATGACCTCGGCGAGTTTGTCGCTAAAACTAAATTTTCCAAGCTTGATTTTGATTTGCATTTCCCAAACGCTGACGACGCTCAGAAATAATGCGTTTGCGGGGTCTGTAATTGAATCTGCTGCTTTTTGCGACAATCGCTTGGCGTCTTCGTGCATCCACATGAAGACATGTGTGTCGAGCAACAGGTTCATTATTATTTATCAAAGCCCCAGAATTCATCCGGAAGCTCATCGTTGAAATCCTCGCTCATCCAATAGCCTTCCCCGCTGCCGAGGCCAAGCTTACGTTGTTTAGTGCCGTTTGTTTTGACTCCTAAGCCCGATATGCGCTTTCTTATGGTCTTCTTTGGCGTTGCGATACGGATAACCTTTGCAACAGCCTGGCCGTTTTCCTCAAGCACGATCTCGTCCCCCGTCTTAGTTAGAGCGATTACCGCTTGAATGGAAAGACTCTTGTCGTCGATGTTCATGGTCTTTGTCATGCTCTTTTAACTCCAAGTGATTATAACACGTATTGATTGAAGAGACGCCACAAAAGAAACTTTCAAATTAGCCGCGAAAAGGCGCAAAAGGCGCAAAAAAAATCTTAATTCCGCTTTTGCGTTTTTTGCGCCTTTTCGCGGCTAATCTCTTTTCCCTTGCTTTATTCCCGCCGCTCGAACACAATGATAGAAAGGAGTTTTACGAATGAGAGAAGTCGAATCGACGGCGATTTCCCGCAGGCGTTGCAGCGAGATCATGACGAAAAGTGTTCGCACGGCGACGCGTGATACGCCGGTTCGTGAGGTTGCGGCTATAATGCGTGAGGGCGACATGGGCGCCGTGCCGGTTGTTGATAACGGCAAACTTATCGGCATCGTCACCGACCGCGACATTGTCATTCGCGTCGTCGCTGACGGACTTGGTGCCGACACAGCCGTCGGCGAAGCGATGACAACCGAGCTATTTACCGTCGGGCCCCACGATTTTGTTTTCGAAGCGATACGTCTGATGGGCGACAAACAGATTCGCCGCGTTCCTGTTATTGATGATAACGGCAAACTCGCCGGCATCATCGCAATGGCCGACGTCGCGCTCGAAACCGAAGACAAACACGAGATCGCCGAAACGCTCGAAGAAATTTCCAGCGGCGCAGGGTTTTGGAGCAAATCATGAACTTGATAACGAAGTTGATTGTGGCTCAAATAATGGTTTGGCTTTTTTGTCTCGTTTCGCCGGCGCAATCTCAGCCAGCGGCCCGGCCCGAGTATTTAAAATTTGACGATCCTCCCTGCGCCCAAGTATCGAAACCGACGACCAAACTCAACGTGTCAATCTGGAATTCCCGTAAAGACGAATATGTGCGCAATTTACGAGCGGAAGATTTGGACATAAACATCGACAAAGAAGTGAAAAGTTTGTCCTCTCTTCGCTTCAGAGACGAACCAATCAGTGTTGGGCTCATAATTGATCTTTCAGAGTCTATGGGAGGAACATTTCGTGGGTGGAAATCCACCGCAATACCTTTAGCAATCGAAGGGCTTAAACACTTTATCAACCAGAGCAATCCAAAAGACGAGTATTTTATTCTCGGCTTTTCAACTAGCATTTTTGGATTTGTTGAGTTCTCCGATGACACCAAAATTATTCTCCCGGCCCTTGACGAAGCGCCGAAAACGCTGCTCACGGGCGGCACAAATTTATTCGATGCCCTCAATGTAGGGTTGAATAAAATTTCTTATGGCAAATATGAAAGGAGGATTCTAATTCTGTTATCTGACGGATTGGAAAACGCCTCAAAAAAATATGATCACAAAAAATTCCAAAAGAACCTTCGCCAGTGTTCAGATGTAAACATTTTTATGATAGACACGTCGGGATCTCAGTGGTTAAACGCGATCCATACTAACGTGACCAATACTGACGCGACCAATAATCACATGATCAATACAAACGTGACCTATACTGCCAGCCCTGATCGGACAATCGGTCCTATAGAAGATAGCGGTGGCAGGGTTTTCAAAGAATCTACACCAGCAGGAGTTAAGAAGGCATTCGAGAGCTTAGTTAACGAGTTGAGAAATCAATATGTCCTTGAAATAGCCACACCGAACTCTAACAAAGATTCGTGGCGGAAAATGAAGTTCAACTTAAAACTGCCCAAAGAAGCCGGAAAGTTTGTTGTCCGATCTCCCAAAGGATGTTTTTGCTAAACACAAATGGCTAAATCGACCAATCGTTTATTTGAATTCACGGGCTCGGCGAAGAAGGCGCTGGTTTCGGAGCTTTGGTATCCGGCGGCTGATGTTTATCAAACGCCGGACGGTTGGGTTATTAAGGTCGAGCTTGCGGGTGTTATGCCGGATGAGATCGAGATCGAGATTCGTGGAAACGAACTGTGTATCGCGGGCTGCCGGCGCGACCGCTCATGCGTGAGCGGCGTTTCTTATCAGCAGATGGAGATCACATACAGCAATTTTGAAAAGACGCTGCGGTTTCCTTCGCCGATCGAGGGTGCTAAGGTCGAGCATATGTTTGAAAACGGGCTTTTGATAATCACGTTGCACAAAGCCTAGTTGAATTTTTTGTTTTCTTCGCAACGACGAAAACTTTTCACGCAAAGCCGCGAAGAACGCAAAGGTTAAGAATTTATGGCGGATAAAGAGAACATAGATCCATTTGCAACTGCCAGGATCAAGTTGCCGAAGGAGTTTGAGTCGGCGGTGCTGCCGCTGCAGAATACGACCTTGTTTCCCGAAACCGTTGTGCCGTTGGCGGTTGGCCGCGAGCGCTCGACGCGAGCGGTCGAAGCTTCGCTCGCCACGGAAGAAAAACTCCTCGCCTGCCTCACCACCAAAACCGAAAACGTCACGGGCGATGATGCCAAACCGGCCGACCTTTATCAGACCGGCACGGTTGTCAACATTAAACGAATGATGCGAAACGACGGCATCATGCAGTTGATCGTGCAGGGGATGCACCGGTTTGAGGTTATCGAGTGGCTCACCGAACAGCCGTATTTGAAAGCAAAGATACAGTTGCTGCCGGATCTGCACCGCGTCGATGAAGAAGAGATCGAGGCCTTAAAACGCAACATACAGGGCATGATACAGGAAGCTATGACGTTGTTGCCGCAGGTTCCGATGGAAGTGCGAATGGCCGTGACGACGCAGCAAGATCCGGTGCAGCTTTCGTATTTTCTCGCCTCGGTTCTCGATCTTGGCGGCGAAACCGAGCAGAAGCTGCTCGAATCGAGCACGATTGACGGGCTTTTGACGCTGACTCATGCCGCGCTTTCGCGCGAGCTTGAGATAATGCAGATTCGCTCAAAGATCGCGACCGAAGCGCAGCACGAAATGGACAAATCGCAGCGCGATTATGTCCTACGGCAGCAGATGAAAGCGATCCAGAAGGAGCTTGGCGACGACGAGACAGGCGAAAAGGCCGAGGCCGAGCAGCTCCGCGATCGTCTCGAAAAAGCCGACCTGCCCGACGATGTTCGCAAGGAATCAACGCGCGAATTGAAACGCATGGAGCAGCTTCCGCAGGCTGCGCCCGATTATCATGTTATTCGCACCTACCTTGAATATATTCTCGAACTGCCGTGGAGAAAATCCAGCGAGGAAAAGCTCGATCTCAACGAAGCACGCAAAATTCTCGACGAAGACCATTACGGCCTTGAGGACATTAAGGAGCGCATTCTCGAATCGCTCGCCGTCGTTAAACTGCGGCCTGATTCAAAGAGTCCGATACTTTTATTTGTCGGACCGCCGGGCGTTGGTAAAACTTCTCTTGGTCGCTCAATAGCACGTGCGTTGGGGCGCGAATTTGACCGTTTAAGTCTAGGCGGAATGCGTGACGAAGCTGAATTGCGCGGCCATCGCCGCACCTATGTCGGTGCAATGCCGGGACGCATTATTCAATCGCTGCGGCGGGTCGGCGTCAATAATCCGGTGATGATGCTCGATGAAGTTGACAAGCTCGGCAACGATTTTCGCGGCGACCCAGCGTCGGCGCTGCTCGAAATTTTGGACCCTGCGCAAAACAATACGTTTCGCGATAACTACATCGACCTGCCGTTCGATCTTTCAAAGGTTTTCTTTATCGCGACCGCCAATCAGCTTGCGCCGATACCGATGCCTCTGCGCGACCGCATGGAGACGATCCAACTTGCCGGTTACAGCGACCGCGAAAAATTAAATATCGCGAGACAATATCTTGTACCTCGACAGGTTAAGGAAAACGGTTTGTCCGATGAGCAGCTTGAGATAACCGATGACGCCGTGAATCTTTTGACCGCAAGATACACGCGCGAGGCCGGTGTTCGGCAGCTTGAACGATCTGTGGGCAATCTTGCTCGGAAAGTGGCGCTCAAGGTCGCCGAAGGTTTGAAAGAAAAAGTTACGATCACAGCCGAAGAGATCAAAGGCTATCTCGGCCCGCCGCGATTTTATCCTGAAGAAGCCCGCAAAGAATCGCCCGCCGGTGTCGCGACGGGAATGGCGTGGACCGAAATGGGCGGCGAAGTTTTGTTTATCGAAGCGACCCTTCTGCCTGACAGCAGCGGCCTGAACCTGACCGGCCAGCTTGGCGAAGTGATGAAGGAATCGGCCCAGGCTGCTCGCAGCTATCTCTGGTCGCACGCGGCCGATCTCGGCATTGATCCCAAAATGATCAAAGATAACGGCGTGCATATACATGTGCCCGCAGGCGCCATACCGAAAGACGGCCCGAGCGCCGGCGTGACGATGGCTTCGGCGATGGCGTCGCTTTACACTGGCCGAAAGGTGCGTTCCGACACGGCGATGACGGGCGAGATCACTCTTTCGGGACTTGTATTTCCGGTCGGCGGAGTTAAGGAAAAGGTTCTCGCCGCACACCGCGCCGGCATTCGCCGCATTATTTTGCCCTCACGAAACGATGCCGACATCGAAGATATTCCGGATGACGTTCGGGCCGAACTCGAGATAATCCCTGCGGCCTGGATCAGCGATGTAATAAGCGCAGCGCTCGAAACACACGTATCTCAGCCGCCTGTAATTGCTCATTTTGAATCCGTTTCCTCGAGTTCGGAGAACTTAAATATAAAGGCCGGGAATAAACCCGGTAGTGACTTGCATTAGACTTCTAGGGATTCCCTTCAATTTGCTGTTCTGTGTAGAAAACTATGAAGAGACTTGTTTATTCAATATTTTTCACGACAGCATTTGTGTTGGCGGCCTGCACCGCGGCATCGGCGGACATAGTTTTTAAATCTTCGCTTGATGCAACGCAGGCAATGCCGCCGCCCACGTCTTCTGCAGTCGGCACCGGAACCGTTCTCTTAAATACATCTGAAACACAGGTCACTGTCACGCTCTTTTTCACGCCGCTGACAGGGTCGCAATTATCAGCCGCAATTCACGGCCCGGCACTGCCGGGTTCGACAGGGCCGATTATCTTTGCTCTCCCGTTCGGAAATTTCTCACAGACTTTTGCAGTAACAAGTCAGCAGGCGGCCAATCTCAAGGCAGGTTTATGGTATTTCGAGATCAGGTCTGGAGCATATCCATCTGGCGAGATTCGCGGGCAGATAAAGGCGGCGACGGGAGTCTCGTTGCCATTTCCGCAAACGGCCGGTGCCCTCGATTCGACATTTGGGACGAACGGCACTTTGAGTACCGCAGTCGGGGCGGGCACCGATGCTGCGCAGGCTGTCGCAATTCAGGCGGATGGAAAGATCGTGGCCGCGGGCTTTGCGTTTAACGGGCTGGACAATGATTTCGCCGTCGTTCGCTACAACCCGGACGGCACACTCGACGCCGCATTTGACGGAGACGGGATTGTCACCACCACAATCGGGACTGGTAATGACGAGGCTTATGGCGTAGCTGTCCAGCCGGACGGCAAGATTATTCTCGCCGGGCAGAGTTTCAATGCGGTCGATACGGACATCGCGTTTGTCCGCTACAACACGGACGGCACGCTCGATGCTACATTTAGCGGCGACGGCCGGACGACTATTGCGGCAGGTCCCGGCAGCGATACTGTCCGCTCTGTCGCTCTTCAAGGCGATGGGAAAATTATCGCGGCCGGAAATGCGTCTAACGGCACAAACAACGATATTGTGGTTGTCCGGCTCGGAGCCGACGGTTTGCCTGATAAGTCCTTTGGCGGCGACGGCCTCGTTTTAACGCCGATAGGGGCGAGCAGCGATTTTGCGTATGGAGTCGCAGTTCAAACGGACGGCAAGATTGTCGTCGCAGGATATTATCAGTCAGCAACCGGCATTGACACGGCAATTTTGCGTTATAACGCAGACGGCTCGCCTGACGGCACTTTCGACGGGGACGGCATTTCGACCTATTCCTTCAGCCCTGAAACTGACGAAGCTCTTTCGCTTGTTTTGCAGAACGACGGCAAGATCGTGATTGCCGGATGCATCCGCAACGGCGGCGCGAACGATTTTCTGATTGCCCGTTTTAATGTGAATGGTGCGGTCGATACATCGTTTGCGACGAATGGCTCGAGCATCGTCGCATTTAGCAGCTTGATCGACATAGCGTTGGGAGTTGCGATCCAACCGGACGGCAAGATCGTCGCCGTCGGTTTTGGAAACAATGGATCAAATAATGATTTTTCGCTTGTACGCTTAAACGCGGACGGCACGGCTGATCTTGGTTTCGACGGCGACGGAAGACTGCAAACGGCGATCGGCACAGGCGGTGACAATGCAAATGCTGTTACCGTGCAGGCCGACGGCAAGATCGTGGTAGTCGGGCGGACAGTTATTGGTGCGACATCCGATTTTGGCGTAGTGCGTTATGGTTACGGACTAAATTCGCAGGGAAACGACGGTTTCATCCGCCTGAATGAGACTACGGCGATCCGTTTCGACAATGCTTACCGGAGCGGCAATTCGTTTGTATCCGTCCTAAATTCCTCTGCTGTGCCGCCTCTGCCAGTCGGCTGGTCATTTATCGGGTCGCCACGCTACATCGGAACTTCGGCACTCTTTTCCGGCAATATTCTTGTAAGGCTCACAATGCCTGCGAGCATCGACCAGACGAATTTCAATGCCGTCCGAATATTCCAGTTTGAGAGCGGCGTCTGGAACGACAAAACGGCTTTAGCTCCGCCGCGTGATTTTGCTGCAAGGTCTGTCTATGCACTCATTTCATCGCTCGCTCCTATCGCAGCCGCCTCGCCGCTTGGCCCCGTTACGGGACCGTCCGCGATTTCAGGCAGGCTCTTAGCGCCCGGCGGCCGCGCCGCGCACAGTGCGCTTGTCACGGCTACATCAGCGGGCGGATCTCGCATATATTCTCCTGTAAATCCATTTGGCCATTTTCGCTTCAAAAACCTGCCCATAGGTGAAAACATCGTCATTCGCGTCTCATCAAAACGCCATCGGTTTCTTCCGGAGATTGTTTCATTGAATGACGACCTAGCTGAGATCGAACTCACCTCACAATAAAGACAAAATTTACTGTTCGTATTTGTTTGACGGCGGTATATAAACCTGTTATATATCATTCAGATACTGTTTCATTTCTAATCGGCGTTGTTTGAATCTATTATTGTGCTCTTAACATGATAGATTTCAGAAATCGGCGGAAAATTAGCGGCTAAAACACTCTTGGAGGCAAGGTTTGATTTCATCAAACCGTCAGTTACTTTATGAATTTCAAAATGATGTGCAAATTTTTAGTGGTCATCGTCATGATCGCCGGTTCTTCTTTTCAGGCTCTGGCCCAGGAAAATATCTGGTCAGCGAACAGCGAAAGCACCGACAGTTTTATAAAAGATAAAGCGGTCGCCCGCGCTACGTTTCCGCGAGAGTTCAGATTGTTCAATCTGAATGTCGAGCCTTTAAGACAGCAGCTGTTCACGATCGTTGACGGCACGCCCGGCAGATCGACCGTGATATCGCTGCCGAATGCCGACGGTTTTTTGGAACGGTTTGAAATTTATGAAGCCTCCAATTTTGACGCCGAGCTTCAGGCGAAGTTTCCCGAGATCCGTGCCTTTTCAGGCCGCGGCATCACGGACAAGTATGCAATGCTGAAATTAAGCATCTCGCCAGAGGGAATTCAGACGACTCTTTTCAGAGCAGAAAGCCAGATCGAAATTATCGAGCCGTTTTCGCAGGACAGAGCCGTTTATGCGGTTTTCCGTTCACGCAGGGACAAGGGACAGTTGCCGTGGACTTGCTCGACGCAGGAAAAAAACATGTTCTCCGACATAAGCTCGCAGGTTTCCCGCAACCTTGCCCCCGAAAGCAACACCGGAAACATAAAGACGATGCGTCTGGCTCAGTCCTGCAATGGCGAATATTCCAATTTCTTCGGCGCCTTCAACTCGTCGCAGGTCAACTTAGTTTTAGCTGCCTTTAACGGAACGCTCACCCGAACGAACGGCGTGTATGAAAAAGACCTTGCTCTGCACCTCAATCTCATTCCCCAAACGACGGCGGTCATTTATTACGACCCGGCAACCGATCCTTATACGACATTGGGAGCCTGGAACAACCAGTTGGCTGCAACCCTAGCCGCGAATATCGGCGAGGCAAATTATGATATCGGCCACATGTTCGGAGCATCGGGCGGTGGCGGTAATGCGGGCTGCATCGGTTGCGTCTGCGTTGACGGCCAGAAAGGCCGCGGAATTACCTCGCCGGCCGACGCCATTCCACAAGGCGATAATTTCGATATCGACTATGTAGCTCACGAGGTCGGGCATCAAATGGGCGGCAATCACACTTTTTCGCATGCCTCCGAGGGCACAGGCCGCAATAAGGAAGTAGGTTCCGGCATCACCGTCATGGGCTATGCCGGTATCACGGGCCAGGATGTGGCTCCGCATTCGATCGACGTGTTTCATGAAACATCGATCGAGCAGATACAGGCTAACATGGCACCAAAACCATGTCCGATAACCACGAACCTGCCGCCTAACAGCACTCCCGTTATCACCGCGATCGGCCCTTTCACAATTCCGATCTCAACGGCGTTTGCTCTGACCGGTATCGCGACGGATGCTCAGGGAGATCCTCTGACTTATAACTGGGAGCAGAGTGATAATTCAACAACGACAGGAGCCGGCAGCGTAGCATCACCCGGCAAGTTGACCGGCCCCAATTGGCTGACCTTTCCGTCAACAATATCACCGACAAGATCTTTCCCTAGATTATCGACTATCCTGGCGGGATTGTTTGTTACCCCACCGTTTCCGGGTGGCGATGCAGGGGCTAACATCGAAGCGTTGAGCTCGGTTTCGAGAACCTTAAATTTCAGGCTGACGGTTCGCGACAATGTTCCGTACGTTCCGGGCGTGAGCATCGGCCAGACACAGTTTTCGAATACCGTCGTTACGGTTACAAATACCGCCGGACCGTTTAGGGTGACGGGACCTATCGGTGGCTCCTTCCCGGGCGGGTCGTCGCAGACGGTCACTTGGGATGTAGCTAACACCAATACAGGCACTGTCAATGTTGCCAACGTCAAGATCTCCATCTCGTTCGACGGCGGCCTTAATTTCCCGGTCGTCCTAGCGGCAAGCACCGCGAACGACGGCTCGGAATCGTTGACCATTCCCAATACCGGAACGACCGCCGGCAGAATAAAGGTCGAATCCATCGGCAATGTTTTCTTCGACATCTCCGACGCAAATTTTTCGATCAACGGCCCGACGCCGACGCCGACACCTACGTTCACCGGCACATCGACATCAACGGCGACGGGTACCGCAACTGCTAGCCCAAGTCCCACGAATACAAATACGGCAACAAACACAGCCACTGCTACTGCAACGGGAACACCACCACCCGTGAATACTTTCTCAAATTCGGCACCGATCACGATCAACGACAACTCGGCCGGCTCACCATACCCGTCGAACATCTCAGTCGCAGGATTGACCGGAAATGTGACAAAAGTAACAGTTACCCTGACGGGTTTAGGCCACACGTTCCCGGACGACATCGACGTGCTGCTTGTCGGCCCGGGCGGGCAGAATGCATTGATAATGTCCGATGCGGGCGGCGACGCCGACGTAACCGGCATCAATTTGACTCTGGACGACGCGGCAGCGACGGCATTGCCCGACGCCGGACCGCTTGTGAGCGGAACTTTTCAACCGGCGAATTATGTGGGATCGGACGATAATTTCCCGGCTCCTGCCCCAGTACCGGGCGGCGGCGCGGCGTTGTCGGCGTTCAACGGCTTCTCGCCGAACGGAACGTGGTCGCTGTACGTCCGTGACGACGAAGGCGTAGATGTCGGCAGCATCAGCGGCGGCTGGACACTGCGCGTTACCACGTCCGGCTCGGGAACGCCACCACCTACACCAACGTTTACAAATACGGCTGCAGCGACGGCCACATCAACACCGGGCGGTGGAAGCACGATCTATGCGGTTGACTTACGCAACCTGGACTTTGACAGGCTGACGACTACAAATACGCTCGCCACACGCGTGTTCGATGCTTATCCTGCCGGCCAGAGCGCTTACTTTGGAGGCGATTTTGCGGGCAGTGATTTCACGAGGATATACGCGATCAATGACTTTAACGACACATTGAACACGATCAATGTGACAA
>JBJXHF010000008.1:0-34667 GCA_046160805.1 Pyrinomonadaceae bacterium
CATCTGAGTTGCGTCCCAGACTCTTCTTTCCTGCAACCAGTAAGCGTCCTTACCAATTGCAATGCATTTAACTGTTAAAATACAAGTTGCGTCATATTGAGAAAGTTGCGTCATATTCGGAAAGTTACGTCATATTCGGAAAATTGGTGTTTCAATTTGTTTTGGAATTTGCTAGCTTGGGGCGGGAACAAGGTAGTGAATAGTGAACAGTGGAAAGTGTCAGAAGCGAGAGCCACAAGAGCCTGAAAAAAAACATTGGGACACTGGGACAGCCGGACAGTTGAAAGCAAAGCGTTCCAGCGGCAATCACTCACCCATCACTTGAATAAAATGCTGCAAATATCTAGCTTATTGATGTTACGGGTTTTGTAAGACAATGTCATACTTTTTTTCGAAAAATCGCGGAACGGCGTGTAAAAAGCGCTGTAACTCTAATAAAAACTGTAAGTTGCGCGTTCCAGTAGGCGCATGGAACGGCTTGGAACGCTATTCAATTGAGAATGGAAAACGGAGAATGGAAAATAATGATTTGCAGAAAAAATTATCAACTATCCACTTTCAATTATCAATTAAACCTCAGAGCTTTTTGACAATAACGAGCGTGATGTCGTCATTAGCGGGAGCGGTGCCGGTGAATTGGGAGAGAGCGGCTTCTACTTTATCGCGGATGGCGGACGCCGAGCCTTTTAGGTTTGTTTTTAGGACTTCGGTGAGGCGGTCGAGGCCGAATTCTTCTTCGGCTAGGTTGTTGGCTTCGGAAACGCCGTCGGAATATACGACGAGAACATCACCATTTGCGAACATTAGCTCGCCTACCTCATATTCGGCGAAAGGCATAATGCCGAGCGGCAGGCCGCCGCACGAAAGCTCGGCGATAGAGCCATCGGCACGTGCGATTAACGGTGGATTATGGCCGGCGTTGATGTAACGAAGATTTGCCGTTGCCGGATCAAGCTCGGCTACGAAAAGAGTTACGAAGCGGTTTGCGGGTGTATTTTCGGCAAGGTATTGATTGACGGAGACGATCGCGTCTTTGAGCGGCGTCTTTGCCGCGACTTGCCCGTGAATTGCGGCGTGCAGGCTCGACATCAGCAGAGCGGCGGCAGTTCCCTTGCCGGAAACGTCGCCGAGCGCGATCACCATTTTGCCGTCGGAGCTGGGAATGAAATCGTAATAATCGCCGCCGATCTCGTAACAAGAAAAAGAGATGCCTTGAAACTCATAGCCTTCGATTGTAGGCGGTCCCGACGGCTGGAAACGCTGCTGGATCTCGGTTGCAAGTTCAAGTTCACGTTCCATTCTCTCGCGGTTGATGCGTTCGTCGAGCAGGCTTGCGTTTTCAACTCGTATCGAGGCGACGGAAGCCAAAGTAGTCAGAATATCGAGGTGCTCGGTCGTAAAAGTCTTCGTGGTAGTTGGCGAATCGGCGTAAATTATTCCGAAGACGTGATGCTCGTCAACGCTCAAGGGAACGGCGAGAACCGACCGAATTCCCTGCAAAATAATTGTTTGGCTCGCAAATCGAGGATCTTGTTGGGCGTCGGAAGTGAGGACGGATTTACCGTTTTCGAGCACTTCGTTCATGATCGTGCGGCTGATGCGGACTTCGCTGATCGGCTCTTCAACACCGCGAATTCGCGCGACTTTTATCTCCATGCCCTCTTTCGATTTCTCGTCGCGCAGCATTACGATGACACGCTCGGCGGGCACGGCCTCGAATACAAGAGAGGCCACTTGATTAAGAGTTTCATCAAGGCCGCTGGAGGAAAGCAAAGCTACGCCGACCTTACTGATCAAACCGAGAAGATCGGTGCGGCTCGAAAATGAAGATTCGAGAATGTCTGTCGTCGGATTTTTGCGAGTTGTCAGCGAAATTGTATTTGCAGGGTCGAGAGCTTTTGTATTATCGGTAATTAGTGTTGAGTTGAAGCTCTTTTTTTCCTGGCCGTTGTCTTTGAATACGATCTTGGTTTCGCCGATCTGGATTTCATCGTTGGATTCCAGTTGGTAAGGTTTTTTGACAGCAATACCGTTGTAGCGTGTGCCGTTTGCCGAACCGAGATCGTGAAGCCAAAACGATTCGCCCTCTTGGCGCACCTCGGCGTGAAGTCGCGAAGCAAACGCATCGGGAATGCAAACGTCACTCCGAGCCGAACGTCCGATTGTCATGCGCAGACGCGTCAGCGGAAATTCGTCCGCGGTTCCGTTTGGATGATTGACTAATAATTCTGCCATGATTTAAGTCAATTTTTTACGGCCGTGAACGACAACCGTTCCAGCCAAATAATCGTGCAGCGATCGCCCGCTTGTGTTGATCGCGGAGATCAAAAAACCCAGTCCCAATGTCAAAAGCGTGAGCAGATAGCCGAGAACATTTCGTAATATGATATGACCTAAACGTATCGGCGTTCCGTCTGTTTTTAGAATTGTAAGACCGGCCATCATTTTGCCGATCGTTTGACCGCGAAGCAGCGGAAGGGCAAGAAAATTTATCACCCACGCGAGCAAGACGAACAACCACGCAGTGCCCGAAATACCTGAACTCACACTCGTATCACCGACGAATTTTGAAATAACAAGCCAAAATGCAGGCAACATGATCAACAACATGTAGTCAATAAAAAGAGCCGCGCAACGAAGAAAGAAAGGCGCTTTTAATTCATGCGGGGAAAATTCAATGACCTTTTCCATATGCTGTATTTTCGGCAAAATTACCGGTTGCGCCATTGATGACATAATTTATTCGTCTATCCGACGAGAAAATGCAAAGTAGTATCACCAAGGCGGATTTTGTCGCCATTTATGAGGGCATGTGGTTTATGAGGTTCGAGGCGTTTATCAGGCACTATGACAGTGCCGTTTGACGAGCCAAGATCCTCGACCAGAAAATTGTCGCCGTCACGCCATATACGTGCATGTCTTCGTGAGATCTTTGTTTGCGGATCGAATCTCGAAAGATCGACCTCCGGAAAAATATTCGACACCGGATCGCGCCGTCCTAAAAGAGTGTCATTTTTTTCGAGCGTAAAGATTGGAACCTGTAACTCGTTTGTGCCATCGACGACAAGTTTCGCAGTTGTTGCCGTCCGAGTATAGATCTCCGAGTGAACGCCTTGTTGGGCGATCGGCTGTTTGGCACCGCAAAAGGCGCAAAAGAGATCAGTCGCAACTATCTGCTGCCCGCAAAAACCACAAAACACACTTTGGTTTGCAAGACTGACCACCTCGGGAATTTCCGTTATGCCGTATGTTACGCCGCCTCTCTTCAGATTTTCCAAATGATGAGAAAGTATTTGCTGCATCTCCGCCGCGCTGGAGAATCTCGCATCGGCGTTGTATTCGACCGACCTCATCAAAATCCGCTCGATCTGATCGGTAAGCTGCTGATTGATTTGGCGCGGCCGTGGATTTTTTTGAAAATCGAAAATAAGCAGCGGATTATTCTGCGGATCGGCACCGGTCAGCAAATGGAACATCGTTGACCCAAGGCTGTAAATGTCCGAACGCGGCTCGACGTTGCCGCTAAACAGTTCAGGCGGCGCGTAACCCATTGTCCCGACCGCTGTCACGCCTTGTTCGCGGCCTTGATCGATGGATCGGGCAATGCCGAAATCAATGATCATCACTCTTCCGGTCTTGTCGTCAACCATTATATTCGACGGCTTGAGATCGCGGTAAACAATTGTCGCCGGTAAGCTGTGCAGGTAAGAGAGAACATCGATGATTTGCAGTGCCCACTCGCAAACGGTTTTTTCATCAAACCGCCCGCCCGGTTCGGCACGAAGCCGAGACGCGAGATCGCCGCCGGAAATATACTTCATCACAAGATAAAACCGGCATTCACGCTCGTCGAAGAAATAATCGTAAATCGCAGGAATCGACGGATGATCAAGCGTCGATAGAATCATGGATTCGCGCTTAAAATCTTCGATGGCCTTCTTCTGCTGTTTTTCTTCGATGCTTGACTGGACCATCTCTTTGACGGCACGCTCGACGCCGCCGAGATTTTTGTCGCGCGCAAGATAAACGGCGCCCATTCCGCCGCCGCCGATCTTGCGAACGATCTCATAGCGCGAGTACAAAATTATACCTGCGATTAATGGCTTCAGTCCTGATGTTTTGCCGTTAGCGTTGTCGCTGTTTGAATCGGCCGGGTTTGTATTCGACGGTTCGTCGGCTGTGAGGACAATTTCCTGTCCAACAGGCTCATCAGTAGGACCTATATCGTTCGTGATGACCTTGGCTTCTGAAACATCCGGTGTCGGTATTTCGTCAAGTTTTTCGGAAAGGTCCTTTTCCTTCTCTGCTAAGGACAATGAATCTCTGCTCTCTTCTAACTGCTCAAAATTTTCGTTATCGACATCGATCACTAAGTTTTTGGCCGACAATTCAATCAACGACGGCGCAAATTGATCGAGATTTTCGGATTCGAGAGTTTTGGCTTTACGGCCGGCTTCGATACTCGGAGGATCTTCGATTGTCCTTTCACCGATGTCAGGCTCCGGCTTTATAGTGCTATCGAGCTTTGCCTGAACTTCATCCGGAAAAGGCATGTTCAGCGTGTTGTCGAATTCCAGCGAATTTGGAGGAGTTTCATCCGCATCGGAATTAGCCAAATCAGACGTAGAGACACCGCAGTGAGGGCAAAATAGCGCCTCATCACCAATTTCCGAGCTGCATTTGTGACACAAAATCATGATTCAGAAATATCTAGTGATTTACCAAAAACCGCAAAAACGTTTTGCCGACTATTACCTCATCGCCGTCTTTCAGCAACTGAGTGTTTCCCGGCAACAACCTACGGCCGCGATTTACATAAGTGCCGTTTGTCGAGCCGAGGTCTTCGATAAAGTACGACCCGTTATTTCGCCGGATGCGCGCGTGACGGCGCGAAACTTTGGCGTCGTCGTCGTGAGTATCAAGGTCTATATCGGGAAATATTCCGTTATCCGCGTCCCAACGGCCAATAGTCGATTCATCATTCGTCAGCGAAAATTCAGTTCCCGGAGTGCCGCCGCGTTCGATCACAAGAGTCGCATGCGCAGGTTTGGTCGCTTGAACGGACTCTGCATCGGGCAAGTTTTCCAGAATTTCAACTGCCATCGACGGCGCGCTTACTGAGCCGCTGTTTGTAGAGATCATTGACGCACGTTCAACCGACGGAGGCGCATAGTCGGCCACCACTACACCCGAATCAGCCTGCGGTTGTATCAACTTTAATCCACACTGATCGCAGAATCGCGAAGTGTCGAGATTAGGCGTCTGACATTTATGACATCTGATCATGAGCTTAATTATTCAGCCTTTTGTTACTGACAAGCTTTGCGTATATTTTACAACCTAAATGTTCGTTCGTAAATGCTAATTCTATCGCCTGTTTACGTCAAATTGCCAAGTCCGGTTCAGGTATAAGCCCCAAAAGCCCTTGCAGCCGAGACTTTTTTGAAACTATGGGTCAAAATAGGTCGTAGTAACGCGTTGACGCGAAAATGCGATTTTCGATCTTATATAATAAGATAGTAAAGAACTTACTGATAAAAGGACACAATTAAATATGGCACTAAGCCGTAAAAAAAAGATCATAATCGGTGCAAGTGCGGGTTTGCTTCTGTTGATCATAATCATCGCGAGTATTTTTGCGACCCGCACGGACACGCCTGAAGTCACAGTCGTAAAAGTTGAAACGCGAAAAGAGCTTCGTTCGACCGTTACTTCATCGGGTGAAGTGCGTCCGATACAGTTTATGAATTTGACAAGCGAAGTTCAGGGCCGCATTGAGGACATTTATGTAAAAGAGGGCGAGTTCGTGAATAAGGGACAGTTGCTTGTCAAGCTCGATCCCGATCAACTTCAATCCGGTACCGACGCGCAACTTGCCGCTTTTCAGGGAGCGCAGGACGAAGTTCGCATCTCACAGTCGCAAGTCACTGCCGCTCAGAATAATTATGCTCAGGCTCAGCAACAGCTTAATGTCGCGCAAGTCGCAGTAGATTCCGCACGTCAAGCTCTCGTTGCGGCCCAAACTGACGTTGACCGCGAAGAGAAAAATCTTTCGGTTGCCAAACGTGAATTGAAGCGGTCGGCCCAGCTTCTCGAGAGCGGCGTTGAGTCGCGGATAAATTACGACGCTGCAAAGGACCGCGTCGATAACGCAGAGATTGCTCTCAGAAATGCGCAGGCGCGCCTGCAGCAACAAAACCTCGCAATCAAAGATGCGCAGGCGCGGGTTGCACAACAAAATGTCGCAGTTCGTGATGCACGACGCGGCGTCGACACATCCAATCTGAACGTTTCGTCCAGCCGGTCGCGTGCGAACCAGCAAGCGGCGAGCTTGCGCGGCCAGCGAAGCCAGCGTGACAAGACGCTGCAGGTTGCCCCGATAGCAGGCGTGATCGCAGAGATTCCTTCCAAAGTTGGAACATTCGCAGTCGCCGGTTTGTCAACAACGCCGCTGCTTACAATAGCCGATATGTCGTCGATCAACGTCGAGGTAAAAGTTGACGAAACGTCGATCGACAAAGTCCAGCTCGGCCAGAAAGCTAAAATAAAAGTTGACGCATTTGGCGACAAAGAAATCCTCGGCGAGGTTACACAAAAAACCCCACTGGCCGTCGGTAAGACGCAAACGAGCGGTGGGCTTTCGACCAACATCAACGTGCAGGAAGCGAAAGAGTTCCGCGTCGTCATCGAGCTCAAAGACCTGCCGGAAGAAATCCGCAACGGCCTTCGCCCCGGCATGAGCGCAACGGCTGAGATTACGACCGATGTTGTGAACGACGTGGTTGCCGTTCCGCTTCAGGCCGTGATAGAAAAGAAACCGGATGCCACGCCCACGCCGGCGCTTCCGGGCGATGCAGACGAAACAGCCGACAAGCCGAAACCGATAACCGGCGTTTACGTCCTCGACGGCAACAAGGCAAAATTCGTCGAAGTCAAAACCGGCATCATCGGCGAGTCCGACCGCCAGATCATCTCCGGCCTCGAACCCGGCCAGGAAGTCATCACCGGCCCAAGCCGCGTTCTCAATACCCTAAAAGAAGGCACGGTTGTCAAGAAAGCGACCAAGAAAGAAGGCGAAAACGCGAATAAGAGTTAGTTAACAGTTGATAACTGAAAGTGGATAGTGAAAACCTAATGAGCCTCTCTTAAACTTTCCACTATCAACTTTCCACTTTCCACTTTTCGACATGTACCGCTTTATGGACGAACAAAACGGCAATGGCAAGACGCCGCCCTCAAACGGCGAAGCGCTCATTCGGATGCAGAACATTTGGAAGACCTACGAGATGGGCACCGAGGAACTGCATGCGCTGCGCGATGTTTCGTTCGACGTCAAAAAGGGTGAGTATCTCGCGATCATCGGTCCTTCCGGCTCGGGTAAATCGACGCTGATGAATCTGATCGGCTGTCTCGATTCGCCGTCCAAAGGCGACTACTGGATCAACGGCAATCTCGTCTCCGACATGACCGACGACGAGCTTGCCCGCATCCGCAACAAAGAGGTTGGCTTCGTTTTTCAAACCTTTAATCTGCTTGCACGCGCGACCGCGCTTCACAACGTCGAGCTTCCTTTGATCTACGCTGGCATGCGAGCCGCCGAGCGTCACGACAAAGCTCAAGCCGCGCTTGAGTCGGTCGAACTCGGCGATCGCGTAACGCATCGTCCGAATGAGCTTTCCGGCGGCCAGCGCCAGCGCGTAGCCATCGCCCGGGCGCTTGTAAATCACCCTTCGATCCTTCTCGCCGACGAACCGACCGGAGCGCTCGACTCCAAAACCAGCATGGAGATCATGCTGCTTTTCGAAAGACTCCACGCAGAAGGCAACACGATTATCGTCGTCACCCACGAACCAGACATCGCCGCCCGCGCCCACCGCGTCATCACCATCCGCGACGGCCGCATCGAAAAAGACGAGAAGAATTAACCACGAAAATACACGAAACAACACGAAATAGAAGTTATCTTCTTTCGTGTCTCTTTTTCGTCCAATTTCGTGGTTATTATTAGCTTATAAAGCTCGGGAACAAAGCCGCCGTTGCGACGCCGAAAAATACGAACAGTAAATATATTGCCAACGCGGCGCTCCAGGCTATCGTTCCTGACACTTTCTCACCGGCGTTTTTCAATCCGGTTGCGATCAGCCATATCCAGTAAAAAAACAGCACGCCTATGGAGCCCAGCAATGTGTATATAACCGGATGCTCAGCCGGCAGGACAAGAAATCCGAGATTATCTCGAATTAAAGAATACTGGCCGAGTATCGGGTGAATATCGGCAGGGTCTTTTATAAAGAGAAGGATCGAATTGAGCACAAAGCTAATGACGGAAACTGGAAAGCTGGCATAGACGGCAACCGAAAACGCCTGCCAGAAATTTATCTGCCCGCCCATTGCCAGTGCAAAGAGGAGAAAGACAGCAGCGAGAAATGCGTAGAGAAAAACCGAACCTGCAAAATTTGAAACAACCTGACCTGCTCTCATAACGGGGTTTCTATTATCGGCCAAAGCCTTCTCACGGCCTTCTTCAACTCCCTTTCTGGCTTCTTCATTATCTCTGACCATCGACATCTCAAGCGTTTTATCAATTGCAAAATTTGCCACGCGATCCGGCCCAAGCCGATACAAAAAAAGATTGGCATAGGTTGCCGAGAGGATTGCGACTATCAAAGCCGCCGCAAACCACCGCGGATGCCGTCGAAGATTTTGAAATACTTCAGCAGGCGCAAAAAATATGTTGCCGAGCGTGCCTGCTGTTGACATCGGTTCGGTCTCGACATCTACAGGCTTATCTATAAAGCTGAGCCCGATAATTAGTCCGCCCAACAAGATCATCACCACACCGGTCGAAGTGAGTCCGGGCGCGATCTCGATAATGCTCAAGATACAAATAACGAACCCGACTGCCGCAACTATAATTCCAGCTAAACGATTCATATTTTTCCCCTCACAAATTAGTCTCTGAAATCAGAAAAAACTTACGACGAAGAGCATATCATTGTTTCAAGATTTGGAAGGCTTGTCATAACCATCCACACGAATACACGCCGCAAAATGCCCATCCGTGATCTCCCGCAATTCCGGTTCGATGCGTGAACATTCGTCGATGGCAATCGGGCACCGCGTGCGAAAGCGGCAGCCCGACGGTGGATTTATCGGCGTCGGAACATCGCCTTTCAGCACGATTCTCTCACGCTTTTGTGTCGGGTCAGGAATCGGTATCGCCGACAATAAAGCTTTTGTGTAAGGATGCAGCGGCAGCGCGTATAATTCCCCCGCGTCGCATATTTCAACGATCTTGCCGAGATACATCACCGCGACGCGGTCGGAGATGTGCTCGACAACAGCCAAACCGTGCGAAATAAATAAATAAGTCAGGCCAAACTCATCCTGCAATTCCTGAAGCAGATTAACAACCTGCGCCTGCACCGAAACGTCGAGAGCCGAAACCGGTTCGTCGCAGATAATGAGCTTCGGATTCAACGCCAAAGCCCGCGCAATACCGATGCGCTGGCGTTGGCCTCCGGAAAATTCATGCGGATAACGGTCGGCGTATTTCGGGTCGAGGCCGACTTTTTGGAGCAGATCGGCGACACGTTCTTTTTGTTCAACCTTGCTTCCAATGTTGTGTATCTTGAGCGGCTCGGCGACGATGGAGCGAATGCTGAGACGCGGATTGAGACTCGCATAGGGGTCCTGAAAGATGATCTGCATCTCGCGACGCAGCGTCTGCATTTTGTTATTCGGAAGGCCGATTATGTTTTCGCCTTCAAACAAGACTTCACCTCTTGTCGGTTCGATCAATCGCAAAATACAGCGTCCAACAGTCGATTTGCCGCAACCCGACTCACCGACAAGCCCAAGCGTTTCACCGTGTGTGAGATTAAACGAAACGCCGTCAACCGCCTGCACAACATCGTCACTGTTCTCGACGGGAAAATGCTTTACAAGTTGGCAGACTTGTAAAAGCGGCTGCGTCTGAGTTTTGGCTGCGGCTTGTTTCATCAAATTTAACATCGCAGGTGGAAGCGTGTCAGTAGCCCGACCGTCAGGAAGGGCTCAACGTTGTCTTAGGCCGCGTTGAGCCCTTACTCACGTGCGGGCTACGGACACGCCCACACATTACTTAGATATCACCTGCGGCGAACGTTCGCTCCCTACCGATCTCAAATTTCTTCAATTCGTCATACAAAACACAACGCACCTTCACATCGTTCGGCAGTTCAGTTAATGGAATCTCACCCTCGATACAAATGCCCATTCGATGTTCGCACCGCGGAGCAAAATGGCAGCCGAACGGCAAGGCGGTCGGGCTGGGCACCGTACCTTCGATGGTTTGAAGACGCTCCGCTTTTGCCGCGCCGACATCGGTGAGTTTTGGAACTGAGCGAATAAGGCCGCGAGTGTATGGATGCTTAGGGTCGGCAAAAAGCTCATCAACTGGCGATTCCTCAACGATCTTTCCCGTGTACATCACACAAACGCGGTCGGCCACCTCGGCGACGACGCCGAGGTCATGAGTTATCAACAAAACGGCCAGTTTGCGAGTGCGGCGAAGCTCATCTAATAGTTCAAGTATTTGTGCCTGAATTGTTACGTCTAAAGCGGTTGTCGGTTCATCTGCGACCAGTAGTTCGGGATCACACGCTAGCGCCATCGCGATCATTACACGCTGACGCATCCCGCCCGAAAGCTGATGAGGATAATCCGAAACACGGCGTTCGGGCGACGGGATTGACACCTCTTTCATCGCCTCGACGGCCGCGTCCCAAGCCTTCTTCTTATCGAGCTTGCGATGCAGCCGCAAGGCCTCGGCGATCTGCTCGCCGACGGTAAACACCGGATTGAGCGACGTCATCGGGTCCTGAAAGATCATCGCGATGTCGTTCCCGCGAATCTCGCGAAGCCGTTCAGCCGACGCCGTCGTCAATTCTTCGCCCTTAAATTTGATCGAGCCGCTCGTGATCTTTCCGGGCGGCGATATCAGCCGCATTATCGAAAGCGCAGTAATGGATTTGCCGCAGCCCGACTCGCCAACGAGGCCGAGCAACTCGCCCTCGGCGATTCTAAAACTCACGCCATCGACCGACTTCACAAGGCCTGCTCGCGTCGGAAATTGAGTTCGGAGGTTGGTTACCTCAAGTAACGAAGACATTTGCACTAATATGTCGAAAATGAGTATTCAACCGTTTTCACTATACTGACTGGATTACCATCACGTTTAGCAGGTTCAAATTTGATTTTCTTCGCGGCCTTAATCGCTTGCTTAGTCAAGCCGTATTTTTCAAATTTCTCTTCATCCGAGACAAAGACTACATCAATATTTCCAATCTTTCCCGTGGCAAGAAAGGTTACTCTCAGGCGGACGACTCCCTGAACGTCGGCTCTTCGAGCCTCGGTTGTATGTGAAGCCGATGGCCTGCTTTTAATTTTGATCGGTACAGTTTCCGGGTTACGAGGTGGTCCAGGTTCTGCATTTTGACCGTAACCAACTTGGAAACCCAGCAAAAGCAAGCCGATAATCAAAAAAATCTTGTCTAGCTTATTCATTCGCCTATCCCCATCATCATACCTAGATCCTAATTTTTTTGTACCTTTATCGGATCAGCCGGCCGATTTGGCAGTTTGACCGGGTTTGCGTTTATTTTTGTCATTAGCTCGGAAACTGCGCGTTCTAGTTGCGGATCGCCGCCAGCGATGACCGATTTCGGGTCGTTGTCAACTTCGATATCCGGATCGACGCCGTAACCTTCGATAATATACTCACCTTTCAAATTCATCAATGCAGAAGAGGGCACGCTCACGACACCGCCGTCAATCAGGTTGCCCTGGTTTCCGATGCCGACAACGCCGCCCCAGCTTCGCTTGCCGATGAGCACTCCAAGCCCGGCTTCGCGGAACATATAAGGAAAGATATCACCATCCGACGCGGAATTCTCATTAAGAATCGCGATCATCGGCCCCAAAAAGGCTCCGTCAGGATAGGTGTTCGCAGTTTGATTTCCTGTTGCAAAATTAAAACCAAGAACCTTGCGGCTGAGGCGTTCGATCAGCATTCGGGAAACATTTCCGCCGCCGTTCGTTCGCACATCGACGACCATGCCTTCCTTGTTGAGCTGCGGGTAATACCATTTAATAAATTCGCGTATGCCCGCGGCTCCCATGTCGGGAATGTGCAGATAACCGAGACGACCTTTCGACATTCTATCGACACGGCGGCGGTTGTCCTCGACCCAATCCATATAGATCAAGTCCGATTCGTTATTGATAGGACGAAATGTGACGATTCTTGATCCGATTGAGGTCGGCGTGCTATTTAAGATAAGTGAAACTGAGGAATCTGCCTTGCCGCGAAAATACGAATATATATCTTTATCGGTTGTTACGTTCTCGCCGTTTATCGCCAGAACATAATCGCCGACCTTTGCTTCACTGCCAACCTCGGTCAGCGGCGAGCGGTAAATGTCTTCCTCGTTCTGGCCACCAAAGATTTTGCTGATTTTGTAGCGTCCGGCAGCTTTGTCAACCTCAAATCTTGCACCCGACAATGCCACTCGAACACGCGGCAGCAGGTTAAAGTCGCCGCCGTCGATGTATGCGTGTTGGACTGTCAATTCCGATGACATTTCCGCGATGACGTAATTAAGGTCCGAACGGTGAGCGACATACGGAAGCCATTTCTTGTAGTCGTCGCGAATTCTCGCCCAGTCAAACCCGTGCATATTTGGAGCATAGAACCAGTCTCGGTAACGCCGCCAGACTTCGTTAAATATCTGGTTCCATTCGGCGACTGGATCGATCTCGGTTATCATGCCGGCGGTTGAGACAGCTTTTTTTGTTTTGTCGCCATTCGGGTTTGCGTCGAGTATCGAAAAACTTCCCTGCGATCCGGCGAGTATCTTGTTTCCATCCGCCGAGAGCGCGTATGAGCCGCCGGGCTGTAGGAGCGTGGTTTCTTTTCGGTCTTTGAGCGAATAAATGCGCAGCGATCCCTGTGTTTCGGCTTGACGTCCATAATAAAAAGGCGGCTGAATAACGTAAATAAGATGTCCTTTGTTAACCGAAAGTCCTCCGTAATTGTCTGCCGGAAGCGGCACTTTGACGACGCGTTTTTCGATGCCTTCGAAGTTTATAACTTCTGGCGCTTCAGGTTTTGGCGCTGGCGACGTAGCTGGTGAAGCAGGCGGCGTATCTTTCTTCTCTTCGGTGATCGTCACTTCGTCGTTTTCATATGGGAAAGGATTTTTCCCGGCCGTCTGCAATGCAAGCGAATATACTTGCGTCATGCGGTTCGTCGCATAATTGAATTCTGAGTTTGAAATGAGCGGAGCATATTCGCGGTCGCTCAGGAAATAAAGATAATTGCCGCTCGGATCAAACGCAGGGTTTTGTGCCTCGAACATTTCCGGTGTCACTCGTGTGTTTTTATTGTCTGAAGCGCTCCAGATGTATATAGCCGAAAAGCGGTTAGGACTCTGCATCGAGTAGGCGAGAAAATTCCCTTTTGGCGACCAGTCGTAATCTCGGATCTGGCCGTTCCGCGCGTCGGCGACGATCTGCAATTGTTTTGTAGCGACCGTGACGATATAAAGCTTGCCGTCCTTGTCGCTGAACGCGATCTTCTTACCGTCTGGCGACCAAAAAGTGCCGTAGCGCTGTGCATTGCCGCCGGTCGTAATCTGCACCGGCGGAGTCGAGCCGTCCTGGGCTACCGTCCAAACTTCTTCCTCGCCGCTTTTGTCGGAGATGTACGCGATTGTTTTACCGTCCGGCGACCAATTCGGAAACCGGTCGTGCGCGTCCGACGATTTTGTCAGATTCCTGATGCCGCCTTTTTCAATCGGCGCGGTGAAAATATCTCCACGAGCTGCGAAGAGTGCCCGCTCGCCCTTCGGACTCAGTCCGTAACTGCCGATCTGGTTGCCGACGGAAGTTTGCCGTCTGCGTTTGTTAATTCCGTCATCGGGCACGTTGATGGTCAGCTTCGTTGTCTTCTTCGACGCGACATCCATCATTTCCAATTCGCCGTCGCGCTCATAGATAATGCGGTTTTGGTTGTCCGAACTCGGCCAGCGGATATCCCAATCGCGGTTCTTCGTTACCTGCGTCGTTTTCCCGCTTCCGGTGTCGAACGCATAGAGATTAAACTTGCCGTCTTTGTCGGAGTTGTAATAAATGGTGTTGCCGATCCACATCGCGTTTAGGCTCGCTCGCGGGCTGTCGGAAATGAGTTTTACATCACTGGTTGAGAGATCGTAAATAAAAAGTCTATTCGCCTGGCCGCCGCTATAGCGCTTTTCGGGACGAAAATCTCTGAATCGCGGAGAATAGACCATCTTCGCGCCGTCCGCCGAAAAATCGCCCGAACCGGCTTCGGGCATAGGCAAAACCTCTGCAGGGCCGCCTTGCGGCGAGACTGTGTAAAGCCTCGCTATCGGCAGCGACCACGAATCTCTTTGGCTGCGGAAAAAAACACGGCCGTCCTTTGTCCATCCCAGCACCTGGTGATCATAACCCCAACGCGGAGCCAGCGGCCCTTTTGAAGGATAAAATGTCAACTGCTTCGGCTCGCCGCCGCCGGAAGGCATCACATAAACCTGCTCATCGCCGTCGTATTGTCCTGTAAATGCAATCCACTTGCCGTCAGGCGAGAATTTTGCAAAAGTCTCAACGCCGGGATGAGCTGTGAGCCGAGTTGCAGTGCCGCCGCCGGAAGATGTCGTCCAGAGATCGCCACCATAGGTGAACACAACACGATCGCCGTAGATGTCGGGAAAGCGCAGGAGCCTTGTTTGGGCCTGAGAGTAAACCACAAGCATTAAAGCCATAAATATGGCCGGCAATAATCGTTTGAGCATTTTTTAGAAAATTCCTCCGTTAAGGGCTAATGGAAAGATGTAGAAAGTTTAACGTAATCTTTTACGTTAGAAAAGTTTATCTGTTTCATTCTTTCCAGTATTCGGTGCAACTAATTTTGTCGATTTTTCTTCAAATGGGTGTTATTCTTTTTTCGAGGGCGAATGCCTTTCCGTAATATAAGCCAGGAGATTCTAAGTTGTGAAAAAAGCCTTTATATTATCGCTGAGCCTTGCTGCATCGGTGATCTTTTCAATTACCGCCTTTTCTCAAACTCCGCACACCGCGGCGAAGACCGAGGGAAAGGGTGTCGAGTCTCCGGCAGTCATAGCCAAGAAATCTTCGCCTGCGACCGTCCAGGTTATCAAACAAGACATGGTCGAGGCGCTCGAAGTGATCGAGAACGGCTATGTTGACGGGAAGGCACTGAACTACAACGAGCTTTTTAAAACGACGATCGACACGATGCTTCACACGCTCGATCCGCATTCGAACTATTTCGACGCCAAGGACAACGAGCAGTTTCGTGCGGAACAAAATTCAGAATACTACGGCATAGGCGCGACCATCGGCGATATGAGCGACCCGAGCGGCAATGTCATCGCGACCTACATCAAAGCGACATTCGACGGCTCGCCTGCGAATCTCAAAGACCTCAAATACGGCGACAAGATTATCGAGGTCAACGGCGCGTCGATGCTCGGGAAAAACTTTGTCGATGTCCGAAAGTCGCTTCGCGGCCCTAAAGGAACGACCGCTAAAATCATTATCGAACGCGCCGCCACCGGCAAGCGTGAGACCGTTGACATTATTCGCGGTGCCGTTTCTCAGCCGTCGATCAGCGAAATCTACATGATCCGTCCCACCGTGGGTTACATGGCGATGCGAGGCGGTTTCAACCGAACCACTTATAAAGAATTTGTCAACGGGATGATCGCGCTCAGGGCTCAGGGAATGAGGCAGCTTGTTCTTGATCTTCGCGACAACGGCGGCGGACTCGTCCAGCAGGCTTACAACGTGGCGAGAATTTTTCTCTCATCGGGCCAAACGGTATTTACGCAACGTGGCCGGATTCAAGGCGTGTCGGAAACATTCCGCTCGGATAATCCGTCGCCCGACCGTTCACCGATCGTCATGCTCGTTAATCGCGGCACTGCATCGGCGTCTGAAATCCTCGCCGGTGCGCTGCAGGATCACGACCGCGCCTTGATCGTAGGCGAGAACACATTCGGCAAGGGACTAGTGCAAAATCCTTTTGTGGACATCGGCTACGACTCGATGCTGCTTCTTACCATTGCCAAATATCAAACGCCATCTGGCCGCAAAATCCAGCGTGATTATTCCAACGGCGATCTTTATAATTACTACACCGACGGCGGAAGCTTCCGCGACGAAACAGTAACCAAACCTAAGGGTGAGGTCACTAAAACCGACACCGGCCGCGAAGTTTTCAGCGGCGGCGGCATCAACCCCGATGTGAACATCAAGCCGAAAACCATCGCCATCGAAAGAGGGCGTGCCCAACTGAAGATCGCGAGTCCCGTATTCGCATTCGCACTCGACCTCGTCAACGGCCGTGTCAGAGGCTTCGAAAATTACAAGGTAGATGAACCCATCGCCTACGATTACGACATCAAGGCGACTGACTTCCCTGTAACGGCAGGCCTCTATCAGACGTTCAAACAATTCGCCGTCGATAAATATAAGATCCCGGCATCACAGATCGACGCCGAACGCGAATTCGTAGAACGCATCCTTCGCTCGGAATTAGTCACCGCCGCCTACGGCTCGCAGACTTCATTTCAGGTCTTTAACGAATACGACGACCAACTCCTAAAAGCCATCGACCTGCTTCCGCAAGCCCGCCAACTCGCCGTCCAAAGCGAAAAAGCAAAAACAAAGGTCGCAGGAGAATAGCAATTATGCACAAGCCCGCACGTTAGTAAGGGCGGAACACTCACATACGCCAACGGGCGAAACGCGAGTGTGAACGAGCGTGCGTGCGGATTCATCAGCGCCGGCACACTCGTTAACACTCGCGTTTCACGCCAGTAACTACAGTTTCATCTACTGAACAAACGCAGAAGACACCGGGATATCACCGGTAGTCCCGAACTTTGTCCCATATTGCCGGAACGTGGTGCATGGCGTTGTGTACCAGCGTTGTTCGGACGGGCGATAAACGGTGGGCTCGGTCAGGCCGTCGCCGTTGAAATCGGCAGGTGCGAATATATCGCCTGCAGTTCCCCATTGGCGATAGGATACAGAGCTGTTGCTGCTATTGAGAATGTACCAGAAGTTGTTCGACGGGCGGAATACCGCGAAATCGGAGCGGCCGTCACCGTCATAATCACCGACGACGCGCTTGTCGCTGGCGAAGCCGAAGTTTTGGTAGATCGGGGCGCCGTTCGAGCTTCGGGTGACATACCATGTCGAATCCGACGCGCGAAAGACGGCGAGATCAAGCTTGCCGTCACCGTCGAAGTCGCCGCGAACGGCTTCATCGCCGTTCACGCCGTATTGAGCGGCGTTGAAGTCGAGGCTTGGCGAGGCCGAGGGCCGGTGAAAGAAAAAACTTTTGTCGCCGACGGTCGCACCGTTTCGATAGACCGCGACATCGGCTCGCCCGTCACCGCCGGTGTATCACCGGTTGACCCGAACTGTTCCTGCTGGAATGTGGCGTCCGAGCTTCTCAAGATAAAGAAGTACGAACGAGCGGGGTCGCCATATCCGGTCGCACGCCAAACCGAGAGATCGGTCTTGCCATCGCCGTCAAAATCTGCAGGAGCCGGACGATCCTCGGCGAGTCCCCATTTTGCAGCCGCAAATCCCGCTGTGGAACGATCCATATACCAGATTCCCGTCAATGGGCGATACACGGCGAGGTCGCTTTCACTACGCGTAAATAACGTGCTGTTACCGTTATACAGGGCAAAACCTCCGTTTCGGTTGATAATAATGTCAGCACGGCCGTCCCGGTTCGCGTCCAGAACTGCGAGCGAATCGGCGGCGGATGACGCTACCGGCAGCGTCAGCTCGAACGCAGTGCCAAAACCGCCCGAGCCGTTGCCCGGCACGATCGTGAAATTCGAAATTCCTGCTGTTGCGGTGATACGTCGGACGGCAACATCGATCTTTTTGTCGCGATTAAAATCGCCGACGGCGACATCATTTAGAGCATTTGTCATTGGTATGAGATTCGGCGCTCCAAAAGCGCCGGTTCCGGTGCCGAGAAAGGTCGTGATCCGGCTAAGATCGGAATTGCTTACGGCCAGATCGGGGATGCAGTCACGATTGAAATCGGCCGTCACGAGCTTGCGCGCCCCGACGGAAGCCGTGTTGACCGCGGCATTAAAACCGCCCGCTCCGTTGTTTATCAGGACTTGTAATATATTGGAATTCGGGACAGTGACGGCAACATCCGGCCTGCCGTCAACATTAAAGTCGGCAACTTCGATATCCTTTGCCCCGCCAAATTGCAATGCGTAAGCGGTCATTGAGCTGATCGGGAAATTGCCCGCTCCATCGCCCAGCAAGAGTTTCACGGCATTGCCCGGAGCTGTGTTGTAACCGCCAACTTTCGTAACGAGGAGATCCAGATTGCCATCGCCATTGAAATCCGCAGTAACCATTTCGGAAATGCTTTCGATGTCGGTACCCGTGCCTGAGCTTGTGCCCGTCGGAAAATTGCCCGTGCCGTTGCCCAGTCGGATGTTGAGTGCGTTGAACAAGCCGTCGCTCCCGACCGCCATGTCGAGATTTCCATCTCGGTTAAAATCGCCGAAAACAACAACACGGGCGCTAAAGTTGCTGCCGGAAGGAAGAGCGGCGCTGAATCCACCCGCGCCGTTGTTCAAATGAACAGCGATAAAATCGCCGCCAGACGCTCGATTAGTTGTTGCCAGGTCTGGCCGGCCGTCATTATTGACATCGCCTATGGCCAACGACGGCGAATATGCCGAACCGTCGTTTGTATAATCGTTTTGCAACTGTAGCTGGATCGCCTGTGCCGATGCATTTATATCAAGCAGGACGCAGAATAAAATTGTCAGTATCAAATTAGTTGTCGTTCTCATCTTTTTCTCCTATGAAGAATTTCTACTCCAGAGGCAAAGTTTTCACTCTGCCAATTCAAAATGGCTAAAATCTGCAAACACCGAGTCGTTTAAAAGGGTGCTGTGATCTCGATCAACCCGTCGGCCGCAATCGCGTGCGGTACGCCCTCGTTGAACATAATGCGTTCCCACGTAAGCGGCGACACCCAGCCCGGCACTCCGACGGCTGTGAATTTGAGATTCAACAGTACGCCGTCTTCCTTTATCGCCTCAATGCCGTAAACTGCTACTCTCAACAGTCCCGGCTCCTCAGCATTGACGACCACTGTGAGTCCGCGGCTGACCGTTGCAGAAAGATCGACCGGGCGCGAAAGCGGCTGTATCACAGACGGGTCGTATCTGAGATCAAATTCATAAGCGATCACATCTTTATTTGTAATTCCCTCGACACTGATAGAAATGAAGGATTCGCTATTGACGGTTGCGACAATGTGCGGAGCTTTGACCACGATCAGTTCCTCATTGCTGTCACTGCCAATTGCTGCTGCCGACTGCCAACTGACCACTGGCCACTGACCATCGTCCACTGCTCCCGCCGGCCTTGCTCCGGTGTTCGACCAGTTTCCCGAGACTTCGCCCATCAGCAGAGCGCCGTAATCTTCGCCCGCGACGTTTGATGTGACTGATGCGTATGACTTGTTAACCGGAATAAATCTCCACATGCCCGCCGATCCGAACGGCGGATTCGACGTAACAAAACGGCCGATCTGACCGGCGTCGAACGAAGAGATGGCACCGTTTCCGCTCGTGTCGGCCACAATCAACTGGTTGCCGGTCAGAGCCGCGATTCCGGCGACGTGCTGCGCGACCTTTGCCGCGTCAAATGATGTTATGGCATTTGCGCCGCCCGTTTTTGTCGGCGTAACAATGTAAGAGCCCGCGCCAAAACCGGTCAGCAAATACTGCCCGGCCGTGGCTCCCGGTGCATCGGTCGTCGTCACCACATTTGGCGAGCCGGTGCCGCTGATTGTCACGTTCGAGACATATCTTTGATTCGGCGCGCCGATTGCGTTGGCGTAAGTAACTGTTCCACCGATCGCCGGCGAGGGCGAAGGACTCGCATTATTAATGCCCCCCGCCCAAAAACCGCTACCTACTGAAAACGTTCCGCCAGTCGAAGAACCCGCACCAAACGTTTGCCCGACCGTTCCGTCCATAATGAAAGGACTGCCGGTCGAATTCCCGCCGCCACCCGCGATCACGCTTCTTTTGATAACAAACGTCCCGCCGGACTGTGTCGAAACGCCAGGCGCCAAAAGAAGCAAGATTACCAAAACCGATAT
This sequence comes from Pyrinomonadaceae bacterium, assembly GCA_046160805.1. Lineage (GTDB taxonomy): Bacteria > Acidobacteriota > Blastocatellia > Pyrinomonadales > Pyrinomonadaceae > OLB17. Next base: position 20,252 of record JBJXHF010000008.1, read on the forward strand.
TATTTTTTTGCGTATGATTTTCATGATCTACTCCTTATTTATTAAGCCCGATCAAGGCCCAACCGTAACGATTCCCGTCGAGCCGTTTCGCTGCAGAGTGCTTGCGCGGTTGAGAGTTTGTGGCTCGTGATAATCGCCCGCGGCGATTGATATTGTGTCGCCCGGCATGGATGCAAAATGGCCTTCCCTGATAGTGTTATACGGGTGAAACAAGGTTCCGTCTTCATAGCCGCTATTATTAAAAAGCGAGACAAAGATCACGTTTGTTGCGGACGGCATGTCGCGCTCGCGCCCGAACCAGACAAAACGATGATCGCGCGGGTTTTGCGTAGCCGGAGGCGCAGGCGCGTTGAGCGAAAAACCGGTTCCCACCCAGGTGTTAGCAAATGGTGAGTAAATGCGCGTCGCAAAATAGTCACCCCAGCGCCCCTGGGATGAATTGCCAACAACAGCCCCGACATTTTCGAGCGGCGTAATCGTGTTGTTGTTGAAATCGTCCGCGATCCACGCTGCCACGCCGGGCGAGCCCGAGTTGCCGCCGCAGCCAAAGGAAATCGTGCCGCCAAGATGCCCGCGAGCGTTCGGATGAACCGACGGATAGGCATAGGAATGAGTGTTATTAAATATTTGGCCCTGCGAAATTAATGCATTATTGGTTTCATTAAATCGAACGACCTCTACATGAGGCTGCGAAAATCCGCCGCCTTGCGCAACACCCCACATAAAACCGATCACGCCATTTGCTACCCACGCGGCTTGGATTCGGTCGTCGTCATTGCTGAGGTAGTTTGTTCCACCGGCGCAGGTTGCAACGTAACTGCCGCGAACCGGGCTATTGAGAGTATAGGCGGCATGGTTAACATTCGTCGGCGTGATGGTAGTCGTACTTTCGGGCCAGCGGTAGATGGCAATCTGCGTATTCGAGTTGTGTGCTCCCCAATACATCGTCTCTCGCGCTCCTTGTGTCAATCGCAGTGAACTGTGGCCGGTATCGTTTAGGAAGTTAACTGAGAGACCGGTTCCTTGAGCCAATTGGGCAAGCGGTATGCGCGCGACAATCGCGCCGAGCGAACCGCAGCCGGTGCAACTCGTGCAGCCGGCCGGACACGCTCCTCCCGGACAAGCTATCGTGCATGTCGGCGGGCCATTGTTTGTCGTGCGTCGCGGAAAGTAGTTTGCCGTAAAATAGAGGAAATTGTCGCTTGCGGAAAGATCCGGAAAATCCAGCCAAACGCCAGTCGCCCCGGCAGGCGTCGGCAAGCCAAATGTCGCCGGCGTAAAATCGTAGACCAGCCACGTGTTATTGAGTACGTCGGCTTGTGAGCGCGCGACCGCAAGTCGGTAGGTGTTGGTGGTATTATCAGGGTTATACTGTATCAGCCAGCACATCAAGCCGTGCGTTCTGACGTAATAAACATACTGGTCGCCGCCAAAACCGCCATTGAGCACATCGTTAACATTATCGGCAGGAAAATTGTCGAAAGGATTGATGTAAGAAAATGTCTGCCCGCGATCGCCCGAAACGGCGGCGTAATTGTTCGTTGTATAAAAGACAACCCGACCGTTCACTCCGACGCTTGGTTCATAAGGGCTAAAGTCTACGGGCGGCGCAGCACCGGGTAGTGCCGGATCATCCCCCGTCGTGACGTTTCGGAATAGCGTAAAGGTGCCTGGAGCTTCAGGCGCGTCGGTGTCCTTCTCAGAAATCAAACGGGTCTTACTTGGCAGGCTTGTTGGCCGTATATCCTCCGGGTTAACCGTTGGATCGATGGACGTGTTGATAGTAGGATGCTCGCGTTCCTTTTTTTCCTTTTCTTTTTCACGTCCGGGACGATCTGCGGGCGGAGTTTTGAGCATCGGGCCACTGAATATACCTTTGACAGCCACGTTGGCAGTCCGAGTTTGAATACCTTGTTCCTGACGCTCCTGAGCTTGTAACACTGTTGGCTGCCGCGTTCCGCCCAACCAAACAAATAACCCGCAAATTAGTGCCAGCGCATAAATAACGGCGAATTTTAGTTGTTTTCGTTTTCTGTTCATTTTCTTTCTCCTCGGATGACGCTCAAGCTCAATCTTCTATTGCAGGGTCACCAGCACCAGCACCAGACCTCTTCCGGATTTCAATCCTGTTATCGCTTTGCCGATAACGGCGCCTTGGGCGCGCTTGTAGCTCGTAACGCGCATTGCGTGGCCGGGCGTTGACGAACTCGTCAGAAGATCGCCGGGTTTGATCGCGCCCGCGCTGGCGTCGGCATAAACCCAAACGCGGCCGGATAGGGCGACCGGCAACGAATTTTTGCCCTCCTTCAAATCAGGCAAAAGCATTCCGGCTGAAAGATTGTTCGCTCCGCTGACGATGCCGGCGACGCGGCGATTGTATGCTCCTCGGGCGAGATCCAGTTTTCCGGCGTTTTTCGGATCAATTGCGACGACCATTCCAGGTTTGATTTCCTTGTTGGAAAACTCAAAGTTTTCCGCAAGATCGGAGCCGCCCGTAATCTGAAGCACTCCAAGGCTTACTTTGCCGGTCGTGTCGATAGACATTCTAATTTGTCCGCCGCCGGTTTCATCAACAATATAAAGCTGGTCGTTGAAGAAATTTTGCGAAGTCCCAATAAACCAACTGCGATTCGGCGTGCGCATGTAATAACGAGCCCAGGAGTTTGTTCCCCCGATCGTTTCGGCAATGAAATGTCCGGCACCATTGCCCAAAGCTCTCACCGAACTGGAATGGGTACCGGTATTCACATCAAGAGTTGCACCCGGAATAGTCGTGCCGATGCCGACGCTGCCGCCGCCGCTGTTCATGATCGTATTTGCCCCATCAACGCTGAGGAATAAAGGCACGGCTGTGGCAGTATTGTAGTTGTAACCCGTAACTTTCATATTGTTGCCTGCACCGGATTGAAAAACCAGACTATTGCCCGTCGTGCTTTCGGTTATTCTTTGCACGGAGCCCCAGCCCGTTCCGAATAGATCAAGTTTTGCAGTAGGGTTGGCAAGGCCGATGCCGATATGGCCGCCCAACTGTGACATAGCAGAATTCCCTACGGACGTTGCAGTGCTGAACATAGGGATCGTATTCGCCGCGCCGCTGCCCGTTAAACCGCCGCTGCCAACCAGGTCAACGAATGCTCCTCCGTTTTGGGAGACTTTGAATTTGCTTGAAGCGCTATCAAAATAAAGGCGTCCTTGACCGGTGGGAGCACTCGCAGGCGCCGCGATTCCGCCAAACGTAGCTGCTCCGCTCGTAGTCAGCGAGCCGACCGTTCCGCTGCCGCTGACGTTGAAGTTGCTGCTCGGCTGCTGAGTGGTAGTGTTTTGGACGTAGTTTCCAGAGCCCGTGGTTGTGAGGTTGTCGGCGGTCGTTGCGTTCAACGAGCGCGTTGAATACGGCGTCGATAGTATTTGTGTTCGAGGCGCGAGCGGCGTAAAGGCTCCGCCGCCGGTTTGCCGGACGTTCATCTGCAAATATCGGTTCGCTCCGGGAAAGGCCGTGCCGCCAAAATCGAGCGAAACGGTAAACACTCCGTTTGCAACAGCGACGGCGTTGCGAGGGAGCATCGTTCCGATCTGCGTTCCGCCTGCCAACTGGTCGAACAGCAAAAATTCAAAATCATGATTGCCATTCGCCGGCACCGCCGCATTCTGTAGTTGTCCCTGATAGACAAATTCCGTCGTTTGCGCTCCAGCGACAAAAGCGAACAACAAAACTAGAGTCGCAGATAAAATAAAGAGCTTCATTCTCATGTCATTTCTCCTTGTATTGCATCCTGAATTAGGAGCAGCGCATCTCATTCGAAAAACAAACTTCCTTTTTTTGAAAATTTGGTTTACATTGGTCTTGCAGCCCTAACTGTGTTGACTCAACTGACACGTCACTGCTCCTTGAGAAAGAAAATACTTGGAGACGTGAGGTGGTGTCTTGAATTTAGAGTCAAATTTTGTTCAATTTAAAGTTGGAATGGGTAACGGCAGCAAACACAGTATTTACGGGTTTGATCGATTCCGCCTCGACGTAGATAAATTGATGCTTTACGACGGCGAAGGCGCCGTTCAACTGCCGCCGAAGTGCGTGAACACGCTTGCCGTGCTTGTTGAGAACGCGGGCGAGTTAATCAGCAAGGACGAGCTGATCGATGCCGTGTGGCAGGATTCGATCGTCGAGGAATCAAATCTCTCACAATACCTATACCTTTTGCGAAAAACTCTTGGCAGCCGCTCAGACGGTCAGCCTTATATAGAGACGCTTCGCCGACGCGGCTATCGTTTTAACGGCGAGCCGACCCTAATTCTGCCGCAGCCCAAATCGCAGCCAACGGTCGCCCGCATTGAACCAGCGCGCAACGCCAACTTCAAAACCGTACCTCGCGGGAATGTCGTCGCTCTGACCGAGTGGAAGGAAACCGAGCAGTCCAAGCAGGACACACCCGCAAAAATCGCCCTCGCCCCGGCCGTCCAGAGGCCAACTATTAACAAACGCTTCGTAACACTCGCCGCATTGCTGTGCGTACTGATTATTTCGGGCGCGGGCTATTTTATCTACAACCGCAGCTCGGCGGCTCCGGCTCAGGAGCCGCCTCAGATCACGAACCTGCGCCTCACAAACGGCATCGAGCCCAGAAGCGCGACGATCTCGCCCGATGGGAGGTATTTTGTATATTCCGAGCAGTCGGGCGCTGTTTACAAGCTTTGGCTTCAGCAAACCGGTTACTCAAGCCGCGTCGAGATCATTCCGGCCTCGGAAAAGTCGCTCGGTTGTACAACATTTTCACCCGACGGCCAATTTGTCTATTTTTTAGCAACCGATTTGTCCGACGGCAATATCTTTCTCTATCGGGTTCCGACTTTGGGTGGGCCGGCAGCAAAAATCCTTAGCGACGCTGGCTCGTGCGTTTCGTTTTCGCCGGACGGCCGCGAGATGGTTTACTCCCGTTTTGATAAACCGAAAAACGAGATGCAGTATGTGATCGCGGCAAGCGACGGCTTGGGCGCTGAACGTATTATTCATAGTTCATCCGGAACATACAGCGGCAGTGCGCCTGCCTGGTCGCCGGACGGCAAAAATATTACATTTGCAACATTAAAGTCGCGCGAAAACGATGTTCTCATTTACATGCTTACGGAACTGAATATCGCGGACGGCTCGCTCAAGCACATTTCTGATGAAACGTGGGGAAATTGTTACCGCATGATGTGGAACACGGACGGACAAGGTTTTTACTTTATCGGCACGAAAAGCGGTGAAACCATGACCCCTGGCAGAGACCAGCTTTACTACGTTAGCTATCCCGAAGGCCGCTCACGCCGGATAACGACCGATACTGCCAGTCGGCAACAATACGATAGCCTTGGGGTAACGAATGACGGCTCGGTTTTCACAGTGCCGTTTAATCGTGCGTCGCAGATTTGGGCTATGGATGCCAACGGCGATTCGCGCTCGGCCGTCCAGATAACATCGGGAATTAACGACGGACGCGCGGGCATCGCCCCGCTGGCCGACGGACGCGTTGCCTATATCACGCGTTCATCCGATAACCTCAATATTTGGGTGATGAACCAGGACGGCTCGGATCAGAAACCGCTGCTTGTCGAGCCTCCGATCGTCGAGGAGCTGCGTTCGTCGCGCGGGAGCGCTTATCTTGTATTTTCGTCGCCTAACAAAGGATCTCAAGGCCATCTCTTCCGCGTCAATTTGGATGGAACCGATGCGGCACAGCTTACTTTCGGCGACGACGGTCATGAGGTAGATTCGTCCATTTCAAATGACGGCAACTGGGTCGCTTATGGGCGAACGGGTATACATGGTACGCAGGTGAGTGTCGGACTGTGGAAGATTCCCATAACCGGCGGCGAACCCATCCCGCTAAACCGAAGATGCGAAATGCCGCACTTCTCGCCTGACGACAAACTGCTCTCATGCGTCGAAGGCCAAAAGATCATCCACATCCTCTCCGCCGAAGACGGCAAGCTGGTAAGATCGCTGCCGGTTCCGCCGCTGGCTGCACCAAGTTTTGGAGCCCGTTGGACGCCGGACGGAAAATCCGTCGCTTATATCGTCACAGAAAAAGGCGTGTCCAACATCTGGACGCACCCGATCGACGGCGGCAAGCCAAAACGCCTCACCGATTTCACGATCGCCAGCATCTACAATTTCGCCTACTCACTCGACGGCTCACGCCTGTTCCTCGCCCGCGGCCAACAAATCCGCGACGCCGTCCTGATAAAACGAGCGGTTTCTCCTTAGCCGCGCACATGTCAGTAGCCCGCACGTGTCCGTAGCCCGCACGTAAGTAAGGGCTCTCACGGCTACGGGCGGAAACGCGAGTGTGAACGAGCGTGCATATGGCGAACAGGAAGCGTGACCGACCGCACACTCCTTAACAGTCGCGTTTCCGCCCGTAATTACTCGCTTCTCGCCAAAACCTCAATCCGACCATCTGTCACCATAACGCCGGTCTCGCCCTCGTTGAACATAATCGGCTCAAACGCCAACGGCGACACCGCACCTTGTGATCCGACAACTGCGAACCTCAGATTCAAAAGCACGCCGTCTTCATCAATCGGAAACGCTCCATAAACCACAACTCTCAAAAGCCCGGGTTCGTGCGCATTCGCCACAACCGATAACCCGCGACTCACTGTTCCCGCCACATCAACCGGATTTACCAAAGGCTGTATCACCGCAGGATCGTATCTTAGATCGAACTCATAAGAAATAATCCCTTTGCCCGCCACGCCCTCAACATTCACCGGAACAACGATCTCTTTCTCCGCCGACGCCGTCAAACTCTGAACCGTGACTGTAATCGGATTGTCTTTCTCTCTACCGTTTTCACTATCCACTGTCCACTGTCCACTATCCACTGCTCGCGCCGGCCTCGCCCCAGTATTGTTCCAATTACCTGTCGTCTCTCCTATCAGCAGGCCGACGTAGTCTTCGCCGGTTATGTTACTTGTGACCGAAGAATACGTCCGGCTCGTTGGCGACGATCCGACAGGGAATGTCGGCCCCGGCGCAACGTAGAATCTCCATTGCCCCGTGTTTCCAAACGGTGCTCCCAATGCGGTGACAAAGCGTGCAATGAACGCCGCATCGTTCGATGATATGGCTCCATTGCCGCTGACATCTGCCGTAACCCTTTGGTTGTCGTTGCTGAAAAACAACGTTCCCGCAACGTGCTGAGCGATGCGCGCGGCATCCAATGAGTTTATGCCGTTCTGCCCGGTCGTCTTGGACAACGAGACAGTGTAAGAGCCCGCACCAAATCCCGTCAGCGTATATTGCCCTGCGGTCCCGCCCGGCGCGTCAGTCGTGGTAAAGATATTCGGCGAGCCGGTGCCGGTGACCGTAGCGTTCGAGATAAACCTCGGCGGCGACGCAGCGTTTCCATAAGTAACTGTTCCGCTGATCGACGGTGTCTGGGTTGCTGTCGGAGTAGGTGTATTCGTCGGCGTGTCGGTTGGTGTGTTTGTCGCTGTCGCCGTCGGCGTTGGCGTCGGGCAGTTTTTTTGGAAAATGTATGCTGAGCCGGCATTCGATCCGGCAGGCGTGTCGTCAAAAAAGGAGCCAACGATGATAGTATCGCCGCTGATCGCAACCCGGTTGAAGAAGTCATCGGCCGCACCGTCAGAAGCCGTCAGCTTTTGCTGTTCTGACCAGACCACTGCGCTTCGCGTAAAAACATATGCCGAGCCTGCATTCACGCCTCCGGCAGTGTCGTCAAGACGTGAGCCGACAACAACCGTATCGCCGCTGACCGAAACCGTCACTCCGAATTCGTCACCGGCCGCAGCGTCAGAAGCTGTCAGCTTTTGCTGTTCTGACCACACCGTTCCGCTTCGCGTAAAAACGTATGCAGAGCCCGAACTAAAGCCGACGTTGTCATCAAACGAGGAGCCAACGACGACTGTTTCCCCGCTGATTGCGACTGAGATGCCGAAGTCATCACCGATCGCACCGTCAGAAGCGGTCAGCTTCTGCTGCTCTGACCAGACCGTTCCGCTTCGCGTGAAAACCCATGCCGAGCCCGAATTGAAGCCGACATCGTCATCAGCATAGACGCCGGCAACGACCGTATCGCCGCTGAGTGCGACCGAGAGGCCAAAAAGATCATCGGCGGCAGCGTCCGAAGCTGTTAGCTTCTGCTGCTCCGTCCAAACAGTGCCGCTCCGCGTATAAACATAAGCCGACCCTGCATTCGTTCCGGAGGCAGTGTCGTCAAAGGGAGCACCAACGACTACGGTATCGCCACTGATCGAAACAGAATCACCGAACTCGTCATTAGTCCCACCGTCCGAAGCAGTCAGCTTCTGCTGCTGCGTCCAAACGGTGCCGCTTCTAGTGAAGACATACGCAGATCCGGCACCCGTACCGCCCGCCGATGTGGGTGCATCGGCACCAACAACGACAGTATCGCCGCTGATCGCAACTGAAACGCCGAATCGGTCACCGGCCACACCGTCTGATGCGGTAAGCTTTTGCTGAAGTGTCCACACAGTGCCGCTTCGCACAAAAATATATGCCGAGCCTGCATCCGTACCCCCCGCGTTATCATCAAGAAAAGCTCCCACAACAGCAGTATCGCCGCTGATCGCAACCGAAACACCGAAACTGTCACTGGCCGCACCGTCCGAAGCCGTCGGGTGTGCCTGTTCGCTCCACGTACCGACACAGGGAGTTGGCGTTGGCGTGTTTGTCGCCGTTAATGTTGCGGTTGCCGTATTCGTCGGCGTGTTGGTCGCGGTTGGGGTTGGGGCCAGGCTGACGGTATTTGTTGTATAGATCTGGTCGCCGCTGGATGAGCCGTTATTATTAGCCTGATTGCCGGCGGCGTAAAATGTTACCGGGCCGACGTTGGTGGCCGGCGCCGTCCAGTTGAACATCCAACTCGCACCGCCCGATGTTCCCGCAAACGTGCCTGCTGAGTTGTGTTCGGCGTAAAAGCGTGTGTTCCCGCTGACATTCCCGCTGATTGTCTGGGTGAATGCCGACGTACTGGCGAACGTCCCGGCGGCCAGGTTCGATCCATTTAGCGCCGTCAGTTCAAATCCCCATCGCAGCCGCGTCGCGTCGGTGGTTGTGTGCTGAACTTGTATCTGATATGTCTGCCCGGGAGAGTAGTTGGCGGGTGCGCTGATCGTGAATATTCCCGGCCCGGCATTTTGCGCATGACAGGCCGTACAGTCCGCCTCACCCGGCGCTCCGGTCGCCCCAAACGGCGGCCCGCCCGAAAACGACTGAACCGTCGCCACCAAACCACTGTCGGTAAAAAAAGCTCCGATCGCAAATACCACGAAACACAACACGCAAATCAACTTTATTTTATTCATAATGCTCCTAGACGAACACTAGTATCTAACTGCACTCCATATTGTGATTTTTGCAAAATATACAACTCACGCCCGTGAGAAAACCTGTCAGTCATCCTAAAGTGAGCAAAGAAGATCGGCCTGAGAACGTTGATTTGCAAGTAGCTTATCGCCAACGCGCCATTTTTGCAAGTGCGTTCTGACTGGAGGGTGAGCATACTGATCGCCAGACGCGTCACACCCGTCTTTTCTTACGATCGACTACAAACTTTCATGGCGAGCAGAATGCTCGACGCTCCAGTCGGAAAGTTACGTCATATTCGGAAAGTTGATATTTCAATTTTTTGGGGAATTTGTTAGCTTGATGCGGGAACGTTGAAATTTCAACGATTTTGCTTTTTGACAATTACGAATTGCCGTTGGCTTTAGCCAACGGATTGCGACTTTTTGAAATTTTGATCCGACAGTTATTATTCCTGTCGCCGAAGGTGACAAATAATATAGCGTAGGGTGCAGCGAGGCTTTGCGAGCTTAACCCTACGATGCGTTTCACCAATCAAACCGTGGCTGAAAGCGACGAACAAGAGCTTGCGGGAACGATAGTGTTACTCTCTTTCAGGGAGCCGACGATAGAATGTTTCTAACCGAGGGTTTCGCCGAAGCGGCTTCACCCTCGGCTATAATGTCGGTCACCTTCGGCGACATTTCCCAAATTGACGGATCAGGATTTCAAACATCATGACCTGACGGCAACGGAAAAAAACACTGGGACACTGGGACAGCGGGACAGTGGGACAGTGGAAGTTGACAGCTAAGCGTTCCAGCGGAGATAACTTAGGCGTCATGTGAATGAAGTGCTGTAACTATACTATATATTGGTGTTATGGGTTTTGTAATACAACGCGGCGCTTTTTTTTCAAAAATCGTGGAACGGAGGGCAAAAATTGTCGTAACTCCAATAAAAACAGCGCGTTGCATGTCCCACTAATCACTTGGGACACTTGCGGAACGCCTGAATGCAAAATTAAGTGTAGAGCCAGCTAATGAGGTAATAAAGACCAAGCCCTATGGCCGCAAGTATGACGAGTAACCCAACGATTATTCCGGCGATGATGAGCTTGAATTTTGCGTAGCGTTTCTCGTCAGGCGGCGAAAGCTGGTTCTGCGGAAAATATGGCGGCGGGCGGTTGAGCATCTTAGTCCAAAGTCTAACGTCCAAAGTCCAAAGTTACAACTCCCGCCATTGACTTTGGACTCTGGACATTGGACTTTGGACATTTGACCTACCGTGGTAGAGGTTGCTGGAGGTTGGCTAGGCCGTAGGACAAGACCGTGACGACCGAGGCGACTTCGGCGAGTTCGCGCGGGTCTATTTTGTCGAATGTGTCGGCGGCTGAATGGTGATAGTTGAAGTATGTCTGCGCATTGAACCAGGGTCCAAAAGACGGCACTCCTTTCCTCGTCAGCCTGTCGATGTCCGCCCCGACGCCGTTTTGTAGTTGCGATAATCCGGCTCCATGAGCGCTCAAAATGTTCGAGATCGGCGCGAAATACCGTAATGCTTCGGGCTTTCCGGCATAGAAAAAACCGAGCGGATGCGAAGCGCCTGAGTCGGCCTCGATCGCCGCGAAATGATTGGCGAGGTTTGTTTCCTGTTCCTTTTCATACGCCTCGGAACCGCGTCCGCCGTATTCCTCGTCCATCCAGGCGATAAAGCGAATTGTGCGTTTTGGTTTGAGGTTCAGCGACTTGATCAGATGCGGCACCGCCATCGAAACTGCCACGCCTGCGCCGTTGTCGAGAGCGCCTTGTCCAAGATCCCACGAGTCGAGATGGCCTGACACAATGACGATCTCATCCGGTTTTTCGCTGCCTTTGAGATCGGCGATTACGTTGTAGCTGGGGGCATCAGGCAATGTCTGCGGAGTCAGAGTCAATTTCATCCGAACCTTGCCTATTTTTGCGAGCCACGCGATCATCTCGGCATCTTCATAAGTGACGGCGGCTCCCGGAATTTTTGCCACGTCGTTCGCGTAACGCATTACGCCCGTGTGAGGAAGACGATTTTGCGAACCGCCGGCGCTGCGAACAATAACGGCAACTGCTCCGAGCTTCGCTGCCGCAATCGCTCCGCCAACGCGATATGCGACTGCCGCTCCATAAGCCGGTCCGCCAAAGCCCGAAGCCTGCATCTCGCGGTCGAATTTGTGATTGAAGAGAACGATCTTCCCTGCTATTTTGTCGCGGCCTAACGCGTTTAATCGTGCGAAATTTTCGACGACAACTATCTCGGCCGTTATGCCTTCCGGTGGCGTCGCAATACTGCCGCCTAAGGCGCAAAGGACGACCTTTTGCGTCGTGCCTGGCGCCATGCCGTCGTATTCCACAAGCTCGCCGCGTTCTTCGCCGCGAACCCAGTGCGGCACCATTATTTTTTGCAGTCGGACGTCAAGACCGAGCTTTCGCATCTCGTCGGCGACATACTGAACGGATCTCTCAGCCTGTGCCGAGCCCGAAAGTCGCGGACCGATGTTGTTTGAAAGGTACCCAACCTGTCTGTATGCGTAATCGCTTGCAAGAGCCGCTTTTTGCAGGCGAATAAGATCATCAAGAGTCACAGCAGAATACAGCTCGGGCGTTGGTGACGGTGACTGGCCATATCCGATGATTGACGTGAAAATTAAGACGAAAAATAAAATACTCGATCTCATAATGACCATCTTACTAAGTCGATTCCTGACTTTCTAATGTTCTGTGCAATAATTATGGCAAGATTTATTAAGTTTATTGACAGGAAAACATCTATGAAACGGACATTCTTGACAATTAGTTTCGTCTTGACGGCGACACTTATGATTTCGGCTCAATTGACGTTTAACGTCAACGATCTTATGGGTATAAAGCGCGTCAGCGATCCTCAGCTTTCGCCCGACGGCAGAACTGTCGCATACACGGTCGGCGTAGTCGATAAGCCTGCTAATAAGGTCGTCAATCAGATTTGGACAATGAACGTGGACGGCACTAGGCAGCGTCAGATTACGACTGGCGTGTCATCGAGTTCAACGCCGCGCTGGTCGCCCGATGGCAAATGGATCGCATTTGCGACAGGCGGGCAGATATGGGCGATGAAACCGGACGGCGACGATCGCAAGCAGGTCACTACGATCTCAACAGGCGCGGGCCAGCCGGTCTGGTCGCCGGATGGCCAATGGATAGCCTTTATATCAGACGTTTACCCTGAATGCGCTAACGACGCATGCAATAAAACCGCGGACGAAAGCGCTGAAAGCAATAAGGTCAAGGCGCACGTCACCGAGCGTCTGCTGTTCAAACACTGGAACGAATGGCGCGACCGTAAACGCTCGCATGTTTTTGTTGTTTCGGCAAAAGGCGGCCCGGCACGCGATATGACGCCGGGCGATTTTGATTCGCCGTCTTATGGTGCTGCGTCGGGCATTGACTATGCTTTCTCGCCAGACGGAGCGAGCATCGCCTACATTAAAAATCCAGATAAGGTCGAGGCAACATCAACTAACAGTGACATCTATATTTTGCCGCTCGCCGGAGGCGAGGCTAAGCATGTCACCGCTGGAATGAATGGTTATGACGCGTCGCCGGTTTACACGCCGGACGGCAAATATCTGCTCTTCCGCTCGCAGGCGACGGCGACATTTGAAGCCGACCGCTGGCGAATCATGCGCTACAACTTGCAGACGGGCGAAATTGTTGAGCTTACACGCGGGTTCGATCAGCAGGTCGATGAAATGGTGGTTTCGCCGGACAGCAAAACAATCTTCTTTAACGCCGAAGAAAGCGGCAAAAAGCCGATCTTCAGCGTGCCGGTTGAGCCGGATTTTCGACTGCGGATCGCGACCCATATAAAACAGGTGGTTGACGGCGTATTTGCAAGCAACCTAAATATTTCTCCCGACGGGCGAACGCTCGTGTTTGCCGCAAGCTCGATGTCCGCACCGAACGATATGTGGCGAGTAAATACCGACGGCAGCGGCTTGACGGCTTTGACTTCGATCAATGCGGCGGGACTTACTTCGTTTGCTCTGCAAAGGCCTGAGGAACTGAACTGGAAAGGCGGGCTGGGCCAGAATATCCACGGTTTTCTCGTGAAACCTTCAAGATTCGATCCGACAAAAAAATATCCGCTGATCGTTCTCATCCACGGCGGGCCGCAAGGCGCGTGGGGCGACAGTTGGAGCTACCGTTGGAACGCGCAGATTTTTGCTAATCAAGGGTATGTAGTCTTTCTTCCCAATCCGCGCGGCTCGACCGGCTACGGGCAGAAATTTGTCAACGAAATCTCAGGCGATTGGGGCGGCAAGGTTTATACTGACATCATGAACGGCGTCGTCGAAGTCACGAAAAAGCCGTTTATCGACAAAAACCGCATCGGCGCTGCCGGAGCGAGCTATGGCGGGTATATGGTTGACTGGATTCTCGGCCACAATAACCATCCGCAGGTTAAGTTTAAGGCGTTGGTTTCGCATGCCGGCGTCTATAACCTCGAAAGCATGGCGACCGCGACCGAAGAGCTGTGGTTCGTCAACTGGGAATTCAAAGGCTACCCGTGGCAGAGCAGGCTTCAATACGAAAAGTGGTCACCGCACAGGTTTGCGGCAAATTTCGCAACGCCGACGCTCGTCACGGCTGGCGAGCTTGATTACCGCGTCCCTTACGACCAAAGCCTGCAGCTTTACACGACCCTGCAGCTCAAAGGCGTCGATTCAAAACTCATCATGTTCCCCGACGAAGGCCACTGGATACTAAAGCCGCAGAACTCAGAGTTTTGGTATAACAACGTGATGGATTGGTTCAAGAAGTATCTCAGGCCGTAACGGCGAGCCGCGTTTTCGTTCGTAAATTAATCAGGGCTGCGCGGATGTCGACGCAGCCTTTTTCGGCGCCGGAGTAAGGGTGTCAAGTCCCTTGTTATAGGCACCGATTTCGATTCTATTATGTCACGACAGCGTAACGGCATATTCCGGCGAGAAGTTGCCGAAGTCCTCGTTCTTTTCGATCATGATGGCGCGAATGCGGCCGGTTTCGGGCTGGCCGGGGACGGCAAGGGCGATGGTGACGTTGGCGGGGA
>JBJXHF010000009.1:0-84598 GCA_046160805.1 Pyrinomonadaceae bacterium
TTCGCATGGATGCACCGATTATTTGCATGGGTGTTTTGCCGTTTTCGCGCAGACGACGGGCGAACTGTTTGACGACTTCGTTATATCTCACGGCGGCGATCGCCGGAAAGTAAAGGGCCTTTCTGATGCGGCCGCTGCCGAGTTTTGAAAGGCGTGTACGATTAAGCGATGTGCCGGACTGAGATTTTCCAGGCGTCACGCCGGCATAGGCGGCCACCGAGCGAGCCGAGGCGAACGAGCGGAACTCGATCTCGCCGAGCAGCAGGCGGGCCGTCTTTTCACCGATGCCGGGAATGCTTTGAAGCAGGTCGCTTTGCTGTTTCAGATCCGGGTTGTTGTCGATATGATCCTTGATAAGGTTCTGGACTCGCTCGATCTCTTTCGAGAGGTTGCCGACCATGCGTTTGATGCTTGGCCGAGTTGCAGCCGGTGCCATGTCCAGACGGTTCGTCTCAACGACAAGCATCCTCTCGAGTGCCTCTATCCGACGCGTCAAAGCCTGCAATTGCTTGACTTCGGCAGGCAGCGGGTGCCATGCTTCGGGTTCTTTCACGCGGGCAAACTCGGCGATAGTTCTGGCGTCCGCCGTATCGGTCTTGTTGCGCTTGAGATCGCTCGATGCAAAGCCTTTTATGCGAAACGGGTTGACGAGTGAGACCACATGCCCTCGCTCGTGCAAGAACTCGGCCACCGGCTCACCGTATGTGCCGGTCGCCTCAAGACAGGCGTGAACCATCTCGACGTGCAAGGACGCGAGCCAGCCCGCGAGAAGCTTAAAGCCTTTTTCACTGTTATCGAACTTTTTCATTAATGCTTTGCCGCCTAACATGAGACAAACATCCAATTTCTTTTTTGCAACGTCGATGCCGAGAATTGTTTTTGACATAATATGCTCCTTGAAATACTCCTCGAAAATGCCGTCCCCAGGCCAACCTTGTTCATCCGGACTCAAACGTCAATCGATACTGTCCGGCCTTCGGGAACTGCTTCAAAATTGGAAAGAGGTCTCTATCTTTCCGTCAGATTCCTCTGCATCTGAGTTGCGTCCCAGACTCTTCTTTCCTGCAACCAGTAAGCGTCCTTACCAATTGCAATGCATTTAACTGTTAAAATACAAGTTGCGTCATATTGAGAAAGTTGCGTCATGTTCGGAATGTTGGTATTTCAATTTGTTTTGGAATTTGCTAGCTTGAGGCGGGAACGGTGTAGTGAACAGTGAACACTTAATAGTGGAAAGTGGAAAGTTGAAAATGGAAAGTGTCAGAATCGGGAGTGGTAGCGACTGGGTTCCGAGCCCGACGAAAAAAAAGCGGTGGGACAGTGGGACAGCAAGGCTTAAGCCTAATTCGTTCAATAATTTAGCCTGTCCCAGTACGGCGCGGGACACTTGGGACAAAAAAAACGCTGGGACAGTGGGACAGTAGTCATGAAAGTCAATAAAATCAACAGTTTAGCCTGTCCCAAGTTGTTTGGGATAACTGGGACAGCGGGAATTCAATTTCCGCAAATTTCGTCGATGGCTTCGCTGTATTTTTCGTCGATGACGCTGCGTTTGATTTTTAGGGTTGGGGTCATTTCGCCTTTATCGATCGAGAATTCGCGGGGCAAAAGATAAACGCGTTTTACGCGTTCATAGTCGCTGAGTTCGCGTGTTAGATCGACGGCGTCGCGTTGGACACGCTTGATGAATTGCGGATTTTGCGCAAGCTCTTCGCGTGTGCCTTCGAAGACGCCTTCGGATTTCATCTCTTCTTTGAGGGCTTCCCAATCAGGCACGATCAGAGCGCCGACTTGTTTTCGGCCTGAGCCGACAACGACGGCTTGCGATACGAGCGGGCTTTGTTTTAACAAACTCTCGACCTGCAGCGGCGCGACGTATTTCCCGTTTGAGAGTTTGAAGAGGTCCTTCAGGCGGTCGGTGATGTAAAAATGTCCGTCGGCGTCGACATAGCCTACATCGCCTGTGTGGTAAAAACCTTCGCGGTCGATAGCGGCGGCGGTCGCTTCCGGGTTGTTGTGGTAACCGGTCATTACGTTTCGGCCGCGAATAAGAACTTCGTCGGACGTGCCGATCTTCATCTCGATGCCGTCGAAAGGCTTGCCGATCGAGCCGACCTTATTGTCGTCGGGACGATTGGCACACGTGACGCAGGCCTCGGTCATGCCGTAGCCTTGCAGGATCGGAATGCCGGCCGCCCAGAATGCGTAGCTAAGTTTTTTAGAAAGCGGAGCGCCGCCCGATACAAAGAAACGCAGCTTGCCGCCGACGCCTTCACGCCATTTTGAAAAGACCAGTCGATCGGCAACAGCGTGTTTGACAGCTAAGACAGGCGAGACAGATTGATGTTTGTCCTTTGCATCCCAGTAGTCCTGGCCGACGACGAGAGCCCATTCGAAAAGCTTGGTTTTCCATCCGCCGGCTTCCCTGCCGCGTTTGACGATCTTGTGATAGACCTGCTCGAAAAGGCGCGGCACGGCGGTCATTATCGTCGGCCTGACTTCCTTGAGATGCGAGGCGATCTGGTCGAACGCCGCGCAGTAATGGATCGAGACGCCGTTTGCCGCAAGCACGTAAAAAACGGTGCGCTCAAATATGTGCGACAAAGGCAAAACAGCGAGGCTACGGTCGGACGACCTGATCGGCAGGCCTTTGGAAATTGCGATGATGTTCGAGACAAAATTCTCGTGCGTGAGCATCACGCCTTTCGGCTCGCCGGTCGTTCCGGACGTGTAGATGATCGTCGCAAGATCGTCGCTTTTGATTTCGGCAAGCGATCGTTCGAAAACGTCGGTATCTATTTTCAGGTGCTCGCGGCCTTTAGCTTCGATGTCGGCGAGCGAGATTGCGCGGCTGTTGTTTTCGATCACGGCATCGGCGTCAAAGAAGATCAGCTTCTCGAGCTGCTCAACGCTCTGGATCGCATTTTCTGCGTGTTTCCAAATCTTTTTGCCGGAGACAAACAGCATCCGCGCACCGGAGTTTTCGAGAATGAATCTGATTTGCTCGACCGCTTGCGTCGTGTATATGGGCACATTTACTGCCCGAAGCGAGAGTATCGCCAGATCAACCAGCGACCATTCGGGCCGATTTTCTGAGATGATCGCAATGCGGTCACCGGTCTTGACGCCCAACGCAGCAAGTCCGGTCGCGATCATCTTTATACGTTCAATTACTTCATTGCCGTTTTGATAATTCCAAACGTCGCCGACCTTAAAAGCAAGAGCATCGCGCTTGTTATAACGTCGAAAAGATTCAAAACAAAAATGCGGTATCGTCTGCGGAATTTGGTCAAATCCTGTGAGATTTTCAGCGATCATTGCGTAAGACTCGATAATCTATAATCTCTAATCTATTCCGAAATAGATAATAGATGAAAGATTATAGATCAAAAAGAATAACGCAAAACAAATTGCATGCTGCGCGGGCTGCCCTGGATGGTTGTAAATCTCGCGAAGTTTGTCGGAACCTCTGTAGCCGTTTGCGGGTCAAGATCGATTACATTTGCCGCAACGTTTCCCATTTTTTGGGTATTGGCGACATTAAAGACTTCCCAACGGACTTGGAATTTGTGGCCTTCGTTTGGCAGGTTAAAGGTTTTGCCCAAACCCATGTCAAGCACCCAGAAACCGGGCAGGCGGAAAACATTGCGTTCGCCCGATTCGCCCGGATAGGGGCTGCGGAAACTGTTATAAGCTTCCAGAGTATTGCAGCCATAGAGCGAACCGCCGCGCGTCGGGCACGGTTTGACGTCGGCGATGCGGGTTGCGTAGCTGGTAATAACCCAATTTGTCGACCATCTGCCTCTTTCCTTCGGTGCGGAGATCGGCACACCGGTATTGAAACGGAAAATTCCTGTCAATTGCCAGCCGCCCACGAGCAGATCGGCGTATTTACTAACGCCGCCAAAAATCGGTTCGCCGTGCCCGAAAGGCAATTTGAAAATAGCGTTGGAGTTGACAATGTGCCGCATGTCGAAATCGGACGGTGCGTACAGATCCTGCTGCCGGAATGAATTAATAACCGTGGCCTGGCCGACGACATTCGCGGTCTGTAGTCGCGATCCGTCATCCTTAGAGTGCGAGTATGTGTAGTTAAAATCCGCCGTCAGCCGGGCGCCCAAACGTTGGCGAGCTGTAAACGTCAGGCCTTGATAATCTGAGCGCCCGACTGTGCTCCATGCGCTGTATGTGCCGTATTGCGGCTGATAGTAAATATGCTGTCCGGGAAAACGGCTCGACAACTGCGACAATCTGAGCTGCACAGTCGTCCAATCGGTCGGATCGCAACTGCCGTCGCCGGTGTAAACCATCGCATAAACCGCCTGGGTTTGATTATAGGCGGGATCGCAGCCTATTTGACCTGATATGCGTCCCGGAAACAGATTTGCAAAATATGGAATCTGCGGAACCTGCAAAACGGGCGTGTTTTGCTGCCGCAGAATTTCAAGCTGCGTCGCCGCTGTGTTCCAATCCATCCCCGACACCGAATCGGTAAAATTGGCGATCTGCGCGGCATCACGCGGAACCAGCAGATTGCGGGCTTTTCGTCCGAGATACGACGCCGAAACGATCAACTTGCCCGGCAAAGTGCGTTCATACGTCAAACTCCAATTGTAATTTATCGGCGCAACCAGATTCTCATCAAATCCGCCCTCGATCGCTGTCGGGAAGTTTCTATTCGGGGCTTGACGTGGAAAGGTAAGATTGGCTGTTGGGATAGTAATGCCCGGAAAATTGCGGATCGATTGGTTAAATCCGGTGAACAGCGGTGCGACGTTGGTCGTCAGATTGTAAGTGTTCAACGGAATTTCCTGAGCCGATGCAAAGCCCAGAAGGTTATCAAAGTCAAACTTCACCGCCAGTTGCTGGCCGAAATAATCGTTCGTCACAGCAAAACCGCCGCGAATGACTGACTGGTTGTTCCTGCCGAACAGGCGGCCAAAAAAGTTCTCCCCAAAATCCGGCGACCAGGCGGCGGCGATACGGGGCTGAAAATTATTCTTGTCCCACTTATACAACGGCGATCTGCCGTTCGAGGGACCGGAAAGATCAAGAACGATCTGCTCATTGTAGGGCGTGCCGTTCGCCGCGCCCTCGCCGCGGAGTCTTAAGATTTCACTCAAGCTGACAGTCGGCTTGACCTCATAACCGACGGCTTCATAAACGGGACGGCTCAGGCCGTAGCGCAATCCGAGAGTGAGGGTAAGATTCGGCCGCAGCTTCCAAATATCCTGCAGGTAAAAATCATATTCTTCTGTCCGGAATTCACGCGGATTCGGGTCTCCCAATGGCTGAAGCGAGCCGTCTTGCCGGAAATTAAAGAGTGCTCCATAACCATTAATACGTCCGATGGCCGCCGTCACCGACTGCACAACGCCCTGGCTGTTTTCAGCGGCAATTTGATAACCGAATGCGTTAAATAAATATGTATTGAGCTGGGCGGCGACCGAACCAATTGCATAGGCACCTGGCTGCGTGAATGCAAAATCATATGCACTGGCATAATCTAATTGCCGGTTGCGAATGAGGCGAATATTCGTGCCGAATTGGAAAGTGTGGTTTCGCCAAATACGGGAAACGTCGTCGGTGATGTTTTGGACGGGTGTGATACGCGCAAGATCACGCCGGTATAAACGCGGGGAAAAAACTCCGCCGAAAGCAATCGCATTGTCAGTCGAATCGCCCAGGTTGGTAAAAGCATCGCGGGTCAAGCCGTAGCGGAAATTATTGACAAGACTACTGCTGATCACCCAGTTATGGCCGATGACGAAACCGACGGGATGCTCCCAAGCACTCGGCGCAGGCGTGTCAGGAAATGCCGGCGCCGATGCTTCCGTATCGCTGATATAGTTTGCGCGTAGAAACATCTGTTGTTTGGCATTAATGTTAAAATCTAGCCGAAAAACGTGCGAATTGTTCTTGATTCTATTGTCTGCGTTAAAGCGGAACCCAGCAGTGTTCAAGCCGTCGCCAATCTCAAAACTGTTGGCCGGATAACGCGAGGCAGATGAAGCGAGAGCCGCCAAAGCGATGGGATTACAGCCGTTTGTAGCAGGAAAAACCATTGCAATCTGTAGGCAGTGAAGCGGCGCCGTCTGTCCGGTAGTGGTGTTAAAGCGAATAATGCCTTGTCCTAAATTTGGTAAAGGCACATTGCGCAAGGCCGTACCGCCGCGCGTGGTGCGTTCGCCTTCGTAGCTGTAAAAAAAGAAGACGCGGTTTTTCCAAACCGGGCCGCCGACTGCACCGCCGAAGATATTCCTGTCCAATTTCGGACGCTCGACGCCGGAGCGGTTGTTAAAAAAATCATTCGCCGTCCATCCGGTGCGGCGTCCGCTCAAAAAAAGAGCGCCGCGAAGTTGGTTTGTTCCGCCTTTTGTTACGAGCGAGATCTGCGCGCCTGATGAGCGCCCTTGCGACGCATTTGCGGTAGTTGTCGTCACGCGAAATTCTTCGATTGCCTCTGCATTCAGCCGCAGAACAGGGTTGAAAATATCGTTTGTTTGCGCTTCGTTGACATCGACGCCGTCCAGAGTAATATTAGCCTGATCGCTCCGTCCGCCAGCGACAAAGCCAAAACGCGTTACGCCGGGCTGCAGCGTCAAAAGATTGATGACATTGCGTGCCTGTGTCGGAAGCTGCGTGACTTGTGTGGAATCAAACGTATTACCGACCGTAGCGTCCTGCGTATTTAGCAATGACTCGTCTGTGCCGGTTACATTGACGGTTTCGTTAATGTTTCCGATTTCCAAAACAGCAGAAATCTCCGTCGGCGAATCGACAAGCGCACGAAGCTCGCCGCGGACAAATTTCTTGAAGCCGTTCATTTCGACTTCCAAACGATAAACGTCGGACTGGATCGCCGGAAATGAAAATGCTCCGTTGTTATTGGTCGTCACGCTGCGCGAAAAACCTTTTTCAGTACTGATCAAAACAACAGATGCGCCGACGACAACTTTCCCCTGTTGATCAAAAACGGTCCCGTTGACGGATGTTGTTCCCGACTGACCGGCTGCGCCAGAGGTGAAAAAAGCTATAAGTGCAACGGCAATTAAGACGAGCGAAATGGGTGAATTATTAGACAGTAATTGACGCTCCGCAATATTGAGCCGGAACGACTTGAAATTATAAAAATGTTTCGCTTCGCCCGCCATTTCACGCTCGGAGAAATTTAGGAGAAAACCAGGAAATTTTTTCAAGGACATCGAAACCTCCAACACTCTAGCCTGTAATCGCACGGTGCAGAGCGTCGGTTGTCGTAAAGCCTTGGATAGCCGTCCTTGGATTATAACAGCAGACGCTGCACCGGGCAAGAAAAAGGAGATATCTATATGAAAAAGAAAATTATGCAAAAGGCTCTCACGACAATCGGTTTATTGGCATTGACGTCAATATCCGGTTATTCGCAAACGGCTGAATTTCACACACCGCAAAATATGGGCCTGACGGTCAATACCGAAGTCACCGATAACGGCGGATTTCTCGCACCTAACGGAATGAGTTTCTACTTCTCAAGCCAACGCTCTGGCGGGGAGGGACTGTCAGACATTTGGGTGTCTCAGCGTCAGACGCTCTCTTCGGCCTGGCAAACACCACAAAATTTGGGAACGGTCATCAACACGGGCAGCAATGATAATCGGCCGAGACTTTCGCTCGACGGGCGAACGATGTTTTTTGGCAGCAACCGCGAAGGTTCCTTCGATATATTTATGTCCACGCGGCCGAATCCGGCCGACGATTTTGGTTGGACTACGCCGATAAACCTCAACATCAACACGCCCGACGCCAGCGAATCCACGCCTGCGTATTTTGAAGACCCGATCACGGGCATTGCGACACTCTTTTTCAGCAGCAACCGCGATGGTGGAGTTGGCGGTGCTGACATTTATCAAAGCAGGCGGAACCCTGATGG
Organism: Pyrinomonadaceae bacterium; assembly: GCA_046160805.1. Taxonomy (GTDB): domain Bacteria; phylum Acidobacteriota; class Blastocatellia; order Pyrinomonadales; family Pyrinomonadaceae; genus OLB17. Next base: position 7,913 of record JBJXHF010000009.1, read on the forward strand.
CACATTCGGTGTGGCAGTGAATTGCGGATTCCTGAACACCGTCGCGCAGGATATTATGCCGTTCCCAAGCCGCGACGGGCTAGAAATATTTGTCGTGTCGGACAACGGCGGATTGGGCGGGTTAGATATTTGGGTCGCAACGCGAGTCTCCCTGTTTAGCCGCTGGCGTCGGCCCGTAAATGTCTCGTCGCTGAATTCGGACTTTGATGATCAGGATCCGTCACTTTCACCAGATGGGTCGGTCATTTATTTCGGCTCGGACCGCGATGGCGGCAACGGAGGCAGCGATCTTTATTCAGCCACGCGGCTATGTAGCAGCCGTAAATGAGAATTCCAGCCGAGAACAAAAGAACGAGGCATGGAGTCAAAGATGAGAAAGAGGTAAAAATTATGAAAACCAGAAATTACAACAAAATTTCGATTCCCGTATTAACAATTGTCGCGCTGATTATTTTCAGCGCGGCAATCATCAATGCACAACCGGGCAGCCTTGACCCGACTTTCGGCAAAGGCGGGGTAGTTATCACGAGAGGAGAGAATCCCAATCACTTGAATGCCGCATCGGCAATGGCGATTCAATCTGATGGCAAGATCGTCGTTGTAGGTGACGGCTACACAGGCACTACCCGGGACTTTGCTGTTGTTCGTTACAACACGGACGGCTCGTTGGACAGTTCGTTTGGCGGCACTGGCATCGTTCTCACTCCGGTTGGTAACTCTCATGACCAGGCTTTATCGGTAGCGATCCAGGCAGACGGCAAAATCGTCGTCGCAGGCGGCAGCTGTAACGGCGTAGGAAACTGTGGCAACGCAGGCTCTAGCTTTGCGGTCGTCCGTTACAATCCAGACGGCTCATTAGACACTTCATTTAACGGCACGGGCATGGTCACTACTCCGATCGGCAACTCATCGAATTATCCTTTTTCGGTAGCACTGCAAACAGACGGCAAGATAGTCGCGGCAGGTTATACCCTAAACGGCTCAAACTCCGACTTTGCCCTTGTTCGTTACAACACAAACGGTTCGCTCGACCTTTCATTTAGCGGCGGCATTGTTATCACGCCGATTGGCAATTCTAACGACAGCGCAACCTCAGTAGCGGTTCAGGCCGACGGCAAAATTGTCGCCGCCGGTCGCACCACCAATGACACAGGAGGTTCCAGCTTTGCGGTGGTCCGTTACACCACGTTCGGACAACTGGACCCTTCATTTGGCATAGTCACTACCTCATTTGGCAATGCTTACAGCGGCGCTAATGCGTTAACAATTCAATGGGACGGCAAGATCGTCGCCGCCGGTTACAGCGATAATTTCCCAACCCCTAACGCCAACGCTGATTTTGCTCTTATTCGCCTTAATTCAAACGGCAAGCTTGATGCTTCATTTGGCGGCACGGGCAAAGTTATCATTCCAGTTGGTAATTCTGGTGATTATGCTCGATCAGTAGCGATCCAGGCGGATGGCAGCATATTGGCCGCAGGTTACAGCCGCGGTAGTGGCGGCAATGTCCCCTTTTCTTTCGCCCTTGTTCGGGTCAGGCCAAACGGCTCGCTTGATACTACGTTTAACGGTACAGGTCTTGTCACGACACCGACCTGTTGTCAGTCCTACGCGAGTGCCGTATCGATCCAACCCGACGGCAAGATCGTTGTCGCAGGCGGCATCGATGACGAATTGTATGACTCCTATGACATTGCGGTCGTTCGTTATCAGGGCGGCCCGCTGCGCGTAAACGGCAAGATCGCGTTTACCAGCGACCGCGACGGAGGCAATAGCGAAATTTATCTAATGAACAGCGACGGCAGCAATCAGGTTCGCCTGACGAACAATAACGTCGTAGATCAAATTCCCGCTTTCTCGCCCGACGGACGGAAGATCGCCTATGTCAGCCAACAATCTCCCGGCCTCTTTGCTGCCCAGATCAAGATCATGAACTCCGACGGGACAAATCAAACGGTCCTCACGTCCGTAACCATGAGCAATTTACCGAACTGGCAGGAATATGGCGGCAGCTCTTTGAGTTGGTCGCCCGACGGCAGCAAGATCGCCTTTGATGATGAAGGCGAGATTTTTACCATCAATATCGATGGTACCAATCGGACAAATCTCACCAATCATCCGGCAAATGACATTGCGCCTGCATGGTCGCCTGATGGCAATAGCATATTGTTTGACAGCTCGCGCGTTGGCTACTCGTCAATGCATATCATGAAGACGGACGGCAGCGATGTAAAAGCTCTGCCGAGTGAAGGTTACCGTTGGGATTTGTCGCCCGGTTGGTCGCCGAGCGGCGACAAAATTATTTTTACCTATGAATCCGAAGATTTTCCAAACCGTATTTTCACTGCCGATGCCGATGGCTCAAATCGCCGAGTCTTGGTTAACTTCGGATCGGGCTTTAACGGAACAAAAAATAAGCCGAGGTTCTCGCCGGATTCAACCAAGATCGTATTTCAACTTCAACTGTTGTTCTACCCCGAAACCAACTGTGAAATATACGTGAAAAACGTAAACGGCAGCGGATTGATACAATTAACCAACACAATCGGCAATAACGGCCACCCGTCATGGGCGCCTCAAATACGTCAGATTTCACCGGGAACGGCGGCGGCAGAGGCTCGGCGGTAAGAAAATCGTAACGCCGCCGTCCCGGCGGCTGTATGGAGTGCGTCTCACACTCCAATGGGCGGCGAGACGCCCCATACAGCCAGCGAGACGCTGGCGTTACAACTTTTATTTCAATCCAACGCGAGCGACAAGTTCATCAAAGCGCGGGTCGTCGCGCAGAGAATCCAAACCCGGTTCGACATTCAGGTTATAGATGAGCCACTTACGTTCCTCAACCGCTTTGTTCAGGAACTCAAACGCCTGGTCCTTTTCGCCCAGCATGGCGCATTCCCTCGCCACGTTGAACGGGTTGCCGGATTCTTCCTTTAAATCAACCATCGCATACTCAAGACTCTTCCGCTTAACTCCTTGCCAACCCGCAGTTTCGTAGATCTTTGGATATACTTCGCGGTGCTCGGATTTCCACCGTTCTTGAAGTTTCGTAAATATTTCGTAAGCCTTCGCCTCATCACCCTTCATTTCATACGCATACTGCATCCAATTGGAAAAACTATTCTCGTTTAGATCCATCATCCGTTCAAAGTTAAGAACCGCCTCGTCGTAACGGCGGGCGTATAATAAAATTCGCCCGCGGTGCATCATATATTGCCCCGCGCTCGGGTCGATCGCCTGCGCGGTTTCGATCTCCGTCAGCGCTTCGTCGAACTGCTTGCGGCTGGCTAAGAGTAAAGCATAAAGCCAGTGAGCATAATCGTTGTTCGGCTCCAGTTCGAGAGCGCGGAGAAAGTCTTTTTCCGCAGCCGGCACGTCCCACTCGAATGCAAGATGCAGCTGCCCGCGAGCCACATATGCCTCCGACAGTTTTGGATCAAGTTCCAATGCTTTATTAATGATGTCCTCGTTGTTTTTGGCTCCGGGCTTGTCATGGTTGAGCATACCCAAGCGTTGATACGCGATAGCCATTCGTGCATAGGCAAGCGCGTAATTCGGGTCGAGTTTAATGGCTTGCTCAAAGTATTCGATCGCTTTTCCCTGCGCCGGACCATTCACCTGCATTGTCAACAGCCTGCCTTGCAGATAAAGGCGATACGCTTCTTCGTTGGTCGTTCCGCGCTTTGCGACCGGACTGCTTTCCGTTGCTGAAAATCGCGCCGACAATTTGTCTCCGACCTCGCCCGCGAACGCATCTTGCATCGCAAAGACGCTTGCAGCCTCTTTTTCACTTTTATAAGTGTCCTCGATCTGCCCCGTGGCGACATTGAAAAGCTGGGCTGTGATCTTTATCTTCCCGTCCGCTAATTGATAGTTTGACGAAAGCACGTAATCTACCTGTTGCTCGCGTCCCGCAGCCACTGCGTCTTGCTCAATATCGGCATATTTCCGAGTCGCGCTCAGAGGCCGGACTATAAACCCTTTCATCGAACTGAGTTTGTAGATCAACGAATCGGCGATGCCGACTTCGTAAATTTCGTCGCGGTTCGTGCTGTTGATGGGTTTCAGAGGCAAAACGGCGAATGATTTGACCGTACCGGAATTTGCTGCAGATTTTGACCAAAAATTGAATGAAAGTAGAAGTATTAGAGAAATGGCAGTTGCAAAACCGACCGTGAAAAAGACAACACGAGTTGGTCTTTTGTGCTCGATTAGCGGTTCAGGCGGCGGAATTTGAACTTCGGCTACTGCAGATTCATCTACATCTATCGTGTCAGGAAAATCTTCTTCAACAACTGACGGTTTTACTGATTTATCTTCCCGACGCTCGGTTTTTTGACGATCTTCCGTCACTTTGGCGACAAAGCGGTAACCTTTGGTCGCGACGGTTTCAATAAACTTATTTCCATTCTCATCCTCGCCGAGTTTTTTGCGAAGAGTGTGAACGATACGCGAAATATTCGCTTCCTCGACAAACGAATCTGCCCAGATCTGTTTTAGCAGTTCATCTTTTTCGACCAGATGTCCGCTCTGTGAGACGAGCACAGCAAGCACGTCAAAAGCCTTCGGCGTCAGCGAAACCGGCGTGTCGTGGTGAAACAACTGCCGCTCGCCGACATCAAGACGGAACGATTTAAACCGATAAAAATGCTTCTCTTCGCCGTTCAAATTGAACTCCGAGAAATTTAGGAGAAAACCAGGATAATTTTCCAAAGACATCGCAACCTCCAACACACTAGGCTCGTAATCGCACGGTGCAGAACGTCGGTTGTTGTAAAGCTTTGGATAGCCGTCCCTGCATTATAACAGCAGACGCTGCACCGGGCAACAAAAAATCAGAAGGAATGCCGAACAGATAAACGCAGTAGGCAAACGAAAATAAAGGAGAAAAAAATGAAAACGAATAAAACAAATCAAAAACGGCATCTGCAGAACTTGTCAGCAGTTTGCCTCTCAGTATTTCTATTCGTGACCGCGGCTTTCGCCCAGCCGCCAAAACTTCCCGAAAACGGCAAGATCGCTTTTGCAGGGATTGATAAAGGTCACTATGACATTTTCACGATCAACAGCGACGGCACGGAGCTGGTCAATATTACAAACAGTCCGGAGCATGACGAAATCTCGCCTTCGTGGTCGCCGGATGGTGAAAAACTGGCGTTTCTTTACAAGCTGTATACGAACGCGTACGTCCTCGGATACATGGATAAGGATGGGTCGAACACAACCTTTCTTATTGAGGTGCTTCTTTCAGGCTCAAGCGGCGACACAATAAGTTGGTCGCCCGATGGCAAAAAGATCGCTTTTACATCTCACGGTGAAATTTACACGATTGATAATGACGGTTCCAATATTGTCAATATTACCAATGATCCGGCAATTGACCGACAACCTTCCTGGTCGCCGGACGGCGAGACGATCGCGTTTAGCCGTCAGGAAAGCAGCGACTACCGCGTTTACACAGTGAATGCCGATGGCAAGAAACTGGAACGTACGCTTCTTGGCGTTGGCTTCTCCGGCGCCACTGCCGCGAAATATTCGCCGGACAGTACACGATTTTTATATTTCGACGATCTTTGGGGCGACTGCAGTTGTCTGATCTCCGCAAAAACTGATGGGACAAACAACATAATCCTGGCTTACAACAGTTCCAGCGCGGACTGGTCACCCGACGGTTTGAAAGTTGTTTTTGCCGGCTGGGATGGGTCATCTAGCCAAATATATGTAATGCCCGCAAATGGCGACGGGCGGCAAGATCAGATCGGCCCCAAAAACGCAAGACAACCGGACTGGCAGCCCTTGCCCTAGCGGGTTTGGTCATTCGAACTTTTGGATATAAAATGCGGGCAATATCACAAGTGTAAGCGTCTTTACCGGTCGGCAATTCAGCATGCCCGGCGAAACGCCCATTCCAACGGCCTTGATGCCGTTATCATAAGGAGAATAAAAAAATGAACATCATCAAACGAATCTCTGCCATGACTAATGGTTGGCAGTTCATGTTGGCGGCAATCGTCGCTTTGGTTTTTTCCGTATCGGTCGCACGGGCTGGCGCGGTTAGTGATTGGAATGCAATTGCATTGCAGTCGATGGTAACAGCCGCTCGTCCGGGGCCGTCGGGCATACTTGACGTTGCTATGGTGCAAGTCGCCGTTTACGATGCGGTCCAGGCCATCGAGAGAGAGTATGAACCGTATTACGCAGACATTCCAGATGCGGAAGGCTCGTCTATCGCGGCCACCGCCAAGGCGGCGCACGACGTCCTCGTCAGTCGGTATCCGGCTCAGGCTGCGGCACTCGACATCACTTACGAAAACTATCTGATCGCAAACGGAATCCCCGCAAACGATCCCGGAGTGGCGGTTGGCGCAGCAGCGGCTGCGGCGATCATCGCCCTGCGTGCATGCGACGGCAGTTTTCCAAATCCTGCTCCGCCGCCCTTCATTGGTGGAACCGGAATCGGCGTATGGCGACCGACGCCGCCGGGATTTTCCGCGATGAATCCCGGTCCATGGTTCGGCCGTGTTACGCCCTTTGCAATGAGCCGGCCTTCACAATTTCGCTCGTCGCCGCCTCCGTCGCTCACCAGTCACAGATATACTCGCGAGTACAACGAGGTAAAGGCTAAGGGAGCACTGACGGGCAGCACCCGCACGCCGGAAGAAACCGATATGGCTCAATTCTATGCCGGGAATTTTGTAGTGATGCTGAATAAATTGCTCAGAGATCTTGCCGAAGATATTGAAGGCAATTCCGACAACTCAAGATTCTTTGCTCTTGCTACGATGTCGATGGCCGATACGTTGATCGCCGTTTGGAACGATAAGTCGCACTACGTCTTTTGGCGGCCGATAACCGCTATTCAAAACGGAGATCTCGATGGAAACCCGAACACGGCCGGCGACGCGGCGTGGCTCTCGCTCATCCCGAGTCCGCCATACCCGGATCATTCATCAGGCGCAAACGGAATAACAGGCGCGACGATGCGGGCACTCAGGAACTACTTTAGGAGAGACCGAAAAGACTTTTCGATCACGACGACCAATACCGGTCCGACAAATCTCGACACGCGTGAATACACGCGGTTTTCTCAGGCGGCTCGGGACGTCGTCGATGCACGCGTTTATCTGGGAATCCACTTCCGCTTTGCGGATGAAGCAGGGAGAAACGTAGGGGAAAACGTCGCCGACTGGGTATTCGATAACTTTGGACGCCGTTTGTATCATCACAATGACTAATTCGACTTTTGAATGATTGGAAATGTCGTTAACATCTAACGGCAAATCGCTGTTTCGCTGGTTCCTGTCTGGTAGCAGGCATTGAATCAGCGATAACAGCGATTTACTGTTGGTAATTGTATAAATATCTAACGTCTTTGGCGGTTCCGCCTAACAATAGTGTCGTTTTCGCCCATGCGAATCGAGTAAAAGATGTGATAATTTAGTTTCTTATCAAGCTAATGTGTGAATACGGGATATTTTAGAAATTCTGTATTTTTTTTGTATAAAACGCTGAATTCGACGTGTATCAGATAGATACGGAAATCAACGGACACAAGCAGTTAGACGTTTAGAACCCTTTGATTTTGAATGCCTGTAGACAGGTTTCCTCTCACGAGGTTTTATGAAGCGTATTTCAAGCGTTTCATCATAAGGCTGAGCGCGCAAATTTTCCCAAAGATATGAAAACCGAAGACCAACATCATCCTGACGCTACAGAAGAGTTAATCATACAGTCGCTTGCAAAATTGGACGGCAAAGCACTGGGCGTTGCCATAGGACTGCTTATGGGGCTTGGGATATTTGTGGCTACTAACTTACTGATCTTCAAAGGCGGCGAAGTCATAGGGCCAAATCTGGCTCTTTTGAATCAGTTCTTTATCGGATATGAAATCACGTTTGTCGGAAGCCTGATCGGCATGATCTACGGCATCATAGTCGGCTTTGCCATCGGCTGGCTGATAGCCGCGATCAGGAATTTTGTTGTGATGATGTATATGCAAATTATCAAGGTAAAAGGCAGCATGGCAGCGGTAAACGATTATATAGACAATCCATAAATTCAAATGGGCGATCAAACGCAAAACAAGAAAGTTGTAATTATTGGTGCAGGGCCTGCCGGACTCACTGCGGCGTATGAGCTTTGCAAAGCCGGCGTGCCGTCAATCGTTCTCGAAAAAGACGATGTGGTAGGCGGTATTTCGCGCACGGTCAACTACAAAGGATATCTCTTCGACATAGGCGGCCATCGCTTTTTTACAAAGGTAAAAGCAGTCGATGATATGTGGCGCGAGGTGCTGGGTGATAAACGCTTCCTGCGCCGTTCGCGTTTGTCGCGGATATATTACAACAAGAAATTTTTCTTTTACCCGTTGAAGGCTACCAATGCTTTGTTGGGGCTTGGTTTGTGGAACTGCTTCATGATGGTTGCAAGTTATGCAAAGGCACAAGCGATGCCGATAAAATCCGAGAAATCGTTTGAGGATTGGATCTGCAACCGCTTTGGACGGCGGTTGTACGAGACATTCTTTAAAACATACACCGAAAAAGTTTGGGGACTGCCTTGCAGCAAGATCTCAGCCGATTGGGCCGCACAGCGTATCAAAGGGCTGTCTCTTATCTCAACTATAAAGAACGCGCTGCTCGCCAGTCAGGTCAAAGAGAAAGGCGACATTATCAAAACTTTGATAGACGCTTTCGACTATCCCGAAAAAGGTCCTGGAATGATGTGGGAAATGGTCGCTGAGTCGATACAGAAAAAAGAAAGCGAACTGAAAATGCAAACCGAGGTGTCAAAGATACTTTGGGAACGCGGAAAGGTAACGGCTCTTGAGATCGAAGCCGAAGGCAAAAAGGAACTCGTCGCTGGCAGCGACTTTATCAGCAGCATGCCGATGCAGGAGTTGGTAAGAAAGATGGAACCGCCTCCGCCGCCTGAAGTGCAGGCCGCCGCAGATAAGCTTGGTTACAGGGATTTTCTGACGGTGTCGCTTATAGTAAATAAGGCCGATCTTTTCCAGGACAACTGGATATACATACACGACTCCGAGGTGAAGGTAGGCAGAATTCAGAATTTTAAGAATTGGAGCCCAAGCATGGTTCCAGATGCGAACAAGACCTGTTTGGGATTAGAATATTTCTGCTTCGAGGGTGACGGCCTTTGGACGACTGAGGACACGGACTTGGTCGCTCTTGGCACGAAGGAGCTTGGTATTTTGGGGCTTGTCGATCCAAAGGACGTCGAGGACGGCGCGGTTGTCCGAATGCCAAAAGCTTATCCGGTTTACGACGCGGACTACGTGACGGCGGTCGATACGATCCGCGAGTTCCTGGCTGAAAAAATGCCGAACATGTATCTTGTCGGGCGAAACGGCATGCATAAGTACAACAATCAAGACCACTCGATGCTCACGGCAATGCTGTCCGTAAAAAATATCCTCGGCGCAAATTATGATGTTTGGGGCGTAAACGTGGATAATGAATATCATGAGGAAATGACGGAGCAGGACAATAAAGATCTCGCTCTCGTGAATTCCACTCAACCTTTAGTTCCAAAAGGAATTGCTTGAAATTATGGCAACCCACGATCAGGTTAATTCGCAATATTCGCATGATGCGGATTACTCCGAGCACAAGACAAACACTTCCGAAGAAGAGCAAATTCGCCGATCAGTCGTCAGGCTGAACGGTCATATTCTTGGCTTTGTTCTGGGTGTGATCGGAGCATTGATCATTTTTGCCGCTACAAACTTTCTCATTCTCAAGGGCGGCGAAGTCGTCGGCCCGCACATGGGTTTGATCGATCAATTCCTGATCGGATATTCAGTCACATTTACCGGAAGCCTTATCGGTGCCGCATATCTATTCGTCATCGGATATGTGTGCGGACTGTTCGTCGCTGCGATCTATAACCGGGTAATCTCATTGCGATCACACTGAAAAATGCCGGCGGGCAAAGTATTTGACATTTTATGAAGATCGGCGTTGACGCCAGTTGTTGGGGCAACAAACGAGGTTTTGGACGATTCACCCGTGAACTTCTCGAAGCTCTTATTGAGATCGATGAAGAAAACGACTATCTGTTCTTTATCGACAGCGAAACAAAAGGTGCCGACGACATGCCGGAACGCGTTCGGCGAATATCGGCAAAAACCTCTCACTCACAGGTAGAGGCAGCCTCGGCTGACGGGCGTCGCTCGTTAAAAGATCTCTGGGCGATGACCCGCGAAGTTTACCGGCACGATGTCGATGTCTTTTTCTTCCCGGCCGTCTATTCTTATTTCCCGATACTGAATCGAACTAAGGTTTTGCTGACGCTGCACGATGTGATCGCCGACCATCATCCTGCGCTCATTTTCCCAAACTCGAAATCGAAATATCTGTGGAAATTAAAGCAAAACATTGCGATTAAACAGGCCGACATGGTAGCGACCGTTTCGGAATATTCAAAGAAGGAAATAGTTAAATACTTTCGCCTGCCCGAATCGAAAATACGTCTTATCTCAGAAGCTGCTCGTCCCGTATTTAAAGTGCTTCCGACGAATAATGGCTTTGTATCCACGCTGGAGAAACACGGGCTGCGCCGCGACGAGCGTTTCCTGCTCTATGTCGGCGGAATCAGCCCGCACAAAAATCTAAATACACTGATCGACGCGTTCAAAAAGATCGCGGATTCGGATGACAAACTGAAGTTGGTTTTGGTCGGTGATTACAAGGATGATCCGTTCTTTTCGGCGTATCCTGATCTAAAAGCCAAAGTTCATCAATTTGACCTTGAAGATCGGGTGATCTTCACGGGCTTCATTTCGGACGAAGATCTGGCTTACCTCTACAACGCCGCAACGCTTCTGGTCTTTCCTTCATTAGAAGAAGGTTTCGGACTGCCAGCGATCGAGGCGATGTCATGCGGAACTCCGGTTGCGGCAAGTAACACAGGATCGCTGCCCGAAGTCCTCGGAAGCGTCGGACGTTATTTTGATCCGCTGATTTCCGAAGAGATGGCCACAGTCATACGCAGTGTGCTCGATGATGAAACCACTCGACAAAAAATGAAGACAGACGGCTTGGCGAGATCGCAAAATTTTCGTTGGAAACGCGCAGCCGAGGATACGCTCGCAATATTCAGAGAGCTTAAAACGATTTGATGGAAAAGCCTCTCAAGTTTTGCATGGTGTCCACGTTTTACCCGCCGTATAATTTCGGCGGCGACGGCATGCATATCTATCGTTTGTCCAACGAGCTCGCCCGCCGCGGCCACACTGTTGACGTGTTTTATTGCGAGGACTCATTCCTTTTCATTAACGGAAAGCACCCGACCGGCGATTTTCCAAATCATGAACGCGTCAAAGTTCGTCCGCTCAAGAGCGGCAAGGGAATGTTATCGCCATTGCTCACGCAGCAAACCGGCATACCTTTCTTCAAAGGCGAACTAAAAAAAGCGCTCGAGGAAAATAATTATGATGTTGTGCACTACAACAACATGTCTTTGATAGGGATTAAGGCTCTGAGCTACGGTAACGCGATCAAGCTCTACACCGCACATGAGCATTGGCTCGTGTGCCCGATGCACGTCTTGTGGAAATATGATCGGGAGGTTTGCACGACAAAAAATTGCTTGTCGTGTCAGATTAAAGGAAAAAGGCCTCCGCAGTTATGGCGGCAGACCGGCATGATGGACAGAATGCTGAAACACGTCGATTGTTTTCTCTCGCCCAGCCGCTTTACTTTAAATAAGCATCTAGAAATGGGTTTGGACATACCCATCAGGCACATGCCGTATTTCCTTCCGCGACAACCCGAGAGTGATAGAAGCAAAACTTCGGAACAGCAGAGAAAACCTTATTTCCTTTTTGTCGGCCGTCTGGAACATATAAAAGGCGTGCACAATTTGATCGAAACTTTTCGTAAGAACGAACAGTTCGATCTTCTGATCGCCGGCGACGGTGCTTACAAAGCGACGCTTGAGGCACAGGCGAAGGATTGTCAAAACATCCAATTTCTAGGGAGGCTTTCACAAGATGGCCTCGCCGATCTTTATCGTTCGGCAATAGCAGTGATCGTTCCGTCGATCTGTTATGAAACTTTTGGGATCATAATCATCGAGGCCTTTTCGCACAAAACACCGGTCATCGCAAACGACCTCGGTGCTCTCCCCGAAGTGGTTGACGACAGCAATGGCGGTTTCGTCTATCGAACCGAAGATGAGCTCGTCGCCGCAATGAAGAAACTCGCGGCAGATCAGAATCTTCGCAATGAGATGGGCGAGAAGGGGTATCAGGCTTATCTTGAATACTGGAACGAAGAGCCTCATTTGAACCAATATCTTGAGTTGATCGATGACATAAGAAAGCAGCGAAGTGGCAGTTCGAACGGACTGCGTCGAGCGGCGGTTACCGCGTTTTCAAGTTGATTTTTTGCAATGTTTTTCAAACAAGTACTTGCATTTCAATAGAAACTGTGATACGATGTTTTATGAATAAAACGATTGCTGTGGCACAATGTAAAACTTTTTTCGAAATTGCCCGGACAAGCGGTTTTTTTGGCTGTAACTGAAGTATATAAAGAGTTTATTTTGTCCGCTCACCATTCCGGACAACGGCGGACAAAAAATGGCACACGTCGCAGCAAACTGTTATATTGCAATAATTTAGCAAGTATTCGTAATTATTGTGTCCGGTGGTTCGCTGTGCGTGAATGACCCTTATTTTGTTATGAGCGAAACCTCCAAACCCAACCTTATGATCGGGACGAAAATCCCGATAATAACCTACCATTCTATCGATGATAGTGGTTCTGTGGTTTCTACGTCGCCAGCAGTGTTTCTGAGGCAGATGAAATATTTGAGCGAAGCGGGTTATACCACGATGCCGTTGCAAGGTCTGATTTCAACATTTAAGAACAATAATGAGTTGCCGGCTAAGCCGGTTGTTCTGACTTTTGATGACGGTTTCAAAAATTTCTACAGTCACGCTTTTCCAGTCCTAAGCGAATACGGGTTTTGCGCTACTGTGTTTCTCGTCACCGATTTCTGCGGGCGGCATAATGATTGGAGTGGAAATCCGCCAGAACTTCCGCGCAGCGAGTTGCTTTCATGGTCAGAGATAAAAGTCTTGAGCGATGCCGGAATAGAGTTTGGGTCGCACACAAAAACACATCCTGATCTGACGCAGCTTTCCCGTGCAGAGGCGGAGGAAGAAGTTATTGCGTCGAAGGCGGCGATTGAGGACAAGCTGGGCAAGGAAGCCGTAACGTTTGCATATCCGTTTGGGAGATACAATCACGCAGTCAAAGACATTGCGGCGGCGAATTTCGACGCAACCTGTTCGGTAGCGCTTGGAAAAATGACAGAACGAAGTGATTTTTCCTCGTTGGAAAGAATCGACGCCTATTACTTACAAAACCAACGCCTCCTAGAAATGCTACAGTCAAAAACATTCGACCGGTACATGAACTTCCGACAAATTTTACGCTCCGCAAAATCGTTTGTAAACGGGAATTGATCCAAGGACATTTATTATGAATATCGTTTCACGCATCACGCGACACACAAAACTTTCGATGAAAGCCGCCAATCAGGCGAAGCGGCAAACGCCGCCGTTTATGATCGTTTTCATCAATTCCATCTGTAATCTAACCTGCGAACACTGTTTCTACTGGAAAGAGTTGAACCAACGCAATGATCTCACCTTTGAGGAATTTGAAAAGCTGTCGCTTGAACTCGGCGACTTCGAAAACTTGAATTTGTCAGGCGGAGAGCCGTTCATTCGAGGTGAGTTCGCAGATATTTGTGAACTTTTTATTAATAACAATAAGGTCAAGAATATCTATGTGCCGACCAACGGATATTTCACGGATCGCACCGAAAAAGCTCTTCGTCAGTTGATGAAGAGTAAGACGCTCGAATTATTCATTTGCGAGATTTCGCTCGATGGAATGCCGGAGTATCACAATAATTTTCGCGGCAATCCGCAATCGTTCAAAAAGGCGATGGAGACGTACGAAATGCTCGCCCGTCTAAATGCAGAAGATCCGAGATTTCGAATTCACTCAAACACGGTTGCGATGAGCGAAAATATGGACGAAATATTCCAATTGACTGAATACCTGCACGATAATTGCCCAAAGATCGAGCACCACAATCTGGCTATCATCCGCGGAGATCGCAAAAATCCTTCGCTGCAAGGCCCTCAACTACAGAAGTACAAAGATCTCTATAGGCATGTCGCGGAGGTTTGGAGCGACCGTGAGAAAAATCGCTTCGGAGCCACCGTCGAACCGCTGCTTCAATGGGCAAAGGTGAAAACCATCGAATCTGAATCGCAGTATATTCCCTGCAAGGCGGGAGTATTGACCGGCGTTGTTTATGCAAACGGCGACGTCAGCATGTGCGAACAGCATTTCCCGTTGGGCAACTTGAGAAACAATACTTTTTTCGAAATTTGGGATTCCGAAGAGGCGCAAAAGCTGCGGGAACAGATCCGCGCTAAAGCCTGCTATTGCACGAACGAAGTTTTCCTGTGGTCAAGCATCGTCTTTCAGCCGGTCCAGTTAACCAGAGCGGTGATCGGCGCGCGAAAGGAAAAACTCACCCGTAAATCTCCTGCCGTCGCCCAGGTTTAAAATCTGGTTCTCCCATTAATAATTATTAATTTGTAATTAGTAATTAATAATGGGGAAAAAAGTTGAGAGATACTATGCGTTCATTATTAATCTTCATTCAAAAACACAATGTCGATCAATAGTCCATACGTGACAATTATAGTTCCGGTTTATAACGGCGCCGCGTTTTTGCCGCTCTGCCTCGATGCAATTTCGAAGTCGAGCTACAAATCTTTCGAGGTATTAGTCGTGGACGACTGTTCGATCGATGACAGCGCGGAGATAAGTCGTCGAAGCGGTGCGCGAGTGTTGTCGACTTCAAGAAACTCCGGTCCCGGCGCAGCACGCAATCTCGCAGCGGAAAGTGCGCTCGGTGAAATACTGTTTTTCGTGGACGCCGACGTAGTAGTTCAACCCGAGACAATTGGCCTCGTTGCCGATCGTTTCGAGAAGCAGCCCCAAATCTCCGCTCTATTCGGCTCATACGATGACGAGCCTGCTGAGAAAAATTTCCTTTCGCAGTACAAAAATCTTCAGCATCATTTTGTCCATCAAAATTCCGGCAGCGACGCATCGACTTTTTGGGCGGGTCTAGGCGCCGTCAGGCGCGATGTGTTTCTTGAGTTTGGAGGGTTCGATTGTAAAAAGTTTGCAATGCCTATGATCGAAGACATCGATCTCGGCTTCAGGCTCCGAAAAGCAGGCCATCAGATACTGCTCGACCGAAGCATCCAGGCCAAGCACCTGAAGAAGTGGAAGGTGATGGGACATTTGCGAACGGAAATACTGTGCCGTGCGCTCCCGTGGTCGCGGCTCATTCTCGAAGATCAGGGAATGATCAATGACATGAACCTGAAAACTCAGGACCGTCTCAGCGCAGTGCTGCTTGCTCTCTCGCTGATCCTACTTCCGCTGGCAATATGGCAACCGCTGTTGATCCTTCTCATAGTTGGGTGCCTGGCGGCCATCGCCTTTCTCAACCGCGAGATACTTGCCTTCTATGCTAGAAAGCGCGGGTTTCTATTTGCGCTAATGACGCTGCCTTGGCAGTTGTTGTATTTCTTCTACAGCGGCGTGGTATTTGTTCTGTGTTGGTTCTGGTACCGTATCCCACAAATTCTCGGTCTGAGGACGAGTCACGAAACCAATATCTCGTAAATATGTCTCCCGCAAAAGAGGAACTAACCACCCATATTCGATTAGGCTCCCTTCGCGTCTCACACGAAAGTTTGTTTCTTTTGGCCTGTGTTCTGCTCGCCTTTCTTATCCGCTTTTTTTTCATCCCGCAGGAATATGTCATTAACGGAGATGGAGCGTATTATACGATCCTCGGAGAAAGATTTGTATCGGGCAATTTCAGTGGCGGCATCAGTGCCTACTGGTCTCCGCTGTATTCGGTCTTAACCGGATTTTCTTCACTGCTTTTTGCCGACCGGGATTTTAGCGGAAGATTCGTATCGCTTGTCGCCGGCTCGCTGTTGATTGTCCCCGCCTTTTTTTTGATCCGTGATTTTTTCGGGCGCCCATCGGCCTATGTGGGTGCAATACTTCTAATCTTTCACCCGTTTTTGATTAAGTCATCGGGCTGGGTGATGACCGAATCGGTTTACACTTTTGTCCTGACAACATGCGTGCTTTCGGGCTGGCATGCTGTGTCGAAGGGAGACTCGCGTTTCTTTCTTGTAACAGGACTGTTACTGGGAATCGCGTTTCTAACCAAACCCGAAGCCATCGGCTATCTGTTGTTGATTCTATTGTTGACGCCGGCGGCTAAATTCGTTTTTGGACATCTTAGTTTTGCGCGCGTCGGGTTCAACTGCCTGGTTCTTCTTCTGGGTTTTGCCTTCTTTTTTCTACCGTATGTTTTGTATTTGCATGAGAAGACCGGAGAGTGGACGTTTAGTCAAAAGATTACTGTTAATCTTCCTGCCGCGGACTTCGAGGGTGGATTGCTCACCTTGTCTGGTGATGGACGGATGACCTTAAAGGACAGATTATGGGGCGATGATTACGAAACAGAATATATACCTGAAAAATCAGTCGTCGAAGAAGCTCCGGCTTCATTCAGTCTTGGGCGTCTGGCAAACGATGCGAAAATACTTGGATCCAAAGCTGCCACCCTGCTATGGCACCAGTTACGCAACTATTTTCCGGCAATTTTGCCGATCCCGTTTGCCATTTTTGCGGTAGCGGGTTTCTTTTTTCTAAGTTGGAATCGAACCAGAGCAGCGAAAGAAATATATCTGTTTTCCTTCGTGATGTGCACGCTGTTGGGATACGCAGCGTCAGCGGTTGAACTTCGTTATTTGATTCCGATTATTCCTCTCTTGATCGCTTGGGCTGCACGCGGAATTGCCGAATTCTGCGAATGGCTGGCGAGAACAGTGAAGTCGTTTTTTACCACTCGTCGAGAGTTGAGTCCCGTTGTCCTTGCGACGTGTGTTTTGATCCTGTTATTCGGTTTGTCGATGCCGCGTTCCCTTCTGATATTAAAGCAAGAAGATATTAAAAATGTTCCCTTCGAAGAAAAGAGTGCCGGCTTATGGATGAAAGAAAATTCGAATCATGAGCAGACGACCGTGATATCGTCACACATTACACCGGCATATTATGCTCATGCAAAACACCTTTATTTACCCGATGAAGAGCTTTCAACAGTTGTGGAGTATGCAAGGCAAAGGCGGGCAAATTATTTAGTTTTTAGCGAGCGGCGAAAGAGCGATGCCGCCGCATTTCTTGCGGAAAAGAACAGCTCGCTCGGGAGTCTTGATCTGGTGTATCACGATCGGCAAAATGCCGGTTATCAGATTCTCGTTTATCAATTGAATCACTAACGCTACTTTGCATATACAGTAATCACACCCGCCGCAGGCATAGTTGTTGACAACACTTGCCCGGTGCTTATCGAAACGTCGGTGAGGTCAATATTGTATTGATTGTTAGTCGTGTATTTAATGCCGTATAATCCGCCGGGCAGCCCCTGAATATTAAACGCACCGCTTGCCGCAACTTTCACTACAACGACATATTTCCCGTTCGTGTTGATAAATGCTAACGGGTCAAAATTCCCATTACCTGTCAACGCTTCGATTCTTTGCGCTCCGGCTCGGATGAATTTGAAATATTGACGCAGAAACTTCGTTCTGCTTCCCATTGTGATCACTGGCGAAGCGATGTTCGTGTCGTCGATTTTGTAGTATATGGAGCCCGGCATATCGACATCCCAGCTTGTCGGCCCGGCCAGGCAGAATTGCTGCCAGGAGGAGTTACGTCCGAGCTTCAGATCGGAGTGAATGGTGTTGTAGTCTGCACCGATCCATTCGAGCATCCCCGCGTTCTTGTTATACAGCACCGCACGGTCGGCTATCAACGCCACCGTCGCGCCCGAAGGCTCGTCATACCGATGGTAGGAAAACTCGCTGACGTATTGCATCGCACCTGACGTTGCGGCGATCTGATCTATGTAGATCGGAGCATTAGATGCACTGGTCGTGGACGGAGCTGTGAAATTCGGCGTGAACCCGCTAGCTGCCAGCCTGTCTCCCGCAGCTTTAATTGCGTTTGCTGTTTGTGCGGCCGACCAGCTTGCCGACGAAGTGTCCGGTTCCAGTATCACTTCCCACGAATCGGGAACAAACCCGTATGAGCTTTGCATGTGCTGGTAGGTCGCAAGGACAAACTCGGCGTATTCTGCCGGACTGTTCTTATGTTCAAACGTTGACGATCCAAAATCAACATAATTGACGTTAACCCAAAGTGTTTCGCCTCTGGCCTGTAATCTTTGCCGCAGCGGGTTCACGACCTGCTCGATGGTCCTATCCAAAGACGCCCACTGAAAACCGTTCGGGTTGACAACGCTTGAGTTGCTGTTGTCGTTGATAATCTCGTAACGTTTCGCATTGTACTGGCTCTCATCGATCTGTCCCGACTGCCACTGCGTGAAATAATCGACCGGGTTCTCAATCCCGCTTTTGATCTCCAAACGAATACGATTCAGCCCCAGATCGTTCACCGTCTGATCCAGCAGCGCGTTCTTATAATTGTTCCAAGCCGGTGAGTAAAACTGTCCGGCTTCGGCAACAGCTTCCCAACCACGCATAGTCTGAAATCGGATCAACGGAAGCAGCGAAATGTTGTTTCCCGTCGGCGTCGGGATTTGCGTCGGCGGCAGTGTTGGTGTGGCCGTCGCAGTTCGCGTCGGCGTATTCGTGGATGTATTCGTTGGCGTGGTCGTTGATGTACGTGTCGGCGTATTCGTCGCTGTGTTCGCCGGCGTCGAAGTTGGTGTCCTTGTTGGCGTATTCGACGGAATTGTGGTGGGTGTGTTTGTCGGTGTGACCGTCGGAGTCCGCGTCGGCGTATTCGTTGCCGTGTTTGTCAGTGTGTTCGTTGGCGTCGAAGTTGAAGTCCTTGTTGGCGTATTTGTCGGAATTGTCGTCGCGGTATTTGTCGGTGTTGCCGCCGGTGTATTTGTCTGCGTCGGCGTAGTGGTGACATTGCCCACAAGTGTCGCTGCCTGTAGAGTGACATTTCCCCATTGATTGAAAATAGTATTAGCCGTCCATTGAAGCGTCAGGGTTTGTCCGGCTGAGGCCGCCCTGTAGTTGAGCGTGTAAACTGCGTTGACCGGAGAGCTCGAACTCGAGAGCGATGTATCGATATAGACCGGAGCACTGCCGTCACTCAAACTTGCCTCGAACCTTCCGCCTGCTGCCCACAACCCGACATACATCTTCAACGTGCGTGCAGTCGTCTCGGCAGGCGCCGTTATCTGGAATCCGTTGTTAAGCCCGATAACGTAAACACCTGTTCCTGTGTTAGTGGCCGAAGCGGTCGGCGTTCCTCCGCTCCAGCTATAAAGGCTCGTATTTGTATAACGCTGAATGGCTTCCGTGCCCAAAGCAGTACAATTACTGATCTGCTGCGCCACACCGCTCTTATGGTTGAAATCGCCGGGCGCAGTCAATCCCCAATGTGCCCAATCCGATGTTCCTTCCGCCGACAGGTCCACATTCGCCGGGGTAACTGTCTGGCTCCCTGAAAGCGATCCCTGGCCGGATGTAGGAGTCGGTGTATTTGTTGCCGTATGCGTTGGAGTGTTCGACGGAATCGCCGTTGATGTACTCGTTGATGTTGCTGTCGGTGCAGGCGGTGGTATCGGACAATTCACCTGTTGACAATAATAACGAAATGCTAAATGCGCTCCCGGAATCGGTACATCGGAGTTGACCCCAAACTGATAACCGACATAAACACCATTACTGCTGTTCAACCGGTGCCAGGCGCCGGATATGGGGCGATAAACGGAAATGTCAGATCTCCCGTCGCCGTCATAATCCGCAGGTACCGGTATATCGTCAGCTATTCCCCAAACTGAGTATTCGAAACCTGAATCGGAGCTTCGCACGATATACCAAGTCTTTGTCGTTGGCCTCCAGACCGCAATGTCCGTTTTGCTGTCGCCGTCGAAGTTGCCCCGTAAAGGCATATCGCCGGGCAGACCGAACTGCGTCGCAATAAATGTGGAAGTAGAACTATTAACTCGGTACCAAAAACCACTTGAGGGACGAAAAACATTGATGTCAGCTTTCCCGTCACCATCGTAGTCGGCCGGAAGCGGAATATCACCATCAAGACCGAATTGAAATGCGGCAAAACTACCGTTGCTGCTGTTAAGCCAGTACCATATACCAGTTGAAGGCCGATAAACCGCCACATCCGCCTTATTATCTGCGTCAAATTGTGCCGGCACCGGTATATCGTCCCAAACCCCGAAATTGACGGCGTCGACAGTATTTGTGCCGCTGTTCAGACGCCACCAAACACCATTTCGATAAATGGCAACATCCGTTTTGCCGTCGCCATCGTAATCGGCCGCAACCGGTTCGTCGCGGTCCACTCCAAACTGTGTCGCTCCAAATCCCGAGCTGCTGTTCGAAAAATACCAGATACCCTCAGAAGGACGGAATACCGAAATGTCCGATTTATTGTCACCGTCGAAATCAAATTGAGCCGCTGTAATTTGGCCGGCCGCAACCATCATTAAGGCGATTAGCAGTGCGATGTTAAAGCAATAATGCGCAGAGAATCGAGTCGATTTCTGCACATGGTCAGTTAGAAACCAATGGTAAGACTTCATAGACATCCTGGTAAGTTAAATCTCGTATTTGAGGCCGATTGTTGGGCGAGTTGAACTACAGTCGTGTTAAAAGTGGCCTAGGTTGATATGGCGAATCATGAAAGATGCCAAAACTTATCTATAATTATATATTAATGTTAAAGTTTTTTAAAGAAGTTTAAACCATTGAAGCGTAGAAGCGATGGTTTAAAAATTTAACTAAAAATATTGATATGTGAGCGAATTTTTGAGGAAGGATTGCAGGATAGCGGTTCAATCAAGAACGCTTTATCGCATATGTTTTTCGTGCGGGAATTCTATTTGTATCAGATCTCGATGCCAAAAAAACAGGCGTTATTTGGCATAGACGGTGATTACACCTGATGCGGGCATAGTCGCGGATAATACTTGCCCAGTGCTTATCGATACGTCGGCGAGGTCAATATTGTACTGACTGTTTGTCGTGTATTTGATGCCGTAAAGTCCGGCAGGCAGTCCCTGAACATTAAACGCTCCGCTTGCTGAAGCTTTCACTACAACCACATATTTCCCGTTCGTGTTGATAAATGCCAACGGGTCGAAATTCCCATTACCCGTCAGCGCTTCGATCCTTTGGGCTCCGGCGCGGATGAATTTAAAGTATTGACGCAGGAACTTCGTTTTTGTCGCCATTATGATCACCGGCGAAGAGACGTTAGTGTCGTCGATAACGTAATACCGCTCGCCGTTTCCCTCCGGTCCCCAGCTCGTCGGCCCGGCAAGGCAGAATTGCTGCCATGAGGAGTTGCGTCCAAGCTTCAGATCGGAGTGGATAGTGTTGTAGTCGGCACCGATCCATTCGAGCATTCCAGTTCTTTTGTTATGGAGAACCGCACGATCGGCTATCTCTGCCACCGTCGCGTCTGAAGGCTCGTCATAGCGATGGTAAGAAAACTCGCTGACGTATTGCATCGCACCTGTTGTTGCTGCGATCCGGTCTATGTAGGCCGGAGCGTTCGATGCGCTGGTCGTGGCCGGAGCCACGAAATTCGGCGTGAACCCGCTAGCTGCCAGCCTGTCCCCTGCCGCCTTGATCGCGTTCGCTGTTTGTGAAGACGACCAGCCAGCAGCCGGATTGTCCGGTTCCAATATTACTTCCCACGAATCGGGAACAAACCCGTATGCGCTTTGCATGTGCTGAAAAGCTGCTAAAACAAATTCAGCATATTCCGCGGGGTCGTTCTTGTGTTCAAACGCCGATGAACCAAAATCCACATAATTGACGTTGACCCAAAGCGTTTCGCCTCTGGCCTGCAATCTTTGCCGCAGCGGGTTCACGACCTGCTCTATGGTCCGATCCAAAGATGCCCACTGAAAACCGCTTGGGTTGACAACACCCGAACTGCTGTTGTCGTTGATTATCTCGTAACGCTTCGCATTGTACTGGTTTTCCGTTATTTGTCCCGATTGCCACTGCGTAAAGTAATCAACTGGGTTCTCGATCCCGCTTTTGATCTCCAAACGAATACGATTCAGACCCAGATCGTTAACCGTCTGATCCAACAGAGCATTCTTGTAATTGTTCCAGGCCGGTGAATAAAACTGGCCCGCCTCGCCAACAGCTTCCCAGCCACGCATAGTCTGATATCTGATTGAGGGATACAACGCAATGTTACTTCCCGTCGGGGTCGAAATTGGTGTCGGCGGCAATGTTGGCGTGCTTGTAGGCGTTGCCGTTGGTGTATTCGTCGGCGTACTGGTTGACGTATTGGTCGGCGAAGGCCTATCGTTCCAATTTCCGGAAACTTCGCCCATCAGCAGAGCGAAGTAATCCTCGCCGTTGTAGCTACCGGTAACCGCCGGATAACTATTGCTCGCCAGGATAAATTTCCAGGTTCCCGTTTGCATCCCGCCTGGCAGAGCGACTACGAATCTTGCGACCTGTCCGGCATCGAACGACGAGACGGTGCCATTTCCGCTAACATCAGCTGCGATCAGTTGATTGCCAGCCAAAAAATTCAGTCCGGTAACGTGTTGCGCGACCTTAGCCGCGTCGAAAGAGTTTATTGATCCGTTAACGCCGCCGGTCTTGGTCGGCGTGACAGTATATGATCCTTCGGATAAGCCGGTAAGCGAATAGGTGCCGCCGGGAAAACCGGTCATTGCGTTGGCGTTTAGCGGACCGACGGCGGTCAATAGCACGTTCGAAACCAACCGAGAAGAAGGAGAGCCAATCGCGTTCCCATATCTAACCATTCCGTTGATCGCAGGCGAACCGGTCGGTACTGCCGTTGGCGTAGCACTCGCCATATCGCCCGCAGCTATCACAGAGTTTTGCAAGAACACTTCCAGCAGCAGCCCCATCAAAAAAGATACGGCGAAAAACTGTGCGGACAATAACAAATAAGATCTTGTTTTAACTGAAATCATTAGGGCAAAACTTCGATTAAGAGAAAACAAATAAATGACCTTCACAAGATGTGAAGCTAAGAAGCAAGGTCGTGAGCGGGAAGCAATTTAATTACAACGATACAACCAAAAGCCCCTAAAGTCAAGAAAAAGGCACGGGGAAGCTAATAAGCTTAACGTTCACAGCAATTATGCGACTGTTGGCGATTGCTTAATAATGGATAGTTATCTTGACTGATTTGAGGCCGAGAGGTTAGGAGTGGAGTTGATGAACGAAGTAGATGAGGTAGTATTTTTCTGGAATGAAAAACGCGGTGGAAGAAAAACTAAAACGGTAAAGTACGATTGCCGAATAACGCCGTGTGATATACGACGACGGCATTATAGGCTGCCCACGCAGCGATCGTTATTAATAAGGGCCTGTCTCGAAAGAGCATTTTGCTGGGATCGCCGCCGTTTTCAGATTTGTCGATAAGTGCTAAATACCGCAGCAACCCATAAATGACAAATACGGTTCCGTAGATCAATGCATTAGTTTGGAACTTCTCTGTCGTCTCAGGAGCGACTGTATAAAGTGCATACGAGACAATGGCCGCTCCGATCACTATGATATTTGCCTTTTCAAGAAATGCGACGGAATATTCACCTAAAACCGTCCGATGCCCGGCGGCGTCATTCGACAACATCAACAATTCCTGACGCCGTTTTGAGAAAGCTAAAAATAACGCAAGCAGGAATGCGCAGGCGATCAACCAATGGGTAGCCACGACGCTGATTGCTACCGCCCCGCCGACAACTCGTAAAACAAACCCCGATGCGATCGAAATACAATCCAATATTATGAATCGCTTTAGAGTAATGCAATAAACAAGCGTCAGGCCAAAATATACAATCGCAATAGACAAAAACTGGAAACTGATGAGTGAAGCAAGTACAAGCGCTCCCAAAACCAAAATCGCGGATGCAGCCAGAGCGACACTCACTGGTAACAGGCCGGAGCTAAGCGGGCGATTGCGCTTTTCAGGGTGGGCGCGGTCTTCTTCGATATCGAGCCAGTCATTGAATATATACAGGCCGCTGGCCAGGAAACAAAAAACGGCAAACGCCGTCAGCGAATATCCGAGCGCCTCCGGCTCCATGACCTTCTTCGCGAACAGAAGCGGAGTAAAAACGAAGAGGTTTTTTGACCATTGATAAGGACGCATCGCCTTGATCAAAAGTCTCAGCTTACTTTTATTGATCGCTGTCGCTCCGTGTGAATCGTTTGGTAAAATCGCGGTTAATTGATCAGACATCTTTGCCCTCCAAGTGACCTAATGAATCGCATTAAAAGAAAGCCTTCGCCAATTTCAATGCTCCCTGGCTCCAGGGCACTGTGTGCGTGGTGCCGGATTTGTTCTTAAATTTCGAGACGTTCTTACAGTACCAATCGTAATTACGCAGAAGCGCATCCTTGTTAGAATATTGCGGAGAATACCCGAGCTGCTCAATCGCCTTGTCGATCGAAACGAATGATTCTTTGTCAACGGTTTCATATATCCATTCATACAAAGGCGATAATTTAAGTTTTTCCAGGACTTTAAGCCCCAATATTACCGGGCCTGCCGGAATGGTTCGGATACGTTTTCCATAACCGGCCTTATCCAGTACCGCTTGAAAATCGATTAAAAGGGTCTCAAACTCCTTCGCTCCGATATTAAAGGTATCGTTGACCACGCTCTCCTCTCTTGTCGCCGCCAGATAGATCGCATCGCAAAGATCTTCGACATCCAGCAGTTGGTATTTATTATTTCCTTTGCCAAGCAGCGGAAAGTTCTTACCGTCGTGCGCCCAGTCATACAACAACGCAAAAACTCCTAACCGTTCCGGCCCTACGAAACTTTTCGGTCTTAATATAGGAACGCACAACCCCTTCTCTCTCAGTTCATGACAAATTCCTTCGGCCAGTATTTTTGCTTCGCCGTACGGACCGACGCCATGCAGCCTGTCACCTTCAAAGAGCGGATGGTGATCGGGGATGCCGTAAACTGCCGTGGACGAAATATGTATTACTCGTTCGACGCCGTGTTCGAGTGCAGATTCTAATACGATTCGGGTTCCGTCCACCTCGGTCGTGAAAATGTCTTCCTTTGTGTCGAGCGGAAGGGCAGCCGCACAGTGGACCACGATCTCCATCCCTTTCATCGATCGATCGACAAATTCCTTATCCCTAATGTCACCGTGAAGTATCTCGATGTCATTGATCACATCGGTAAAAACAAACTCGGCCTTATCCAGCGAAGCTACCGTCCAGCCCTTTTTTAGCAGGAATCTAACAAGGTTTATTCCCAAAAACCCTGCTCCGCCGGTTATCAGACATTTTTTGTTCATTATTAATTCTTCCTTTTACAAATCTCTTTCATGCCGTTTGATTAACAGGCACAGAATTCTCGGTCTGACTCGTCTCACTTTCAGGCAGTAAAACAAAAAGGCAAGCCGGGATAATAAAAATCGCTAAATCTAAGAACAGTCGCGTTTCCTCTACTTTTCCAAAAAAAATGTTTGCGACAATAAGCGGTGGGGCAAACAATAGTAACATCCATAGGAAAGTCGTCGGCAGCCGCCTAAAGTAGATCAGCGGAATAAACCACATCAACGAAAACAGGAACAACGGCCACATGCTCTCATAAAGATTTGTGATCATCGGCCGGCTCGGAAACGGCGGCCTTATACCGAAGACGCCTCGTAACAAAACCTGCACGGCAAGCCAAATACCAAACAATCCTAATGTGTGTTTTAGCGTGTTTTTCTTAAAACCGAAAAACGCCAAATGAAGAGGCACGATCAAGCCAAAAGTTTCCCTGGTAAGACTGCCGACAATCGTCAGCGGATAGAGCCAGCCTTTGAACTCTCCTCTGGACATTAAATAGGCCGCTGCTGTCAGGAATAGAAGATGCAGTGGAGAATCAGGCTGATAATAGTAGCTGCGGTAAGTAAATACTTGTATTCCCGCCAGGATAAGAGTTCCGCTAAATGCGATCTCCGATGTAAACCATCGTTGCAAATAAAGATGGAAAAAGACAAATAAGAGAAACGTTGCGATCAGGCGCTGTAGCAGGTAAAAGAACTCGCGAGCCATCGCCGACTGCTTGCCGGGCGACAGGCCAAGCGTTTTTTCGACGACTATCGACGGCAACTCAGCCAGCCAGGGTGACAAAATGCGATATTGGTATGGAGCTTTGAAGTCGCCCTGAATTATACCTTGGTGGAACTCGCTTCTTTCCTGCCACCAAGGCCTGTCAATCATCTGTACGTGATAGAAACTCAACGTAAAGGCAAATGACAAATAGATAATTGCGGCAGTTTTCAATCGCAACGTGATGGCTCCTTGGTCGTCTCGTACATATTACGGCAGCGTTGATCGCTGTAGCGTGACGTTGCTCAAATTATTGAAGATCGAGTTGATAGTACGCACGCGGACGAGCTTGACTTGCCCGTCGGTTGACATCGTTCGAGGTTCGCCTTCGTTGAACATTATACGTTCCCAAATCAGCGGTGAAATCGTGCCCGGTGCGCCGACGGCGATGAACTTTAGGTTCAAAAGAACGCCGTTGCCGCTAAGAGGTGTCGGGCCGTAAACGGCGACTCGCAGCAAGCCCGGCGTGTCCATGTTCGCAATAGCCGAAAGATTACCGCTGACCGTGTTTGTCCGCTCGACGGGATTTGCCTGAGGCTGTATGACCGTCGGGTCGTATCTGAGGTCGAACTCATACGAGATGATTCCCTTATTAGCCACACCCTGAACTCCGACGGGTATGATCACTTCATAATCTGTAGGTGTCACCAAATGCGGTGCGTTAACAGAGGCCGATCTTTGCGGCCCGTTGCCGCCGACCGCCGGACGGAACGATGTTGTATCGCGCCAGTTGCCAGAAACGTCGCCCATCAACAGAGCTAAGTAATCATTGCCAGCAATGCGCGAAGTTATCGAAGTGTACGTATTACTCGCCGGATTGAATTTCCAATTGCCCGTCGAACCAGTTCCGGACATTGAAACCGCATAACGAGCGATCAACGCCGCATCGAAGGACGATATGCCACCGGCGCCGCTGACATCAGCGACACTCTGCTGCACTGAGTCAAGACTGCCCGCCGAGACGGTAAATTGTGCGACTAATGCTGCGTCAAAAGAGGTGACCGATGAGTTTACTCCGCCAATCTTGGACGGCGTGATCGTGTAAGAACCTGACCCGAATCCAGTAAGCAAATATGTGCCCGAACTGCCGGTCGTATCAGTTACCGTCGGGCTGCCCGCGGCGGTGATCAGAACGCCCGGAACAAAACGAATTGCAGGCCCCGGAAGCCGAGCGTTGCCGTAAGTCACCGTTCCGCTTATCACAGCCTGTGCCGTCGGCGTCGCGGTTGCCGTCGGAGTAAACGTCTCGGTCGCAGTCGCTGTCGGCGTAAATGTTTCTGTAGCCGTCGCAGTCGGAGTATCTGTCGCCGTCGGAGTAAAGGTCTCGGTCGCTGTTGCGGTAGGCGTATCTGTCGCCGTTGGTGTAAACGTTTCCGTCGCAGTTGCAGTCGGCGTGAATGTTTCTGTTGCTGTGGCCGTCGGCGTAAATGTTTCGGTTGCAGTCGCCGTCGGTGTATCCGTTGCAGTCTGTGTAAAGGTTTCTGTCGCCGTTGCCGTCGGCGTATCGGTTGCTGTCGGCGTAAACGTTTCGGTCGCAGTTGCTGTCGGCGTGTCCGTAGCCGTTAGTGTAAACGTCTCAGTTGCCGTCGCCGTCGGTGTGAAAGTTTCTGTTGCCGTCGCTGTCGCGGTCGGCGTATCTGTCGCCGTTGGCGTAAACGTTTCAGTTGCTGTAGCCGTCGGAGTGAATGTTTCCGTGGCTGTAGCTGTCGGAGTAAATGTTTCTGTAGCCGTAGCAGTTGGTGTAAATGTTTCTGTTGCCGTTGCAGTCGGTGTATCTGTCGCCGTTGGCGTAAACGTCTCAGTTGCTGTAGCCGTCGGAGTGAATGTTTCCGTGGCTGTCGCTGTCGGAGTAAATGTTTCTGTAGCCGTAGCAGTTGGTGTATCGGTAGCGGTCGGTGTAAACGTCTCCGTTGCTGTCGCTGTCGGCGTGAAGGTCTCGGTCGCCGTCGAAGTTGGAGTATAAGTTGCCGTTGCAGTTGAAGTCGGTGTGAAAGTCTCGGTCGCCGTTGCAGTTGGAGTAAACGTTTCCGTTGCGGTTGCTGTCGGCGTGAATGTTTCTGTAGCTGTAGCTGTAGCTGTTGGCGTAAACGTTTCGGTTGCAGTTGCGGTCGGTGTAAAAGTTTCCGTCGCAGTGGCTGTTGGTGTGTCTGTAGCCGTCGGCGTAAACGTTTCAGTCGCAGTGGCTGTTGGTGTGTCTGTAGCCGTCGGCGTAAAAGTCTCGGTCGCCGTTGCGGTCGGTGTATTTGTCGCCGTTGGCGTAAACGTTTCAGTTGCCGTGGCCGTAGGAGTAAAGGTTTCCGTAGCCGTTGGCGTTGGCGTAAATGTCTCCGTTGCCGTCGCAGTCGGAGTGAATGTTTCCGTAGCCGTTGCCGTCGGCGTAAACGTCTCTGTCGCAGTAGCGGTTGGAGTAAATGTCTCAGTTGCAGTCGCCGTTGGCGTGAAAGTATTCGTCGAAGTCGCGGTTGCCGTATTTGTTGGAGTGAAAGTATTGGTTGCGGTTGCCGTCGGCGTGAATGTACGAGTTGCTGTCGCTGTCGGGGTGAATGTATTGGTTGCTGTCGCCGTTGGCGTAAAGGTGTTCGTCGCTGTCGGCGTCGGCGTGAATGTCGCTGTTGCAGTTGCTGTAGCCGTGTTGGTCGGCGTAAACGTCGGCGTGCTTGCAGGATTTACGACCAGTGTCGCTCCCTGCAGAGTGACGTTGCCGAATTGATTGAAAATCGTGTTGGCGGTCCACCTGATGGTCAACGTTTGTCCTGCCGAAGCGGCCCGATAGTTAAGCGTGTAAACCGCGTTGCTTGACGAGCCGGAATTCGAAAGCGAGGTGTCGATGTAAGTGAGATCACTCCCGTCACTCAAGCTTGCCTCGAATCTTCCGGTCGCTGCATACAGTCCGAGATACATTTTTAAAGTGCGCGGCGTCGTATTGGCCGGGGCTGTTACCTGAAACCCATTATTCAGCCCTATGACATATATACCCGTGTCCGTATTACTGGCCGAAGCGGTAGGCGTTCCTCCGCTCCAACTGTAGAAGTTCGGATTCCCCGTGTATCGTTCTACAGAACCCGAGCCCAAAACACTGCGGTTGCTGATCTGCTGTGTAACACCGTTCTTGTGATTGAAACTGTTCTCAGTGGTTAAACCCCAATGTGCCCAGTCTGCTGTTCCTTCCGCGGATAAATTTACATTAGCGGGTATTGCAGCTCTGCTCCCTGAAAGTGATCCCTGACCGAGAGCTGACGTCGTTAACGTCGCCGATTGAATATTTAAGTTGGCAACGGGATAAAGGTTGCTTTCAAGAAACCATCGCACCTTCAGGCTTTGTCCGGGCGAAGATGCAGCATAGGTTATGGTATATACGCCATTAAGTGCCGGTCCGGGATAAGCTCCGGCAAGGGAGTTATCGATCACAGGCGAAGCGCTGCCGTCACTCATCTCGGCCTCCAGCCTGCCGGTGCCGCGCCAAACGCCGACGTACAATTTAAAGGTGCGCGGAGAGGTGTCCGCCGGCAAAGTAAATTCAAATCCGTTGCCGATGTCATAAACGTAAAGGCATGACGGCGAACTCATAAGCCCGGGATTTGGCGTCCCGTCGTTCCAGGTATACGTAACGGTTGGATTGGCGTTGGCCGTACATCGAAGCGTAGTCACCGATCCGAGCCTTGTGAAATTACTGATCTGAGGCGTGACACCGTTCTTGCGGTCGACACTTGTTTCATCATTA
This sequence comes from Pyrinomonadaceae bacterium, assembly GCA_046160805.1. Classification (GTDB taxonomy): domain Bacteria; phylum Acidobacteriota; class Blastocatellia; order Pyrinomonadales; family Pyrinomonadaceae; genus OLB17. Next base: position 37,909 of record JBJXHF010000009.1, read on the forward strand.
AGCCCCCAGTGAACCCAATCCGTGGTGCCTTCGGTTGTCAAATTCACCGACGTTGGAGGAGCAGTTTGTGTTGCACCGAGAACGCCTCCGGCTCCCGTAACATTCACAACGATACGCACATCGTCAAATGCGCTAAGAGCGCTGTCGCTCGCCGTTAAACGCAGCGTGTATATTCCGGCAATCGAGAATGTCGCGGAAGTATTTGGATTGTTTGCGGGAGTAAACGTAACATTTCCCGGCCCGCTTACCTTCGACCACGTTGAGGTAACGGATGCAGGCGGTACCGGAAGGCCGTCGTCGTTCACTGTTCCGGAAAGCACCGCACCGTTTGCAACGCTCACCGTCTGATCATTTCCCGCGTTTACGACCGGTGCAGTATTCGTCACTCCGCCGCCCGATTGAGTAACCGTAAAAACACGCCCGCCGATAATCATCGTACCGGTTCGGTTTCCGCCTGCTGAGTTGCTTGATACCGTGTAGTTCACCGTTCCGGCGCCGCTTCCGCTGCCGCCCGACGGCGATGTGATCGTGATCCAATTGTTCTGGCTGAATGCATCCCAAGTGCATCCGTTCGATGTCACGCTTACAGAATTGCTGCCGCCCGCTATCCCAAAATTTCTGGAGCTTGGGCTGATGGTATGGGTGATCTCAGTGCTTGATGTGTTGTAGGCCGTTCCGCATGAGAGCGGGTGAGAGGCGACATCCGAAAATGTTACAGGGATCGATTGTCCGGCCAAGTCCGGCGAAACCTGGCGCTGGAAGTGCAAGTGGTCGCCGCAGTTGTTAAAAGTTCCTGTAACCGAACCTGTATTTCCCTGGCGGGCAAGATATTGCCCCTGACATGCGCTCGACCCGACGGCTACCTGGACCGAATTTGTCTGAAGATGTGAGAACGCCGAATAGGTTCCGTCCGCGTGCTGTATTATCACCTGATTCCCCAAATAGAATCCGGGGCAGTTGGGTTGAACATAAGTGGGACAGCCCGGCTGCAAGAAATTGCACGTCATTGATGCATGCGTGAACACCACCAGCCCATCGGCGGCCGACAATGCATGGGCACCCACGGTCTGAGTCCTGAAATCATAGGCGTAGGCCATGTTCTCGTAGTGTGCCGAGATGTCACAACTGCCAGGCGGCGAATATCCCGCGCCTCCCTGAACCATTGTAGAGTTGGCTTGAGGCAGGCGATAATTTACCGAGACTGAGCCGAGTTGATTGACGCTGCCGTTCCAATCGACATACTTCGTTACGGTCCTGGATGGCTCGAACTCCTTTATTATCAAGCCGTTACTCAGAACTTTTGAAAGCGCGGCAGGGCCGAGGACCGTCGTTTGGCCGGTCACGGTGTTCCTGACCGTTATTTTGCCCGCACCGACAATGTCGCCGCCGGACACCAAGTGAACGCCGTCGGTTGATCTGATCGAGTATGCTCTGGCCGTTGACGAGCCGCTTTTGTCGCTTCGCTCCGGCAGAAACTCAAGCGGAACACGCGAGCCGCGTCCTACTTTCGGAAAACCAGCCGGAGTTTCAGAACCGGGAAAGTCTGAGACCAGCGTTTCAATGTCAAGCTCCTGCGGCGTGAGCGCGAGTTCATGTTCGTCGTTCGACGGCGTAAACAACGCGCTGTCATTTTCCTGTTCCATCCCATAACCGGAAAATTCTCGGCCGGCAAATGGCCTCAGCCGGAGTGATTCTGTTGGCGTAGTCGTAAAATATCTGACCGACCGTCCGTCTTCGTTCCATTCCACGATCTCTGCAAAAACATCGTGTGTGACGATAACCGTGTCGCTGTCTGTGCTGAGGTCTGCTATGCCTAGCCCGAATCCGCGTTCGCTTGCAAGCGTGTAGGCAATTCTGTTTGAATCGGCAGGTGACATCGATGCCGACAGAACGATCTGGTCAGTGACTTGTCTGCTTACACCAAGATCGAGATCTTCCAACAAAAGCTGTCCGCTGGGACGACCGTCCTTGAGCGGAGAGTAAAGTAAAGTCTTGCGATCGAACGAGATATCGAACGCCTTGAATACCGGCAGTGAGGTTTTTAGAGGCAGAAAGCTCGTGCCGCCCATGTTTTCCTCAACAACCATTGCGACGCCGTTGACCGCTGTTACAAATGGCTTGCGGCCAACATCGGAGCGAGAAATCGTGCCACCTGAAAGTTCGTAAGAACCATTTATCTGAGATGCGAAAGCCTCAATTCCCTCAAACTTAAAGGCGAGCCCGGCCACAGCAGCAATGACGATCATCAGTACCAAAAAGACCCGTTTGTAAGTCAAAAATATCCTTCCCAGCTTGGCCGTTATCATAAAATCTTTACTGCGAAAATAAAATTACTAATTTTGTATATTATCCGTAACATTCACGTTCTCGCACAAGTAAATTATGTGCGGGTACGGAAGCCAGTCAACAATCGGGTACATTTCGACACGGTTGAAGTGAAGTCCGAGTGTTTCGTAAAACCGGCTTTCGCTCCAATACCACATATCAAAACTACGTGTCATAACTACGTCGAGTGCCCATGTAAAGGCGATCTTTGGAAATGGATGCGTTGTAACGTCCTTAACGATCAGCCGGCCGTCAGGTGCCAAATGCGCTCTGCATGTCTCAAGCAATCGGGCCTTTGAAGGATCATCGATATGGTGAAGAAGGTCCACCATTAAAATTGCGTCGAATTCGTCATCAATATCGATATCGCGGGCGTCGCCAACTTTAAAGTGCGCGTTTTTGAGACCCAATTTTTCCGCGGCGCGATTTGCCTGATCTATCCTGCCTTCGTTCAGGTCATAACCGGTATAGGACATATGCGGATACATCGCTGAAAAATAGCAGCCAAAAAGTCCGAAACCACAGCCAATATCGAGGATCCGGCGCTTTCTACGCAGGCACAGCCCGAGCATCTGAAGTATGTTAATGTTGATGATCTTAAACCGGGCCTTGCAATATGCACGAATAATGTGCGAATCATAAACATCGACGATATTCGACAGGAATCTGTGGTAGTCATATGGACGGGCATTAGACGCCCAGACTGAAACCTTTTGCGACTGGCCTGTCAATTCCGTGAGCGATTGCAATATAGCCTTATTGTCCATCACATTCATTGATTCAATTCATGCTGTAACTGTCCGGCATCAACGGGACCTCGAACAATTGCATAGCTGCCGCCGGCGAGCGTAGGGCCATTCACGATCCAAATTGGCCGATCTGAGTATTTACTCAACAGTTTACCATAAATCTCAGGGTTTTTATCAAATGCGTAAATCGGTGCATCTCCGTCAAAGTTCACCGGATTATAAACCCAGGCGGATTGATAATCCGGGTGTTCCGAACCACGCACGATCACCAGGCTTCTTCCAAAATCATGATCTTTCGCCAGTTGTTCGATCCCAGGCTGCATGCCCAAATAATGGTAGTATTTGTCGGCTGCCCTCCACGGAATATACGATACAAGGCTCATTACGCAGACAGCGGCGATACCTAAAATCACTCGGGTGTCGAACTTACTTGCAACCTGACTATATTGCCGCAGCGAGCTGCCGAGCCGCTCAGCGCCCCTGACAGTCAATGCCACCAACGGAATAATGCAGAGAAACCAATATCTTGCTCCAAAATCCGGTCCGCCGTGATACCAATAGAGGCTGTATCCGCCGACAACGGGAACTATAACCAATATGGCCCAAATATCTTTTTTTGAAATCGATCCTGTTACAACGAGAAGCGTCACCAGAAACAAAGACCCGATAGCCCAGCCAAATAATTCCGTGTTGACCGAAAAGATATTTAACGCTGCGTTAATTAGGGCTTCAAGCGGTGAATGACCCGGAAAAGCATCCAGCCCCCAACCCATTCCCCGTTCCGGTCCAAAACCGAGGGAATTAACATTCGGCCAGAAATATTTGTTGTAATATACGTCGATTGGCGAGATCGAGATGCTTCCCGTTACCGCATTGTTATACAGGAAAAGCAAGGAAGCGGCGGTAATTGTTCCTGCGGCCAAGACTACAGTTGAGGTAATCCGCGCTTTCCACGATCCGTTGCTCCAAAGTCCCCAAATTGTCAGCAAAACTCCAACTATCGCTGCATCAAGCGGCCGTATGAGACCGACAACACCCACCGCAAGACCGGCTATTAGAATCGATATTCCGCTTTTTTTCTTAACACCGCGAATCATCAAAAGAGCCGCGGTTAAGGAGAAAAAAAGAGCAGCAATATGGCTCATGTAGCTCATTCCCATAAATATGAACCAGGGCGAGCAAGCCAAAAGCAGGATCGCCACGCGAGCAAATGGCCGGGAATAAAGATGCTGAAATAACAAATAGGCCATTAAAATGCAAAACCCCGACAGTATGGGATTTACCAGCCAGCTTGCCCCGATAAGAGTTCCAAGCGCCAACAGCGCCGGCCACGCAGGCGGGAAAATTCCGAACCATCGCTCTTCCTGCGTCGGAGTCATATACATGCTAAAGGCCTCAGGCACCAATGGCGGCGTCACAGTGAGTTGTCCGGCTGCCATATAGTTCGCCTGAAAGATGTATTGAGATTCATCGGGCACATGCGGATGTGCCTGATAGACGAAATAACTTAACGAAGCCGTAAGCACGAACATAAAAAGCGCGGCGATCCATGCAAATTTGTCCAAACGCACGCCGTCCGGTTCGTCGGTCAGGAACTTGTCAATTTTCTCTCGAACCGACTCAACTGCCGACGCCGGAATCGACCAGACGAGCAAAATGACATTTGCTATATTTGTCAGTTGCACGAGGCTGCCAAGCGCAAGACTGGTCAGGTAAACAGACGCGTCAGGAGTCACCGCAGCCGAAGCGAACATGAGAAACAAAAATGCCAAACCCAACTGCCACCATTTAAAACTTTGCAGCCACTGTCGGATCGCGGTTCGGCCCCGCCAAATGCCGACGCCGACACAAACAATCTGAAGTCCGAAGAAGACAAGCGGAAACGTTTTATGATCGAGCAGTTCGCTTATCGGCCGGTAATGCTGAAAATGTATCAGCCGTCCTGCATCGATCATCTGCAGCGACGCGGCTTGCCCAACAAGCATCAGGCCGCCCCACGCGGCAAACGAAAGCCATTTGGTTCGCGTTAAAGCGTTTGTCTTCGGCTTGTCCCCGAGAGCGAACTCATTAATCTTCAACAACGTGTTTTGCAAATTCCTGCCTATACGACCGCCATTTTTCCCGGTCAAAAACTCCATCTTCCTGCAAACAATCAACGGCCCCAAAAGACATCGCCAGCGCATGATGAGTATTGTCGTGCGCAAACAATCCCTGCCGTCCAAACGTCAGCACTCTATCCAAACTTTCCGCCCATTCGTCCTGAATTCCAAATGGCTCCTCATAACCTTCGAGGTAAATGGGATAGGCAAACGGCAGCCGTTTTGTCACTACACGAGAAACCGCAGCCTTGATCGGCAAATCACAGCGTTCCAGAGATGCCTTTACGCGTGCACCCAAATCTTCGTCCGATGCGCTCCAGATCTCATCGCCGACCGTGCACGGCAATTCACCGCAAAGCACTGTCCGGCCCGCCGGTTCTGTAGCATCGCTGTAGTTCTTCGGTTCGGATAGACGCGTGAGTTCAATGTCGGCTTCGGGAAAATAATGAGCATCGAACGGCGTCCATTGCGCCTGCTCGACAACAAGGTATATAAGGACCATCGCGCGATAAGATATTCGGTTACTGGCCTCGATGACCTCGGACGGTGCGCCCGGTTTCATCACTTTAGAAAGAACGGTCAGAGGGATTGTTGACCAAACATGATCGGCTTCAATTGTTTCCTCTGCTCCGTTTCGGTTGTACGCTATTCGAATTTCATCGCCGAGTTCGATGCGGCTGACAGTAGAATTCAAGTTGATAGTTGCACCGAGCCTAGCGGCTTCGTCGGCCATCGCTTCGCTGACCTGTCCAAAACCTTTTCGTGGATAATAAAATCGCCCGGCGCCGGGAGCTTTCAACCCCGGAACAATGCCGATAACTTTTTTCACCATCTTGCCCAAAGAACCTGCGGCAACGCGCCTGCGCGCCTGTGTTGCTGAGAGCGCTTCCGGCGGAAGTCCCCAAATCTTCTTCGCGTAAGGAAAATAAAAATCTCTACAGATTGTCGAACCGAGGCCTTTTTCAAGAACGCTCGCGAAAGTCTCGTGTCCGTTGGAAGAGTTGGGCAGCAATTTTCGCAACGCGTCCATCGCCACTCCGCCGCTAAACGAAAATGGCAGCCGAAGCGCTAGATCCTGAGGTTTTAAAGGAAAGTGAATCCACCTACCCTGCAAACGAATCCGCCCGTGACGCGGCCGGTCAAGCAGATCGCCGCCCAATAATTTCTTAACCTCGGCGAGGATTTCAGGATCGCATGCGGGATGAAAACGATGGCTTCCATAATCGACCCGCAACCCTTCGATCTCAAAGCTGCCGGCATTACCGCCGACAACGCTTTGCTGCTCGAGAACTGTGACATCTGCCTTGTTCTGAGCCGCGAGCTGCCAAGCTGCGCCGACGCCGGTCGGCCCTGCGCCTAAAATTACAATTCTTGTTCGTGCCATTTTTTAGTAAACGAATGGAATAAATCGCTTAGACCGGTCACGATATGCATCGTAACCCGGCAGTTCCGCTGCCAGCATCTGCTCTTCGCCAATCGCCTTTTTCATGACGACCGGCGCCAGTATCAAAACGCCGAGCAACAGCCACGAATTTAAGGCGAGCTCGAGGCCGAATAAAAGTAGAAGATCGCCGACATAGATCGGATGCCGGACGTATCGGTAAATTCCGTTTGCAACTACTTCCTGTTTCGTCAACACCTGGCCGGTCTCGATGTTTGCCCAGTTTTCGCCGAGTTGAAACCGCGCCGCCAACGCCGTCGCTAATCCTATGGTGTAAATGATAACGCCCGCAATCCGAACGCCTGTGGAATCAGTTGCGATCGGAAATATATAATTTTCAGGCACCCATATTTGCACCAGTATGCCGACGAGAATAAATATCTTGACTGCCTTAATGAGCAACAGTCCGGCCGACCTGTTCTCTTTCGGTTTCTCACTGCTGCTGCGTCCTAAGACCTCCCAGACAACTTTGTGGAGGACGAGGCCGAGAAACAAATATATTTGGAGGGCCAGCATCATTACTCGGATTCTCCTTTCATCTCGACGTATTCCTTTGGCCGGACGCCTAACGCGGAGTGTTGATTAAACCTGCCCAATCTGGTCGCAACCGCATCGCCCAACATGCCGGTCAGAACCATCGTCAAAGCACTCACGAACGCGAGTATGGCGGACGCAGAAATGTTTTTGTCATTGGCAATAAAAATATCCGTGAAAGCCTTGACCGAGCCATACAAAATACACATCAGAGCAAGCGGGATGAACACGCGAAGCGGGCGAAACAGCATAGCAACGCGAAATATAAGGATCGCAAAACTTCCCGCATCCCACGGAACGATCTTCGATTTCCCCTGCCGCTTGCGATAATCGATCGGAATGTATGTGACGGCATAATTGTCGCACAACAGAGCCAAAGTGATCGTCGTCGTAAAGCTGAACTGATCTGACAAGATCGCAAAATATTGTACTGCAACATCGCGCCGAAATACGCGAAGTCCGCTGTTGAGATCGGGTATCTTAGTATTCGCGACGTAGTTGGCAATAACACGCAGAAACCATTTCGCCGGCCTTCGCGAGAGTGGGATGTGAACGTCCGCGCCCGTTCGCGACCCCACGACCATGTCGGCATGTTCGAGTTCGTTTAACATTTCCGGCAAATATTTTGCGGGATACGTCCCGTCGGCGTCAGTGATCGCAATAATGTCGTGCGAAGCCGCGAGTATGCCGGTCTTGAGCGACGCGCCGTAGCCGCGATTGCTTCGATGCTGGATGACTCGCGCTCCCGCAGCCTTTGCTTCCCTGGCAGTGTTATCACGCGAGCCGTCGTCGACGACTATTATCTCAGCGTCGATATCGGTAACCTCAAAGAATCTGAGAAGCTCGACCACGCCTTCCCGAACAGCTCCCTCTTCGTTATACGCGGGAATTACGATACTCACATGCTTGATCGACCGGTCATCCGACTCCATTGTGTTCGTTAGAGAACGAGTCATATTATTTGCTGCTGTCATCATCTTTTAATTAGAACTGATTTCTGCCTTTTTTTGACAGACGAAAACTTCACCGCCGTTTAGTGTTCCGGGAAATACCTTTGTCACCTCAAAATCCCGCTCGATCACACGCCAAATGTCCGGCCGAAATGCTTTGAGCTCGGTCGGTATTGTGTAGATCAGCCAAACCCGGTTGCTGCTTTGCTGAAGTATTTCCAGATCTCGTCCCGTTGCGGCGACGCTCCAGTGCGGTGTCAGATACCTACCGTAAACGATTCCGGCCAGGCTGACCGCTACCCGCTCGTCTGTTGGCGAGCTATTGAGCTCGACATAATTCATTGCACCGGAATAATCTTGTTTTGGCAGCGCGTAGATCCTAGGCAAAGTCGCCGCGGACGCCGCGATAATCACGAGGACTGATCCGATACCTGCAACGGAAGCAAACGCATGTCTTTGCCGAAGAGGTTTGATGTAATTTTGAATCAACTTCGGCAATTCCATCGCACCGTGAATCACTATCAACAAACCAAAACCCATCGAAAAGAAAAAGAAACGCGGCCATAAATTATGTCCAAGCGCCAACATCGTTACGCCCGCCATCAAGCCCGGCAGGATCATCATAACCGCCGCGCGTCTGTTCTTCCTGAACAAACTAAACCACCCGAACGCGACAAATGCACCGCCGCAAACAACGACTGCAACTCCTGCAAATCCGATGCTCAAAGAAGTCAAACTTTCGGTAATCACCCAAAGCGGATGTGTCCACTCGGATTCCTTTGACTCCTCATGAAGCCCGACCGCAAGGAATTCCGGTAGTGCGAGTGCAAATAGCTGCAGTGTCACCGTGACGCTCAAAATCCACGCTACAATTGGTTTTAACCCCGATCTGCGTTCGAGTGACACCGTATCGCCGCTCAGCATGGGGAGCAGCAACAGGACCAAATAAATAATTCCCTGGGCTGCGACCACAAAAGCCATCGTTATATTTGCCCACATTCCCAGCACGACAAATACAGAATATGCGGCCCACCATTTCACACCATTTTTATCCAGTGCTTCAAGCCAGCACCACGTCGCAAGAAGCGTGAAAAACAGAAGCCCCATGTACCCGCGAGCGTTCTGCGAAAACCAGATATGATGATACGAGACTGTCAATAACACGCCGCCCAAAAGAGCTTCCTTTTGTCCCAAAATCTTTTTGCCCAAAAAGAAAAATGCCCAAATACTTCCGATGCCGAAGAAAACAGACGGCAACCGCAACGACCAGGGAGATTCGCCGAAGACCGTCGTAGTAAATTTTGCCGTCAGCGAGTAAAGCATGTGCTGATTCTGATTTGGAAAACTGGTTACGATCTCGCCTAACGGTTTTCGGACATAATCCAACAGCGTCAAAACTTCGTCCAGCCACAGATCTGAATTCAAATTCCAAAGCCTCAATGCGACTGCCAGGATGCTCAATAAGACTAATCCGCCTATGACGCGCGGCGATATTTTAAGAGTAGTTTCAGATTCACCCAGATTCGATTCCGAAGGCCGACGGGTCCAGCCAAAAACGATCAACACAACGCCGTGAAATGCCAACAGAGCACGAAACAGCGTCGGCCCCCAACTCAAATCTTTTTCACTACCGCCCAACAGAAAATGAGCATAACTCTCGCTTGGAACTGCAACGGAAAACGCAAGAAGCGCGCTTCCCAGCACCAAAACGGCGATTCCAAATGGAGTTTTGTTAAATGCCATTCGATTCGATTAAATTCTCAGTTCCGGACTTCGATCCGACCGACCAAATCAGCCAGATCGCCGCTCCTGTAGCTAATAATAGAGGTATCGCCAACGCACCGTTCGCAAAACCCATGCGTTCCAGAGTTGTCAGCCAGGGCAATCTAAAACCTTCAAGAGTTATATGTCTAATAGACTCGAAAACTCCAAATCCCTGCTCGACGTCTCGATACATAACAAGACACCACGACCAGTATGACGCAAGCAGCCCGATCAGCACTGCCGGTATTCGCGGCATTTTGATCAGAACATTGGCAGCAAGCAGGAAGACAAAAGGAACGACCGGCACTATGTGACGGACTCCCGTGTTAAACTGCATGCGCCCGTATTGATTGGCAGCGCAAAAAACAAAAAACAAAAGTGTGAATGCGACAATGAATATCATCTCTCGTCTCTGGAAAAGACTGGTCGCGTCACGAAGCCAAACCGGCACAACAAAAGCCAGCAACAAAATTGGCGCCGAGGTGAACAAACCGTATCGCATCCCAAATGCCGTCTCAAACAAAAGGTCAGGCTGAGGGAAAGAGAATCCACGATAGCCCATGTCGGTAAAATTCGCCGGCGGCATATAGTTTTGCGCCGGAAGTATCGGATTCCCAAACTGAACCCATTGATACAACATAAGGAAACAACCGCAAATCGCGACTCCCGACGCAAATCGTGCCAATTCAGATATTTTTCTTCGGTCAGCTGGCTCCAATAACCATCGCGCCAGTGCATAACCGCTGATCGCCGCAACTATGACAAGGCCGCTGTAATCCAGCACGACCGTCCAACCGGCACAAAGCCCCGCCAAAAAATAAAACGGCTTCTTTTCGACATCGTTTTTCTTCGCCGGCCGCCAAAGCAGCGCAAATGCAAAAAGCGCAAAACTGGCGGCCAGCACATTCTGGTTCAACTGTGCGGTGCGATAAAAGATCGGCGTCGCAACCGCGTAGAGTATCGCGAGTAAGGCAGACATCTTCGAATTGTTTGTCAACGCCAAAAGAAGCCAGAACATTACGACCGCGCCGAGCGCCGATATCGGAGCCATCGCGAGCATTTGCATCTGCGCGGCGGCCAGCCCAAATTTTACGTCAAAACCTTTTTCCCTCGATCTTTGATAAAACTCTTGGGCCAACGGATAGATTGTGTCAAACTTTATCGGTTCCGCCTGCGGCTCACTAACACGTCCAGCCTGAACGCGCGCGACGATTCTATCTGTAACCGGACGGAAAAGCGTGTAAGGGATCGCCCCAATGATCGAAGCGCCCGGATTGTTATTTATAAACGTCCCGCGTCCGGGAATCTCAAAAATATCAGGGTGCAGCCCCGCATATTCAGACACGTCAAAACTCAAGTGGTCGCCAAGGCTTAACGCGGGATATATTTCGCGAACGGTATTGGTCGCGAAGTGAAGCGCAAAAACAATCCAACACGTTAAAAATACGCGTACGGCGATTCCCTGTTGTGAAAACCGCCATGCTATATCGCTACCCTCCGCAGAGAATCGAATGATTCGGTCGTAACTTCACCAACGCGGTCATGTTTCAAAAGTGCGCGGCGGAAAAACATCCAAGAGAAGATCAAAACCACGATTTCCGCAAAAAATAAAGCGGCCGCGGCTCCATTAGTTCCCATATTAAAATAACCAACCGGAATCAATGCTAACGCCGCCAAAGAGCCGACGGCCATTGCGATCATTTCATTTCTCTGCGACCCCGAGGCAATGAGGCCGTACCTGTAGTGTCCGCTTATTGCCGCCGCAATACATGCTCCTGCCAGTAGTTGCAATGCACCGCCACCCGGAGAAAAACTTGGCCCGTATGCAGTGGTCATTATCAGCGGTGCGGACATAACCCAAATAATTCCGACTATCAAACTGGCGACTGCCACTATTCTTAGCGAGTTTTTAATTATTCCCGTCAGCTTCTCCGGACTTTGTTGCCAAGCTCGTGACATCGACGGGAGCATATTGAAAAAGTAAAGCCAGACAAATGTGTGCAGGGCGATATAAATTCGCATCGCTCCGGCAAAATAACCGGTATCTTCCGCCGTCGCGATCAAACCGACAACAAACGTCGCACCGAACATCTTTATGACCCAAAACATTTGGCTCAATCCGATCGGTGCTCCCTCGCGGAAAAGTTTGGGCGACAAAGCCAAAAATACTTTGCCCTGTTTGCTAAAGTATCGGCGATATACCCAGAGGCTAAATGCGGCTGCGGCTGTAACTCCGGCGACTTCTGCTATACCAACCCACACCAAGTCGCGCAGACCAGCGACAAATGCGAAAACCACCAGCACAAATATGGTCTGGCGCACTATCTGAGTAATGCTAACCAGGTGCATCCGGTCGTGCCCCTGAAATACCCATTGGAGCAAAAACGGCATGGCCAAAAGGCTCAGGCCATATACCAGAAGCAAAACCGTCACCGCTTGATCGCTAACAAACCACAGTGCAAAAATCGCTATTGCCATATAGGCAACTAACGCAAGAAGGATTCGCGCGGTCACTACTTCCGACACAAGTCGCGAAGTTTCTCCCGGTGATTTGGCGATCTCGCGTGCTCCGTACATGCTAAAGCCCTGATCGACCACAAGGCTTGAGCACATGAGCACACTTGCCGCCCATTCGACATACCCAAAACCTGCCGGGCCACAAAGCCTGGCCAGATACGCAAAGGCGGCGAAGGTTATGAGCTTCGTAAAAGCCTCGGCACCGGCCAGCGAAAAAAAATTGCTAAATAGAGTCCTGAACACTTCGTTTACTTACGAGGCTTCGAGGCCTGCCGATGTATTTACTCTGTCGCCGCCCTCTGCCTGGCCGGTTACATAGCCTACAAACTCACCCATCGCCCAAAAGATCTGTAGGAAAAAGACAAGCGGCAAAGCAAGGATAAGCTCTTTTAGAAAGCGGCCTTTTTTTAAGCCTTGCAAAAGAATCCTTGCTGTCAGCAGGAACGGCAGCACGAAAGAAAGCGCCGCGAAAACAAGTCTCTTCATACCCGAAATTTCGGCTGCTCTCGTTCCTGCAAATGAACGTCCCCAAACGTATCTCTCATTCAGAGCAGGCACGAAACGCAGATTGCGGCGAGTCTGGTGAACGATCATGTTCGGATCAAGCATCAATCTCTCGCCGCGGCGGCGGATTTCCCAATTGACGGAAGTCTCGTGAAACGCCTCATACCACTGTTCCTTGACGCTCATCAACGCGTCGCGTTTGTAAGACACATTGCTGTCGCTCGCAAACTCTGCGTCATGCTCGGGCACGGGATTCTGATAACGGCCGAAGTCGCAATAGTAAACAGCCCAGTTAAGGATGCGGTCCATGCCGTTCTCGACCGCTCCGCCGATCACGGCCGCGTCCGATCTTCGGTGCGCTTCCATCAATGCGCTGCACCAGCCCTTTGAAGGCGTTCCGTGATCCTCGAGAAGAGCTATAATCGGCGCCGTCGCAAGCCGCAGCCCGATCGCACGCAAAATATCGTGATGTTCACGACTCTTCGAGCCGAACTTTTCTACGTCGACGTGCTCTCTCGCATCGACAAAGTTGACCCACGGGAACTCCGCCTCAAGTTTGTCAACCTGATCGAGACGGGCGTCAAAGGGCAGGACGCATTCCAACCGAATTCCGCGCGCGCTTTCTTCCAAAGCCGAGAGACAAGTCTCAGTAGCCTGCCATCCACCTTCAATAACCGCGACGATGACCGAAAGTTCCGGCTCGTTTGTTGTTGTTTGCGTGTTCACTTGAGTTATTCGATCTTTTGCAGACTGTCACCAGCGCCGGCGATAAAGCCCACCCATTCTCCGAAAACATAAGTGGCCGTGATCGGCACCATGTGCGGAGTCACTTGGAGAAACTTGCCGATATGTCTCCCTTTCGCAAAAACCCGCGACGCGGTCCGAGCCCACAGTAACGGGATAAGCAACGGGGCGAGGAAAAAGTAACCAATCTTGAAAACGGGCGATACATGATCCCGGCGCGTTCCCGCAAAGGCTCGGCTGAATAAATATCGCTGATGTAGGTAATAACCTAAGCCAAACGGGCCGGTGTGGTAAACGACCAGTTCAGGCTCATTCATGAATTTCTCGCCCGCGTCGAGCAGAATCTTGTTGAGTCCCGCTTCCCAATATCCGCTGCCGGTTAAAGGCAGGTATTTTTCCAGCAGGTCGCGGCGGTAAACGCAGTTCGCGGCACAAACGTCGTAAGTCTCTCCGCGTTCCGTGGGCGGCATGTAAGAGTTGTATTCGGTAAAATAAACCGCCCAGTCCATAAGGCGGTCATAATTCGCGTCCTCGACCACTCCACCGATCGCCGCCGGTCGTTTTTCTATGCACGACAGAATCGTTTTTGCCCAATCTTCGCGGGCTGTGCAATGCTCTTCGATAATAGCAACGTACTCCGCCTTTGCCTGTCCAATTCCGAATTTCCTCAGATCGGGAACACTCTCGCCCGCAGGCCGCCGAAATACCGATATCCACGGATACTCACGCTCAAGACGATCGGCCAACTCAGGCCCGCTCCTGTCCACGACCAAACATTCGATCTCCCCGGTCGCGACGGCCGCTTCAAGAGATTTAAGGCAGCGGTCAATAAACGGAGCCCCAACGCAAGAGGCGATAACAATCGAGAATTTAGGCTGTGACATTACTTATATTAGGAGTGGCGGACACGACACTATAAAAATGACCACCGTTCGGTGATCATTCGATACCCCACAGGGAAACCATAATCAATGGCAGATAAAATTCTAAACGCAGGTAAAGCTATTCAAACTATAGGTTTAGCATAAATGAATTATTACAATACCGCATCAGCTAAAACGACCATATATTCTAGCATGTTTGTGTTATGTCAAAGGAATATGAACACGTCAACCTCTAAAATATTGCCAATCGACCTATATTTGCAGTTATTCGTTTATGTCCAGTAATTCCGGTCGAGCGAGCGGTAATTTATTGCTTCGCTGATGTGGTTGGATTTGATATTTTCGCTGTCGTCGAGGTCTGCGATGGTGCGGGAGACTTTTAGAATGCGGTCGTGGGCACGGGCTGACAGGCCTTGGCGCCGCATGGCATGTTCGAGAAGCTCTTCGCTTTCGGCGTCGAGCACGCAGAATGTGCGGATCTGTTTCGGCGACATCGCGGAATTTGAGTAAACGCCGTCGCCGTTAAATCTTGCAAGCTGAACGCCGCGTGCCCTCATGACTCTTTCACGAATCGTGTCCGAGCTGTCGCCCTCAGGCGAGCGGCCGCGAAGCTCGTTGAATTTCACCGCCGGAACGTCGATGTGAATGTCGATGCGATCCATCAGCGGGCCCGAAATCTTGCCCACGTAACGCTGTATCTGCATCGGCGAGCATTTGCACTCACGCGACGAGCCAAAATATCCGCACGGGCATCCCCGCGTTGACCAGATGCCATTATCAAATTGTAGCTCCAAGGACACCATATCCACATACTATTGTAACGATTGGAGATGCCCTAAGGAAACGGCGGCTTGAGCAGGGTTTGACCGTAAAGAATGTAGCCGAACAACTAGACGTCAATGAGGCAACTATTCGTAATTGGGAGACAAACCGTCGAACAGTACAATTGCGATTTCGGGGGCAAGTTCATGACTTCATAGGAGTGTGTCCTTGCGGCGTGCTGCTGCCCTTCGGGGCTCGTTTGAAAGAGAGGCGAGAATACGCCGGATTTACAAGAAAAGCACTTGCGGAAATACTTACGGTCGATGAACACACTGTTTCAGCTTGGGAGAGGTCTAAATATTCTCCGACAAGTGTACATGTTGGAAAAATATTCGATTTTCTAAAAAATCCCTTTTCACAAGGGCGAAATTCTCCGGCGAATGAGGGATCGAACTTTTGAGTTTGTAGCCATTCGCATGTGTTAAAAAAACCGGTTTAAAAAGATGCCTGCGAACTGCCGATTTCATGATGCGGTCTTGATCAAGAAAATGAGTGTCAACAAACTAATGTTTGTTGACACTATTTTTTCAGCATCAATTCCTCTCTAAATCGGCTTGCTGCGCGGCTGGCCTAGGTGCTTTAAGCTTCACATCGCGTGATTCTTCTGAACTCCGGCGAGCGTACTCCGAAAGGCTCTTATTGTGGAAAAGGGATTCTTTTCATTTTACTCTCATCAGAAATCCAAAGAGCGGTTTGCCCTAAATACTGGAAGTCGGGACCCGGACCGAAAGGCTTAGCTGAAATTGCAAGGGCGACTTGTCCATTATCTTCAGCAATTTGAGCAAAGTGTTCGGGTTCAGTAGAAGGGTAGGGACAATCAAATTTTTTTACCCATCCATTGTTATACTCATATATCCCAAGATTTCGAAAGCTCACAAGAAGATTTCCTTGGGTCGTTGTAGTCATCGCATCAATCTCGCCCAAAGTTTCAATTGAGGTTATTTGCAAATCGGAAAGCCGGAAAAGAGAATCGTCGAAGCTTTGAATAAATGCAGCGTCATTACTTATAACGACGTTTTTGGTTATTAAACTCTTAAACGTTTCTGTTGACAGGGTATCCCAAGAACCATTTTTCTGATAGAAAACGCTATCAGATGGAAAAGTTGAAAGATAAGATTTATTTGAAAAATCTATTTGGTCAACGAATCTTCGGTGCATAATAACAAACTCCGTTGACCCAAACGGAGCTACCGTAGAAAAGCATCCAATATCATCATACACGTCATCATCTACTACAAATGTACATTGGAGTGCGGGAATCGCAACTGGTGACCACCCTTTCTTGTCGTTATCCCAGCGCCACGGGTGATCACCCCTCTGCATCCACAAGCCTCTGATGTTGCCCAGAAAACTCACTCCGCGAAGTGCATCACCGCGAGTATAATGACCCGATTCGGGGATTGGAAGCTCAACAAAGTCCCAACGGGCGCCATCGAATCTGACGAACCTACCTATTCCACTATGGTAAAGCCAAAGACTTTCGGTGGACGTGTCCCCCAAGACGTTATCGATGACATCCCCGCGGTCATTCCATTTGTTCAATCGAATCAATCTATCATTCTGAAATTCCAATAGACCGACATTTGTCCCCACGTATAGTTGACGATTAAAAAAAGAAAGACTCGTAAACGAGAATCTTGTGTAGCTCGGAATGTCATTCAATATCGACTTAACATCTTTCGGGAGGACGGCAATGGGCTCAGGCTCAACATCCGAGTTACGAACCAAACAGCCCTGTATAAACAAAGCGCTACAGATAATTGAAATCAACAATCTGGTTTTACACATTTTTTGATCTTAACCTCAGTCAAGCACAGTAACGGAAGTCCAAACACACTGTCCAGGACCTTTTTCGCAAAATGAAGGCCTGTTTTGCAGAAGGCCTCCGTACCACCGGCCATATCCCCGTGGCCTGATAGCTTTATCCACCGCAACTTGCCCGTAGGTGCTTCTGTATCGATTTCTCAAACTAAAAATGGTGGCCGCTTTTACTTCTGATGTAATTTTGGATTCCCGGTACTTGTGTACTAAATTGTCGACAAGCCAGACAACTGGTCTGAGTTGACCCCAAGCACTAGAAGGAAGACTGTACACTTTAGGCCGTCCATTATCCCCTGTATGCTCAGAAGATGTGCTATCCATTACAGGATGCATTGCCATACCAAAACGTTCCAACGAGGCGGGTACGGGATTCTTATTAGTGCCGTTTAGACTCTGTGCAGCAGCAATATTGTCATTGATGAAGTTGTTCATCTTATCTGTTGCTTGGCCGTCGGATTCATCTTCAGACTTCATTGCATGTTGATATGCAAATTGAGGAAGAACAGTCTTTGGAAAGTCGACCATAAAGCTACCCATCTGCATACGGTCTATCTGATAGTCTGACAGACCCGGAAATGCTTCTCGGATCAACATATCATGGATGTCAGTCGGCCATTTGCCTGACGGGTCCTTAAATGAAAGAGGGGTATTTAAAGAGTAGACATATTTGTTCCAAGATTGCGGAATTGAAAAAATGTTGATTAATACTGGATCAATCCCCCTGAAACGGCCTTGATTAGACCCGTAATACCTAGCCTTCGCGTAATCCACCAACGTTTCGCTGTCCCTTTCATAGCCTGTAAACTGTTTACGAATGGTGTCTGGTTTGTAGTGGTTATCTTCGGTGCGCTGTGAGGTAGCAATCTCTTCGCCGAATGGATGGTAGTCGTGCCTTGAGATGACGCGTTGGTCGCGGTCGGTGTTGATTCGTGGACTGCCAAGATGATCGTTTGTGAGATATGCGACCTTGGCGTCTTCGACCGAAGCAACATTTGTTGAGTATTCCGCAATCAGTTTCTCAACGGCGTCGTAAACAAAAATCGTTATCTCGTTTCCGCCTGATGTCGGTACTATCTTCTTAACCCTTTTGCCGTCGCCGTCGTAGAAATACTGGCCGACTGTTCCGGCGGCAATGCTTTGTTGGCCGGAGTTATCGACCTTGACCTGTTTGTTTTCGGCATCGTAGGTGAAAGCATTTCCTTGAGGATCGCCCGTTGTGTTGCCTGCCGCGTCGTATTGCCAGCCCGTTGAGGTTAGTTTATTGTTGTTCGGACTGATCGTCGGGTTGCAGACGGCTTCAACGCAGTTCGACGCCGGAATTGTCGTATTCGGGTTTCCGTTGACAGTAGTAAACTCAAACCGCCGGTTGCCATATCTGTCATAAGTGAAAGTCTGCTTCCAAGATTGGCTCCCGCCTATCGTCTCGGTGGCTGACTTTATTCGATTCAGTTCGTCATAGGTATAATTCTGCAGAGCTGTGAACGCACCGTCGCCTTTCACTGTTATCTTTTGGCTCAGGATATTTCCGTTGTTGTCGAAATTGCCCGTCGTATTGTAAGTATAATCGAGCTTCAACAGAATTCGCTGCGGCGGAGGCTGTAGTGACGCAAAAGGCGAAAGCATGATCTGCGTTGGTTGCAACCTCGTGTTATAATCCGTCCTTTCATACAGCCCGTTCCCCAACTGCATCAACGTCACCCCACCCGCCGCGTCATACTGGAAATTCCTCCCGTACTTCCAATAACCGCCTGAAGCAGTCTTTCTGCTTTCGACCATCGACAAATCACCGTTGGCATCGAGCGTGTTCCTCACTTTCCTGCCGCTCGGATATGTTTCCTCAATGAGCGTGCCTGCAAGATTATAAGTGTAATCAGTCGTGTATTGATTTTCATCGGTCGTCTGCTTGTGGCCGGTCATACGTCCTAAGATGTCGAAACTCGTGTATTCTGTTGTCGAGACGGAGGACGAGACTCTCGTGAGTTTTCCTTTCGCATTTGTCAGATTGTCGTAAAAATACGTCACATCAGGCGTCGTGTCGGAATAATTCCGCGACGTAACACGATTCAACGCGTCGTATGCATAAGTCGTGGTAATCGAACGGGCATCGGTCTTGCTCGTCAGATTTCCATTGTTGTCATAAATGTAATTTATCGTCCCCGATTCTGGATTTGTCGCAGATTTCAGGCGCGACAGGGCGTCGTAAGTGAATGTTCGAGTCTGGGTTCCCTGGTTGACGGTCAAAAGATTATTAAGAAGATCGTATGAATAATTTGTCTGTTGATAAGGCGATTGCCTATCACCCAACCCCGTTGCCAAATCGGTCGAAACTGGCTCGTCAACGCGGCTAAGTTGTCCGAGAGCATTTGTTACCGAACGACGTTGCTTCCCGGCCTGATCAGTAACGGTAACGACGGTTCCGATCGGATTTCCCGACGTGACGATTGAATAATTAGTCTCGACAAAGGCACCATCCGGTGAGGTAACCTTCCACGGACGGCCTGCCGTGTCGTAACTGTTTGTCGTCCAATGAACCGGCTCATTGTTCCGATACGGGTTCGAGACCTTTTCAACGCGGCCCATGTCGTCGTACTCGGTATCGACGAACACGTCGCCCGTTTCATTATCAATGGACTGTGTTCTGATAGTGCGCCCCAAACCGTCAAACCAGGTTTTGGCTTCCTTCCAATTCGAAGACGTGATCTGCGATCTAACCTTTACCCATCGTGATAAGGCGTTTATTCCGTCCCCGTAATCCGTTTGCGTTTCGCCTCCAACAATATTGCCATTATGCTTTGTGGTAACTTTTTTGGGCCTTAGAAGCGGATCGTTATAATCCATCTCGGTGACGAGACCGTTCGGATCGGTCGCTCGAATGATCAGACCCGTACTAAAATCGTAAGTAGTTTGTGTTTCAAAAGAAGTTCCCGAACCGTTTTCGCCCGGCACAGGCGAGATTGTCTTCGTAGCATACGCGTAAGTGAATCGATTCTGGCCGTCAGTGAAATTGTCATTATATTCTATCTGACTAAGATTTCCGTTTGCGTCCAAAGTTTTTCGAGGGCTGCCGAACTTGTTGTATTGCACCTGCTCCTCGACAAACTGATTGGAAGAAATATTATGCCATTGTCTGCTGCTCGTAACGAGTCCTCTCTTGCTGGTGTTTGGATTAATCCAACCGGGCACCGCTCCCGACGAATCATCGAGCAATACAGACAGGTCATAGGACATCTCGCTCCTCGAAACAGGAGTGCCGGAAGGATTTAGGGTTTCAACCGATGTGGGCAGCCCTAGAATATTGGCGTTCCGGTAAACCGGATCAGCCGAATATGTCGTTACTGTAGTTTTAAGCGGATCACCAGTAGGAAGATCATTAATAGTTGCGGTTTGAGCTATGGAGTTATCAAGCTTGACATATGGGTATGTAGTGACGTGAGTTTGATCAATGCCGGTAGTTAACTCGTGAGTCGTGTCCGTGTCGTAGGCGAATGTCGTAGTTTGTGCCAGCGCGTCCCCATCCCCCTCGAAGATGATGGTTACGTTTCTCGTTGGTCGGAGATTTCGGGGCGCCATGACTTGGGTTAGGGGCGGTTTGCCCGGACAGGTGAAATTTACCGAAAGCGAGTTGATCGTCTGATCGTGAGCCGATAGCTCGCGTCTCAGTAAAGTACCGCCTAAGCCGTTAGCCGAAGATGAAAAGAACCGACGCTGGAAGACCATGCCGACCACAGTATTTATATAACCGAACGGGGGTTGCAGACCCTCGGGACTCGGCTCAGGCCACCTGTCTAATTCGGTGCGCGTCCCGTCGGGGGCGATGATTGACGTCCTGATCGCGTAGAAATTGGATGGCCATCGCTTTTCGATATATTGCCATTCAAGAACATCGTTGCCCGTCCCGTTCTCGCTTAATCGCCGCGTCTTAACTTTGCGTTTGGACTGGTCGTACGATAGGTTGAAAAAAATCGGATCTTCATTGGGCCAGAATCCCGCAATCTCCATCGGTTTCGTCTCATATTCGTAGCGCTCATACGCACCAGTCGGATAAATCACCTTGTCCAGCTCACCATACTCGTTATAGCTGAATTTGTAGGAGGCGATTCCATCAGGCAAGACAATCTCAGTAAGAACGACGGGGTTGAACAAAACTCCGCCCGTTTGGTGTCTGCCAACAACTACTGTCGGCAACTCAGTCGCCCAGTTCAGTCCATTGTCGCCGTTTTGCCAGGTGCGGTCTGTCTTAAAGAAAATACCGGCGTTCTGCGGCTGAGACTGAGGCATATTCCAGTCAGTATCAGGTGGGTTATTGGGTTGCGGAAGCGCATGATCAGCAACGTATCGCAGCGCCGGCGGCAATCCGCCAGCACCTGCCGTTCGCGCGTCCGCCAGCATTTTCCATCTGAATATGTACGTTTGCAGACCCCCGTTGACTCCGGCCAATCCGGGAAGCGAATATGGAATGTCTCCAACTGTCGGCGTCGCCGGTAAAGGATTTTTGATAACCCGTCCGAGCGTGTCTGTCCAATGCCGATTATTTGCACTTTCGTCGTAAGTGAGCGTATTTCCGTGCCTGTCGATGATCTGAGAGATGGGATTGCCCAGAACGTAACGCGTTCCGTCGGGCATGTAGATCGTCCCAGTGTCCGGCATGCCGTTCGCCTCAAAGCGCATCCGTGAACCGTCCACTGCATAGAAGGTACCCGTCATGTGTATCGGTGTTGTCTGTCGTGGTAGGTCATCCTGTCTCAGTTCGTGCGCCGAACCGTCGGGCATGTAGATGATGACTCTCCTGATCCGATAGCCTCCACAGGGGGGACCGGTCTGGCCTTTGTGATTGTAGACATCGTGCTCCTTCGGAAATTCGATCACCGGCAAGTCAAGACCGCTCCTCCAGCCGGACGTGGAGTTCTTGGCGTAAATCGCTTCGACCACGCTTTGGCCAGTACCCCCTGGACGAACTTTGCCAAGATACTCGATATTCCAAACGGCGGATGAGTACGACAGAGCCACAGGAAGATCGATCCCGCGGCCTTTAAAGTTGCCGAGCGGCACACCGACCGACATGACCGCGCTATCGCTAACCTGCCCCTGGGTGAACCGGATGTTGTCCTCGGGTAATTGCGCGAAGACCAATGGAGCGAAGAGCAATAGGATCGTAATTGAGATTAGCCAATGGAAAGTGAGTATCATCCCGAACATCGGACGAATGAAGTTAGTGGCAGCGAGTGCATTGATCGTAATTTTCATCGCTATCTCCTGTAATTAGCTGGGACCGGAATATCACCCGGTGATCCGAATTTTTCGATTCTGGTAGACAGGTCCGAACTTTGGCGTATATACCACATGCCATCATCTGGAGCCTCATGCCAAACTGCAATATCCACTTTTCCGTCACCGTCGTAGTCATTCGGAATTGGTGTGTCGCCTGCGTTTTGCCATTCTATGCCGGTCTCCGTACCGTCAAAGCTGCTGCGAATGATCCATCTTTCTTCCCGCTTGACGGCAAAGTCGGTCTTGCCGTCTCCGTCATAATCAGCACAGATCGGAACGTCAGAAGAAACTCCCAAAGACTGTGTGTGCTCGGTATTGTCTGAACTGCCTATGAAATAAAATGTATGATTCGAGCTTTTCCAGTAAGCCTTGTCCGCCAACCCATCACCGTCGAAGTCTCCGGCAATTGGGACGTCGCTGCCTGAGGACCCGTAGGTCGATTCTATTACCCCGTTAGTGGTACTTAGTTTGATCGTCCACTTCTTATCCGAGTTCTTTCGAAATACGATGTCGGTTTTGTTATCGCCATCAAAATCAGCCGGCACCGGCACATCATCAGCAGTTCCGCCCTGCACCGAGTAATCTGAATTGTCAGATGAACGAACGATATAGGTGTACCCATTCGATGGGCGAAACACCGCAAAATCCGTTTTTCCGTCACCGTCATAATCGCCTTGAACGGGGATGTCGCCGCTCTCGCCCAAAATTATTACCGGATCGCCCAATTGGTGATCGCCACTGAATACATGCCAGGCACCTGTGGACGGTTTCCATATAGCTAGGTCGGTTGGCGGGATTGCGGACGCCTTAGCATCTTCTACTGTTAAAAGTCGCGAGCCGGCGTAAACATATTCTTTGGAAAGTTGCGGAGGCGTCGGCGCAGCTGTCGGTGTTGCTAATACCATGGACAATGGATTCCATGTGTTTGAAGTATTTTTCGAAGGTTCTTTTCCGAACCAACTTGTCTTTTTTCCGGACACTGGATCTGTTCGTGGAAGCCAGCCATTTTTTGCCATAACACCGAGACCTAATATGAGCACGAATACGACGACCCCCATGCCGATCCAATGCATTTTGATCCAGCTAATGAAACCTCTTCGCTTCGGCTCAGCTAATACATGATCAATGGCCGATAAACTCAGGCCATTTGGCTTCGATGGTCGACCCCTGCGTTTTAATTTATTTTTTGACATACACTCTCCTTGCAGTCTGGGACAGATATATTTCTTTGGCTTAGAATTCGGCAGGAATGCCCTTTAATATGAGACGTTCGACGCAAAAATTCAAAGCCTACAACAAATCTATCGAAAAATATTGGAGCCGGTCTTTGTAATCGCTAGCCGGTGGAATGGCCCATTATTCTGGATGCAAACATTACGCTCTTATTGTTGATAGAAGTCAAGTGTGAAACTAGTTTTTGTGATTTTTTTCTTTCAATGTCAGAAACCTGTAGTTTCTTGACACTTTGATTTTTCTCACGAAATTACGCACCTTTTTTAGGGATAGTTTCTTATGCAGTAATAGATCCACTATTAACTCAGTATAACTACGACTCAAATCACAACGCTTATTTCAATCCGCATATTTCTTTTTTTCTAAAGACTTTTCTAAAACATTTGGAATGGGCGACAAAAAATCGAAGCCCGTCCTCGACTCGATCGCATCCACCGTCGTTATATAGGTTCGCCAATTCTTATTGATCGTCCTAATGTTTGGCATGATTACCGCGATGATTGACGTGTCTTTTGTAATTCTTTTTAAATCATTGCTACCTTCCGGCAAGATGACAACTACTTTGAAGCAGTGTGTGGGAATGGTTACTTTTTTCTTGATCCGACCCTTATTGCCAAAACAGCCTGCATAAATATAGGCTTCATTTCCTTGATTAATCAGTCGGCGAGTTTCATCTTCTAAATTACCCCAGGTATCCTCATTAAGTTCCTTAAGCTGAGGCTGCATGTTCGACATGACAAATGTGATGCGATTGATCGCTTCAGTCGTACTGCGGTCTTTTGATGGACACATATGTCCGCGCTGGTAACCCGAACCTTTATAACCAGCAGAACCAATTCGCCAAGGCTTCGGCAAAAGGGGATCACCGTGAAATGCATCGATCCTGATTGGGCCAAGGTCCGAAGAGCTTAAATGCCAAGCCACCCAATTAGCCGTTCCTCGCGATCGGTTATAGGCAAGTATGAACTCTTGACGGCCCACCAAATAATTGTTCTGTTTATCGAGGTTACTGCTTGCACCACTCGGGTTTCCCAAAACTAATTGAGCGGTAATCGCAATTGTGAATGAGAAAAGATAAACAAAGATGAATACGATTTTTCTCATTTCTTCTCCATATAAATGTTGACGACCCTTCGAACCTCAAAATCGTTCAAGGGAGTCGGCATTTTTTTACCTCTATCTATAGGATTGATAATCCAACCGGGACAGCTGGAAATGCAATCGGGTGTCCATTGCCTTCTCGCCACTGTCATAGCGGGCACAAACGCCGGCGAGCCATAGACGAGGTAGAGGGGACGATTCTTACAAAATGCGGTCAGTACGTCGTTCAGGGCGTCTTCATGGATGCTCGCAAAAACCGGTTCGGTTTCGGTGAGGCTCATAATTATTTCTCCTTGTCATATGGGTAATCACTTAAATGCATGAAAAAGTATCAAAACTGTCGATCCAGTGAAGTGCAGACTTCTGCTGGCGTTTTGGGGATATCCTTCCTCCCTTAGATTGATGTTCTTTTGACAACACAAAAAAGGGTATGTCGTAGTAGTATTCGACGGAGCTAAGTAACATAACTTTTTCGACGTTTGATAACTTAAACACGAATACGGGGCGTTAGTACTTGAAAAGATCTAAAAATAAACAACGGGAGGATGAATAGAAATGTCGATACGAAGCAATATAGAAGACATGATGCAGAAAATCCGGGACGACGCAAGCGTCGGAGTGGACGTTCAAGCAAAAGCTGTGGACGCGATCAAAAGCGGCCAAGGTTCGCCGGAATGGGCTACCTACATGAACATGTTCTCGACCAGCGAAAAAGAGCTTGGTCGACTGCTGCCTGATGACGAAACAGAGGGCGTCTTCAGAATGGATGTTGCCCGTACCTGCCTTGTCGGAAATGGCATGTGCGGGGCCGAGACGACCGGCTCAGAGCTTCTCGACGGGATCGATGACATTCTCGACGAAAACCTCTAGGCTAAAGGATCTGTATTGTCCAGACGGTACAAACTGGATCGCGAAGCGAAGGCAACTTGCGCGCGAATGGGAAGATCTTGCCTTGAAATACGCGCCCTACCGCGCCTCGTCACAATCGATATGGCGCTATAGCGATCGCCTTTCGCCCAAATACCCAGACCAAGGATGGAAAATCCACGTTTCGGGAACGCCCCTCAATGCGTCGCAAATACTGCGAAACATAACGCCGATATTAAGCAATGCGCAAGTTACCTACAAGATCCCGCACTCTCTTGATGAATTGATGAGAATTAACTCAGGGATCTTTTACGGCTATAGCCAGATCGGGAAGTTTGTTACCGTATATCCGAAAAATGATGGTGAGTTTCAAATCATTGCCCGAAAACTTCACCAGGCAACTTACAGATTCGAAGCCCCCCAAGTACCATTTGATTTCCGTTTTGCCGATCGAAGTTGTGTGTATTTTCGGTACGGGCGCTTCAAAACGGGGAAAACAGCTTCCGGTGATAATTACGCGGTTTCCGCAATAACAGCACCGGACGGTTCAACCGTACATGATGATCGGTCTCGTGCAAGTTACGTACCCGTATGGGCACCCACGCCATCAACCTATAGTTATGAAAAGGAGCCGGTTCAGGATCTACAGGGTCCATTTAGTACGCAATATTGCGTTTTTAGATCAATTGTTCAGAGGGGAAAAGGCGGTGTTTACGAAGCTATAGACATGAAGAGGAGCGGGCGGCGGATAATTATCAAAGAAGGAAGGTCTCAAGGTGAAGTGGCCTGGGATGGAAGTGATGGGGCCGATCGCCTTCAAATTGAATTAGCTTCGCTCACCGCACTCGACCTCGCAAAGGTGCCGGTTCCAAAGGTACTCAGTACATTTGAAAACAAGGGCAATAATTATCTTGTTCTTGAGAAGATCAAAGGAGTAACTTTGCAGGCACTCGTCGATAAGTGTTTTGCATATCTCACGATTAACGAATCTCTTGGTTTGGGACTTAAGATCGCAAAAGTTGTATCCCAAATCCATGAGGCAGGATGGGTGTGGCGCGACTGCAAGCCGGCGAACTTCCTGATTTCGCC
Organism: Pyrinomonadaceae bacterium; assembly: GCA_046160805.1. GTDB lineage: Bacteria > Acidobacteriota > Blastocatellia > Pyrinomonadales > Pyrinomonadaceae > OLB17. The sequence goes on from JBJXHF010000009.1 coordinate 64,621, forward strand.
ACGGGGCAGTGTTCGGCCGATTGACTTCGAAGGAGCATGTCGAACCGAAAATCCATCGAGGCTGCCCTGGGCTAGCAAAGGTTTTGCGTCACCGGAAAGTCTTACGAGCAAAGAGCGAGACAGCAATTTGCCCGAGGATCTTTATGCTCTCGGCGCAGTTCTTCACTTCTTGCTAACAGGTATCATCCCTGAACAAACTGGAGTCGGAAAAAACCCGATCCTCGGAAGTGAGATGCCCAAACATCTGACTAAAATCATCAGCGCCTTGTTGGATCCGATTCCCAGCAACCGGCCAAATGCGGCAACCGTAATGTTGCAGTTGTCTTCACGGAGGCTTATTGGCTGAGCGACTCATCAATCAATTGCATGGAGGCGAGTAGATTCGTAAACTCAGGGGTATCTCGTACGTCGTCATATAGTGGTTCGACACGGAGAGAAATAAGAGCGGAGTGACGCTCGGACAATGCTCTCTCAAGGTACTGACAGGCCTTTGTCTTTTCTTTCAGCGCGATGTAGATCATACCAATTTCCAGCGCCGGAACTGTCCGCTCTCGGCTGTTTGCCTGAAGCTCAGAAATTATGGCATGAGCCTTTTTGCTCGCCCCCATCTTTGCATAACAGAATCCAAGAGCAGCCGATCCGAAGAGTTTATTCTGCTTATAAATATCTTCAAAGATCGATCGAGCCTCCGTGTATCTCTGCTCCTGCAGATATGCAAGACCCATCATATATTGGAGTTTCAAATCACTGGTTCCGGATTCTTGTTCGCGTCGTATGACCTCAATTGCATCATCGTACTGTCTCGCATAGTAGTAGACACGCGCAAGGTTAACGGCGCTGAGCGGTGAGAAGGGATCGAGCTCCCTTGCTTTTTTTGCCTCTGCGATCGACTGCTCCCGCCGACCTGTAATCGCCATTAGGCTGGCATTCCAGTAATGGGCCGCAGCGTAATCCGGGTTATTGCTTATTGCTTTTTCAAACTCACTCTGGGCATCTCGCCAGTTCCAATCGTACTTCATAAGGACTACTCCGAGGGCAGTATGCGCCTCGCAATTATCCGGATCGATCTCGATCGCCTGTCTTGCTGCAGCTTTCGCCTTCATCATCGCTTCCTCCGTAGGCATCGCCCCATACGCGGACAGGCTCTGTAATACAAAGGAATTCGCGAGGCCGGCATAGGCCTTTGCATAACTTGGGTCAATTTCAATCGCACGGTTGAAATACATGATCGCTTTTTGAATGTTATCGCCGTCGCGCTTTGACCAAAAATACTGTCCAATCAGGTAATGACGATAGGCTTCACCGCTTTCATGGACGATAGACGAGGAGTCCGTCGAATGCGCCGGGACTTGTAGTGTAGTTATGATATGCTTAGCCACAGTCTGCTCCAGCGTCAGAAGGTCATCAGTTTCGAAAGGCGTACTAGATGTCCAAATCGCTCCTGAATGTTCATTGTCAAATGCATTGAGCGTGGCGATAAGCCGGCCATCCACCCTTTCGATAGTTCCGTTTACTTCAAAGTCAGCGTTTAGCTCCGTCAATAACGATGCGTCTTCTAAAGCCGGTTCTCGATATCCGGCAACAGCAGTGAACGGTTTCACTTCGAGGTCAGCTCGCGAGGTCTGACGCGCTAATCGGTTTATAAGACCCTCACTGATCCCGGAACCGAGATAATCGAGTGCCGGATCGCCCGTTTTGTTGGCCAAGGGCAGGATAGCGACTCGATGCACCTGTGCCGATCTCGTACTCCAATAGACGTTCGCGCTGAAGGCGGCTAGCAGGAAAAGAAGCGCAATTGAGATCCACTTACCCGCACTCCTGACGCTAGACAAAGGAATTCGCCATGTCACATCGTGCTGGACAGCATTCAGCGCAAGAGTCAACTCATCCATGGAAGTGTATCGATCGCTCCGCTTCTTTTCCAAACACTTCTGGATAGTAGGTTTAAGAAACAGACCGGGCGAAGTGTCAAGCACCTTAAAATCTATAGCGTGATTGAGAACGGATGAGATCGTGTCCGCCTGACTTGCCCGAAGGAACGGATTCTTAAGCGTACAAAGCTCGTATATAAGGACGCCAAGGCTGTAGATGTCGGTTCGAAAATCGAGCCGTTCGTTGCGCAGCTGCTCGGGCGACATATATGAGACTGTCCCAAATACGAGACCGGTAGAGTCCTCTGTGGAATGTCTGCCGTTTGTTATCTGATCCGGAGGACTTACCAACTTGGCTAGGCCAAAGTCCAGAACCTGAATGTGACCGGCCGCATCCCGCATTATGTTTGCTGGCTTGATATCTCTATGTATGATCCCCTGAGCATGGGCCGCAGAAACAGCATCTGCGGTTTGTTCAATAATTGAGAGGATGTCCTGCTGACTGAAATGGTGCCCGTCCTTTATCAGTTCGGCCAACGTCTGTCCTGAGATGCAAGGCATCACTATGAAATTGAGTCCATCGACTTCTTCGATGGCGTATATTGGACAGATATTCGGATGGTCGAGTTTGGCGGCGGCTTGCGCTTCGCGTAACAGTCGTTTTTTCAGAAGGTCGCTATCGAAATATTCGGACGAAATGAATTTTAGCGCGACCTCCCGATTTAGTCGCGCGTCGTGAGCAAGGTAGATCGTGCCCATTCCCCCTTCACCCAATTTCTCAAGTAATGTGTAGCTTAGAACCGTACGACCCACGAGCGATTCTTCTTTATTCTGTTCGCTAATGACAGCGAAACCCAATTCTAATACGGATTCATCAAGCGTGTTCTTGTCGCATTCGTAAGCGTTGAGAAGGGCATTTACTTCGTTCAATAAAAGTTCGTTACCGTCGCACCGAGCGCGCAACAGTTGCTGTCGATATGGCTCTTTGACTGCCAAAGCGGAGTGGAATAGATCTTCAACTTGCTGCCAACCTGCCCTCGCTCTCATTACCCGTCATTTCCTTGTATAACCATGCCTTCGCCATCCGCCAATCCCGCATTACCGTGATTCTTGAAACCTTGAGTACTTCGGCGGTCTCCTCGACACTGAGTCCCCCGAAAAACCTCATTTCGACAACGTTGGCTTTTCGTTCATCGAATTTCGATAGCTGCTTAAGTGCCTCGTCAAGGGCAAGCAGTTCTTCTGACTTCGCCTCAGAGACAATCTCCGTGTCTGACAATGAAACGGCAATAGCAGTGCCGCCGCGTTTTAGTCGTTTCCGATCCCGAACATAATTAAGCATGATCCGGCGCATCATCTTTGCCGCGATGCCGAAGAAGTGCGCACGGTTCTGCCAATTAATCCGTTTTTGATCGATCAAGCGAATATACGTTTCGTTTATAAGCGCGGTCGTTTGAATTGTGTTTCCCGGCTTGAAGCTCCGCATATAGTAGTGTGCAAGCCGATGGAGTTCCTTTTCAACCAAGGGGAACAGCTGGTCCTGGGCCTGAGTGTTTCCATTGGTCCAGTCGATAAGCAGATCAGTGATTTCTACGCAAGTGAACATTTCTGACATGCGGCCCATTCCATTACCCGTTGCTTTATCATGGCCCTATTTGCACAGTCGGCGAAAGCTCAAAAGTGATACCTTTATTGCCTCTTCGGTGCGTTCAGAAGTAGATAGCTTCAAACCGACTTGGAAACATGGACTTTCTGATTACTAAACAGAGATTCCCGTGAACGATGCACGAGACGTTGCATATTATGTTTTTCGCAGATTATTTATAGCGCGCAGGCCCTCGAATAGCAAGCATTACGTTTAGATGGGCAAATCATGTCAATTGCACAAGGATTGACTAACCAATTTTAAATTCTGCGACGCGTGTGGAATTAACCTGAATGAATACTTGATATTGATGTTCTTTGAAATTTATCAGCCCTAACAAAAGGAGGAAAAATATGTCTAAAGTAAATGTAATAGTCGAAGTAACTTATAGCAAAAAGCTGGAAAACAATGCGTTTGCGGCTTTGGAAGCGATAGCTACCGACTCGAATGTTGAAGATGTTAAATTGGACATCAGCGCGACCCAACAATTAAGCACGGTTAATTACGACAAGGATTTTCCGGCAGTAATATTGCCGAACTTGAATGCCGTTGATTTCCCCGAAGCCGAATTGTTCGACCTGAACGCCGCATTCATGGTTGATGATGCGCCGAAAAACGCAACCTTTTTGGTGCGCGGGACGGTTGAAGAGTCCGATATTCCGAAACTGGAAAAAGAAGCGGCGCAAAACAGTTCGGTTGTTAATGTGTATGCCGATGTCGCTATGGAGCCGCAGATAATATGTCCGGGTTCACCGCCGTTGGGAACGGATGCCGACGTTGAACGGCTTCTTTGCACGGCGGCAATGCGTTCACGCGGAATGGACGGAAGTAGCGTTCTCGTTGCCATCGTTGATACGGGCGTGAATATGGCTTACCTGAACAGCAAAGGGAAAAATCCGACTTTCGACGCCGCACGCAGTTGGAGTCCGAATCCAGCGGTTACGCCCGGCTCGGCTCCAGTCGGACACGGCACGATGTGCGCTTTCGATGTCTGCATCGCCGCTCCGAAATGCACGATTCTGGACATCGCTTTGCTGACTTCAACGGCAACGGGTCCAACCATTATGAGCGGCTTTTTGTCGGACGCGATTCGCGCTTACAGCCATTTATTGGCGGTTATGAGTGCGCCGCGTCGTCCGGGTGAACTTCGCTCGTTGGTAGTCAACAACAGTTGGGGAATGTTTCATCCGAGTTGGGATTTTCCGGTTGGACATCCCGGCAACTACAGCGACAACACGAATCATCCGTTCAATCGTATCGTCGCCACGCTCGAACGCGCCGGAGCGGACATTCTGTTTGCCGCCGGCAATTGCGGAAAAGATTGTCCTGATGGGCGCTGCGCCAGTCCGCCGGGAACACCGCCGGTTACCACACGAGCGATTTACGGAGCTAATTCATCGCCGTTTGTAACCTGCGTGGCGGGAATTGATACGACCAAAAACCGCGTCGGTTATTCCGCTATCGGACCGGGACGTTTGACCTTGCAAAAACCCGATATTTCGGGTTACACGCATTTCAAAGGTTCGGGCGTATATGCGGCGGACGGCGGAACATCAGCCGCTTGTCCGGTGGTTTCGGGCGTGTTCGCGGCTGTCCGCAGCCGGAGACCTCACAATCCCGCCGATTCTTCGACGAGTCCCGCCGCAATGCGTAGTTTAATTACTTCAACGGCGCAGGATTTGGGAACAACTGGCTACGATTTTGATTACGGTTTCGGCGTGATTAACGGCTGCGCCTTAGCCGACAAGTTCCCGCCGATTGTGATTAACATTTGCCAGCGCTATCCGTGGATATGTCGACCGCCGTTTCTAGACATCTGTCGGCGTTTCCCGCAGCTCTGTCGCGGCGAAATTCCACCGATTATTGATTTTTGCCGCCGCTATCCCCTTCTCTGCAGGGGTATTCCGATTCCGCCAATTCCTCCTATTCCACCGCACCCAAATTTATTGCCTGAAGGAGAGTTTTCGACTGAATTAGGTGAGTTCGGTGATTTAGTTGATTCTGGCCATTTGAGCTTTGGCGAAGGTGAGGGCTCAGACCTAGAAATTGCATTTTTACTCGGCTCCTTGCTGGGGCAAAGCGGGTCACCTACCGCTGAAACGAAAAAAAAAGACTGTAACTGTAAAGACAAATAAACAGCACTGGCAAGATGGAGGAGTGTTTTTTGACGTTTCTCCATCATTTTCTACAATAGATTGCTAAGGAGTTTTTTTATGAGCAAGATGCTTTACAGTGTCAATTGGAAAGGCGAAAAGCCAACACTTGCGCAAGTGGCAAAGAAATTTGGTTTTGACAGGAAAGATGTTGATGAAGATTTTGGAGTGGTGGAAATTGACCCACAAGACAGCCTTTACAGTATCTTGGTTGAAGAGACGGCAATCGCGTCAAAAGACAAAAAAAATATCGAAGGTCCGTTTTCAAATCCGCGAATTGAGCCTTTTGGTTTGGAAGAATGAAAAGGATTGCAACCAATTCTTATGCAGCGGGACACTGGCTAATGTAGCGTGATCTATTCGATACGTTGCATTACTGCACCTGTTAGGTGGTTCAAGGAGATTCCACAGTTTTTCTCCTCGACCTTGGAGCTTAATGTAATTGGCTTGAAACCGGGAGAGCGTGAACACAGCTATCTAACCTTTCCCAGTTTCCAAAGCTTTTAGATCGAGGAGCACTTTCTAAAATTTTGAGCGGGTATGGAGATTATATGAGAAAAATCCTCCTTTTTGTTTTCCTTTGCGTTGCTTTATTCACAGTCGGATGTCCCAAAACCACTCCGGTTAAACCCGCAGTAGTGGAAAGGGTTGCACGATACGAAATTGCCCAACTGGAAGATAATATCGTCGCATATGAGTGCGCTTATTTTGGCCAAACGATAATTGTCGAAGAATCGATAAGAGGAAAGGGCTACACAACCAGACGCGTAGTTTGTGACAACGGAAATCAAGTCAATTTACCAAAAGCCAAGAGAATTCGCGACGCAACCATTCAAAGGCTTATCAGAGTCATCGACTATAATTATTTTCAATTTGAAAATGACCTCTATGTAAAACGCGCGTCCGGCAGTTTTCTGTCCGACGCAATTGATATAGGCGGCAATCTGGCAGGCACGATCACTAATGGCGAGCGAGCAAAAACAATCATCAATGCCTCTCTGATCGCATTTCGAGGCACACGCAAATCCGGCAGCATCCATTATTTTCAAGAACAAACCGCCGACGTTTTGATCACAAAAATGCAAACCTCCCGAAATCGGGTTTTGGCCGAGATGCTAAAACAGTTGAAGGAGCAGGATGTTGATTTATATACACTCGATGCGGCACTCGGAGACATAATCCGGTATTTTTATGCGGGAACTCTCCCGAGAGCCCTGCAAGAATTAAAAGTGGATACCAGTCTACAAGCCGATGCAGCAAAGGAAGCGGTGCGAAAGGTAAAAGGCCTGACAGAACCCGATCCGCTAACAAAAGAACAAAGTGGCGCTAAAGTACTGTCTTTACGAACGTTAAACAGACTTGAAGCCACTCTAAAGACCGATCGAGTTGCATCCTCGACACGAATCCAAAGTATCGTGCAAGAAATGAGCAAAGATGCGCATTTCAAGGCTGACCTGGCTAAATACAAAATAATCGAGACGAGCAAGGAGGAGGATATTATTAAGGTAATCCGTAGTATCAAACGCGATAAATCTGATGCGAATGATGAAAAGGCACTGGATAAGCTAAATGATCTAATTATTAAAAACGGAAAATTATCGGAAACGGAGGATAAGTAAAATGGCGGAAATGAAGGAAAGATTTTATCGCGCCAGCAAATATACCACACTTGAGATGCTGGAACTGAGATGTGAAGGTGATGAAGCCGATTTGTCTTTTGCTTTGACAAACCTTGAGCTTGGCAATCAGAGTGACAAAGACGGAACCATTGGAACATATGAGGAAACTGACGAAATTGACGGTCTCGGTTTCCTGGTAATTGACGAGTATAAAAACGAGGCCGAGGCAAATGTAATTGAAACCAATCGCGGCTTACAGGGACATATGCATATGTTCCGCGGCAAGGCGATAATCGGGGACAAAAACAAAAAGGTAACGATATTCCGTGAAAAACAGCCGTAACAAAGATAATAGTAGCCAAAAAAAGAATGCAGTCAGTCGGTTTATCCTTTGGTGGAGGGAAATTTCAAATTTTTTGAATAGGAGTTACAATGTCAGATCTGCCAACGACAGAGAATTCATCTTTCAACCCCTTAGTCGAAAAAATCGATGCGGCTTGCCAGCCCGTTCATTATCTAGACATTGACGAAGGTAAAAACCCGGAAGAAGGAACCGCGCTGTGTCTCTCGGGCGGTGGTTATAGGGCAATGCTCTTCCACGCCGGTGTACTGTGGCGCTTAAATGAGATCGGCTGGCTGGCAAAACTCAGCCGCATCTCAAGTGTTTCGGGTGGCTCAATCACCGCTGGTGTACTGGCAATGAACTGGAATAAGCTGGCTTTTCAGAACGGCATCGGCGTTAGATTTAATGACGAAATCATTACTCCGCTACGAAACCTTGCTTCGCACACAATCGATGTTTACTCGGTTTTGAAGGGAACTTTTTGGTTCGGCACCATCGGCGACAAGATTGCTAGCTACTACCGGAAATATTTGTTTGGATCGACAAACCTACAGGACATCACCGATAACCCGCGTTTTGTTTTCAATGCGACCAATGTCCAATCCGGCGTTTTGTGGCGGTTTATGAAGCCCTACATGCGCGATTACAGGGTTGGAGAGGTCAAAAATCCCAGGATCGATCTTGCGATAGTTGTCGCTGCTTCCTCAGCATTTCCACCGATCTTATCACCAGTTGAACTTCGCCTCGATCCCAATGATTTTACTGCTGATAGCGCGACCGATTTGCCGTGTGATGAATATAAGAAAAAGGTAATTCTTGTAGACGGCGGCGTATACGACAATCTCGGACTTGAAACCGCGTGGAAACGATACAAGACGATCCTGGTTAGCGATGCGGGCCTTGGATTTAAGGCAAAATCCCGCCTCCGCGGCAACTGGGCCTCACAGGCGGTTCGGGTTCTCTTTACGATAGACAATCAGGTAAGAAGCCTGCGACGGCGTCAATTGATCGAGGCCTACAAATCCAAAATAAGAACAGGAGCGTTCTGGTCCATCGAATCCCACGCTGCCAAATCACCGCTCAGTTGCCCGGTTAATAAGACCTCCGATCTCGCAAATATCGCAACCGCGCTTAGGAAACTGGACAATGGTACACAGGAAAGACTAATCAATTGGGGATATGCCTCTTGTGACTTAGGGTTGCGGCGGCACTTTGTTCGCGAACTGCCGATCCCGAATGGCTTTCCGTTTCCGGAAACCGGTGTCTAAAAAGTATTGTGGTTGCAATTTGTTTTTAAACCAATTTAGTGAGGACTTCGATAAAGTTATGAGTATTCCCGATCCAGTGTTTAGGCGTCTTCGTGGTTATAGTTTTGACCCGAGTCTTTCGGCCCAATTGGATACCGCATTGGTTAACGAAGCGGTTTTTAAGATCGATTGGGAAGAAAGTCTAAAACCCGGGCCCATCGGCGAATATCTTGAAATCGTTGATTACGATCCGGCAAGTAAGTGTTTTTATGAGCCTGTCGACTTAAACGATAAGCATATCCTCGCACAAGATGGTCTGTCACCGTCCGAAGGCAATCCACAATTTCACCAGCAGATGACATATGCAGTCGCGATGACCACAATCACGAATTTTGAAAAAGCTCTTGGCCGCAAAGCCTTGTGGTCGCCTTACAGGCCTCCTACTGCTGCTCCCACAGTTGCGACACATCCCGAGGAAGCGGACAAATACGTTCAAAGACTAAGGATTTATCCGCACGCGTTGCGACAGGCGAACGCTTATTACAGCCCTGCGAAAAAGGCTTTACTGTTCGGCTATTTTCCGGCCGTGAACAACGCGCCGGGTGAGTTCCTGCCAAACGGCCTGGTGTTCACGTGCCTGTCGCATGACATTATTGCCCACGAGACGACACATGCCTTGCTCGACGGCATGCATCGCCGTTTTGTCGAGGCGAGCCATCGCGATACTCTCGCGTTTCACGAAGCATTTGCCGATATTGTCGCTCTCTTTCAACACTTTTCATTTCCCGAGGTACTCAAACACCAGATCGCAAAAACACGCGGGCGGCTCGAATCCCAGAATCTACTTGGCGAGTTAGCCCAGCAATTCGGCAAAGCGATCGGGCAGTATGGCGCTCTGAGAGACGCGATAGGTACATTCGATGAGAAAACAGATGAATTCGGTGAAAAAAAGAAGGAATGGAAGCCGAAAGCCCCGGATCCGGCCGAATATCAAACCATCGACGAACCACACAAACGCGGGGCTCTCCTAGTAGCCGCTGTTTTCGACACGTTTCTGGCGATTTACAAACGACGAGTTGCAGATCTGTTGAGAATTTCGACCAGTGGAACAGGCGTACTGCCCGAGGGCGAACTTCATCCCGACCTTGTAAACCGTCTCGCCAACGAGGCCGCGAAATGTTCGAAGCACATTCTGAATATGTGTATTCGGGCTCTCGATTATTGTCCGCCGGTCGATATATCATTTGGCGACTATCTGCGCGCGATAGTCACTGCCGACATCGATCTGGTTCCGAATGACGAGATGGGCTATCGGATAGCTCTGATCGATGCGTTCAAACGGCGCGGTATTTACCCGCGCGATATCCGGACCCTTTCGCCGGAAAGTTTAAGCTGGGAACGTTTTGCGAAGGACAATACTGAGCAATTGCAAGTATTTAAAGAAATTGCCAAAATCCTAAGAAAATTTGTTCATCGACTCGATTATCTTGACGGCGATCCCTTGGACGTCGGTGATTTTGATAGTTTTCGCAAACATTTTAAGAACTTGAAGACCGGATCATGGCAATCAAAAACTGTCCGGGAACGGATCTTTATCCTTACCGAGGCGGGAAAAAGTGCTCTAAGTGACGTACTCGTCGAGTTTAAACGTATTGGCGATCCCGATGACCCCGACACGCCTAAGGAAGTAATGAAATTCGAAGAAATAACCGGCTTACATTTGTTGTACTCGCCTGAAACACATGAGCCGGTCAATGGTCTCGAATTTGAGGACGGCGAGGATCTTGTTGGATTTTCCGGCAAATACACATTCGAGGTGCACTCGTTGCGCGGGGCAAGAAGGGTCGGACCTGATGGCAATACCTTGAATCAGGTCATAATCTCGATTACGCAGTACCGGACAATTCCATACGACAAAAAGCTAAAATGGGACCTGCTTACGGACGAGCAAAAAAAGACGGAACCGAATTTCAAGTTTCGCGGCGGCTGCACACTGATCCTCGATCTTCAGGATTTAAGTTTACGCTACGCAATCGTCAAGAATTTTGAGGACAAGGTGCTGTTGGACAAAAACCTGTTTATTGAAAATGAGCGTCTGACTCGCCAACGAAATTACCGAACCGGTGTCGATGGCAGCGTAATGCGAGCGACCTATTTTGGGACGACGGACAACGTAAACAATGACGAGCCCTTTGCACTGCTTCACCGCAATTTTTAGTCATTTTCAAGCCCAACTTGTGGCCCAATGGAGGAAAAATATCGTGGCAAAAAATATTTCAGTTCGCGTCAGGATGTACCGGCAGGGGCTCGGAGATTGTTTTCTTCTGACATTCATGAAAAAAGGCACGAAGAATTTCAATATGATGATCGACTGCGGCATTTTTCTTGGGACGAAGTTTGGCTCAACGATAATGAAGGCAGTTGCCGACGACATAAAAATCGAGACAAATTCGAGGTTAAATGTGGTCGCGTTAACGCACGAACACTACGATCATATTTCAGGCTTTAAGTTAGCGAAGGATATTTTTCAAGATCCTGACTTCGTATTTGACGAGGTTTGGGTCGCCTGGACAGAAAATCAAAGTGACCCTAAATTTAAGGAGGTTCGCGAAAGATTTGAAAAGAAAAAACGTGGCCTCCGGGCCGCTCTCAACCAGATGAACTCATCGACTCCATTGAGAGGAACAATCAATTCCCTGGTCAATGAGTTTTTTGGTGAGGGCGAGGAGGACGCCGATTCCCCCGTCGGACTAAGTGGTAGCGAAGAACCGGAACTTAGCATGACAAACGCCGACACATGGAAGTATGTTTTAGAAAAAAGTGTCGCCCAGCCGCCACGATACTGCTCGCCCGCCCAATCATTTATTCTTGCCGGCTTTGACGGGGTAAGAATTTACGTTCTGGGGCCGCCGGAGGACTTTGAACTGCTAAATGACGAAGAATCCCCCGAAGAAGAAAGCTACCGAAAGAATCTGAGGATGGCGATTGCCGACAGTTTTCTTGCCGCCGCGACCGATGTCGACGATCCGGATTTTGACACGAACACTTACCTGCCATTCGACGACAAATATCCGGTGGGATATGACATGGTTAAGGAGGATGTATCGCCGAACTTTTTCAGGGACACCTACGGATTTGACGAACTCGACGACAATTCCTGGCGGCGTATCGATGACGAATGGCTGGGGATGGCTGGCGAATTGGCCTTGAACATTGACGGTATTACGAATAATACTTGTTTGGCTATCGCAATTGAGCTAGTCGAAAGCCGAAAAGTTTTGATCTTTCCGGGTGATGCTCAGTTTGGCAATTGGATCTCGTGGCAAAAGCTAAAATGGGAAAGGATTGATGACGCCGGAAATACGGTTGAAATAAACGTCAACGACCTTTTGAAGCGCACCGTTTTTTATAAAGTAGGACATCACGGAAGTCACAATGCCACGCTCAAAAAAAGTGGCCTAGAAAAAATGGAAAGTCCGGAATTGGTCGCAATGATTCCGACAAACCAAGAATTTGCTAAGACTAAAAATAAAGATAAGGGGGGCTGGAGAATGCCGGAAAAAGAGCTAATGGACACACTAGAGCTGAAAGCCAAGGGCAGGGTCATACTGGCGGATGAAGCGGGCCCGGACGGTAATGAGAAAATGCATATAGTTGAAAGATGCAACAAACTTAGACTGTCTGCTCCGGACACAGACAAATTTCTTAGAAATGTACATTTTGGCGGCTCGTTTGTTAGAAATCCCGAAAAATCTAATAATTCTGAACCACTTTATGTAGAATTTATTATTGAAGGCTGAGTAAAGATCGGTTTGGGAAGAATAGAATAATCAGTTAAAGAAAAAAGGAAGCATGTTTTTCACACTTCCTTGAATTTTGGTCAGGCGGTAGCTCTCGCAGCTTCCTCCTCGACCATTGAATCTATTTGATCCTCAGTATCGCCCCACTCGGATGCGTCCTGGATCTCTTCCTCCTTTAATTCTCCGTCCTCTCCTTTGATTAGACGGAATCTTCCCGTGCCACAGTCAAATAAAGGTCGCTCTTCCACACTGGCTGCTTCATCCTTTATCCCGGATATATAAAGACCGAGTTTCGCTGTCGCCTCGAACTGTTTCAACGGTCCGAGTGACTTGAACGCAGAGGTAAACGCATTCGATAACGACCAGAGGTTTCGCGAGCGAAAATCCTCAGGACCGGGATCGAAATAGTTTGCATGTACCGCGGGCATTAGTTGACGCGGGACACCTTTGAGCACCCTCTCGACAAAGGCTCGGTAGATGATAAGCCGTGCGTCATTGTCCGTCAGGCCATATTCCCTCATCAGATTTATCTGATTCGCTATAGAATCAAGGCCTCGATAGATGCGATCGACTGCTACGGCAATTGAATCGGTAAGATTAAGTTTCGACGTATGCTTGTGAAGCAGCGGCGAGAAATCTCCCGAAAATGCCATGTTGTCGCAAACGAAGACGCGGTAACCGGCAGTTAAGGCAAGCCTCATCGACTTGTCGTTCGAATTGCGGAGACCGATCGAGAAACGACCTCCTTCGAATGCCGCATCGAGATCCATGACCCCAAACATCTTCAACCCGTCCTGCGAGACGGCATACTCGTCTTTTACGACGCGAAGATGACGGAAAGAGAGAGCTTCTTCAAGAACCTCAACTATCTGGAAATGTGGGAGCGGCTGATGTGTTTTTGTTGCCTCCGGAAGAGGCAACTCCTTCAGTTCGTACCGTGTGACTTTGCGCGCACCGCAGTGCGCCATAAGTGTTGAACCGTTTTCGTTCATTACTATATCCTCCTATTTTGTTTTTTTGATTTAGTACTTTTGAAATGGATCTTCTGTCCCGGAAGACAAACGCGCTGCCGGCTGTCCTCCAACGTGTTTGCCGATTGGGTTCAAAGCCCCTTTCGACAAGCAAATACACGATCTTAAAATCGGGACATATTTCCTCCGTTGTGCTGTTGTTTTGTTTTTGTGTTCCGCTCGAAGCAGCATTTGGCTTATGCCCGGCTGTTGCTTTTCAGGGAATGTTTTAGGTGAGCTTGGCTAATCTGTTGCTTTCCATTTTTCTGAAAAGAGTCGGGGTACCGCCGCATCTCCTCCTCCCTTTTGGACGGCATCGAGATAGGTTTCGTGAGGCTCTTTGTGCTTCTTTGCGCAAAACTCGAGTCTTACTTCCGCATCGATCAGGCCATAGTCGATCCCGAATTCTGCGGCAAGCTCTTTCACTTCTGTCTGGGACCGGTAGTTATTGCCATGGCCGATCGTTCCCTTGTGTCCATGAATAAGTAGGAACAGAATGCGGAATTGCATGCCACGCTCGACTTTCTTAAACTCTTCGATCGCGGCGCGGCGGTCGGGCATGTAAATCCCGTTGCCGTTATTCGGATTAGCGTCCCACTCTCCTACGAGGCGTTTGACCACACCATGCAGATTGTTCGAGTCGCCTGACGCAGTCATCCCCCAGAACCGGGCGAGAAGCTGCGGCAGAAAATCAGTTCCAACATCCGTGATGCCAAACTTCTTTTCGAATTCTTCCGCCGCCTGTTTGAAAACACGGACCCGGGATGTTTCAGCAACCTTAGCGTTCCATATCTCCTCGCGCCGGCCGCGATGTGCTTCCAATCGCTCGGATGCTTGAGCTTCAGCGGTTGCCTCCGTTTGCGAGTCGGCGGTGGACGAGGTTGTCGACTGGCGCCAGTGGATCTTGCATCCGCTGGTCTTGAGACATACCTGAACGATCTGGCCGTAATTCTCCGGCTCAATATCAATACCACTGATGGCTTGATCGCATTCCTTATCACTTCCGCCGCGCTTCGCATTGATGACAATTGCCGATTCTGTCCCCAGGTAGTCCTTCCCGTCTGTATAACACCAGCTGCGGACTAGAGGAACCTCTGACACATCAACCTTTCGAAGTTCGGCCAATGTGCTACGTTGAACCACGACGTGCGTTTCAACCTTCTGCTGATAACAGGCGGGATTCAGACAAGCGTCCTTCTTGCCGATCCTGTTTGGCTCGAAAAGGCTGACCACCGCGCCTGTCCGCTCGGGACATTTGACGCAAGGAAGGCCGTCCGGCCGCAAGCTGGTCGCTTTAGGATCGAACGGTGCTTTCGAAAGCGTTCGGTGGATATATTTATTGATCCAGTCAATAAATGATTTCCACGGAACCGTCTCACCCTTAACAGGTGTTTCGATCCAGCGGTCTCCCTGATACTTGCCCTCCTTCCTGTATACCTCGGCGTAGATGTGCTTCTGGATTTCCGGAGTATACTTCGCAATTTCGAGGGCATAGGTAAGCGGCAGATGCTCATCGTCAATGTCCTTTTGGGCCTCCTTGATCAGCTGGTTGAGCTTGAGTCGATTCAGAACATAGCCCTCGGGTTTTCCGACCCTTAGCGCAAGTTCGCGTGTTTCGTAGCTCAGCTTTTCTTTGAGGAACTGGTAGCCGTAGGCCTCATCCATCGGGTGAATATCTTCACGGTGAAGATTCTCGTGGATCTGAATATCAAGCACTTGCTCGTCCGAAAGCTCGCGGACAAGACAAGGCAATTCAGTCAGAGACGCTACCTTTGCGGCGCGATATCGCCGTTCGCCGCACACGATCTCGTACTTCTTTCCTTTGATGCGGACGATCAGAGGTTCGAGAACGCCCTGCGTTCGAATACTTTCCGCAAGTTGTGCGATCGTCTGCTCATCAATCCTTCGCCGCGGATTTGTAGGCGATGTTTGAAGATCCTCAAAAGCTATCATCTTGTAGTCGGGCTGTGAGACCGATGACGCAGTTCCAGGCTCCCTTTTCATTTTTGTTTTCGCTGTCATTATTTTTTCCTCCTGATTGTTTTTGTGAAATCTAAACTGTGGTGAATGTAATGGGAGAGTGATGGAGTATTCAGATCAGCCGAACACTATCCAATGTGTCTGTGATCCGTTTACCGTTACTGTCTGTCTTGATTCGACAAGCCCATGCCTCATATGTTCGAAAGGTTGGATTTGCTTCGTCCCTGTCCATCGAAATCAGAACATCGACCGTCTCGCCCGATATGAACGTGTACTCGACCCAATCGTCTTCGACAAAGTCCTTCGGCCCCAGATAAGTATCCAGGGCCTTTAGATAGCCGTTTGCCCAAGTTTGCAGTTCATAGATCTCGGCTTTTGTAAATAGCTCCGATCGCGAATTGCTCGTCATGATTTTTTCCTCCTTATGTTATTTTGGTTTGATTTTGTGACAGTCTTGGATTTTGTCGCCGCCAAACGGTCGTTCTAAGTAAAAACGTCCGACAGTTTAGTACCGCCTGTTTGCGTCCTGAATGATAGTGACCATTTGAAAAGGTGCTCCAATTACTGCCGGGCCGCCACTAGAATCGATCCTTGCGATCTCCAAATGACATGGGATCCAGCCCGTGCTCTTACCGACATAAAAGCGTCGTTTCTTCCCATAACGGTCTATTACCTCTACGCGTCGGCCTTCGAGACCGACGAGTTCGGGGCATAGTTCGACCGGACACCTTTCGTTGGTATTCTCGTAGTGATTCCTTGCGGCATTGTTCAGAGTTTCGTATTCCCGATACCCGCTGACTGTGCCTATGCTTTCCATTTTTGGAATTGGGACCCGGACTCCATGTTCGATCAACCAGAGAGCGATGGCCTTACGTCTATCGAATGCATATTCGAATCCGAGACAGGTGTAAGCCTTACGTCTTTTTCCGAACTTACAGGGAATGATGTACAAACGATTTTCACTATTTATGCTTATTTTCGTTTTCATTTATGTCCCCCGTGTTCGTGCTCTCAGATGTGAACTTGCAGTTGCCGACTCCGCGAGTGCGATCTCGGTATCTACAAGATGGTCAAGTTCATCCTCAATGCATTCCCATTGGGCCTGAACCTCGTTTGGGTTGAACTCGTCTAGGAGACCGTCGTAGATAACTGTCCATGTGTAATCCTTAGGTAAGTCAATGCCAGTGTATTGTGGAAATAGTGCTTCGATCCTAAGGTTAAGAAGCGACGGGATTTTGGAGGCGGTATGCCTCGGGTATACGGTGTATATGTACTCCGCTTCCTGGTCTCGCGTTCCGCCTGGAAGGAGTTCGAAGAACCCGATCCCCCACCTATAGTCCTTGATCAAAATGACGGCCAGATGTCCCATGCTGAAAGCGATCTTCCGATGGTCCTTTGATCGAGACTCCCTTGTAATAACATGGCCACGCAACAACCGTTTCAGGTCGTCGCCGTGGCCGGTCAGATATCCGTCGATGCTGCGCGACAGGACACAGATGTCCCTGCCCTCATCATCGAGGACAATAGTTAAGCTTTTTATGCCCATATTTTCTCCGTTTTGTGTTTTCGTTTTTGAATGGATATTCGCCCGGGGCATTCGTTGGAGGTAGAGAACTCAACGAGTGGATCCGGGCGGTTCTGTTGAGCTGTGTAAGATAGGTGAGAGTGATCAGTCGGTGGTAATAATGTCGGATGAGTGGATCTGCTCGTCAAGAAAATCGTTGACCGGTTCTTCTTCACGGTTTCTCCAATCAGCCTCGACCAATACCGGGTTAAAGTCCCGAACAAGACCGTCGTAGATGACCGGCATGTTCGGCTGCTTTGTTCCGGGAAAGCCAAAGAACGTGACCGCACCGGCTTGGATCTTCAGCTTCAAGCGTTTCGATTGCTTCTTGCCGGTGTTGTCGAGATAGATGGTGTAGACATACTCCTCACCACAATCTCGAGTTCCACTCGGATGCAGATAGAAACCGCCGATACCCTCCTTGAAATGTGCGATCATCTGGGCTGCAAGACAGCTCATTCCGTTTGCTGCCTTGTTGGGAGTTGACGATCCATATCCGTTTACGACTGAAAATCCTTTAAGAAAGTCCTTCAAATCGGCTCCGTGTCCGGTTGGATACCCGTCCATTTGACGGTAAAGTACACATATCTCTTGGTTGTCCTCGTCAAGAACAATTGTCAGGCTTCTAGTTCCCATGATTTACCTCCTGTAGTTCTCCTCCTATGCCGCTATAGGCCTCCTGTGCTTTCGCTATCCAGGTCGCAGACTTCTGTTTGTCCGCTTCGTATCGAAGCCTGATCTGCCGTCTATACTCATCAGCTATTGCGTTCTGAGTATCCTGATCACAGGCCGCATCGATCGCGGCTTCAAGTGATTCATGGACCTGCGTAAGGCTGACCTTTTTATCAAGCTCACGTTCGAATACTTCGTCACAAAAGCTCTTTGCTTCATGTTCGGTCTCGAAACCGCTCGCCGGTGACACCAATTCGTATTCCTTTCCTTCAACGAACTCCTGCCAGCCGCCTTCCCAATCTTTGGCCGTGTAGTTTGACCATGAGCCTGAGCGATCGCGGTTTATCTCCGCGATCAGTTGGCTAAAAGGCCAGACATGGAGCCGTCGATCTTCGGCATTTCTGACCACATGGAACGGCTCTGAGCCAGCCCCAATGTGTAAGCAGCAATTCGTGCAGAATTCGCAACTCTCGCACTGTGCACTTTCGACATCGCTTCTCGCGCAGTGACCGCAAATGTACACATAAACCGCAAAGGTCATCTTTGCGTACGGGTAGTCTTCGTTCTTGCCGTTTCGCCATACACGGACCTCGATTTCGCCGTCGATCTGCCGATCGATAAGAATCTCGATGTCGTCATAGCTGACACTGAAAACATCTATGTCATGCCAGCCGCATACGGGTTCATAGGCGGTTGAATCTGGGGGTTTGACTGGATGCGAGTGATTATTTTGTGAGAGATCGGCCCTAGAGTAGAAATGGGTTGTAAGACGGGTCTGGCCGGTTATCTTCGAGAATAACTCCCAAATATCGTCGTCGGTCGAAGGAAGGTCTTCCCCTGTTACTTCCTCGACAAGTCTTAAACATTTATTGTTCCGGTTTCCATAAACAGGTAAAAGAAAGTATTGGATTCTCTGTGTCATAAGTTTTAGCACCCCGTTACCGGCTCATGTGCCGCCGTTAAAGGGTGAAAAAACTTTGAAATCAAAGGTCTCCGATTTTTATTCGAGCTTTGACTCATCGTACTCGTCGTACTCCAATCGGACCAGTGCACTTTGCATCTTTCCGTTTTTGAAATACTCGTACCAGAAATCATCAGAACCCTCTCCATCTCCGTAAAGAACAAAGAGTGCATCCGGATATAACCGCGAGAATTCCCTCAACTGTTCCTCGTGGTCATACCACTTGGCGTCGTTATGGGAATAGCCGGTCTCATCAAGCGCATATGCGGCCATTTCATTTGTCTCGCGAAGCTTTGTGAGGATGGCCATATCATCCGGATGGGCCCCAAGGTTATCTGCGGTTTTGACCTCGAGTGTAAAGCAAGTGTAGTAGCCCATATTTCCTCCTTTTCCACTCAAAATGGGATGTCGTCAATCACTTGAACCGGTGGTGTTCCGGCTATTTGATTAACTTCTTGCCGCTCACCGTTTGATTTCGGGTCGCGGATGTTAAAGGTAAGCCCCGGATGAATGTCGAGCTTTAGATTTATGCTCCCATCCCGGCACATAAAGGCGGCTCCAGCTGAACGCCAAAAGACCTGGCGATTTGGTTCGATCCCCCTTTCCACAATTAAATAGACGATCTTAAAATCTGACATATCTTCCTCCTGTTGATTTTTGTTTTGATTTTGATTGGCGCAGCCCGACTTCAATAAGGTATCGGGCGACATACTGTTTTCTTGCGTTTTCTTGAATTCCCGATCGGCCATTACCTGTGCGCGTTCGCGACAGACTATCCGGTCCTCATCACAACAATACGTGCACTGCTCGGTGTAGCAGGTTTTGCAAAGAACGTCTTTGCATCCCTTGCATCGCCTCAAGTTGCAGTTATCGGTGTCACGCGATACGAGATAAACAAAGCTGCCTACGGTTATAAGAATGTTCCCAACATCACCGACGAGATTCTTCTTGCACACGCGGCAATTGGAGACATCTACCATAAAAGCACTGATATGGTCAAGCAAAACTGGACACGAATCTCACGCTAACGTCTTTTCTATTTGATTTGCGGAACTTTTCATTTTTTGAAATTTCGAATTTTCTCTCGAACTGTTCGGGGCTCAGGTAGCCGAG
>JBJXHF010000010.1:0-34261 GCA_046160805.1 Pyrinomonadaceae bacterium
CGTTGGGACATCTATGAAGTTGGGGTTGATGTCAAGGCAGACGGGTATTTTGTGGGGCGAATTTTGTTGGATGTTTAGAAGAAACGTGAAAAAGAGCACCTTAATTGCCTCCTTTTTTTAGTTAGAAATGGTGTTTCGTTGGAAGAGCCTGTTTAGGTGCGATTCCATCATCTATTCGTGCACGGTGCGGGAGAAGCCTGCTACATGAAACTTGATCCGCTCATTTTTGACTGCTCAAAAATGGCTGGCCGTACCATCAGCGGGTCAGAGACCGATAACAACATGTTATTGAATAACAAATTGTTATCGCCTCTCCTGTCCCATCGTACAAGCCAACTTCGCTCCCCGCCGTGCAAACTCCTGATAATCGATGCCGTCACGAAGCATGACGTAGCAATTGATGAGGAGTTTGCGGGCCGCTGCCACTTTTGCTTTGGGGCGGCCTCTGCGGCGGCTAACCGAGAGATAGTGTTCTCTAACGGAGGCTGCCCGACAGGTTTGTGCTGCCTGGCCGAGCAGATACCTGAGAAGCGGCGATCCGTGTTTGCTGATATGACCGATGCGTCTCTTCTCTCCGGAACTGTGATCGAGCGGGTCGAGACCGGCAAAGGCGACCACTTCTTCCTTTCGCCGAAATCGCTTTACGTCTCCGAGCGTGTGCACGAGGGCGAGAGAGGTAAGCACGCCGATGCCGGGATGAGTGCGAAGTCGAGTTGCATCTTTCTCTTTGTCCGCCTCTTTATTAAGCATCTCGTCCATGAGGGCTATCTCTCTGGAGAGCGTTTCGTAAAGAGTAAGACGAGATCTGACAACAAGCGTTTCGGTCTCGTTCTCAGATGCCGCTCCAAGAAGTCGATCCGGTGCTGGCTTTGCCGTCATGCGGAACTTGTCGAGTCCCTTCTGCCGGGCAAAGGCCTGCAGCTGGTTGGCTGTAGAGGTTCGCTTCTGTACCAGAGACCGGCGATGAATGAGTGCCTGCAAAATGAGACGGCTCTCTTCACTGCGTACTCTGAGCTCGGGAAACCTGCTGTCAACAAGCAGGTCCAGGATCGTGTCGGCATCTCTAAAGTCATTCTTATGTCTCGAGAGTGCAACGCGCCGGATCAGCCTCGGGTCGCCGATCAGCAGCTTCTGTCCATTAGAAGCAAGCAGCCTTTCAAACCACCAAAGACTGCCCGTAGCCTCTACTCCGATCACGGCGTCAGTTCCTTTTTTGTTGTAAAACGTCTTGATGGCTGCTTTGTCCGTATGCCGAAACTGCCGGTGACGAATCTCGCCGTCATTCTCATCTACATATGCAACCGTTTGTTCGTAAGGGTGAAAATCTACTCCGATGTATACTGTCATAGCTGGTTCTTTCGGTGCCTCTTTTTCAAAGAGCTGTTTCTTTCTAACATCGAGTTTACCTCGACCCGCAAGAGCCAGCTTCATAACATCAGTGGGACAGTTAATGTGAAAGTTAATAAAATCAATGATTTAGACTGTCCCGAGCCATCTGGGACACTTTGCGGGCGGAAACGCGACTGTTAAGGAGCGTGCACACGGCCAAGAGGCCTCATTACCGACCGCACACTCGTTCACTCTCGCGTTTCCGCCCGTATAACGTTTCCGACATAAACTACAAATCATTTCAATACAAAGCAATTTTTTAATAGACTTAAAGTAGGCAAATTTGATAAGCTATTTTCAGGCTAAACTTAATAGAATTGTTATTGAGTCGAAACGGTTTGTTTTCGTCGGTTTGCGGCTAGTGCGGCAGATTGACGGTGGGGGTAAATATATCCGATCTTAGCAATGATCTAGGTAAGGATGAAATTACATTCTGTATCCCAAATTCAAATAATTCAGGAGTATTTATGACCCGGTTGGAAAAAATTTCAGGTGTTCTCAATAATTTTGGCAGAACGTTTCTCAATAGTGTCGCTGTTTCGCGCGGCTTGCGGGCACGCAGTCTCGGACTATCTGGTTTGATACTCGCCGTGACGTTCAGCGCCGCCGCTTTTTTTGGCGGATCGGCCGATACGGAAACTGTGCCGTTTACCGGAGTCGAGGTTGTGGGAAGTCCGACGCCGCAGGTTCTGGTTTTCGCTCCAGATAAGAATGTGGTGGTGGGATCTACTGCTTTCAATGCCGGAGTTGAGGTAACGGAAACGACCGGCCTCGGCATCATTTCCTACCAGTTCGATATTTTTTATAATCCGGCAGTAATTTTCCCGACGGGCGGCCTGAACTGTACCGGTAATGCCTGCCTCAGCCTTGCCGGAACAACCAGCTCTCCTGCGTGGTCATGCGTTCCGAATGCTCTCACACCTGGTCTTATTAAAATGGCCTGTTTTAGCGGTACAGGTAATCCAATGTTTGGATCCGGAGTGCTTATAAACTTGAGATTTGACGCCATCGGAGCGGTTGGAACATTTTCGAATTTGACCTGGCGAACGGATCCAACTCCGCCAAATATTGTTTTTAGATTTAATAGCGGAAATCCGACCAGCCAAATCTTTGACGGCCAGATACGTATTGTCGGCCCTACGGATACACCGACATCAACACCAACGTTTACCCCAACTCCTTCGGGGACTGCGACAAATACTCTGACGCCGACTTCCACGATCACTAGGACGCCCACCAGAACGCCGACGCCAACGGCTACAAATACATTTACGCCGTCAAATACAGCAACGGAAACTCCGACGCCCAGTGAAACATCGACATTCACTCCGTCGGCTACTTCAACATCGACCTTTACACCAACATCATCGGCAACAAACACCTTTACCCCTACGCCGTCGGCAACAAATACATTTACGCCAACGTCGTCGGCAACAAGCACGTTTACGCCTACATCGTCGGCAACAAGCACATTCACGCCAACATCGTCGGCAACTAGCACATTCACGCCAACATCGTCGGCAACAAGCACATTTACGCCAACGTCAACGGCGACTAATACATTTACGCCAACGAATACAGCGACTGGAACCGCAACGGGGACATTTACGCCTACTCCGTCGTCAACAAACACGTTTACGCCATCAGCAACCAGAACGAATACGTTTACTCCGACTTCAACAGCAACGAATACGTTTACGCCGACCAACACTGCAACGGCAACATTTACGGCAACGGCGACAGGCAGCCCAGCGTGCACGCCATCGACCTTCTCAAACCCGGCGGCGATCACTATAAACGACAACGCAGCAGGTGCGCCTTATCCTTCGAACATACCGGTTGCGGGATTAACCGGAACGGTCACGAGGGTGACGGTCAGCGTGACCGGCATAAGCCACACTTTCCCCGACGATATAGACATGTTATTGGTCGGGCCCGGCGGGCAGAACACTCTTCTGATGTCCGACACGGGCGGAGGCCTCGACTTAGTAGGCGTCAACCTCACGTTTGACGACGCTGCAGCAGCCGGACTTCCGGATGCAACGCAGATCGCTTCGGGAACATTCAGGCCGTCGAACTTCGACACGACGACCGATGTCTTACCGGCACCTGCACCGCCGGCGGGAGCGACCGTCGCTCTGACTGTATTCAACGGCTCGAACCCGAACGGCACTTGGGCGCTCTATGTAAGAGACGACCTCGGCATCGACCTCGGCTCGATCAGCGGCGGTTGGACAATCAACATCACAACCAGCGGCTGCGCAACGCCGACGGCGACTTCCACCGGAACACCGGCGAGCCCGACACCTACAAACACTAATACGGCAACAACTACGCCGACGAGAACGAATTCGTCAACGCCGACGAATACTGCAACGGGAACGCCGACAGCTACCGCGACCTTCACCGGATCGGCGACAGCCACCGCGACCGCAACGCCCACTGGCAGTCCTGCGTGTCCCTCAACTTTCTCAAATCCGGCAGCGATCACTATAAACGACAACTCTGCGGGTGCACCCTATCCATCGAACATCCCGGTTGCTGGATTAACCGGAACGGTTACTAAAGTCACGGTTAACCTGACCGGCCTGAGCCATACTTTCCCGGATGACGTTGACGTGTTGCTTGTCGGGCCGGGCGGGCAGAATACTCTGCTCATGTCCGACACTGGTGGCGGCCTCGACGTAGTTGGGGTGAATTTAACTTTTGACGACGCGGCAGCGGCCAACTTGCCTGACGCAACTCAGATCGCAAGCGGAACGTTCAGGCCGACAAACTTCGACACGACGACCGATGTCTTCCCTGCACCGGCACCGCCGGCGGGAGCGACGGTTGCATTGTCTGTCTTTAACGGCTCAACTCCGAACGGCACCTGGTCGCTGTTTGTCCGAGACGATCTCGGAATCGACCTCGGCTCGATCAGCGGCGGATGGTCAATCACCATCACGACGAGCTCCTGTATAGGATCTCCGACGCCAACATTTACGTCAACCGGAACGGCGACAGCCACCGCAACCAACACCATTACCGGAACGGCTACCGCGACAGCTACGTTCACGGGAACGGCGACTGCAACACCGACTGCTGCGGGACCGTCGATTCAGTTCAGCTCTGCCGTCTATACGGAAGATGAATCGCAAACGGCCGTTATCACGGTGCTGCGGACGGGCAATGTCAGCGGCACTAATTCCGTTACATTCTCGACCTCGAACGGTACGGCGACAGGCGGCGCAGCCTGCACGACAGGCGTTGATTACATCAGCGTAACCGGCCTGACAGTGACGTTTAATCCGAACGATACTTCGAGGACGGTTAATGTCCCGACTTGCGGCGATGCCCTTCTCGAACCGACGCAGACCGTCAACCTCACATTGACGGGACCGAATCTCGGCTCGCCGTCGGCTGCGGTCTTGAACATAAACGACACAGCGAATATTTATACTAATACGGGGAGCATCTGTACGACGTTCGGCGGCCCAGGCTCGCCTTATCCTTCAACGATAACAGTCGCGAACGGCCCGGCACAGATCGGCTCAATGCGCGTGACGCTATATGATGTAACTCACAACGTTCCTGACAGCATGGACTTCCTGCTTATCGGGCCTGGCGGGCAGAATATCCTGCTCATGGCCGATTCAGGCGGCACGGCTGATCTGACAACGCCGGTTACGTTGACATTTAGCGACTCGGCCGGTCAGGTTCTGCCCAATGCCGGACCTTTGACGACCGGACTGTTCGAAGCTACAAGTTGGGAGCCCGGACAAGCGAGCTTTACCCCGCCTGCTCCGCCGGCGCCTTACAACGAGCCGGGCAGCACTGTCGGCGGCACGCCTTCCCTGCTCAGCGTGTTCGGAGCCACAAACGCCAACGGCACGTGGAGCCTCTACATGCGCGACGATGCCGGATCGCTCACCGTAATCACGGGCTGCGTGAACGGCGGCTGGGGACTCGAACTGTTTTCATCGACGGCGGCACCTGCGTTTGTATCGGGCCGCGTGATGACGGCAAACGGCCAGGGCATTCGCAACGCGCGAGTTGTGATCTCGGGCAACGCTCTTACCGAGCCGCGTGTGACCTCGACAGGATCGTTCGGCTACTATACGTTCGACGGCCTCCAAAGCGGCCAGACGTATGTCGTCACGGTTAACTCGCAGCGTTTTACGTTCAGCGTTCCGAGCCGCGTTATCAGCCTTGTCGATAATGTCGTCGATGCCGACTTCATTGCCGATCCGCAGGAATGATGATTAGGTATTAGCGCTTGCTAATCTTGAGGGCCCGTCAATGTAAATTGACGGGCTTTTTTTTGAAACATACAAAATCCTCCGTCGTATTTGAACATTGGAGGCTTTTTAGTATGCGAGAACCTTTACTGGCAGGCATCTTGAGTTTACTAATTCCCGGACTCGGGCAGATCTACAACGGCAGAATTCTCGTCGGCATAATCTGGCTGATTTTGACCGGTTTTTCGTGGATAGGCACGGCCGGACTCTTTGGCTGGGTCATCCATCTCATCGCCGCCTGGTGCGCTTACAGTTTTGCCAAGGATAATCCGGTTAGAGCTTAACACTGATTTTAATTCGATCCTCCTTTTGCCCGGTGTTTGCGAACACCGGGCTTTTTTGCGCGCTTAGATAATATAGCCCTAATTGTGTAAAATTTAGGCTTGGTTTTATGGTCAAAGAAGGGATTCCATTCGTCCTGATCCCCTTAGCGATTGCTGTGGGTTTTGGGATAGTGCAGGTCTGGGCGGCGGCGGTCATATTCGCTATTGTCGCCCTGTTCATGCTCTATTTTTTTCGCGATCCGGCTCGCGTTGTCCCATCGGGCGAAGGATTGATAGTTGCTGCGGCGGATGGTCGTGTCACCAGGATTGACAATGACGAACATTCAAAACTGGTCAGCGTTTTCCTGTCGCCTTTGGACGTTCATATCAACCGCTCTCCGATCGCGGGAACAATTACGAGCATTGCTTACACAGAAGGCAAAAAGTTACCGGCGACAAGTGATAACTCAAGTCTCGTGAACGAGCGCAACTCCCTCGTTATCGAGGGCGAAGGCATCACCGTTACCTGTACGCAGATCGCCGGAATACTTGCTCGCCGGATTGTTTGCTGGCCAAAAGAAGGCGATAATTTAGAACGCGGTCAAAAATTCGGTTTGATCAAATTCAGCTCAAGGACAGACATTCTGATGCCGGCCAATGTCGAGCTGGCAGTAAAAGTGGGCGACAAAGTTCGCGGCGGCGAGACGATCATTGCAAGGGTTAAAAGGGGAAAGGGTTAAAAGGGGAAAAGGGGAAAAGTGGAAAAGGAGAAAAGGTTATAAGTGAAATGCTTTTTCCCTTTTCCACATTTTCCCTTTTACACATTCCAGTTATGGAAAACGAGAACGACCAAAAACCACCGCATCGAGGGCTAAAGAAGGGATTATATGTCATCCCGACGGCCTTCACCGCGGCAAATGTCGCGATGGGTTATCTGGCCGTTTTGTCCTCGATGCGCGGCTTTGCCGTGGCAAAAGCAAATCCGGAGTTGGCCGCCGGTTATTTTAACGACGCGGCATTGGCTATCGGACTGGCGATTTTGTTTGATACCGTCGATGGGCGTGTCGCGCGAGCAACCCGCACGGCCACCGAGATCGGCGTTCAATTCGATTCACTTGCCGATGTGCTGACTTTTGGAATTGCTCCGACCGCTCTAATTTATGCGTGGGCGTTCGGTCATACCTTTACCGAAAACACTTTCGGACAATACCTCGCAATGTTTCTGCTTTTTATGTATCTGATGTGCGGCGCATTCCGTCTGGCGAGATTTAATCTTCAGGCGACACGCCCTGTCAAGCTTATCGAAGGTGCAACAAAGGTCGATAAAAAAGCATTCGTCGGCCTTCCGATCCCGCCTGCCGGAGGCTTGCTTGCCGCGATCGTCCATTTTTCCCCTCAACCATTAATATCGTTCGGCGCGGAGGCGGCTCATCGTTATTCATACGCACTTTTTGCGTTGGTCGGTACTCTGTCGATCTTAATGGTTTCCACAATTCGCTACACGAGCATGAAAACCGGCGGAAAAGGGCGGCAGAGTTTCTTCCTCGTGCTTGCAATTGCCGCGGGCGCGATGCTGATGTGGTTCTATTCACAATATACGCTGCTTGCGATTGCAGCGATCTATGTCGCGCACGGTTTGGTTTGGTGGGTGATACGCTTGCTTGGCAGACTTGTAAAACCAAAAACATCAAGCGCCTCTTTTTCCTAAAACTCGTTGGCCAATCGACGCCACGCTTGCGGAACGACGACCTTTGAGACGAGGCTCATCGAATTCCTTGATGTCGTCTTCGAATCTCCTGCCGGACGATACAAGCAATGCCATCAGAGTGAGAAACATGATCGAAATCGCGGTGATATGCAGCACAAAATCAAAAATACTGTGAATCAGAATCGCAAAACAGCCGGCAAAAGCTCCTACCGCGATGCCCCTGCGAAACGTGTTGCTGCTTCGCGTGTTTCTAATTCCCTCGCGAAAAAACCAAAAAAGAAAAGCTCCGCCGATGAAGAGGCCGATCAGTCCGGCGTCGGCCAATACTTGAAGATAATCGTTATGCGCCTGCTCCACCATTTCCTGTCCCGAAAGCGTATCGAATTGCGTGTATGCCTGCGTGTAAGCACCGAGACCGGTGCCAAACGGAAGATTGTTGGAGATGATCTTCAACGTAACGCCCCAGATATGAAAACGGCTGGATGAAATATCTCCCGAAGCTGCCGTTTCCGAAAACCGCGTCAAAGACGTATCGCCGCCGACAAAAATCGCGCCGCCGACTGCAGCTAAGACCAAAAGCAACGATAATGCAGTTTTGAGCAAAAAACTTTTTCTACTTTCCGTTTTTGTTGTAAGTATTACAAGCAGAATTATTTCCGCTATCAAAGCCACAAGGCCGCCGCGGGAACCGCTCAACAAAAGCGCCGACGTCATCAACGTAATAGCTACGACATATAGCAGTTTCTTATCGCGTCGCACTGCACCGACAAACAGTAGGCCAAGCGGAATGCTGACCGCCATTTCCATCACCGCCGCGAAATCGTGTCGATTTACAAACGAGCCGAAGGGTATTACATTACGGCTGCCGTAAATTCCGTAGATTTTTGCCGGACTAAGCACCGCTTGAAGTATCGCGTAAAAGGCGTAGATAAATCCGAAGACGGTTATGAATGTAGCCTGCTTGCGCAGCCGATGCGCGCTTTCCAGATATGCTAGCGTAGCCGCAAAGAAAATACAGAGAGCCACAATATGAACAGACGTAACCTGGGTTGCATACGGCTCGATAGAGATTGTTCGCGGTATGTTTGCGATGCCGCTTGCTTCGGCGTAAGTGCCGAACGGAATTATTTGAACAAATCCATAGATCGCCAGAGCAAACAAAGGTATCTGTAAAGGGCTCCGGCTAAACCGCGTCTCACCATTCAATAAACACTCAGCCGACCAGAGCAAAAACAAAACCGCAATGAGAAAATAAAAAAGCGCCAGCGTCGGTTGATGCACGGTGCCGTAAGCCATCGTTGTGTAGACGACGATCGCACAGATAAGAAAGAAAGCCAGTTTGTTAAAACGGTTCATCAAAAATAGGCCTTTAGAACTATCGACGGCTCAATTCAAAATCGTCATACCAAAACACACCCGCAATCGGACACTGCTCGCCGCAGAAAGCCCTTGCCGTTCGGATCGTGATGCCGCTGCAATTTGCGGGCGTCCGGAAATCGACAAAATATTTTTCCCAGTCATTTGTTCCGGTTTGAAAGGACTTCGACGAGCCAATGCCTAAGTTGTCGTTTGCGTTAATCACTTCGAGCAGCGGCCCGCCCATGCTTTTCAGGTTTTCGGTTCGCACCCAGAAGTTCAACCGGTAATTCGTATTCGGCTCGACCACGACCGTTTGAAATATGGCATATAGTTCGGGTTTAACGTAGTTGCGGAATGAAACTTTCAGGCTCCTTGCTCCATCGTGTCTAACGCTGCCGTCGGCTGAAACGTCAACCTTAGAATCGGTCCGACCGACCTGCCAGCCAAATCGCGAATCATCCTGATTATTGATCAACCGCTCAAAGCCGCCATTGGTTAACGTCTCGGGTCGAGCATCGGCATCGATCCCCAGTTGACGGGAAAACTCAAGAGCTTGCCGATAGAACCGCTGACTAAACAGTCCGAGAGCAATCGGTTTGGCAATTTGCGGTATTGCCGCCTTGTCGGTTTCAGATAACAAATTCCACACTCGAAGAGCTTCAGCGGCCTGTCCTCGCGCGGCAAAAAACAGTGCAAGACGCGCTCGCGAATCTGTATTGTCGGCCGCCAACTGTTCCACATTCTCAGGATCTTTATCAAAATAGTCCCACGCGAGAGAGAATACTTGCTCGCGAAAGTCGCGGTTATTCTCGGCAGCCATTCGCAGTTCCGCAAATGCTTCGTCGATCCGGTTTTGACGTAGGTAAAAGTTCCCCAAATGCCAATGCGGAAAAGCATAAGTCGGAGCAAGCTCAATGGCTCGCTTGAATGAATTTTCGGCCTGTGCCGTTTTTTCAGCTTGCTCATACGCTCTGCCAAGCTCGATCCGCCAGCGATAATCCTGCGGCGAAAGCTTGACGGCTTCCTCAAAGATTTTTACAGCCGAGTCGATATGATCCGGCGACGTGCCGTTCAGCTCGACCGACGCCCGCAGCCAACTCGCAACAGGATCGTCCGGAGCCAGACTGAATGCAAGATCCGCAAGCGGCGAGGCGTTAACGCTGTCCGGCGCCGTCAGATTCGCCATCATACTGCCAAGCTGCCAGCGTATCGCAAACCATCCGAAAGCCAACGCAAAGATCATCGCGCCGACGAGCACGATTCGAATTTTATTATTTTTGGATTTTATTGCGATCAAGTCCGACATCTAGATGGATTTGAAAAACTCGTCGATAGTTTTGACGACATATTCCTGCTGTTCAATACGCAGTTCCGGGAAAATGGGTAATGCAAGCGTTTCACGCGCCGCTCTCTCGGCTTCGGGCATATCACCTTCGACATAGCCAAGATATGCAAAACATTCCTGCAAATGAAGCGGAACCGGATAATAAATGTCCGTGCCAATTCCCTTCTGCGTCAAAAATTTGCGGAGATCGTGGCGCCTGCCAGGAACTCGAACAACATATTGGTTATAAATGTGTTTGCAGTTCTCGCGCGTCGTGGGCAGGTTGATTTGTTCATTCAATCCAAGATTGGTGAACATTTGTCGATAATTTTCCGCATTGGAACAACGTTTTTTAGTCCATGTATCGAGATGCGGCAGCTTTACGCGCAAAACTGCTCCCTGAAAGCCATCGAGGCGTGAGTTGAGTCCGACATACTTGTGAAAGTACTTTTCTTCGGCGCCGTGAACGCGCAACGCGTTTAGCTTTTTGGCAAGTTGATCATCGTTCGTCGTAACAAATCCGCCATCGCCCATGCCGCCGAGATTTTTTGACGGATAAAAGCTAAAGCATCCGATCTCACCAAACGATCCGGCACGGATTCTGTTTTCTTCAGCGCCAATTGCTTGGGCGGCATCCTCGACAATCGGCACATTATGTTTTTCGTTGAGCGCTTTCAACCCATCCATGTCGGCGCACTGGCCATAGAGATGAACAGGCTCGATAGCTTTGGTTCTCGGCGTTATCCTCGATTCGATCTGAGAAACGTCGATATTGAATGTTATCGGATCAATGTCAACAAAAACAGGCGTCGCGCCCAACCGCGTTATCGAGCTTACCGTTGCAAAAAAACTGTATGGAGTTGTGATTACTTCGTCGCCGGCATCAACATCGAGAGCCATAAGAGCGAGCAATATAGCATCGCTTCCCGAAGCACAGCCGATAGCGTATTTTGTTCCGCAATATGCCGCGAGTTCTTTCTCAAGCGCTGCTACCTCACTGCCAAGTATAAATCCATTCGAATCAAGAACACGCCCCAGCGCGGCTTCGATCTCAGGTCTGAGAGTCGCGTTTTGTTCTTTCAGGTCAAGTAACGGAACGTTCATCAGTAATTCTCACCACAGAGGACACAGAGAGCACAGAGTTATGCAAATAATATTTTCGCTCTGTGTTCTCTGTGTCCTCTGTGGTAAATCTTACCTAAACATTGATGTATTTGCATTTTTACGGGAAACTTTTTAGCCTCTAATTCATGATCGCAAGCAAAAAAGCTCGCACGGCCGAGATCATCAAACGGCTGAAGAAAGCATATCCCGACGCCCATTGCGCGCTGAATCATACCTCGCCGTTCGAGCTGCTTATCGCGACGATCCTGTCGGCGCAATGCACTGACGCTCGAGTCAATATTGTTACTGCCAATCTTTTTCGCAAGTATCGCGGGCCGTCTGATTTTCTAAGTGTTCCGCAAACCGAGCTTGAAAATGACATTCGTTCGACCGGATTCTTTCGCAATAAAGCAAGAAATATACAGGCCGCGTGTAAGCGCATTATCGAGGAATTTAATGGACAGGTTCCGCAAACAATGGAGGAGCTTTTGACGCTCGGCGGAGTCGCACGCAAAACTGCAAATGTTGTGATGGGCAACGCATTCGGCATCGCGTCGGGCGTTGTGGTAGATACGCACGTCTCGCGTTTATCACAAAGACTCGGCCTGACAAAAAATAAAACACCTGAGAAGATCGAGATCGATCTTCAAAAAATTGTCCCGAAAAAAAATTGGGTAATGTTCCCGCACTGGCTTATCTGGCATGGAAGGCAAATCTGCATAGCCCGCAAGCCCAAATGTCCTGAGTGCGTTCTCGCTGACATTTGCCCGTCAAGTCGTCTCTTTTTACAATAGCCGCTTGGTGTTTAACTACGGCCGCGCAGTAGGCGACGGCGATACCGTTGGCGACGGAGAAGGCGTTGTCAGTTGTGGCATCTCACCCGCTTTGAAACGCGGCAGCATCTCCTCGCGCATCGCGAGCGTATAAACTGCGGCGGCGAAAATTATTGCTGACGCTTTTGCATCGCTCTCGATGATGCGCTCGTAGGTATCAACATTCGTGTGCCATGTTAAGCCGAAATACTCGATCGGGTCCTGCGAAGCGCTGATGCCGGGCAAACCAGCCTGGTTGAACGAGGCGCTGTCGGTTCCGAATAATTGTCGGCTGTTGGTGTTTCTAACGCCGGCAAATCCGAGATCTGAAAATGGAGCGAGAGCCTCGCGAAGAACCGTCGCGGCTTCAGCCGGGCCAAACACGCTTAGGCCGCGAAGTCTTCCCGTTCCCGAATCGATGTTGAAATAGCCGTTGAACTTGCTAAATTCGGCGGTTGGTTTTTCAGCAGTGCCGAAATGCTGTTTCACATATGCCTGCGAGCCGATTAGGCCCTGTTCTTCGCCGCCCCAACACGCGACGCGAATCGTGCGGCGCGGTTTTACGCCGATTGCCTTCAAAATTCGCGCAGCCTCCATCATCGTCGCGCAGCCGATGGCGTTGTCGGTTGCGCCCGTCGCCGAGTGCCACGAATCGAGATGCCCGCCGAGCATCACGACCTCGTCCTTCTTGTCCGAGCCGTAGATCTCGCCGACGACGTTATAGCTCGTCACGCCGTCGGGCACGATGCGGCTGCGAAGGTCGAACTCAAGCTGCACCTGCGTTTTGTTTGCAAGCAGGCGATATATGCGGCCAAAATCTTCGCTCCGCATGACGACTGTCGGAACAACCTGTGTAATATCAAAAGTCTGGTTATTAAACGCACGTACCGCACCGCGATCTAGTGACGATTGATTGATACGCACCAGCACATTGTTAGCGAGGAGGAAAGCGTCAACCGCTTCGCTAACTTTCGCCGCAGTCAGAGCATTGGGCCGAGGTGTCGGCTGAGGTTGATTTGCGCCGCTCGGAAAACCGCCGGTTCCGCAATCTTCAGGCTTCTTTGCCGGATCCATTCGGCATTTCATCACTTCATCGGAAATGCGTTTTGGTGATGGCTCTTTTGACTGATCGATAAACGTCGGTTTTCCAACGAGGACAATCTTGCCGTTTACCGCCGACTTCATGCTGTCGAAATACGCAATCAATTCTTCCGGCGTCGGCATCTGCACGATCTGCGGATTCTGCGCGACGGGAAAAGTCGGTATTACGAAGCTGACCGCGTCGGCAATAGCTACGCCCTTCGTCGACGGCGTCCACGCGAGAACTTCATAAGTGAGCGTGTCCTGCACGGGCTTAAGCATCAGCCCGATGTTGCGCTCATTGACCCAACCCGGATAACCGAACTCAAAAGGCTCAAGCGCCGCGTTATCAAAACCCCACGCCTGCATCTCGCGCAACGCCCATTTTGCCGCGTTGACGTAATTCGGGCTTCCTGTAAGCCGAGGCCCGTAAACGTCGGTGAAATAATGAAGCGTGTTCATTATTTTTGAATTGTCCATTCCCTCTTTGCGAATGGCAGCGTATATTTCCGTTTGTTTATTGTCCTGCGCAAACAAAACCGTCGGTAAAATAAATGAGTTCAATAAAAAAACGATAATTGAGAAGCGAGTGATCTTCTGTAGTTTCATAACGCAATTGTTTACGCAAAATAGATTCGCAGAGTTTCGGTTGCGTAAAAAAGCTTTGCCCGGAGCGGACAAAGCTTTTTTACGTTGACAGGTAATTCGCAAACGAGCTATTCAAGCGGCTCCGCAACAAAATCAACGTCGGTCACGTTATCCACCAGGCTGATCACGCGGCTTGGCGTGCTGAATGTGTAACGCTGGGAGTTGATCGTGACGACATACGTTTGGCCGGTCTGGAGTCCGTTAAACGTAAAGTAGCCGAACGATCCGGTCGCGGTCACAAGCGGCTCGCTGAGAGAATTGCCGGTGATCACGACATGAGCGTTGCGAATGCCTTGTCCGCTCGCCGTCATCACGCGGCCCGAGATCGAAGCCTGCGCCGCCGTTGATCCGAAGAACTCGATTCCCCAACCGCCGGCGACATTGCCGACGATCGTTGGCGTAAGCGACCTGTCTCGGACGAAGAGGTTCCAGACGCCGTTTGCGTTTGCTCCGCCAAAATTACCAAAGAGCGTCTGCGTTCCGGTTCCGCCAACCGTGCTGCCCGGGAAATTATACGGAGGAGCAGGCGCCGGAGCCGGGAATGCGCCGACATTGAGCCATGAAGTCGGTTCAAAATCGTTGGTCGTGAGAGGGCCGTTATCAGGCACGACTGCTCCTGCCGTGTCGATGAAGTTGAGCGTTGCCGGACCGCTTTGCGTTATTCCGCCTGCGGCAGCCAGCAGAATAAACCTCGCGCCGTTCGGCCCGACCAGCAGGAAGTCGGCATTGTCAGGCGACTGGCTCGCGAAATCGTAAAGCGTAACGCGCATCGACGCGATCGCAGCCGGCCCGCTCGCTACCGTAATAGCCGACGGATAAGGCGCACCGGCCGCTCCGCCGTTGATAACTATGTTCGAAGCATTGCGGAATGTCGTCGCGGTGTCGTTGATCGTCAAAACGGCTGTTGAAGGCGAACCAAGAGTTCCGCCTACCGGGTTTGCAAGAGAGAGATTGACCGTCTGATCAGGCTCTGTAATGTCGTCACCGCAGATCGTAACATTTGCCGTCTTCGACGTTTCACCTGGGTTAAACGCTATCACCTGAAACGTGGAGATGTAATCGACACCGGTCGTGCAGGCTGCTCCACCTGTGGCCGTGCCGTTTGTCGTAGAGAACGAAACCACGCTGGATCCCACGTTGCCTCCCCGCGTAATGGTGATGGTCGCGACCTGAGATTCATCTTCGATATATGTCGCCGAGCTGAATTGAATCGGCGGAGTTCCGGCAGGCGTTGTTGTCGGCGTGAACGTAGGAGTATTTGTCGCCGTCGCCGTATTCGTCGAAGTGTTGGTCGCGGTTGAAGTTGGTGTAAATGTATTCGTTGCCGTTGAAGTTGGTGTAAATGTATTTGTTGCCGTCGGAGTCGGCGTAAATGTATTCGTGGCAGTCGCTGTCGGAGTGAACGTATTCGTAGCGGTTGCCGTCGGCGTAGGTGTGAATGTATTCGTAGCTGTCGCCGTCGGAGTGAAGGTATTCGTCGCGGTTGCGGTTGGTGTAAACGTATTTGTTGCCGTGGCGGTTGGCGTGAATGTGTTTGTTGCCGTCGGCGTCGGAGTAAACGTATTTGTCGCGGTCGCCGTCGGAGTGAACGTATTCGTTGCGGTTGCCGTCGGAGTAAATGTACTTGTTGCCGTCGGCGTCGGCGTGAAAGTATTCGTTGCTGTCGCCGTCGGAGTGAATGTGTTTGTTGCCGTTGCAGTTGGCGTAAACGTATTTGTCGCGGTTCCGGTTGGCGTGAAGGTGTTTGTTGCCGTCGGCGTCGGGGTAAATGTATTCGTAGCAGTCGCCGTCGGAGTAAATGTATTCGTCGCCGTTCCCGTTGGTGTGAAAGTATTTGTTGCCGTCGGCGTCGGCGTAAATGTATTTGTCGCGGTCGCCGTCGGAGTGAAAGTGTTTGTCGCCGTTGCAGATGGCGTAAACGTATTCGTAGCTGTTGCCGTCGGAGTAGCTGTGTTGGTTTCCGTCGGTGTCGGGGTGAAGGTATTCGTCGCAGTTTCCGTCGGTGTAAGTGTATTTGTTGCAGTCGGCGTTGGCGTAAACGTAGGAGTATTCGTCGCCGTTGACGTTGCAGTCGCCGTAATTGTCGGTGTGAACGTTGCAGTGTTTGTCGGTGTATTGGTTGCCGTTGCTGTTTCAGTCGCCGTATTCGTCGGTGTTGCAGCCGGAATCGTCACGCTGCCATTTGTGGTTGAGTCGGGAGGAATACCCTCATTGAACTGAAATGCGGGATGGAATTGATTGGCCGGGTCAGTGTAATCCGCGAAGGTGAGCGGAGTCGATTGTCCGGGCGCGCCTATGACATTAAATCTCAGATTGAGCAGCGTTCCCGAACCGCTCAAAAATCCGGTCTTGAATGCCGAAATAATAAGATGTCCGGGATTAGCGTCATTTGCATTGATCGACATGTTGCTGCTGAGCGTGCCGGTCTGATCAAACGCCGGAGAAGCCGGCACGACGATCAAAGGATCAAAGTCGATGTTCAGGTCATAAGAAATGATTCCAAGCCCGGTCGTATCGCCAACCGTTATCGGAATAATAATAAGTCCCGGCGTCGCGGTTACGTCCGGCAACGCCACCGTCACAGCCGCCGGAGTTGCAGTCGCGGTTGCCGTGCTGGTTGCTGTATTCGTCGGCGTATTTGTCGGCGTAGACGTGGTCGTCGCCGTGTTTGTAGGCGTAAAAGTCGGCGTATTTGTCGCTGTTTCTGTCGCTGTTTCTGTCGCTGTTTCTGTCGCTGTCGCCGTCGCCGTCGCCGTATTCGTCGGAGTTGCAGCAGGAATCGTTACGCTGCCGTTTGTAGTTGCTGCGGCAGGAACGCCTTCATTGAATGCAAATCCGGGATGGAATTGATTGCCCGGATCGGTGTAATCCGCAAAGGTGAGCGGAGTCGATTGCCCGGGTGAGCCTATTACATTAAATCTCAGATTGAGCAACGTTCCCGAACCGCTCAAAAATCCGGCCTGGAATGCCGAAATAATAAGATGTCCGGGATTGGAGTCATTTGACGTGATCGACATCGCGGTGCTCAACGTGCCGGTTGTATCGAACGCCGGAGAAGCCGGCACGACGATCAAAGGATTAAAGTCGATGTTAAGGTCAAAGGAAATTATTTGAAGGCCGGTCGTATCTCCAACCGTTATCGGAATAATAACAAGTCCAGGCGTCTCGGTTATGTTCGGCAATGAAACAGGCACACTCGGGCCGGTCATTCCCGACACGAAAATATTAAAAGGATAAACCGAGGCAGGTTCAGGATGTGTGCCTGCGTCCGGCATAATGATCGGCGTCGAGTTTGAGAATGTCATCGAAGGCAAGGCCACTGGCTCGGCCTTTCCCGTCGGGCCGAATTTCGCCAGCACGAAAAAGGCGCAGCAAAAGATCACAAGAGCGATAACGAGGCGCTTTCGGGTAAACGACATCATGATATTTTCTCCTAGGAAACGACTGTAAAGACCGGCACTCTTTAGCGAGTATTTTTAGAACTAAATCAGGAAAAGTGTAATACGGAATGCAAAAAAGGTCAACGGGTTTTGCCCCGATTACCGGCGGAAACGCGAGTGTGAACGAGCGTGCGGCTTCATTAGAGCCTGCACGCTCGTTTACACTCGCGTTTCCGCCCGTAAAATTACGGAATGTACTGTTTTGGAATTGGCATATCCGAAGACAGGCCAAATTGAAACGCCCCGAAACCGGCCGTCGATTGACTGAGATACCAGATGCCGTTTCTATAGACGGCTACGTCATCTGCTCCGTCGCCGTCGTAATCGCCGGGAACGGGAACGTCGCCGGTGAGACCAAAATGCAGCGCGCTAAAGCCGCCGTCCGAGCTGCGCAGTAAGTACCAGTTGCCCTCCGACGGGCGAAAGACAGCTACTTCGTCTTTATTATCGAAGTCGTAATCAGCCGGAACCGGCATGTCGCCGAACAAACCAAACTGTATCGCATAAAAATTCTGCGCCGGAACGCCCGTCGGTTTGCCGATATACCAAGTTCCATCACCGGGACGAAATACCGCAATATTCGATTTCCCGTCACCTTCGTAATCCATAAACAAAGGAATATCGCCGAAAGCGCCGAAACTCAAAGCCTGCGTGCCGCCGCTGCTTTGCGTGATGTAAAAAGTGTTGTTCGATGTGCGATAAACACTCATATCCGTCTTGCCGTCGCCGTCATAATCGCCGGTAAGTGGCAGGTCGGTCTGAACTCCCCAATATTCGTACCTAATCGTATTGTTCGAGCTCTTAAGAATAAAATGAGTCGGGTTAAACTCATCCGGATCAGGCCGAAATACCGCAAAGTCAGTTTTCCCGTCACCATCATAATCGCCCGGAATCGGAATATCGCCTATCAGCCCAAAATTGAATCCAAAAAATCCAGCGGAAGATCGATTGACATACCAATTCCCTTCTGCTTGACGAAATACAGAGAAATCAGTCTTCCCATCACCGTCAAAATCCGCCCGCGATCTGAGATTGCTCGGCGTCGGAGTCGCAGTCGCGGTTGAGGTATTTGTCGGAGTATTTGTCGCGGTAGCAGTTCTTGTAGCCGTGTATGTCGGAGTTGGCCCTTCGCAACCAATGAGCGTTTGAATCGTCGCCGCAGTGTTATTCGTCTCATTGGTTTCGTTCCAATTGTTTTCGGGGTCAACGACGACATTACTGCCGATACTGGTATAGGTTCCAACAGTCCCGGTCCCAAATGGCCTTATTGTCACCTGCAATGTCGCTGTTCCAGTCGTTCCATTTGCGGAAGAAATACAACCTCCTGTGAATGTAACGCCACTAACATCCGCAATTCCCGTATAGCCGTTCGTCCCAGATGCACTGGTGAAAGTGAACGGGATTCCAGGCGGCGTAGTGGGATAACCAAATCTAACAGTCGGACACGCACCTCCACCGATTGGAGTTGGAACATTACTGACTGTCAATGTATAAGTTAGAGGGACACCGGGGCAAAGGATGGTTTGAGGAGCTGACTGGCTTATCGTCAAATCATATTCGGGAAACGGACTCGGCAATACCGTTGGAGTATTTGTTGCCGTATTGGTCGGAGTTTGGGTGGCCGGATCGGAAGGGGAAGGCGTGGCGGTAGCGGTCGGCCCGCCTGCGGCGTTGACTGCGGCGAGGGCGTCGACGCGGCCGTAGCCGAATGAATTGTTTGGAATTTGCGTTGAAGGTATGCCGCCGCAGGTTTGTGTTCCGGTGGAAATCGTCACGTTCGGATTTGCCGTATTCTGCAAAAGCGCTTTTGTCGCGGCGATGTCGCGGACAAGCTGCGGACGCGCCGACCAGAGCAGCGCAATAACTCCGCAGACGTGCGGGCCGGCCATCGAAGTGCCCGAGAGATTTACGTAATCCGTATCGCTGCTGTCGTAGCTTGAGCGAATGTTGGAGCCCGGTGCCGAAATATTCGGCTTGAGGATATTCGGATTATAAAATGTGCTCGGCCCTCGGCTGCTAAAGCCGGACAGGCCATTGTTAATGTTGATCGATCCGGTTGAAAACGAATTGCTGTAGATCGCCGGAGCATCCGCAACCGACGAGCACTCCGAACCTGCGTTGCCGGCCGAGACTTCGACAAAAATGCCTGCCGCCTGCGTGTTATTTACAATCGTCTCCAATTCAGCACCCGTCGTGCAGCCTTCGACCGGCGGGCAGCCCCACGAATTGTTCATCACGTGAGGACGCAGCGTCGGGTTCGGATTGTTGCCGGAAAGATCGGTCGGTGCGATGAAAAACTGAAAGCACTCTGTATAAGTTGCGGGCGTGCCGTTGCCCTGATCCATGTTGCGGCAGCCGATCCATTTTCCACCGGGCGCAACGCCGATCTGATTTCCAGCGCCGTCATCGCCGACCGTCGTACCTGTAACATGCGTGCCGTGGCCGTAATCATCACACGGCGCCGTCGTATTTGGTCCGCATATACCGCCGCCCGAGTGGATCGCGTCGAACCAGTTGAAATTATGATCCGCCGTCGTGCCGTTCCAGCCACGATATTTCGGTTTGATCGCGTTATGAGTCCAACGCACTCCGGTATCCTGGTTGGCGATGACAATTCCCTGCCCTGTAAAACCCAACGCCCAGACAGCCGGAGCATTTACATTATTAATACCCCATTCGGTTGTCTCGGGGCTGTCCGGCTCGATATGTAAATCTGCAATTGCCGGATCTTCAACCCAGCGTGCAGGCCTGTTCGAGTCGATCCGCGCCACGTCGGAACGCGCGGCGATTTGGTTCGCCAGCGTCTGGTCAACAGTCGCAACCAGCATATTCGCCGCCCAAAACGACTGAAATTCAACGCCGCGAGTCGTCAAAAACATTTTCACATCAGCCTGAGTCCGCGCCGCGTGCTCGGTAAGCGTGTTGTAAACAAACCATCCGCGCTCGTCCTGGTCTTTCATGTTATGAGCCGCCCTTACATCGGCTTGATCCGCGAGAAAAACAACGACCGAAGCACGCTCGCCATTCGACATTTCCGCCCGTACGTCCCTCGCGATCTTCGGACTGCTGTACAAGCCCATTGGATCCAAGATCAGCGCTTCCAGACTCACCGCGCTCATCAGCGGTATTGATAAAGCCGTCGCAGGCTTGGCTTTGCCCGCTGCTCCGAATTTAAGAACGACAGACAAAACACAAAAAACAACCACGGTTAAAACTAACAGACGTTTGCGGGCAAAGATTTGAAACATAGATTTAATACTGCATGGCCGGATGAGTTTTTTTAACACTTGGAGGTCAAATTATAGCACTAAATTTCAACGAAAGTAACGCCGCCCGTGACGGCGGCGTTTCAAAAAAAAAGACTGCCATCGAAGGCAGCCTTTTTTTAACAAATTTATAGAAAGATCACGGCATGGTTACATCAATCCGTTCTGGCGATGCGAAGCCTTCGGTCTTTCCGTCACTACTGATCAAGCTAACTTGTCTAAAATTTTTTTCCGCACCGGCCTGCAAAAGTTTTTGCAAATATTCCTGTCGCTTTTCCTTTGGCAGCGCGTTCCACGACTCCTTAAGATAGCCGTAAAATCTGTCGCCGCTAATTCGGCCTAACTTTAGATGTTCGGCGAACAACGGATTACTTTCCAGCTCGACATTTGTCACGCCGGCAGTCGATACTTGTTCATCAACCATGAAGAACGCGGAATAAATGTAAAGGCCGCCCGAAATAATCACCAGCATCGCCCCCACGACGAGCAGCCACCGGTTCATGGTTCGGAAGCCACCGATAACCTGGGCGACGATCGGCTCTCGAACTTTGACGGTTTCGATCTTTGGCTCGGCTTTTTCTGAATCGACGGTGATTACAGAATCATCCGGCTCTTCTGCCGCCTCTTCGGCTTTCATCGCCTCGTCGGTCAAACCGCTTAACACTTCAGCCAGATCGAGCGTGCGACCGGCCGCGTCTGAAAAGGATGGGTCATTGAAATCACCATACTTCGATTGAATGCTTGCGGCATCCATTTTCTGACGCTCTTTAACGATCAGGTTCACACAAGCATTGCCGACGCGGACATTGCTTTCGATAGCCGAAGCGGTCACGCTAGGCTCATAAAATAACTCGCTGATGCTTTCCTTAAAAAGTCTCAGCCGTCCGAAGAAATCGCTTTCGACCAATTGATCGAAGCTGGGAGCCCGCTCGGCTTCCGATGCAAAATCCTCAAAGCTTAAGCCGGTCAAAAGCACATTTGATTCGTCACTGTCTGCGCTGTAGAGCGGTATGCTCGACCATTCGCCGTAAAGCTTGCTTACATGGCCGACCATCTCGTCGCGGCTGAAAAGGCAAAGACGCCGGTCGTGCTCCATCGGCCGCGAAAACAGGCGAGTTATGACAAAATCGAACTTTGCTCTGACACTTTCAGAATACGGAGCATTGCGATAAAAGCGCGCCAGCGCAAGCATAGCCTGCGAGCTGAGCGCGGGCTTAGAATGTTCACAATACTGGCGTATAAGGGAAGCCGGAATGCGGCAGTCACGCTCAAGCAGTGCCAGTCCCCACGCCTCGGTTTCCTGCATTAAGGCGAATTCCGCCGACTTATGTTCTTCGGAATTCGAGTTTTCGGCGATGTTGATAAAAACATGTAAGGCTTTTT
Source organism: Pyrinomonadaceae bacterium (assembly GCA_046160805.1). Taxonomy (GTDB): domain Bacteria; phylum Acidobacteriota; class Blastocatellia; order Pyrinomonadales; family Pyrinomonadaceae; genus OLB17. The sequence continues at coordinate 22,057 of JBJXHF010000010.1, forward strand.
TCGCGTTAAAGTCGTCGAAGGTTTTCGGCACGGCCTTCATGTACTCACGCTCGACGCCGGTCAGGATATGCTCGACCATCTGGTGGCTCGCAACTTCATCGACGGCTCGTTTCTTAAAAAATTCCTTGCCGTGTCTAACCTTTTTTGATTTTTCGGGGAAAGCTTTCGCGGGTTCCTCTGCGCTTGGTAAATCGACTACCTCGATGTTGACGCTTTCTGCTTCAGCCGCCTGGTCGAAGCTCTCTAATTCAACTGAATCCGAGTCTGCTTCATCCTCAGGCGCGTCAAAAACCGGAGGCTGGCCGCTTTCTTCACTGGCCTCGCCGGCTTCCGGTTTTGTGGTTTCGGTTTTTTCTTTCTTGTCTGCGTCGATTACGGTGAGTTCGAGAAGATTCTCTTCTTTCAGTTCGACGATAAGATCTTCGAAGACATTCATTGTTATGTCACCTTATTTCAATTTTGAGGCGGGAATTTCGGGGAGAGATGTGATCAGGCGGGAAAGCTTAGGGAGAGATCTGGCGAATATCGCCTTGTTGTGTGATCTCGTACGTATAAATCACTCCTTCACCGGCTACGTTCCGCGTCGCTCTTATCGTGTAACGATCTCTCAATTCGGTATCGGTTGGCGTAGCCGGCTCCATCGAAAGAACAAATTTGCCTCGATTTATCTGAGGTCCGGAATTCGTGCCGATGCTGCCGGATAATATATTATTGACCTCCGCCAGACGGCCAAATCTGTTTCTCTGCGAATAAAAATTCATTTGGGTAGATGCAACGCTGCGCATCGTGGCAAAAGTGGCGCCGTTTTCGCTTGCGCGGATGGCCTTTTGCAGAAAGGGTATCGCTAATGAAGCAATTATTCCGATAATGGCGACTACGACCAGCAATTCAATAAGTGAAAATCCTTTTTCTCTCTCTTTTTTCATCAACTTATACCTCAAGTAAATATTTCATAATAAAATCTAAGTGACATTTTTTGCCACTAAACCTTGACAAGATACGGCATTCATTTCTACTGCTTTCAAGGTTATTTCAAATATTCCGGCCTAATCAGGTCAAACCGGGGCATCCAACGCCATTCTTTGCAATGCTTATGCCAAAAGAATATCTGGCATCTTTAGAATAAGGTGTTTGTTTTTTCCGCATTTTTTATTAAGCTATTAGTTTTTGCAGATTTATATCGGAGGCGGCGAATTTGAGCGCGGTTATTGAACAGACGACCGAGACTTACGGCATCGACAATTGGGGCGCCGATTACTTTGGGGTTAATCGCAAGGGCAACCTCATCGTCCGCGCGCCCGAAAACGAGAATTTCACTGCCGATGTAAAAGAGATAATCGACGATCTAAAGAAACGCGGCGTGAACACGCCGATCCTTCTGCGTTTTCCTCAACTCATATTCGGCCAGATACGCAAACTGCAAACAGCCTTTCGTAAATCAATAAAAGAATTCGAATACGAAGGCAATCACCTCTGCGTGTTCCCGATGAAGGTCAACTCAAACCGCGCCGTGATCGAAGAGTATTTGCGCGAAGGCTCGCGATACAGTTTTGGCCTCGAAGCCGGTTCAAAGGCCGAGCTTTATGCCGCGCTAGGTTTAGAACAGGCTAAAGACAGCCTCCTTGTGCTGAACGGTTTCAAGGATAGAGATTTTATCCAGCTCGCATTTGCCGGAGCGGCGGCGGGCAAAAATGTTGTCATAGTTATAGAAAAGCTCAGCGAGCTTGATCACACTCTTGCGATAGCGCAGAAATTGACTGAGGAAAATCCCGAAGCCGACATTCCGATGATCGGCGTCCGCGTCAAGCTTTATTCAAAAGGCTCGGGCAAATGGGAAAAGAGCGGTGGCGAAGCGGCCAAGTTCGGCCTGACTACGACCGAGATTCTCGAAGTGATTCGTCGTCTGCAGGAAGCCGGCCGCATCGATATGCTGCGCCTTTTGCATTTTCATATCGGCTCGCAGCTAACCGACATCAAGCGGATAAAGAACGCGATGAAGGAAGCCGCCCGCACCTACGCCAAGATCGTGCAGATGAAAATACCGATCGAGTATCTGGACGTCGGCGGCGGGATGGCAGTCGATTACGACGGCTCGCGCACCTCGTTTGAATCCTCCGCAAATTACAATGCCCGCGAGTTTGCAAACGACGTGATCTATGTAATCAAAAATGTCTGCGACGACGAGAACGTTCCGCATCCGACTATCATTCAGGAATCGGGCAGATATTTATCGGCGTATCATTCGATGCTGGTCACGAACATCCAGGACGAGATCGAAACAGTCGTCGAGAGTCTCACACCGATGAAGGTTGAAAAGGAAGACCCGCAGGTCGTTCACGAGCTCTACGATCTTAACGAGACCATCAACAGCAAAAATTACCGCGAGTATTATCACGACGCGCTCGAAATCCGCGAACAGCTTTTCACGATGTTCGATCTCGGCCTGATGTCGCTCGAAGCAAAAGGCAAAGGCGAAGTTCTCTTCTGGGACATCTGTGAACAGGCTGATCAGTTTGCTCAGTTAAAAAAATATGTTGCTGAGGAATTCGATGAACTTCGTCGGCTAATGTGTGCAAAATACCTAGCAAATTTCTCGGTTTTTCGCTCGATGCCCGACAATTGGGCACTCGAACAGCTATTTCCCATCATCCCAATACATAAACTCAACAAAAAGCCGACAGAATATGCTACGCTATGCGATATAACCTGTGATTCGGATGGTATCGTTGACAAATTCGTCGATCTGCACGATGTAAAGCCCGTCCTGGAATTGCATAAGCTTTCAAAAGGCGAGACTTATTACCTGGCGATGATGCTGGTAGGCGCTTATCAGGAAGTTATGGGAAATAACCATAACCTCTTCGGAGTGCCGCACGAGGCTCACGTCTTTATCGGCGAGGACGGATACATTATTAAGAAGGTTATTTATGGCGCGACGCTCGGCGATGCGGTTTCGTCGGTGAGATTTGATCCGGGCCAGTTGCACGATACCTTCCGCAAATCCGTCTTGCAGAGGATTAAAGAAGGCCGCCTATCAAACGCGGAAGGCAGCAAGGTTATTGAATTTTACGAAGATCAGGTCGAAAGCTATACATACCTGACTCCGAATGGAAAAACAGAATAAGTAGAGATTGATAAACAAATTATGGTAGCTCAAAAAAAGACTAAGGCTTCGAAGTTTCTAAGTGTTCCGACTCGGCCTGTTCCTATTGATAGGGATCGCTCGGTCGCGGGGCTTTTGGAAAAAATGGAAGGAGCCGGCTTCGGCGCAAAACAGCTTGCCGAAGCGCATCGCATCTGGCTCGATATGCTTGACGATAACTGCACGATTTATCTTTGCGGTTCGGGAAATTTGATCACTTCAGGAATGAGGCGGCTTATTTCTTACGTCATCAAGAATCGATTTGTCGATGTGATCGTAATGTCCGGCACGGTTATTTACAACGATATTCACGAGACGCTCGGTCGAAATCATTTTCAGGCTCATCCGAGCATGAGCGATGAGGATCTCGAAGCCAACGACATTATGCGCGTCGGCGACGTGCTCGCCAATCGTGTAGAATACCAGGAAGCCGACGAATGGATCGGCAGCGTGATTAACCAGTTGGAATTGAGCCGCACATACTCGTTCCGAGATTTCCTGCATCTGCTGGGCCGCGAGCTTTCCGAGATCGCCCACGAGGACGGCATTTTGACATCTTCATTCAAGTCCCGTATCCCGGTGTTCTGCCCCGATCTTCCGGGCTCGGAGCTTTCGATCGGCATCGCCCGCGCCAAGTTCGAGAAAAAAATTCAAATCGGGTTCGACACGACGCAGGACTCGATGGAGTTGATGCATATCGCGCACAAGACTCGTCATTCGGGCGTTATCACGCTCGGCAGCGCGAACAGTCAAAAGATGCTGAACGTCGCCGAGATTGCCTCATACATCCCGCGAAATACCTATCGCGGACATAAATACGCAATTTGCATAGCGACCGATATGACGCCGCTCAACACACGCACGCCGTCCTACAGCAGCAGCCATACTTCGCACTTCGGCAAGCTCGTGCGCGGCGCGACAACGGCTTACGTTCCGTGCGACCCTTCGATCGCGTTGCCGATGATAATCACCGCCCTGTCACAAACAGCCGCGAAATTTATGAAAGGCCGCAAACGCCCGACATTCAGTTTCTCCGGCGGCGAAATGCACATTGACGTTCCGTAAGTTCTGAGTGCAAGCTTTAGCTTGTTTACATCGTAATAAGCTAAAGCTTGCACTCAAACGTTATGTCGCAATCAGCACAACTACCAATGAATTTCGGCGGTATCGACGAGGACCAATATTCTTCGCTAGATGCCGCACGCGTTCTCATTCTTCCCGTGTCATACGAAGGCACAGTATCATACGGCACCGGTACAGGTGCCGGCGCGATGGCGATTGTGAATGCATCGCGGAATATGGAGCTTTACGAGGAAGAGACCGACTCGGAAGTTTACAAGATCGGCATCCACACGCTTCCCGAATTCACGCCCCGCTCAACGCCGGAAGCAATGATGTCGGAACTCTACGACTACACAAAAGAGATTCTAAGAAAGGATAAATTCTTGTGCATGCTCGGCGGCGAACACTCAGTTTCCGCTCCGATCATAAAGGCTCACAACGAAAAATACGAAAATTTGAGCGTGCTGCAGATCGACGCTCATGCCGACTTACGCGACACATACGACGGTACGCCGCACTCTCATGCATCGATAATGGCGCGCATCGTAAAAGATTTGCGTATCCCTTCGGTTCAAGTCGGCATTCGCTCGATCTCGGGCGATGAGGCTCGTTCGTTAAAAGACGGATTACCGACAAAGATCTTCTGGGCGCGTGATATTGTCGGCAAAATCGATTGGATCGATGACGCCGTCGATTCTCTAACTGAGAACGTTTATCTAACCATCGACATCGACGGCCTCGACCCGAGCATAGTTCCCACAACCGGCACGCCCGAGCCCGGCGGATTGGGTTGGTATGAAACTTTAACTCTTATACGCAAACTCACTGAAAAAAAACGAGTTGTTGGCATGGACCTGGTCGAATATTCGTATTCTGAGAATTTTGATTCTCCGGCATTTCTCTGCTCAAAGCTCGTCTATAAATCGCTTGCCTATATCTTCAAAAACGAAACGTCAAAAGTCTCATAATAATTTCCGATTCTGTCCATTGTGTCCATCGCGTCTTTCTGTCCATTCTGTCTTTTTTGCAAGTAGCCATTTTCCCAGAACAACTCCCAATTCCCTTCGTAAAACATTCTTTGGTTGAAGCAGACAGAATAAGGAGTAAAATCAAATCAGCAGTATTTATTTTGGAGTTAATTAAATGAGTATCAGGAATTTATTCTTAGTCGGTTTAATCGCATCGGTCGGATTCGTTGCGTCATGTAAGACGAATCTTTTGGCAGGCGACCAGATTCCGGCGGTGAATCAGCAGCCGGCCGCTCCGGCAGCACCGGTTGTCGTCGAAGGCATGCGGACATCTTATGCCGACGTGGTTGATAGAACATCACCTGCGGTCGTGCGCATCGAGGCCGCCCATAAAGAGAAGAACTCGCCGCGTACACAATTTCCGGGCGGCGACGATTTTTTCCGGCAATTCCAAATTCCGCAACAGCGTTCGCCGATCGAGCGCGGCGTCGGCTCCGGCGTAGTTGCTAAGGCCGACGGAACGATCCTGACCAACTATCACGTCGTCGAAGACGCCGATAAGATCAGCGTTTTGATGAGCGACAACAAAACATACGATGCAAAGGTCGTCGGCACGGACAAGCCGAGCGATCTGGCGGTCATAAAAATTGAAGCCGAAAATTTGCCGTTTCTCAACCTCGGTAATTCCGACACCGTACGCGTCGGCGACATCGTTCTCGCTATAGGAAATCCACTCGGCATAGGCCAAACGGTAACGGCCGGCATCATCTCCGCCAAAGGTCGCAGGACCGGTTTAAGCGACGGCAGCTACGAAGACTTTCTCCAAACCGATGCTCCGATAAACAAAGGTAATTCCGGCGGAGCTTTAGTCAATCTTAATGGCGAACTTATCGGCATCAATTCGCAAATACTTTCAGGCAGTTCAAGCGGCGGCAACATCGGTATTGCGTTTTCGATTCCTTCTAACATGGCAAAGTCTGTAATGGAACAGCTTCTGAAAGACGGCAAGGTCCGGCGAGGAATGCTAGGCATCGGAATTCAAAATCTGACCGAAGAGCTGCGCGAAAATTTCGGGGCCGAAAACAAATCGGGTGTTCTGGTCAACAGCGTCAGAAACGGCAGCGCCGCAGATAAAGCCGGAATAAAACGCGACGACATCATCACCGCCGTCAATGGCGAAAAGATTGATGATCCAAACATTCTTAGAAACAAGATCGCCGGTACTGCGCCGGGTACTGAGGTCAATATTACATTGCTTCGCGACGGGAAAGAGATTGAGTTGACGGCAAAGCTCGACGAATTTGATCTTGACTCGGCAAGAAATGTCGAGCGTGGTAATCGCGAAGGCGACGATTCAAGCCCGCAAGAACAAAGCGGCAAACTTGGTCTGGGCCTTGAACCGTTAACGCCGCAGATCGCGAAACGACTCGGACTCGATTCGGATTCCGAAGGTGTTGTTGTCACGGATGTTGACCCGAACGGTCCTGCTGCTGAAGCTCAGATTGAGCGCGGCGATGTCATTCTTGAAATGAATCGTAAACCGGTAAGTTCTCTTGCGGACGTCCAATTGGCGCTTGGTTCCGCAGGCGATAAAGCTATCCTTATGCTGGTCTCGCGTCGCGGCCAGACGACTTATCTGACAGTTAAACCGGAATAACGAAAGATATTTTTAACCACAAAGGCACAAAGAACACAAAGAAAAAAACTTTGTGTCCTTCGTGCCTTTGTGGTGAATAAAATTGGTCGGGACGACAAGATTTGAACTTGCGACCTCTCGCACCCCAACCAACCTGAGGCCAAATCATAAGTTCTCAAGATCGCTCAAACCGCCTCAAAATCGGCTGTCTGGGTATCAATCACAACGTATGAATAGGAATGCGTCGACAAAACTGCAACCATCTTGCAACCAACTGGTCGAGATTATTCCCTTCTAGAATGTTGATAAATGTGTCGTGAGAGAAGATTAAAATAACATATTCTGATCGAAAACAAACACTAATCGTACTTCTTGGTGTTTTATGACATTTATGAGAAACACATGTCACATAACACCAGCACATCTTGGTTGTTCTGGCTCGTTAACAAGCCATATAGGCAGATAATATTTCTGACCAGGGCCTTTAATAACATTCCGCAAATCCCCCCTCCTAGAGACGACAGTCTAGGCGCCAGACTATAATCGCGTCTACCTCGCAGCGGAAGGCTTATAGGAGGTTCGCGTTTTGGGGCGGGTTTTGGCACGATCACTGGCGAAAAAGAGGCGGTTCGGTCTCTTGCCAGCAAAACCAGCAAGAAACCTCAAATGGGCCGGGTGTTAGTGAATTAGCCATTGAGCCTCGGAGACTAAGCACACGCCGCCGTGCTTTTTCAAAATGGGACGAACTGATTCCACAATGAGACTGACACTTTCGCTTGGGCAAGCCGTCATCACATAAGAGTTGGCGAAAACGCCGGTTAATTCGTCGCCGTCGCGTAGACCGCGCTCGCCCTTGCCCGTCGCGTCTTTGATGACGGTGTAACCCGACACGCCCGCGTCGTCGAGGAGTTTTAGCACCTTCGGCACTGCAAGTTCGTCGACGATGATCTCAATTTTTTTGACCGGTATCATAGCTACTGGCTCCAGAGTCGATTGATAACAGCCAGGTAAAGCGGCATCCCGGCGATGATGTTAAACGGAAACGTAATGGCGAGCGACATCGGGACATAGAGGCTCGGATTAGCTTCTGGGATTGAGAGTCGCATCGCCGCCGGAACAGCGATATACGACGCGCTAGCGCACAGGATCGTGAAGAGAAATGCATCGCCTTGCGATAATCCTAAGGCGTATGCAAGTGGAATCGCAACCGCGGCATTCACGACGGGCAGCAGGATCGCAAACGCAGTCAAGAACACGCCCGCCCGTTTCAAATCTCCCAATCGCTTAGCCGCCACGATGCCATCGAGGAGAAAGAAGCACAATACACCGGTAAAGGTATCGCTCGTAAAAGGCTTTAAGGCTTTCGCTCCCGCTTCTCCGGATAGTACGCCTATCAATAGACTGCCCATGATCAGGAAAACCGATCCATTGAAAAATTCGTCGCGCCAGAGTTCGCTCCATGCAAAGTTTACTCCGCGGCTCTCAGCGGAGCGAAGTCGATATAACAAGACAGCAACAATGATCGCCGGGGATTCCATTAGGGCCATCGCCGCCACCATATAGCCGCCGTACGGTATGCTTAATTTCTCGAGAAATGCGGCGGCTGTAATAAATGTTACGGCGCTGACTGAACCGTACGTGGCGGAGCAAGTTAGAAAAAATCAGAATTGTATCCATCCGGGTAATGATAACTTGAGTATAAGCACCGCTTTCTTCAAAATCGTATTTTGTCTGCTTTCGACATTCTGACCGATTCGGACTTAAATTACATTTCTCGTGTCAATTTCATGTCCTTCGGTTCGGCGATGACTATCGGCACGTGCTCGATTTCAACGTTGCTTGCATCCAGGCCGTAAGCATAATCTTCGCGGACGCTGAACCACCGGCGGAGGAAATAATACGAATGCATTATGAAATTTTGTTTGAACGGCAATTCGTTTTCGTGACTCAAAAATGAGCTGTGAAGGACGAAACGGATGTCGCCATCGATGTCGAATTTCTCGAGCGCGGGATGGCGGCTGGTGATGTTAACTTCCTTGGTCTCCTGTAAGTCTTTGAGCGCGAGTTCGAAAAAGTAATTCAAACGGGGTTCGATTCGGAAGCCGAGCGTAAACTTAATGAAGTAAACCTCTTCTTTCTCCAAGATGTCCACTTTGTATTTCATTGTGAAAGGTTCATTGTCCGTTTTAACATGAACAAACCAATAAACATCGGCCCGTTTCGGCGTTTTTTCCAGAACCGAACGAATCGTTTCCTGTTCGATCTTTTTTGGTGAATCCGAGCTCGTCAGGTAAACGAGGTGCGTCGCATATTGTGGCAAGGTCATATCGTTACTGAGCTCCGTGAGCGTCTTAAAAAACGGTCCCGTGCCTTCCATAACCGTTAATGAACGGCGTACTACTCTGCCTTTGTACCAGATCCACATCACCGCAAACAGGATGAATCCGATGAAAATCGAGATAAAACCGCCCTCGGGAAATTTTTCGAGATTGGCGATGAAAAATGCCCCTTCAATAACGACAAAAACCAGAGTGATAAGTGCCGTCAGAACGATCGGAACCCGCCGTGAATACAAATAGACAGCCAGCAAAACAGTTGTCATAAGCATCGTCAATGTGACCGCCAAGCCGTAAGCGGCCTCCATGCTCTTTGATTCGCGGAAATACAAAACTACAAAAATACAACCCACCATCAACAGCCAGTTGACCTGCGGAATATAAAGCTGTCCACGAAAATCGGTTGGATAAAAGATCTTCTGCCGTGACCAAAAATTGAGACGGATCGCTTCGCCGACTAATGTGAAACTTCCGGATATCAGGGCTTGCGAAGCGATGATCGCCGCGCTTGTCGCTATCAAAATTGCAAATGGTAAGATGACGGGCGGCACGATCGAATAAAATGGCGCCGCTCCTTCGAGTGTCGTTCCGACCTTCGACATTAACCACGCCGATTGTCCCGCGTATGACAAAAGCAGGCATATCTTGACGTAGACCCAACTTATCCGAATGTTGCCGCGTCCAACGTGTCCCATGTCGGCATATAGAGCTTCGGCCCCGGTTGTGCAAAGAAAAACGGCTCCGAGCAGGAAGAAGCCATGCGGATAATCCACGATCATCTGATAGGCGTAGTACGGATTCAACGCTCGCAAAACCGAAAAATCCTGTGCCAGTGACATCAAACCGATGACGCCTATAAAGGTGAACCAGATCATCATCACCGGACCGAAGAGTTTGCCGATCAGCTGTGTTCCAAACTGCTGGGCGACAAATAGGGCGATCAAGATCGCAATGACGATCGGCACGGTTGGAATGGTCGGTGAATAGATCCGCAGACCTTCGATCGCCGACGAAACCGAGATCGGAGCGGTAATAATTCCATCTGCAAGCAAAAACGCTCCACCGATAATTGCGGGGTACACGAGCCAACTTCCCGAGTAACGCTTGATCAGCGAATAAAGCGAAAAAATTCCGCCTTCACCGTTGTTGTCGGCACGTAGCGAAAGGTAGGCGTATTTGCCGGTCGTCAAAAGTGTCAGCGTCCAAAAAACAGCCGAGAGTCCTCCCAGTGCAAGAACGGGATCGATCGTCCGCGTTCCCACAATTGCCGACATGGCGTAAAGCGGGGACGTCCCGATGTCGCCAAAAACGATTCCCAAAGTTACCAAGAAGCCCGCAAAGGTAACTTTATTGATGCGGTGATGCTTATCCGTTTGCGTCATATTCGAAATATTAACTTAAAAGGTCCCATGATACCTGGACTCATGAGACAATCAGTTCATGTACGTTCGGCTTTCGCCACCGTCCGGCGAGCTTAGGTTTCTGGGAGACATAGACGCTCGAGAGCATGTTTGCTGATCGTGCCGATAACCAACACCACAATTATTGTTGCGGCGACCCCAAAGATAAATAACCATGTGTTCTGTTGGTTATCGAATGTCAATTCTGAAAGTCCCGCACCTAGAAAAACAACCGCCGAAGAACGCGGTAGCATCCCGACAAAGGTACCGATAACAAACGACTTAAACGGAACACGAGCCGCCGCCATTTCCGAAGAAACTAAAAGAGCCCTTAATGTAGTTTTAGACGAATATTGCCATGATGATGACAACAGGAAGCCGACGCGTTTTGCTTGCCACAGAAACCAAACGTTTGGAATTGATAGGAATGAAAATATGAATAAAGAGACAGAAAGAGATGTAGAGAAAAGTTATCCAAAATCAGACTTTATTTCAAAACTTCGCCGTCTTGCGGATTCTCTCGAGAAGGGTGAGCAGTTTGAAATTCAAATTGCTGGTGAAAGGATATACGTTCCCGTTCGTGCAACATACAGTATCGAGCACGAACGAGAAGACGGCCAGGAAGAAATTGAGTTTCAAATAAAGTGGTCAACCGAGTAGATGGGATTTACGCGAGAGGGCAGAAGTTCGCTTAACTCCGTGTCAATTGGCCAGGAACAATGAACAAGATGATTTCCACGCCCGCACCGGACCTGCGCGAGAGCGTCCGCATTTTCATCGAGAATCCGCGTTTCGACCAGGCGATCATTGCGCTGATCGTGGTAAACGCGATTACGCTTGGCATCGAAACTTCACCTGCGATTGTCGCCCGTTTCGGCGATGTGCTTTACGCCATCGACCGCGCGGTGCTTGCGGTATTCGTGGTCGAGTTGCTACTGCGATTTTTCGTCTATCGCCGCCGCTACTTTCACGAACCGTGGCGCATTTTCGATTTCGTGATTGTCGGGATCGCTTTGATGCCTGCGAGCGGCGCCTTCAGCGTCTTGCGCTCCTTGCGTGTGCTGCGTGTGCTGCGGCTGGTCTCGATGGTGCCCTCGATGCGCAGGGTGGTCAACGCCCTGCTAACGGCTATGCCGGGAATGGCGTCGATCGTCGGTCTGATGGCTCTCGTGCTCTATGTGTCGGCGGTGATGGCCACGAAGCTGTTCGGCGGAATCGCGCCGGAGTTCTTCGGCAGTCTCGGATCCTCGCTGTTCACGCTTTTCCAAATCATGACCGTGGAGGGATGGCCCGATATTGCTCGCGGCGTGATCGAACAGTCGCCATATGCTTGGATATTCTTTGTCAGCTACCTGCTGATCGCCACTTTCATGGTGTTAAACCTATTCATTGCCGTGGTCGTCAACGCCATGCAGTCACAGGTCGCAGAGGAACTAAAGGGTGCAGAAGAGATTCACACCCAGCTGATCCTCGATGAAGTGAGAGCCCTGAGGCGTAATATAGAGGAGCTGAATGGGCCTTTCAAGCTATGATTTGAAACTCTGCAAAGAGGTCGGTCAGCCGTAGCGATAACCTTGCCCATCCTGTAATGGAAACTGGCTGGCTAATATTCGTGACGCTGGGCTAGGAAAATAGCCGAAGTAGTCGCTTTTGGGTGGTGC
>JBJXHF010000011.1:0-8640 GCA_046160805.1 Pyrinomonadaceae bacterium
GCAGGTGGAGGCTGTGTCTGGCCGGACGGATTCCTGCCGGTTGCAGGCTGACGCTGCGGTACGCTGCCCGGGGCCGTCGCTTGCGGCGCACTATCGCTGTTAGTATTTGTTTCAACAACGTCGGTCGTGTTCGAGTTCGAGCTTGTATTTGTATCTGATTCGGCAAGTACTTCCACAGTCGGCGAAGGTGTCGGGCTCGCCGGCACCGGCGTCGGCGTGGGCGACGGTTTGACCACGGCGTAATAATTAGAATAATAAAACCAACCTGCTCCGGCACCTGCTGCGCCAAGCAAAAGCAGTCCGAGCAACGCCCCGATTATTAAAGCCGTCCTGGAAGATTTCTTCTTAATTGGCGCCGCTTTCGGAACTTTAACCTGAACGCCCGGTGCAGGCATCGGATTTGCGCCGGCCGATGCTGCCGAAACCTTTTCGCCGGCACGCGAAGATACACGCGTTTCCATCTCTCCGTCAGTTTGTACTGGAATTACCTGCGTCTTTACATCAGATTGTTTTATCGGTTCTACGGTTGAATGTGCGTCAGCCTTGATAGTTTCTTCCAGGCTCGAAGACGGAGTTTCAGGCTGTGCACGCGTGGCCATTTCAGAAGGGTTGGTTGACATCGCGGGCGGCTGCGGCCTGGACTTGAGATCGTCCCGCATGTCGATAGTATCGATATCAACTTCTTCTTCAGGTTTTTCCTGTTTGAATGCCCGCCGGAGCGCCTTTTGCATCTCGGCAGCGCTTGAATATCTTTGGTCCTGCCGCAGTCCCGCAGCCTTCAAGATGACATCGGAAACGGCTGACGAAATTTCTGGATTGATCTCGTTAAGAGGAACGATCGGGTCTTTGTCACCGCCAAGCAAGGCGTCCGCCCGCGTCAGAGCATCAGCCGGTATGGTGTTGGTCAGGAGTTGATAAAGTGTCGCCGAAAATGAGTACAAGTCGCTCCGCGGATCAGTCCCTGTGCCGCGTATCTGCTCCATCGAAGCGAAATGCGGCGAATAGCCCGCAACGCTGGCAGAATTGAGCGAACCGCCCGTTGCACTCGTATCGAAATCCTTTGATAATCCGAAATCGAGAAGCACAATATGATTTTCGTCCGTAAGCTTTAAGTTTTGCGGTTTTATGTCGCGGTGAACAATCGGCGGCTCATGCGAATGAAGATACGATAAAGCATCGAGCATCTGGTCGGCCCAGAACATAACCCAGCTGACTGGAAACGGCGCTGTCGCGTTCTCAAGCCGTTTTGCCAAATCGTCGCCTGAGATGTGCTCCATCACCAAAAACTGGTCGCCGTTCTCGGCAAAATGGTCGATCACCTTTGGCAGAACGGGATGTCGAAGCCGCCCCAAAATCCTGGCCTCGCGCTCGAATGCGCTGCCAAGCGCATTGTTGTCATTAAAAAAAGTGCGCTTTAGAGCAACCGCGCTGCCCAACCGCTGATCGACCGCCAGGTAAACCTCGCCCATGCCGCCTCGCCCGATCATCTGCACGACGAGGTATCGGTTCTGGATCATTGAATTAGGAGCGAGTGGTTTCATCGGATCAAGAAAACAAAAAGAATATTATAACAAAATGCTAGTTGATCTTTAACTTATCGGGCGGCAGCATCGCCGGCATTCCGGTGTGTTGAAAACACCGAACACTCCCTTTCACGCGATGCTTGCAAGGAGTTCCCTTTGCCGTCTGCGCGCCGCAGCGGTATGCATCAACCGCCACCTCGATCTGAGGTTTTAATTCCCGAGCCTGTTCAGGCATCCGCGTTTCAGTTTTGCGAATGGCAGCAAGATTTTGAACGTCTGGAACAACCGCCGCAGCAGTATTTGCTGCACTAACTTCCTTTGACTGCGGCTCTTTCGGTGCCGCCTGAGCAATCGGCATCGATTGCTCCGTGAACTTTCTCGGCAGTTTTGCAATTTGAGTTTCCGACGTTTGTGAGCCACTTTTCAAATATCCGCCAATACCGATTAAGCCGATGAGTATGCCTAAACATACCACAGCCCGAGGTATCAGGTCCTGTCCCTTGTACTGCGACTCGCAAACCTGACAGAACCGGCGGCTGGTTAAGATGCCCCAGTCGCTGCGATCAATTTTTTCTCCACAATTTGCGCAAAAGTTTGGCCGAAACAGCATCAGTCGTCACCACGAAATGCCGGTAATTCAACATCTAGGTGGTTGATAAAAAGTATAAACCAAAAAACCCGATCTGTTAAGCCGGAAGCCGTGTGCTTTAAAAGCTGGGTAATGGTATAAATCTGTGGTGATAATAGAAACTTCTTTTCTTCTTTGCGATCTTCGCGACTTTGCGTGAGAAAATTTCACGCAAAACCGCAAAGAACGCAAAGTTTTTTAAAGCACTACAATTTAATCCGCTACGTGGCTGATCCATTTCGATTATACAACCTCGCTTCGGCAATGGGCGTCTTATTGCTAAGATTTCGATTATGATCCTTCGAAAGGCCATTCTTCCACTTCTGTTTATTTTGACCGCGATATTATCCGTCGCTGCTCAGGACGACGATCCGATACGCGTCGATTCTTCGATCGTTCGGCTAAACGTCGGCGTCGTGGATCAAAAAGGCAGGCCGATAACCAATCTGGATAAAAGCAGTTTTGAGTTATTTGAAGACGGCATCAGGCAGGAGATAACGCGATTCGAGCCTAGCACGTCTCCTTTCAGTGTAGTCATGATACTCGATATGTCGGGATCAACATTGGGTTTTCGACAGGTCATTAAACAATCGGCGTTTCGGTTTATCGACGCTCTTTCTCCGAGTGACCGCGTGGCGGTCGTCGAGTTTTACGACAAGATAAATCTACGAAACGATTTCACGACCGACCGCAGCACTATCGCAAACTCCATCGATGTCGCCGGCGGACGCGGCAAAACCCAGTTGTTCAAAGCTCTCGATTTCGCGCTCGACAAACTCGCAAAAGAAAAAAGCCGCCGCAAAGCAATTATCGTCCTTACCGATGGAGTTGATACCGCAGTCAGGGACAAAGACCGCGAGTTGCTGCAGCCGCTCAAAGACGATCAAATTGCTGCCGCGATCAAACCGGAGTCCAGCGATATTCTCAACCGCGTCCTGAACCGTGCCGACTTGCAAGGAGTTACGATCTATCCGCTTGCTCTGCCAACCGGCGATCCGGCAAAGCTCGCCGACCCGTCGCCGCGCCAAATAGCGATGTTCAAAGCCGCGCGCCAACGCCTGCAAATCGTGGCTGATCGAACCGGTGGCACTTTAAATTCGATTAACAAGCTTGAAGAAATGGGCCGCATCTATTCACTCGTCGCTGCCGACCTGCGAACGCTCTATACCGTCGAATACCAACCCACAAACGACAAACGCGACGGCAAATGGCGGACAATCAAGTTGGCCGTGAAAAATACCGACCTGATCTCCCGCACCCGCCCAGGCTACTTTGCAAAGTAACCTATTACTTCTTATTTTTACTTTTTACTTTTTACTTTTTACTTTGGTAATCTAATTGTTCGCTGTGCACCCGTAGCTCAGCTGGATAGAGTACTTGACTACGAATCAAGGGGTCGCATGTTCGAATCATGCCGGGTGTACCATTCATTTTCCCTTAATTCCTAAATTACGCATTCGCCGGTAGAGATGGCTGCGGTCAACGCCCATTTCTTCGGCGGCTTTGGCGACGTTTCCTTCGAATTCGGCGAGCTTGTGCTGGATGAATTCACGCTGATAGGCGTCGGTTGCGTCTTTAAATGTCTGGAATCGAAAACTCGACGCCGGCGTCGAATCGGCTGTTTCCATTTCAGGTAAATCGTTCGCGGTAATCGTCTCTTTCGTATTCATTATTACGATTCGTTCAATTGTGTTCTTTAGCTCGCGCACATTGCCGAACCACTCGTAACTCTGCAGAGCCTCTATCGCATCTTCAGCAAACTTCTTTGGCTGCTTTCCGTAATCATAGGAGAACCTTTGATTAAAATGCTCGATGAGCAGCGGCACGTCCTCGCGGCGTTCGCGTAGCGGAGGCACCTGGAAAGGAATCACATTCAATCGATAGAATAGATCAGGGCGAAAATTGCCGTTTTCGATCAGGCTGTCGAGTGGTTTATTTGTCGCGGAAACGACGCGGACATCGACAGAGACTGGATTGTTACTGCCAACTGGTTCAAATCTCTGTTCTTCTAAAACTCGTAACATCTTTGCCTGCACACGCGGAGACATGTCGCCGATCTCGTCTAAAAAAAGCGTCGCGCCGTCTGCTATTTCAAACTTCCCTTTCTTTGTTCGTGTCGCTCCCGAAAAGGCACCTTTAGCATGGCCGAACAATTCCGATTCGACTAATTCTTCGGGTATAGCCGCTGAATTTATCTCGACAAACGGCGCGTTTTTACGTTTGGATTGCGCGTGGATAGCGCGTGCGACAAGTTCTTTGCCCGTTCCGCTCTCGCCCGAGATCAAAACGCGGCCGTCGGTCGGCGCAACGATCGCGATCTGCTTTCGCAACGCACGCATTGCGACCGATTCGCCGACCATCACGTATTGCTCGGCAAGCTCCGACTGAAGCTGTGCATTCGCGATCTCAAGCTGGCGCTGCCGAACGGCATTTTTAACAGTGACGACAGTCCGCTCCAAGCTCAAAGGCTTCTCGATAAAATCAAAGGCACCGAGCTTTGTTGACTTAACTGCCGTCTCAATATTCCCGTGCCCTGAGATCATCACGACTGCCGCGTCGTATCCTTCTTCCTTCAATTTTCGTAGCGTCTCAAGCCCGTCGATGCCATCGCCAAGCCAAATATCGAGCAAAATACAACTGAAATCCTGTCGTTTAACAAGATCCAGACACGATTCACCTGTCGCCGCCGTCTGCACGGCAAAACCTTCGTCTTCAAGTACAACACGAAGCGTGTCTCGAATGCCAAGTTCGTCATCAACTATGAGAATCGAATGTTGCATCTATCCGCCTACGGGCAATTCGATTATGAATTTTGCTCCTCTGGGCTGGTTTGCCACGGCCTTTATTCGGCCGTGATGTTCGGTGATTATTCGGTTGACAATTGCAAGTCCCAAGCCGGTTCCTCGTGCCTTGGTTGAAAAATACGGCTGAAAAAGTTTCTGCAAATCAATGAGGGAAATTCCCTTTCCGTTATCAGAAACTTCTGCAACAACCAGATCACGGGCCGCGTCGTAACGCGTCGTAATACAAATTCGACGGTTTCCGCTCACGTCGCCAAAGGCTTCAACGGAATTTTGCAGCAGGTTTACAAAAACACGCTTCATCTGTTCGTCGTCAAGAAAAACATGCGGCAAGTTGTCAGCGAGATCCGAATCGATGGAAATATTATTAAATCTTCCGTCAAAAACGCTCACCGCTTGGTCGATCACAGAGTTAAGATCGTTTGGCTGTAACACTGCATCGGGCAAGCGGGCAAAACGCGAAAACTCGTCAACCATTGTCTTCAATGAAGAAACCTCGCGAAGAATCGTTGCCGTGCTTTCATGAACAACGTCGCCGATCGGCCCTTTGTCGTCAACGCGTTTGCCGATGCCGTTGTCAGTATGGCCTGTTTTTGAAAACCGCTTTGCGATTCGCTCGGCCGAAAGTTGAATTGGCGTAAGCGGATTTTTGATCTCGTGAGCCATGCGCCGCGCTACTTCCTGCCAAGCGGACGCGCGTTGGGCTGAGATCAATTCCGACAAATCTTCGATAACCAAAACAACGCCGCCGTCTGAAGGCAGCTTTGCCGCCGTGAGAGCAACAGTGATCTCATTTTCGCGAGCGCCATTTCCGTTATTACTTTTTCCTTTAATGGTAACTTGTTCCGACGAGTTGCCGACACGCCGGGCACGATTTATAAGCCGCTCGAATACCGTCCGCTCATTTTCGCTTACCAAGTTTTCGACTTTTACAGCAGAAAGCTCGCTGCTTTCAAGTCGAAGAATGCTTGCGGCCGCGCTGTTGATAGTACTCACTCGATTTTCCGCATCAAACGAGATCACGCCGGTGGGCAGAGTTTCCAAAACGGTCTCGATATATCTGCGTCGCTCGCCAAGTTCAATCGAGTTTGATTCAAGCCTGGCCGACATGTCGTTGAAGGCAGTGACCAGCAAAGCAAGTTCGTCCTCAGCAAGAACGTCAACGCGATGACCGAGATTGCCCTGCGCAATTTCATTCGCGCCTTCCGCAAGAGCTTTGAGCGGCGTTGTTAAGCCGCGTGCGACATAAAACGCGATCCAAGTCGATGCAAACATCAACAGAAACGTCATTACCCCAAGCGTCAACAACGCGATGCGGCGAATGGTCTGCTGTTCCTCCCCGAGCCGATCCAGTTCGGCAAGCGAGTTGTTGATCGAAGGCTGCTCGAGATTTCGAGCTTGTTGAATAACGCTTTGCGGTATCTGGGAGAACCAACGGTCGAGGGCGCGGTTCATAAAAAGATAAGAGAACGCCGCCATCGCAATGATTGGCAGCAAGCTGACGGCAAAAAAATAAATCAGCAATCGCGTTTTAATCTGCGCGCCGAGTTCAAAAGTTCGTCGCTCGCGAACGAGCTTGATGATGCTGCGCAGGAAAATAAAAGCGAAAATAATAAACGCAATAAAATTAAGAGACGACAGCGCGTAGAGCATTATCAGATCGCTCGATGAATCTATCGTGAATTGCTTCCAAAGATTTGTGGACTGCAGAATGACCAACAGCGCCAGCGAAGCCACCATCAGCGTCCCGACAACCCAAGGCGTCTTGCGTCGTTTGATTTTTGTGATCTCTCTTTGCACGATGCAAGTTTAACACGCCGATTACAATCCGATAGAATGTCAGAACGCCTGCGTAAGCGGACGGCACAAACCTGTCAGAACCGCCTGCGTAAGCGGGCGGCTAGTTACGCTCTAATGGAAAACATTCTATTCAACGAAACCGGTGAACTCCGCAGCGGATGGCGTGCAGCCATCTTCCTGTTTACATTTCTCCTGTTATCCTCCGCCTTTATCTTCGGAGCGATGCAGGCTGTATCACTTTCACTTGGCGAGCAGCCTGCGATAAGCTATCTCTCACTCATCATCCCATTTGGAATTTCATCAATATTAGCAATCATTCTTGGTTGGTTGTATGGGCGATTGTTCGAGGGATTGCCATATAGCGCGCTCGGATTTTCATTTCGCGGAAAATGGTTTCTCCATTTCTCCGCCGGCTGCGTTCTCGGAACCCTTACTTTTGTCAGCGCGATCATTGTCGCACTGATGTCAGGTGGCTTAAGCCTATCTATTAATCGCGAATCGGCGGTTTTGGCCATTGTGACAACATTACTAACTACGATTGTTATCTTCGCAGTCGGCGCTCTTTCGGAAGAAACACTTTTTCGCGGTTATCTTTTGCAAACCTTCACACGTTCAAATTTGACACCCATCGGGATAGGCCTGACATCCACGCTTTTTGCCTTCGCACACAACGCTAATCCCGATGTAAGCAGCATCTCATTATTCAACACATTCCTCGCCGGCGTTTGGTTCGCTGTCGCTTATCTAAAAACTCGCGACCTGTGGTTTCCGCTCGGCATTCATCTGATGTGGAACTGGCTGCAAGGGCCGGTGTTTGGAATAAACGTCAGCGGCATCGCCGAATTCAGCCCTGACCCTATATTGCGTACCACCGACGCGGGACCGTCTTGGCTCACCGGCGGCAGCTACGGCATCGAAGGCGGTGTCGCGTGCACGTTTGCGCTCATACTTTCTATGGCGTTGATCTATGTCCTGCCAAAGTCAGCTCCGCCTGCTGGCTGAAGGCAGAACCGACCGCGTAAACGGTTGGCACACGTTGAACAAGTGCGCGTCTCTGCCACTTGCTTACGCAAGCGGTTCAGCCTGCGACTTGTATCTTAAAACTAATATCCATCGCTCGCGCCGAGTGCGTTATCCTTCCGACCGAGATCAGGTCAACCCCGGCCTCGGCAAAGGAACGGACTCTATCCAAGTCCATCCCGCCCGAAGCCTCGATCTGGACGCGCGGGTCCATGTCGCGGGCCATTTTTACTAATTTGGCGGCTTCGTCGGGCGTTTGATTGTCGAGCATGACGATCTCGGCGCCGGCATCGATGGCTTCGCGGAGTTGCGCCCAGTTTGTGATCTCGACCTCGATCTTGTGGAGGTGGCCGCAGTGGTTCTTGGCGGCGTTGACTGCTTCGGTTATGCCGCCGGCGAGGGCGATGTGGTTGTCCTTGATGAGCACGCCGTCGTCTAGCCCCAAGCGATGATTCTTACCGCCGCCGACCCTGACCGCGTATTTCTCCAACAGCCGCAAGCCCGGCGTCGTCTTGCGCGTATCGACGATCTGAGCCGCCGTGCCCTCGACCGCTTTAACGTATGCCCGCGTCAACGTCGCGATGCCCGACATCCTCTGGAGCAAGTTCAAAGCCGTGCGTTCGCCGATGAGCAGAACGTCGGCGTAACCTTTCAGCGTCCCAAAGACCGTGCCCGAAGCGATCTCGTCGCCCTCGTTGAACGTCGTCTCGATCTCCGACGACTCCGGGTCGAGATGAAAGAACACCGCCTCGGCGACATCCAGCCCGCACAGCACGAGGTCTTCCTTCGCCAAAAACCGCCCGACGCCCAAAGTGTCGCCCGCCACCGTCGCCGCCGTCGTAATATCCCCGCGCCCAATATCCTCGGC
>JBJXHF010000012.1:0-3642 GCA_046160805.1 Pyrinomonadaceae bacterium
AAGGTTATTTCATCCGAGCCAGGGAGCAAAAATCTGAGTACGCGAGCAAAATATGGGAAAGTGCGTGAAACCGAACCTTTGCTTGAAGAAAGATAGAAGATCCCGCCAATCCAGATAACGAGTAGAAGGTAGGGCCAAAAGTTTTCGTTCGTGACAAAGTCCATGTGAAACCAATAAAGAACTTGATCCTTTGTGTTCTCTTCCTATGCAAATTGAGCCGATGAAATTCAAATGAGTCCCGACTACGGAAAGTCAGGATCAATGAGCGGCGCCAGTTGTTATCTTTCCGCCGCTTGCGTCGCTGAGGTGATGAACTACTATAAATGCCGCTTCATCAATTTCCAGGGCGAGCTTTTTAACTTTCGCAATTTCCAGACGGGTCACAACGCAGAGCAGAATGTCCTGTTCGGTTTCGCGGAAGCCGCCGCCACCCTTATATACAGTTACTCCGCGCTTCAGCGTTTGCATGATCTCCTCTTTGATTCGGCGGTGTGCTGCCGAGACGATAATGATCGCGTTATACTCTTCAATTCCGTGAAGCAGGAAATCAATCGTCCGCGAAGCCGCAAAGTAGGCGAGCATCGAATACAGTGCGGTCTCGATGCCGAGAAAAATCGCGGCGATGGAAAATATTGTAATGTTCAACGCCAAAATTAGGTCGCCGACCGTCAGGCCGATACTGCGACTCAAGAGCAACGCGAGAACCTCCGTTCCGTCAAGAACCGCTCCACCTCGGATTGCCAGTCCGATGCCTGCACCGACGAAAACTCCGCCGAAGATCGCCGCGAGCAGTTTATCTTCGGTGACGATCGGGTACGGGAAAAAAGCCAGACACGCCGCGAAACCGCCGATTGCCAACATGCTGCGGAGTGCGAAAGCGCGACTTACTTGAAAAAAGCCGATGAGAACGAAAGGTAAGTTTAAGAAAAGAATTAAAACGGGTAGCGAAATGCCGGATAAGGCCGACGCGAGCAGCGAAACGCCCGTAACGCCGCCATCTATAAAACCCCCGGGCAGCAAAAAGCCTTTGATCCCAAGCCCAGCGGATAACATTCCGAGGGCAATTAGGATAAAATTGACAATTTCCCAAAGAAAATTTTTCATTCCCAATCGCAATTACTCAAGCCAAAACAAAGTTTTCAGAGACGCAAATTTAGCGATAAGAATAACTAGCACAATGCTGAGTATCACAATAACTACTATCCATCCCGGATCAGAACCTCTCGGTTCGCGGCGACGTTTCGGTTTCTTCAATTCCATATTCCACTGCCTTCTTCTAAGAAAACGCTGCTGCCGCTCAGAAACGTCGCGTCTGTAATGCCGCCTACCCTACCTCGTTTATCAATTTACTTTTCACTCCGACTTATTCTTATTCGGAGGTTAACGCCGAAACCGTTAATGTTTTTGATCGTTCCGTGTCGGTTTCTTTGCCAGACGTAGAAAAAATCGCTTGTCAAATTCTTGCTTATGCGTTTATTGAAACCGAAAAATAGTCGATTCCGCGTTATCTGCTTAGATTCAAACTGGTAGTAAACTTCATCCATCACGTAGGGTTGATATTTCTTCATTGGAAAGATGACCTGGATCCTACTGCGATAAAATGTAGGGTCGTTAGCGCTCGATTGACGTTTGCGATAGTCGAGCATATTTCGTTGCCGCAAATACACTTTCGTCCAATCTTTTTGCAGATTTAAAGCTAAGCGAAAACGGCTCTCGAAAGAAGTTCGCCGACCCCGGGTCGTTTCAGCACGGTAAAGATAGCTTGGTTGCAGACTGACAAATTTGTTGAAACGATAATCAAATCCAGCACCGATACGTTTATCGCCACTCTGGATCGAATTTCCCCCAATCCTGAAATTTCCGATAAACTGAACCGCAAACCGATCAAACTCTTCGCCTTTTTCGTCTTTTGATATGATTACGGGCAAGCTGACTATGGTTTCATTCCAAAATTGCAAATCGCTGGTGCTTTGAGATAACGAAACGCTTGATATACAAAACAAAATTGCAATCGCCGGTAATATTTGATTTTTCATCAATTTTATCGATTCCTAACTACATGCCTCATCCCTGCTTGCCAGGGGTTGGTTCCCTTCAAGAAATTTTTCAACACCTCCTTAAATCTTCTAACTAGCCGTAAGTCGCAAAGTGAATTAGCATTAGAAAAACACGCTGAACGCCGACCGTTTTGATGAGTCTAACTCGCGCTGTTCGGTCACATCAAGGCCCGAAACGGCTTTCTTTAAAAGAAGGTCTATGAGTTTTTCTTGTTAGAATTTCGGAGCATTTTGCGGGCCAGCGACCACACCAACCCACCGTATTTATCGAGACAGTCCTTCACGGCGTTCCTGTCATCATTTGCGATGCGTTGTAAGATGGCTTCGGTCACTATCTTAGAGGGGGATGGAATAATATTTTTCATTGCAAATTTCTTGAACGCCACTTTCCTCCTTTTACATGATCGTCGCTTCGCTTGAGTCGAGAACCTATTCCTCTGTCACGCACCTCTCCTTAACAACCGCCACTATCACAGAATATGCCAAGTGAACTCGCCGAACAATTTGGCCGTGATGATCACTACTGCCAGCACCGCGACGATCGCGATTACCGTAATCGCCAAACGCTTCATGGGGGTCGGCTCGCCTTTGTAAATGTCTCGTTTTGTGTTCACCGGTATGACCTCCCATTCCTTCGTAACTTCGGCCTCAGCGGAATTAACGCTTTGGTTCAGACAGTTTTTCGAGTGTTTCGCCGAGCCGCTTGATCTCTTCTCCATATTTCGCCCAGTCGCCCGCCCGCTGAGCTTCGAGAGCCAGTTGGTATTGCTGTTTAGCCTGTCCAAGAAGGTCTGCGGAGCCGACCGTTACGGTCGGGCTTTCGCCACTTGGAGGTTTTGTTTCCCCCACAGATTTCGGCTTCGTTTCCTCGCCGAAAAGCCGGGCCATACTTTTTTCGAGCGTCTCCTCCATCACAGTGCGGTTATCGCTTGCAACTATTACACGCCGAAGCTCGGGGATCTTTCCGTTTTCGGCCCGCAGATAGAGCGGCTGAACGTAGATCAAAGATTCTTTGATCGGTATCACCATCAAGGTTCCAAAGATCACGCGCGAGCCGCGTTGATTCCAGAGCGACAATTGCCTCGAGATCTCTGGATCTTGGTTTATTCGCGCGACGATCTGTTTAGGCCCATAAACAAGCTGCTGCTTCGGAAATCGATACGCCGCGAGTTTGCCGTAGTTTTCGCCGTCTGACCGGGCGACCATCCACGCCGCAAGATTATCTTTACGTTGCGGAGTAAACGGCAGCATCAGGATAAATTCCTCTTTCTGCTCATTCGGTAATTTCATTATTGTGTAATACGGCTCCATTGATCTGGCTTCTTCCTTATCATTGGCACCGGGTGTCTGGGCAATCGTCCATTGATCTTCCTTGTTATAGAACTCCTGCGGCTCATTCATTTGATAGGTCGCAAAGACCTTGGCCTGCATAAGGAAGATGTCTTCCGGATAACGCATGTGAGCGCGCAAGCTTTTAGGCATTTCCGCTAGCGGTTTCAACGTGTTGGGGAAAACGCGGGCGTATGTTTGGATTATTGGATCGTTCGGATCCGACATGTAGAGATTGACAGTGCCGTGATAAGCG
>JBJXHF010000013.1:0-2722 GCA_046160805.1 Pyrinomonadaceae bacterium
GAACCGGCTGACCTCAACGGCATTTCCCATTTTATCGAGCACACTGTTTTTAAGGGCACGGCGAGACGCAGCGCGCTCGATATTGCTATCGAGCAGGATCGTCTCGGGGGCAATCTTGAGGCTTTTACTACGCACGAGGAAACGGGCTTTGCGATTAAGGTGATCGACGATCAGTTGCCGCAGGCGTTTGACCTGATCTCTGACATGCTTATCAACCCAAGCTTCGAGGAAGCCGATCTTAAGAGCGAGCAGCGCGTGATCATTGAGGAGATGAAAATGATCGAGGATTCGCCGGAAGAATTATTGGGCGAGATCTTTAGCGAAGCCTTTTTTCCGCATCATGCGTTGGGACTGACGATTACAGGAACGCCGAAGAGCGTGAAGAGTTTTAACCACGAAATTACACGAAAACATCACGAAAAAGCTTACACTTCCTCAAATCTCGTGATCGCTGCGGCGGGCAATATAACGCATGAGCAAATCGTTGATTTGAGCACCAACTTAAGTTGGCCTGATGAAAGCCGGCTAAAGCCGGAACTCAAAACACCGGAATTGGCGGCGCCGATTTTAGTTAAACAGAATATTAATCTCGAACAGGCCCACATAATCATTGCGACGCCGTTCGTTGCGGCGGTTGATGAACGCCGATACGCGGCCGATCTGCTGGCAAATATAATCGGCGGCGGCACGTCGAGCCGCTTGTGGCAAAAGATACGCGAAGATCGCGGGCTGGCCTATAATGTAGGAGCTTCGACGGTAATGTTTCAGGATTGCGGCATGTTTATGATCTTTGCCGCAACGTCGCCTGAAAAAGTTGCCGAGGTTGTCGATCTGTCCGTCGCCGAAATGCACAACGTTGTCCAAAACGGCGTCACAGAAGACGAACTCGATCTCGTTAAGCAACAAGCCGTTTCATCAATCTTATTGAGCCTGGAAGATTCCGCTGCCCGTGCCGCGTCACTCGCCCAATCCGAAATGACCCACGGCCGCCAAATATCTTTAGACGAATCGCTTACAAATCTTAACGCTGTGACGATGTCCGACGTTCACAGACTCGCGAAGGAATATTTTCGCACGGAGAAATTCGCATTTGCTGCGTTAGGCGATTTGAAAGGGTTGGATATTACGCGGGACAGATTCGCTTTTCCTTCATTTTGCTAAAAGCGGAAAAATTACTTTAAGGCCGTCGAATCTTCTAAAGCGCCGATCATTTGTAGCC
The DNA here is from genome assembly GCA_046160805.1 of Pyrinomonadaceae bacterium. Classification (GTDB taxonomy): domain Bacteria; phylum Acidobacteriota; class Blastocatellia; order Pyrinomonadales; family Pyrinomonadaceae; genus OLB17. The sequence goes on from JBJXHF010000013.1 coordinate 1,220, forward strand.
AGCGTTACATTGTGCTCGATCGCCAGGGCGGCAAAATGAGCATCTGTCAGACTCGCTCCCGATATGCCAGTTGAGAGCACTTGTTTTTTGAATATCTGATAATGTTTGGTTGTCGGCGCGAGGAAAACCATGTTTGGCCGTTCAAGCCATTCATCCACAAGCCTTAACGACTCTGCTGTAGAAAAACCGTTGTCGTAGAGCGTTTCTGTCGTAATGATCCGCAAAAACCCGGATATTGAAAGCCAAGAGAGGCCAAATTGATCGTCTCCGTTAAAGAGTCCCTCAAGCCACGGTTTCGCCGCCGCATGATGCGGATCGCCTGAGTTATAAGCGTAGATAAGCAGATTTACGTCCGGCAAGATCATTTGAAATCGGGACTTTCGATCATCGCAAGCAATTCGCTTATTTTATCGAAATTGATTCCAGGCCGTGCTCTCAGATTTCGCCCTTTAATCTTGAAAGGTTTGACTGGCTTTTTTTCAAGTTTTTCTTCATACAGCAGCCCATTTTGAAGCGTTTCATTGACGACCTTTTTAAAGGTTTTGCCTTCGCCGCTTCTCATCTTCCGTTTGAGTTCGGTCGCAATTCGGTCATCAATTGTTAAAGTGGTTCGCATACGACAATTATTTGCTATTGATGTTTTGATGTCAATAGAAGACATCACGATGCTACATACCGAATAGGATCGTCAATGCCGGCGGTCATAAACCCTCGCAATCTTAGAGCACACGAATCGCACATTCCACAGGCAAGGTCTTCGCTTCGGTAGCATGACCATGTGAAATGCAGCGGAGCCTTTAGCTCGACTCCTTTTTTTACAATCTCGGCTTTTGAGAGATGAATGATCGGCGTGCAGATTTTAATTTGCGTGTCGGGCTTTGTTCCTGTATTTATTGTCTGTTGAAACGCCTCGAAAAACTCGGGACGGCAGTCGGGATACCCGCTTGAATCTTCTGCGACCGCGCCTATGTAAATTTGATTTGCGCCAATAACCTCAGCCCAGCTTACGGCAATCGATAGCATATTCGCATTGCGAAAAGGCACATAGCTAGTCGGTATTTTTTTGGATTCGAGATCAGCTTCTGTGACGGCAATATTATCGTCAGTCAGCGACGAACCGCCGATCTTTGCCAGGTGTTCGATGGAAATGTCGAGCCGTTTTTCGACGCAGTAATAATCGGCGATTTCGTTGAACGCTTTTTGCTCGCGGGTTTCTGTTCTTTGCCCGTAGGATATATGCAGAAAGGCAAGATCGTTGTTTTCCGAACGCGCAATCGCGGCCGTAACGCATGAGTCCATTCCGCCTGACACCAGGCATATTGCCAATTTTTGATCAGTCATAAAATATCTCCGGAATAACTGATAACTGATATCTGATCACTAGCGTTGCGTTAAAAGTCGAATAAAGTCAACTGGTTACAGTTGTGATCTTTGAAAACATGTAGATAAGAGTCTTGAAACAGCGTATTTATTTGCGTTTTGTCAAAGATGTTGATGCTTAGG
>JBJXHF010000014.1:0-5441 GCA_046160805.1 Pyrinomonadaceae bacterium
CCGCCAAAGCGGTCCAAAAGCCTGAGTCCACGCTAAAAACACCGCCCGAAGAACTCGTCCCCGCGACAGACTGCCCGATCGTCCCGTCAAGCGCAAAAACGCCGCCCGCCGCCGAACCGCCGCCGCCGGCGATAACGTTCTTTTCAATCAAAAACGTCCCGCCCGACTGAGCCCGAGCAGTGAACAGCGAACAGTGAACAGTGAACAGTAAAATCAGAGCACTGAACAAAATACCAACTGACCACCGACCACTGACCACTTTTTCCTTTTGCCTTTTTACTTTTGACTTAAACATTTTCATTTTTCCTCCTATGGGGCGAGTATTTCATTTGGTTACTCGGGAATCACTTGCACAATAAGGTTGCTTTTATTGAAAGAGCCACCGCCGCCGAAAGTAACGCCCGAGCCAGTGAAACCGCCCGCGATTTCGATCGTGTGGTCGCCGGAACCGACGGACTGCACCCAGCTCCCTCCTAGGAAATCGCCGCTGAAAAAAGTATTTACTGGATAACCCGGGAGTGTTCTGCTCACGCGGGTGGCCATGACACCGTTGACATTGACATAGACGGAGGCGGGATCCGTGATACCGCAACCAAAAGTACAAAATCTGTTCAAATACACGTTAAACTGAATAAGAAGTTTGGCGTTACCCGAAGTAGAAATCGTTTGAACCAAGCCGGGAATCGGTAAAGCTAGGTTCTCCGGCGGTGAAGTGCTTCCGCTATCAACGCTCATAGTTGTCTGTTGAAAAAGCTGATTTGTCGGTGACTTCCATTGTGGAACCGCTGCGCCGTTTGAAGTCATAACCTGCCCTGCCTGGCCCTGGTTTCCGTTTAGACTAAGTGCCCCGTCAAGACGAACGTTTCCAGCAACATACAGCTTGTTGCCGCCGGGGTCAGTCGTTCCGATGCCGACGTTTCCAGTGGCCTGAGATATCGTGACTTGATGTCCCAGAAACGCGCCTGCGTCATCTGCTTTTTGGAAACCGAGCCGATCATTATCGAATGCGATCCGATAACCGCGACTGCCCACGGTGTTAGCCTGGTTGGTGAACGTGAGTGCGAAATTATTGCTGTTGCCGTTCAGATGCAGGCGCGAGGCTGGTGACAGAGTTCCGATACCAACGTTGCCGGTCGTCTTTATTCGCATGGCTTCGGTCTCATTCGGTCTGAAGGTTAAGTCCTTTCCGTTTGTGCCCACTTCGACAGTGTCGTTTCTTGTTGCGCCAAACGGCGCATTAGCTCCCATATAACCGATGTAGCCACGGTAGGTTTGTGTGTCGTCGAGAATTTGAAGTTGGGCGAAGTCGGTACTGGTCGCATTGCGAATACCGACCGTTGCGAAACCGGAAGCCGGATTAACGATAACGTTGCCTCCGACATGCAGCCGTGCATCCGGATTATCGACGCCGATGCCGACATTACCTGAAGGAAGTGCCAAAAAAGCCGGAGGATCGCCCAGTACCCCAGTCCCAATTACCCGCAATGTCCCGCCGATCGTGCCATTGCCGGTGATGTTGAAATTACTAGATGTCTGAGCGAACGTGGTGTTTTGAATGTAGTTACCGCTGCCGGCCGGAATGTCGGAAGCCTGAAGTGCAGAGCTCGTCCAGTTCGTACCATCGCTGCGAAGGAAATTTCCAGATGATCCTGGCGTCGAAAGCCCCGTGCCGCCGCGTGCGAAAGGAAGTATTCCGCTTGTAAAGTTGCCAGCGTTTAGACTCGACAGGCCTGAGCCATTTCCATTCATCGACCCCGATACGTTAAGGTTACCCAACATCAGGGTGTTGCCCGGGATTGCGACTGTGTCCAGCCCGCCACTTCTTCCGAGCACGATTGTATTACTCGCGATGATGGTGGCGCCGGCGCCGATAGCCGTGGCAAAGTTCAAATTGGGGCTGAGGACATTGGCACCCGCGCCGAGCATCGTGTTGTTTGAGCCGAGAGTATTAGACGAGCCCGCACCGTTTCCAAGAAAGGTGTTGTTGCTGCCGTTTGAGTTGGCACCGCCCGCGCCGGTTCCAAAAAAGGAATTGTTATCTCCGCTCGAAGTAGTAATTCCCGCTCCGACACCGGCGTAAAGGTTGTTAAGCCCGGAAGTCAGGACGCGATTAGCGCCAATGTTAAATTGTGTCGCTGCGGTGACGATATTACCCGATAATGTTCCGCCGGCAGTGCCGTTGCCGTTGACGTTGAAGCTGCCCGCTTGCTGCGACGCCGGATTGTTTTGAATAAAGTTTGTGCCGCCGGTCGCGGTTGTTACATACTGATTTGCAGCCACGCCGCCGAGCTGCGATGAATTTGTCGCGGTATCGGCATTGAGGGCTTTGACCGCATAAGGCGCGCTGGTCAGCGGTTGTCTCGGAGACAGCAATTGGTATGGGTCGGGCGATCCGTTAAGTTTGACGCGAATCTCAAGCCAGCGTGCGCTTCCGTCGAATGCGTTCGGAGCCGTGAAATTGAGCCTTACGGAAAAAATGCCGTTCGCGACCGTCACATTCGAATGCGTGTCGGTGCCGATCAAAACCGGCGCCGATGTGCAGTCGCCCGTATCCGACGCACACAACCGAAACTCAATATCATGCGGCGACGATGCCGCAGTTCCGCTGACATTCAGCTTGCCCTGATACGTGAACTCCGTCGTCTGCGCGTGAACAGTGCAGACTACTAAAGTCAAAAGTAAAAAGTAAAAAGTAAAAAAAGTGATCGCCCCTTTACTCTTGACTTTTGCCTTTTGCCTTTTTACTTTTGACTTGAATGTTTTCTTTTTCATAAATTTATCTCCATAATCGCTGCCAGAGAGTTCAGGCAGACATAGACTTTTGGCCCTTCGTAAAAATGAATTTCGCCGGCTTCGATGAGCCGGAAAATCTCTCGCTCGCTGACCGCCGATGCGAGCGTCAACGCCTCGGGCGTCAGCATGACGGTTGCAGTGCCGCAAAGCATGCAGAACTCATTCACAACGGCTGAACTTTGCCGCAAGAGAACGGTTTCTTCTTTTTCAAAAACGATCTCGGCCCGCTGTGTCATGACGATTTTCCTTGCTTCGTATTTTCGATAGAGCTAAAATTGGTTAATCCGGCCGAGCATCAGGTTTTAACCGATTTTTTTGTTCGGGACATTTTCAGATTTTCGGCGTGAAAAAGTCTTGAGGTTTTCTTACTTTTTTTTTGACTTTTTTCTGAATCAATGGAAACGATTGAGAATAAAAGGGTTGTTTATGAGTTCGGAAGGTTTGTCCTCGACCCGCGAGAGAAAACTCTGTCCTCAAACGGCGTTCCCATCCGCCTTCCGGCTAAGGGATTCGACACCTTACTTCTTCTCGTCGAGCACAACGGCCACGCTCTCACCAAAGAAGAAATGATGTCCGCCATCTGGCAGGACGCATTTGTCGAGGAAAGTAATCTTGCAAAACAGATCTCGCTTCTGCGGAAGATCTTTAACGGCGACGCGCTTATCGAAACGCTGCCGAAACACGGCTATCGTTTTTCTGCCGAAGTCGGTCAAATTGCCCCGGCGGCGGCCGCGCCAATTCTCGAAAAACGCACCGTCCACCGTGTGACCTTGCGCACCGGCGAAGAAACCAAAGTAACGCCGCTCGCTTTGCCGCCCATTCAGCGAAACGTTTTTCGTTATGCGGTGCCGGTTATTTTGATTTTGATCTCGCTGTCGTTTGTCGGCTGGGCTTTGTTCTGGCCCGAAAGCGAAAAGTCCGCCGAAAACAGCAGTTTTTCGGTTTTGACCGACGGAAAGTTTGACGATGAATTCGCGGAATGGACAAATCAGGGGCGGATTTATTTCAGACGCTACATCACCAGCACGCATATCGAATCGTGGCAAATGAACGCAGATGGCTCGAACCTCAGCCGCGCCAATACGGAGATCAAGAATTTACAAACCGGCAGATGGTCACCCGATGGGAAAAAGGTTATTTTCAGCAAAGAAAACGACGGCAGAATCTTCTATTTGGCTGACGCAAACGGCTCAAACGAAATTGTTTTGCCGTTCATCCCCGGCAATATGGATTGGTCGCCCGACGGCACGCAGTTCGTTTATCAATCGGATAAAGTTGAAACGGGAGAAAACCAAATCTATCTTTACACGCTCGCCACGGGCGAAAACGTCAAACTGACAAATACCAAAGCATTTGGCAACGCCGACCCGTCGTTTTCACCCGACGGCAAGCAAATCGCTTTTGTTACTTTCCACCACGGCAACGCGGAAATTTATACGATGAACACGGACGGCTCGAACGTGCGGCGAGTAACTAATCATCCGGCGTTTGACCACTATCCCGTTTTCACGCCCGACGGCACGGCAATCGCATTTCAATCAAACCGCGAAAACGAGCGCAGCGAAATTTATCTGCAAAATCTCGAAACGGATTCACCGCCGGTCAAAATCAGCAATCTTGAAGGCGAAACGGGAATCGGTCCGAAATGCTGGTCGGCGGACGGCGCGGAAATTCTTTTGTTCAATAATCAAACCGGCAAATCCCAAATCGTGCGCGCCGAGGTCGAACCTTATCGGGCGCGGATTGTTTTGAGCGACGCGGAAGCCGATCTGAATCTTCCGCGACTTGCACCGGACGGCTCGTCAGTTCTTTATCAAGCCCGCCTCGCCGACCGCAGCGTCGAGCTTCGCATTACCGATTTGGAAACGCAGGCGACAAAAACAATTTTCAAAACCGCGCCCGACACTCTGCCGAATCATCTGCTCCTGCCCGCCTGGTCGCCCGACGGCGGCTCAATAGTTTTTAACAACAAAACGAACGGAAACTCCGAAATTTTTATCATCAACGCGGACGGCACGGATTTAAGGAATTTAACCAACGAACCATTGATGGATTCATATCCGGTTTTTTCGCCCGACGGCAGCGAGATAATTTTCACGCGCCATTTCTACGACAAGACGCGGCTTTACCGGATGGATTTGAACGGCAGCAATCAGCGTCTCATTAAGGAAAAAGAAGGCTACGAGGGAAGCGCGGCGTTTTCGCCCGACGGCTCTGTTCTCGCTTTTGCGGGCGACAGAGTAACTGCCGATTCAAGCGGCCTGGACATTTACATGCTCGGTTTTAGAAATCCGACGGACGAAACGCGACTCACCGCCCGGCGTTTTCACGAAAATTCTCCGGCCTTTTCACCCGACGGAAAACGCATTGCCTTCGTCAGCACAGCGGACGGAAACGCGGAGATTTATCTGATGAACGCCGACGGCACGGGCGTGTTACGCCTAACACACACCAAAACGGAAGAAGCCGCGCCTCAATTTACATCCGACGGCAAAAAACTAATCTTCGCCGCCAACCGCGGCGGCAAGTTTGCGATCTATGAAATCGAGCTGCCATTCGAAGTTGGCTAAAGGGAATGGCATTACGGGCGGAAACGCGAGTGTGAACGAGCGTGCACGCGCTAATGTAGCCGCACGCTCGTTCACACT
>JBJXHF010000015.1:0-134858 GCA_046160805.1 Pyrinomonadaceae bacterium
GACGGAACATTACGAAATAGATTTGTCGGAACTGCGGCTCAAAATAATATGCGCGGCAAAACCGGCACTATCGACCAAGTCTCCGCGCTTTCGGGCTATGTCAAAACCGCAGCAGGCGAAGAACTGGTTGTCTCACTCGTCGTCAGCGGCGTCGCCGAACCGCGCCAACGCACCGCGCTGATCGACGAGATCGTCGTGTATCTCGCGAATTTTAACGGAAAGATCGATTAATTTAGCCACCCAGATCACAGAGCACTCAGGGACTGCTGAACTCGGTTCAACGATCCTCACTGTTCTCTGTGTCCTCTGTGGCTAAGATTTTTAGCAGCTTGTCGTGGATCCCGCCGAAACCGCCGTTCGACATGATCGCTACAACATCGCCGTCGCGCATTTCGGGAGAAAGGTGTTCGACAATCGTGTCGGCATCGGCAAAGGTTGCGGCAGTTTTGCCCGTTGCAACGATGTCGGCGACAAGTTTTTCAACATCGAGCAGTTCGTCGCCAAAACGTTTTGCGTCCTCGGGGTTAAAGACGCCGGCGATGATCACAACATCGGCATGTGTGAACGCTTTTTTGTATTGCTCCTCAAAAATCGAAAGCCGCGACGAGCGCGAGCGCGGTTCGAAAACGGCGATCAAACGATTGCCTGCATATTTTTGCCGCAATGCTTTCAATGTTTCGTCAACGGCGGTCGGATGATGCGCAAAGTCATCGATCACGGTAACGCCCCGCTCAACGCCGCGAATTTCCATTCGGCGTTTCACAGATTTAAACGTATCGAACGCCTCCTGAATTTTTGCGGGCGAAATGCCCCACGCCTCCGCCGCGATGATGACGGCGAGACAGTTTCTGACGTTGAATTCACCCAAAAGCCGCGTTGTGAATTCGGCAAACACTTCGCCATCACGCGTGACCGTAAACCTCGTACCGTCAGCAGTTAAGGCGATGTCAACGGCTCGCCACTTGGCATCTTCGCTCAAACCGAACGTCTCGACGGTCGTAAACAACTTCCCTTCCATCGATGCGAGGACTTCGCCGACGACGGGCGAATCGACGCCGCAGATCAGCCGCCCATTGCCGGGCACGAGGTTCATCAGCCGCGAGAACTGCCACTTGATCGCGTCGAGGTCCTTGTAGATGTCAGCGTGGTCGAACTCGATGTTGCCGACGATCGCGATCTCGGGCAGGTACGACATGAACTTCGGCTTTTTGTCGAAGAATGCCGTGTCGTACTCGTCGCCCTCGATGACAAAATAGTCACTGTCGGTAACGCGAAAACTCTGCCCGAAATTCTGCACGACGCCGCCGACTAGAAACGTCGGGTTCAGACCGCCGACCTCGCAAACCCAAGTCGCGATACTCGTCGTCGTCGTCTTACCGTGCGTGCCCGCAACGACTAGCGAACGCCGCCCACGGATGAACTCCTCGCGAACAACTTCGGCTTGCGAACGATATTCGAGCTTGCGATTTAGTACTTCTTCGAGTTCCGCATTGCCGCGCATGATCGTGTTGCCGACCACGGTCACGTCACGCTCAATGTCCGTATTCTCGGCCTTGTAACCCTGCATTATCTCAATGCCGAGCGATTCTAATTGAGTCGACATCGGCGGATAAACGTTCTGGTCACTGCCCGTAACCTTGTGTCCGCGGGCCTGCAGCATCCCGGCGAGCGACGCCATGGCCGTGCCGCAAATTCCGATCAAGTGATAGTGCATATTTTCGACAAAGCCACCGAACGCGGCTTCAAAACATCTTAGTTTAATGTAGCTGCCGTTCGCGGTGAAATTTATAAATCAATATTTTCACAAATATGAAGTTCAGATCGCTTATTTCCCTGTTGCTTTTCTTCGTTTTTGTCATGCAGCCAATTGCCTCTGCGGCAATGGAAACCGATCAATACAATCTGCCCTCGGTGCCGCTTGCTGATATAGGCGATGAGGTTTCGAAATACGTGGAAGATAATCTTCGCACGGCTCTTGCCAGGATCAATTCTGAGATCGGTCGCCATCAGGCGTGTCTCGAAGCTGCCCATGCAAACAAATCCTATTGCGCCGACGCCGAAACCGAGCATGTGGAACTTGCATACCTGCGATCCAACGACGCGGTCGCAAAGGAGTTGTTCAAATTGCTCGGTGGCGGAAATATTTTTGTATCAAAGATCGGCAAATGGATAAATTCGCATGAGTTTCAGGCGTCGCCGTCGCGTTACAAAACAAGCTATCTTCACTCGATCTATGTTGCGGCTCCGCTAGATTATGCCACGGTCAGTCCGACAGTCAGGTTGTTCGGAGTCGAACTTGGCACGGACAAACTCGACCACTTTTTCCAGCAAGGCTATAAGTACTACAAGATTCAGCGAGAAGCTGTTGCCCAAGGCTCGACTGCCGAACAAGCTACAACAAAGGCCATCAAATGGGGTCAAAAGACCGAACGGACTTACTTTGGCTTGCTGGTTTCCGGCGTATATTCAAATGCCGATCTTTTCGCCAACTACGCCGGAATGAAATTCTACCAGGGATTGACGAAAACGATCTCAACAGGCAATCATACGCTTCCGACACCGGTTGTTTTGAAAAACGGTGTTTGGAATGTCGATGACATAGCTTTACGCGAAAACCTCCTCAAACCATTTCTCTCCGACCATCTGAATGAGGCACTCAACCCTTCCGGTTACGCATTCACAATATTCAGATCGGTCCGTCGTGCCGTCGAGAAACACAGTTGTCCAGATTGGCGAAGCTCGCTTCCCAACACAACGAAAGCCAACCTTGAATCAAGATCGGCTTCGCTGGAAAAATGGAACGGCGAAGATTACGGGTTCACTCGAAAGGGGAGATCGATTTCAATAGCCACGTGCTTCGGAGATTAGCTGCCAAGCAATTCCCTCACCAACGCATCCGCGTTATAAACCTTTCTCAAAGCTTCGATGACTCCTGCCGAGTGAACGCCGACGGCGCGGGAGCCTTCTTTATCTTCAATAAACCAGTAGCGGTTGGAGAGTTTTTGGTTGTTGCTGTCGAAATTGAGGCCGACGACTTCGCCTTTGCGGTTGATGACGGGCGAGCCGCTGTTGCCGCCGATGGTGTCGGCGGTGTAAACGAAATTAAGCGGCGTCGAGAGATCAATTTTGTCACGCGCGCTTTTTATGCTCGGCGGGAGGTTGAACGGCGAGGCATCGTCGAAGCTCAAGGCTCGGTCATACAAGCCGAAGAATGTGGTTTTGTAAGGTATGAGCGTCGTGTCCTCTTCATAACCTTTAACCGTGCCGTATTCGATGCGGAGCTGCGAATTGGCATCGGGCGGCATCGTCTTGCCGTAAACTGCGAAACGCGCCGAGGCGATCTTTGTGCCGTTGGCGGTCTCGACGTTTTGGATGTTCTTCTCGTTCCAGGCGCGAAGCTCGCGAAGGATGGGATCGACGCGGCGTGCAAGCGTGACCATCGGGTCGGTCGAAGCATTGACCGCGGCCGCTCCGCCGTCGAGCAAAGCTTTGCGCTCAGCTGGATCTTTCAATTTTGTTTCGCGAACGGCGCGGCCTGCGACTTCAGCCGGTTCGGCGTCGCCGAGAGCGGCTTTGATAAATGGATCGTCAGAGCCGAGAACTCTTCTTGCTTCGACAAACCATGCTGTCAGTGCCGCTTCCTCCATTTCGGGATAGATCGGCGCGGGTGAAAGAAGTGACGTCTTAAACGCTTCGAGCCTGGTGTCCCGATATTCGGGATAACGTTGGCCGTCGGGCTTTGCGGTCTCGATGGTGTAGGTGACGATCTGCCGCGCGAACGTCGCGAGCGGCGACGAACTAAGGCTTGAAAAAGAGAGCTGTTTTGCCTTTGTCGGCAGTTGCGCGTAGGCGTCGCCGATAGCTTTCCACGCCGGCGCATATTGTTTGTCGAGATCGGGTTTTGCTGCAAGATTGTCGCGAAGGTCTTTCTCCTCGGCTTCCTTGCGGGCAAAATTGCGAGCATTTGACAAGCCGTTCTGCTGGCCTTCGAGACGCTTGAGTGAATTTGCAAACGAGCGCATACCGGGATTTGCCTGGCGTAATTGCTCGGCTCCGCGCTTGGAGTATTCTTCGAGCGCTTTGCGGCGAGTCTTCCAGACCTGCTCCTGTAACACGTTGCCGACATCGCGTTGGTAAGCAAGCTGCGCGACGGTCAAAAGCCGCGCGGTCGAGCCGGGATAACCGGAGACGAGAATGAACTCGCCGTCGGCAGCGCCGGTCGCCGACCATTTCATATACTGCGGCGTGCTTGCAGGTTTGCCGTCCTCATATGCGCGCAGGAAAGTGAAGTCAAGATCGTGTCGCGGGTAAACAAAATTATCGTAATCGCCACCAAAGAAAGCAGCCTGTTCCTCAGGCGCCATGACGAGGCGGATGTCGGTGTAGCGTTTGAAACGATACAGCCAATATTCACCGCCGCTGTAAAGCGGAACGACTTCGCACTTTAATCCTGTCGGACAATCTTTCTCAATCGCAGCGATCTCGGCGGTTCGCTTTGCGGCCATTTCCGCGTCGTTAGCACCGGATTTTGCTGCGTCGTGCACACGCGTCGTGACATTATCGAACGAAAACAAAACAGAAGCACTCGCGTCCGGGATCTTCAACTCGTCAGCCTGAGTTTTTGCATAGTAACCGGTCATCAACAGGTCGCGTTCCTTGCTCGAAACCTTTTCGATATAACCGGCCGCAACGTGATGATTGGTCGCAATCAGGCCGTTTGGCGAGACAAACACGGCCGAGGCGTTATTCACCTTAGGCGAGGCAAGCCGCACCTTATCGAGCCACTCTTTGGACGGCTCAAAATTATAACGCTCCTTCCACTGCTTCAGCGGCGGATTGTCAAACGTCCACATTCCCTCGTCGGCGAGGACAATCGGAACGAGCAGGTTGATCGAGAGAAAAAGAGCGAGAATTCGTTTCATAATTACACCACTGAGATAGATTGTTTTAACTGAGAACGCGTTGCAGCTTTTCCATTGCACCTTCAAGAATCGAGTCCTCGCGGGCGATGCAGATGCGGACGTACGCGTCCCAATCGTCGCTGTCGGCGAAGGCGCCGCCGGGAGTCATTCCGACGCCTGCGTCGCGCATGAGCATTTCGTTAAACGCAATTGCGTCCTTGAAGGTTTCGGGGATGCGTGCCCAAAGATAGAACGCCGAGCCAGAATTATAGATTTGAAATCCCAAATTTGAGATGCCTTCGGAAAAACTGCGACGTTTTGCGTCAAACTTATCCCGAAGACGTGGATAATAGGTGTCGTCAGCCATCAAAACCTTTGACAATGCGGCTTGCAGCGGTGTCGCGGGACAAACGTAGATGACATTGGCGGCATTGTTAATGCCTGCGATCAATTCACCCTTGCCGTAAGCATAGCCGAGACGCCAGCCGGAGATATTCCACGATTTTGAAAACGAGTTGACGGTGATCGTCCGCTCCCACATCTCGGGCAGGCCGGCGATTGAAACATGCGGATTTTCGCCTGTCACGTAATGCTCGTAAACCTCGTCGGAAATGACGAGCAGGTCGAGTTGCTTTGCAACGTCGGCGACAGCCTCGAGTTCTGTTTGCGACATAACTTTGCCACTCGGGTTTGCCGGCGTGCAGACAATGATCGCCTTGAGCGAAAAATCGGCGCGGTCTCTTAATTCTTTGCATCGGGCAAACAACGCGTCCTTTTCAAACGTCAGCTTATTGTCCAGTTCGAATGTCTCAGTTTTGCCTCCGAACTCCTCAAGTATCCGTCGGTGATAAGGGTAATAAGGCTCGAAAACCAACGCCGACTTGCCGCGCAGATAACTCTGCGCAATTCCTATCAAGGCTCCGGTGCCGCCGTTGGTTATCATCACTTCGAACGGCCGCGCGTTGATATCAATCTCGAATCCGTTATACTTAGCGATCTTTTCAGCGACCGCAGCCCGCAATCCGACATCGCCTTCACTGCCGCCGTAGTGATTTTGGCTGGCAGCAATAATTGCTGCGGCTTCCGTTGCAAGCTGTGGATCGATCGGCAGTTCCGACTGACCCTGAACAAGATTCCCGCTCGCCGGAACGAGCCGCGTTATCGCCCTAATGTCGGGCTTGACCTTCTTAACTCTGGCTTCTGACATAAGTTATTTAAAATATCAGTTTCGGGGCGAGATTTCTAAAGCTAACGGATAAAAATGGACAGAATGGACGAAAGGAAGCTACCTTTTACTCACAAAATCATTGTCTTTCACCCAAAACCGCCATGGTTTATCGGCGTCTTCGCCGGCGTAGTCGATGCCGATGCGTTTTCCGATGGCGATCTCTTCGCCGCTGAATGAACGATGATCTTCGAGCCAGATGCGTTTTCCGCGCAGGTTTTCGCCGTTCAGAGATTGATCGATCGAAAGTGCGATGCAGAGTTTGCCGGGGCCGGAAGTCAGATTGCGGTCTTTCATCGGGCCGCGCCGCTTTCGCATTTTCTCGATGCCTTCGACGGGATCAACAGCGCGGATTAGGGCAACGTGCGGATGATCGACGGGGCCGGTGACGACATTTAGCTGGTAATACATTCCGTAAACAAAGAACACATAAGCGTGGCCGCCGATGCCGTAGGTTACTTCGTTTCGAGGCGTGCGGCGTCCGGCGTAGCTATGTGCTCCACGGTCGGCCACGCCGAGATAGGCCTCGGTTTCGACGATCATCCCCGAAACGCGACGGTTTTTTTCGTCACATACGACAAGCAATTTTCCGAGCAGGTCTTTTGCGATTGTGATCGTGTCTTCGCGAAGATAAAACTCACGCGGCAGTTTCTTTCCCATATTCGTTGCGAACGATTCTATTAAAATGCATAAGGCCGAGCGTTAGCAAGGACGATCGCGCGTTCAGTGTTTCGCCCTGCTTACGCGCGGGCTTGCGCATTTTGGTAAAATCTTGATAGCGGCCGAGCAACTGTAATTTTATGAAGCTTTTTTGTTCCTTTCTTTTTATTAGTCTGTTCACCTTTGTGATTTCAGCCCAGAAGCCGGATGACGTTCTCGCGACGGCGACTGAACATTCAATCCGTTTGCGCGATTTGTCGGCTGAGATTCAAAAGAATGTTGCCGACTTTCCGGCAAATTTGTCGAAGATGCGCGCCGGTCTGCTTGACCAGATGATCCATGAACAAATGTTAAAGCTTGAGGCCGCATCGCGCGCAGTTTCGACGGGCAAATTGATAGCCGGTGAAAAAGCAAAAGTTTTGGCTCCGACCGAGGCCGAGATCAAGGCCTTTTTTATTGCAAAACAAAATCAGCTCGGCGGCAAAACGCTGGACGAGGTTAGAAAGCCGATTGCAGATTATTTGCGCGGTCAGGCTGAGCAGAAAATGCTGGGCGAGATGTTCACGCGATTGAAAACGAAATATAAGTTTACTGCGGGAAAGGATGTAAATGCCGTCGGTCTCGCACCTAACGATCCGGTCGCAAATCTCAACGGCCGGCCGATTACCGCCAAAGAGTTTGAAGATTTTGCCCGAATACCGCTAAACGACGATAAAGCCGATCTTGCCGATGCCGTTCTCGACGGAATTCACGAAGCGCTTTATAACAGACTGCTCGCAGACGAAGCCAAAGCGATCGGCATCGACTCCGGCATGTTGATCGGGCGCGAGATCACCGACAAGATGAAGGATTTTTCCGACGCGGAAAGGCAAACGTTAGTTGATGATCTCGCCAAAAGGCTTTTTGCTAAGTATCAGGCAAAAATTATTTACACTGCGCCCGTATCGTTGGTGCAAAACATTTCAGCCAGCAATTCGCCTGCGATTGGGCCGGCGAATGCTCCGGTGACTATTGTGATGTTCAGCGATTTTCAATGTTCGGCGTGTTCGGCGACGCATCCTATATTGAAAAAAGCGATTGAATCTTATCCGGGAAAGAATCGTTTCGTCGTTCGGAGTTTTCCGCTTGAGAGCGTTCACGCTAATGCATGGCGGGCGGCATTGGCCGCCGCAGCGGCGAATGCTCAAGGCAAATTCTTTGAATACATCGAAATTTTATACAATCATCAGGATGCGCTTGACGACGCTTCGCTCAAAAAATACGCCGCTGAATTGGGTTTGAATGTAAAACAATTTGAGTTAGACTTTAACTCCGAAAAGACCGCTGCGCTTGTCAGAAAGGACATGGCCGACGGGGAATCTTACGGTATTGGCCGAACGCCGACAATTTTTGTGAATGGCCGAAGCGTGCGTAATTTGTCAGCCGAAGGCTTTAAATCAGCAATCGATAAAGCATTAGGAAATAAGTAAATATGCGTTTTTTGATGATCTTTTTTACGGCGGCGATGATGTTCGGCTGCACGGGCGACGTTAATTCGCCACGGCCGAATGTCAACGCCGTTAATTCGAATACGGCAAAAACTTCACCTCTACCGGTTGACGGTTATGTTGTCGTCAAAACCTACCCACACGATCCGAAAGCATTCACTCAAGGGCTCTTTTATCACGATGGTTTTCTTTACGAAAGCACCGGTCACGAAGGAAGTTCCTCGCTTCGTAAGGTCGAGCTTGAGACTGGCAAGGTCGTTCAAAAATTCGACCTGCCGCGCGAAGATTTCGGCGAAGGCATTGCGATGATCGGCGGCAAAATATATATGCTGACGTGGCAGCAAGGACTCGGCCGCGTGCTCGATGCAAAGACTCTCAAGGTTCTTAAAGAATTCAATTACCAGGGCGAAGGCTGGGGCCTGACCACAGACGGCTCGGCGCTTTACATGTCGCAAGGAACACATGTGTTAAAAGTTCTGGACGCTGAGACATTCAAACAGGCGCAGACCATTCCCGTAATGCGCGAGGACGGCAAGCCTTTGATGAAACTCAACGAGCTCGAATGGATAAAGGGTGAAATTTGGGCAAACATCTGGCACTCGGAACAGCCTGAGACTTTGGGTAAACCGAATTACATTGCCCGCATCGATCCCGCCTCCGGAAAACTGCTAGGTTGGGTCGATCTCGCAAACATCTCGCCGGAAGATCAGTCAAAAAGTAATGACCCTTATGATCCAAAAGCCGAAAACACTCTCAACGGTATCGCTTATGACCGCGAAAAAGACCGCATTTTTGTGACCGGGAAAAACTGGAAAAATCTCTACGAGATCAAGTTAAAGGGAAAATGACGGATCAGGACAGAAAATTTATGACGCGGGCGATTGAGCTTGCAAAAAATGGCGTGGACGCAAGCTACGGCGGTCCGTTCGGCTGCGTCGTGGTCAAGGACGGAAAGATAATAGGCGAAGGCAACAATCGCGTCACATCGACAAACGATCCAACCGCACATGCTGAAATCATTGCGATCCGCAATGCATGTCAACGATTAAATTCGTTTCAGCTCGAAGGCTGCACGATCTACACTTCGTGCGAGCCTTGTCCGATGTGCCTCGGAGCGATTTATTGGTCGCGTCCGGAAAAAGTATTTTTTGCCTGCACGCGCACCGATGCTAAGAATATTGGATTTGACGACGATTTTATCTACCAGGAACTGGAGAAAAACAACGGCGAGCGCGAACTTAAGCTGACCTCGCTTATGCGAGACGAAGCTCTTGAAGTTTTCGAACAATGGGCCTCGAAGCCGGATAAGATCGAATATTAACTTTTTACTTTCCACCTATCACTTATCACTTATTTCGGAGGCATCTTCGGAATAAGTTATATGTGATAAGAAAATGATGAGATTTATTCTCAACAACGAAAATATTTCAACTGATCTGCCTCCAGGCATAACAGTGCTCGATTTTGTCCGTTATCACAAAAATCTGAAAGGCACAAAGATCGGCTGCCGCGAAGGCGATTGCGGCGCCTGCACGATTTTGGTCGGAGAACTGGTTGGCAATGAAGTTAAATACCGCTCGATGACCTGCTGCTTGATGCCGCTCGCAAATGCTTCGGGCAAACACCTCGTCACGGTCGAGGGAATCAACCCGCCAGATCGCGGCCTGACGCCTGTCCAGCAGGCGATGCTCGACGAAAGCGGTACGCAATGCGGATTCTGCACCGTCGGTTTTGTGATGTCGCTGACCGGATTCTGCATTGACGAGACCGCAAAAACACCCGAAATGGCAGTCTCCTCCGTTGACGGCAACATTTGCCGATGCACAGGTTACAAGTCGATTGAACGCGCTGCCGATAAAGTCTCTGTCGATGCAAAAAAGGCGAAACCGCCTGCGTTAGCAGGTGGAATTCACGCAGCGATTGAGAACTCGATTGTACCGGGATATTTTCATGATATAGGCACTCGGTTGAAAGGTCTTGCTGAAAACGGCGCTGACGATGCTGCATCGTCTGGCCACCCGCTTACGCGGGCGGTTCTGCCTTTCGTTGGCGGCGGAACGGACGTGTATGTCCAAAAGCCTGACGCGATGATTGAGACAGAATCGACGCCGCTCTTTTATAACGAAACTCTTCGCGGCATTCGCGACGCAGGAGAATATATCGAGATAGGCGCATCCGCGACAGTCACCGACCTACTTGTCTCGCCGGTAATGCAGTCGATCTTCCCCGATCTTTACAAGCATCTCAAACTCGTTTCATCAACCCCGATCCGCAACATGGCGACACTCGCCGGCAATTTTATTAATGCTTCGCCGATCGGCGATATGACTGTGTGGTTCCTCGCCCTCGACGCCGAGATCGATCTATGCGCAAGCCCGCAAGTCATTAAGGGCTATATACGAACACTCGCATTGAAGGATTTGTACCTCGATTACAAACAACTTGCCAAAGCCAACGACGAGTACGTAACCACGATCCGCTTCCGCAAACCAACCGGCGATTTTCGCTTCAATTTTGAAAAAGTCTGTAAACGCACTTATCTCGACATCGCCACAGTAAACACGGCGATATCGATCCAGTCAGAACCACCTGCGGTAGCGGGTGGTTTAACGCGAATTAAAGTAGCTCATGTAGCCGCAGGTGGCGTAAGTCCGATCCCTTTGTATCTAAAACAAACATCTGCCTTTCTGGGGGACAAAGAAATGTCCGAAGAAACAATCACGGCCGCAAACGAAATTATGCAATCCGAGATCTCGCCAATATCTGACGTGCGAGGAACAGCGGATTACAAACGTTTGCTTTTACGCCAGCTTTTCCGGGCACACTTTGTGGAGTTATATGCCACAGAGCACACAGAGACCACTGAGTAATAATTAAGTCTTTTTTCTCGGTGAACTCTGTGTTTTCGGTGGCTAATTCTTAATGAACAACATCGACTCAAGATCACACGTTCGCGGCGAGTCTGTTTATTTGGACGACATTCAGCTCGTCCAAGGGACGCTGTTTGCGTGTGTTTTTGATTCGCCGGTTGCGCACGGGAAGTTGAAATCGACAGATACAACTGAGGCGGAAAAGTCAGAAGGCGTTCTCAAAGTCATCACTGCCAAAGACTTGATAGGAGAAAACCAGATCGGCGGTATTGTGCCGGATGAGCCTTTGTTGGCGGCCGTCGAAGTGCATTTTGTCGGCCAGCCGATAGCGATTGTTGTTGCTGAATCGGAAGAGCTTGCACGTAAGGCTACTAAGAAAATCACCGTCGAGATTGAGCCGCTTGAAGTCGTGACCGACCCGCGTGTTGCTGCTGCGAATGACAGTTTTATCGTTCCGCCCAAGAAGTTTGTTCTTGGCAACACTGCTTCTGGTTTCAACGATTGCGAATATGTTTTCGAAGGCCGAACAGAACAGAACGGACAGGAGCATCTCTACATTGAGACGCAAGGCGCTTATGCTGTGCCGATGGAGAACGGCGGGCTTCGCATCTTTTCTTCTACTCAAGGGCCGACTGCTGTTCAGCGTGCGGTGTGCAGAGTTACCGGCTTGGCGATGCACCAAGTCGAGGTCGATGTTCAGCGTCTTGGCGGCGGTTTTGGCGGAAAGGAAGATCAGGCAAATTGCTGGGCGTCGATCTGTGCTGTCGCGACGCAGCTTACTAACCATCCTGTAAAATATGCACTCCACCGAATGGAAGACATGCGCATGACCGGCAAGCGACATCCGTATTCGTCCGATTACAAGATCGGCCTCGATAAAGATTTAAAGATCGTCGCCTATGAGGCTTCGTTTTATCAAAATGCAGGCGCTGCGTGCGATCTTTCGCCGCCTGTGCTCGAACGCACATTGTTTCATTGCACAAATTCGTATTTCATCCCGAATGTGACCGCGACGGCTTACTGCTGCCGGACAAACCTGCCGCCCAACACGGCTTTTCGAGGCTTCGGTGGGCCGCAGGGAATGTTTGTGATCGAATCGGCGATTGCTCACGCAGCGGAGAAACTCGGCGTCACGGCTTCCGAAATTCAGCGAAGAAATTTGCTCGATGACGGCGACGAATTTCCTTACGGTCAGAAAGCGGAAAGCGAAGCGATCACTTCTTGGTCGCAAGCCGACGCCGCGTATGATTTCGCAAAGCTACAAAACGAAGCCGACGAATTTAACGCTTCGTCAAAATATTACAAAAAGGGCGTTGCGCTGATGCCGGTCTGTTTTGGCATTTCGTTCACCAAAACGCCGATGAATCAGGCGCGATCGCTTGTCCATGTTTACACGGATGGCTCGGTGGCCGTTTCGACCGGAGCCGTCGAGATGGGCCAAGGCGTGAATACAAAAATGGCGCAGGTCGCATCAAAAATGTTCGGCCTGCCTATCGAGCACGTCAAAGTTCACACAACAAACACTCTGCGCATCGCGAACACTTCGCCCACCGCCGCTTCAGCCGCCGCCGATCTCAATGGCAAAGCGACTCAGATAGCCTGCGAAACGATCCGCAATCGTCTTTTTGAGGTCGCAAAAGATTTAGTCGAAGCGTCAAGTATCGAAGACCTCTCGCTGGAAAACGGCTTCGTTCACCGTAATGGCGAAAAGACTTCGCTTGAATGGCAATCGCTCGTCCTGGAGGCTTATCTACAACGCGTAAACCTCAGCGAGCACTCACATTATGCAACGGCCGGAATCAGTTTTGATTGGACAACTGCAAAAGGCCATCCGTTTGCATATCACGTTTACGGCACGGCCGTCGTCGGCGTTACGGTCGATTGCCTTCGCGGACGGTACGAGGTCGATTACGTAAAATGCTGTCACGATTTCGGCTCGTCGATGAACACCGCCGTCGATAACGGCCAGATCGAAGGCGGGATTGTCCAGGGTCTCGGTTGGGTAACGATGGAAGAAGTCGTTTACGACGCCGACGGGAAACTTCGCTCGAATGCGCTCTCAACATACAAGGTTCCCGACATCTATTCCGTGCCAAAAGAGATCGCGATCCAGCCGCTCGAAACTAATCGAGAAAATCTTGCGATTTTTAATTCAAAAGCCGTCGGTGAACCGCCTTTGATGTACGGCATCGGCGCATATTTTGCGATCAGAAATGCCGTCAAAGCATTTACGGATTGCTCGCCGGCATTCGATCTGCCATTTACGCCTGAAAAGGTTTTGATGAATCTTTACAAGATGTAACAACGGATTTACACGGATGCACACGGATTAAGATTGTAAAGGTGAGTAAAGAACTTGAACTTTGGCAATTTATCGCTTCGCGGTTGGAAAACAGCGAGTCTGTATTGCTGCTCGTCGTCGTTGAAAGCTCTGGCAGCAGTCCGGGACGTGCAGGCTACAAAATGGCCGTTGCTGCGGATGGTGAGCTTATCGGAAGCATTGGCGGCGGTGTGATGGAAGTGCGGCTTGTGGAACAAGCGAAAGCGATTCTGTCAGAACCAGGAGCGGTAGCCACCGGATTTCGAAACTCGACTGTAGAAGAGCAGGTTCATCAAAAAAACAAACCTAATGCAAGCGGCATGGTATGTTCGGGCAAGCAAACGGTTATTTTTCGTTTGCTTGCCGTCGAAAACGCGGAAACAATTGCGGCAATAATTCATTCATTTAAAAATCGAACAGGCGAATTTTTGACGATCACGCCGACTCGATTCAGCGTTGAAACACCTACAGTCGGAACTCAGGATGACGATTTTGATTTTGAGGTAAGATCGGGCGACCAATTCCACTATCGCGAAAAACTCGGTCCGAAAAATAGTCTCTACATCATCGGCGGCGGTCATTGCGCTCTTGCCTTGAGCGAGCTGATGTCGAAGATGGATTTTCACATGCGCATATTCGACGACCGGCCCGAGTTGAACACTCTCGACAAAAACCGTTTTGCCGACGGAATCGAAATCGTCGAGAGCTACGAAAACATTGCCGATCACATATCGTCCGCTCCAAATGCATATGTAGTCGTGATGACGCTCGGCTATTCCTTTGACAAGATCGTGATACAGAAGCTTCTGGATAAGGAATTCAAATATTTCGGCGTACTCGGAAGCCGTGCCAAAATGGCAACGCTGATGAAAGAGCTAAGAGCCAACGGTTTCGACAAAGCAAAATTGAAACAGATACACACGCCAGTCGGCCTCCCGATTAACAGCCGGACTCCTGAAGAGATCGCGGTCAGCATCGCCGCTGAGATCATCTCGGTCAAAAACTCCTAACATATGCGGGAACAAAATCTTCCTCACGGTGTCTAATTAATCGAACGCTCGGCACCGGCGTTAGGAGGAAAGAAATGTTTGACAAATTGATCGTGTCCGAAAGCTCGGACATTAAGAACCGCCGAAATTATTTCATGGTGTCATCGCTGGCCGTCGGTATTCTGTTTTTGGCCGCTGTGGTTTTCAGCATTTACGCCTCGGACTTTGGTCTTGGCAACGACAGCTTTGAAATATCCATGGTCACGGTTCCGCCTGAGATTGCTACTGTGGAGCCGCAGCCGCAGAAACAGCAGCCTCAGCCCGCCCAGTCAACACAATCAGCAGAAAAACCCATTCGGGTGGCAGATATGCCCCGCATCGATGAAATCGGGCCGGTGCCTACCGACATTTCGACCGCACCAAATACCGAACCATCCAGGCCAATGGGAGAATTTGAAATCGGACCGGAAAATAAAATTACCGGAACCTCTACTCAACCCGGTCCCCCAAGCGTAGAGCCTGCTGAGGTAAAGCCGCCGGAACCTGTCGCTACAAAACCTGAGCCGCAGCCGCAGCCCGCAATACCCGATCCGCCTAAGCCGCCGGTTATAAGATCGCTCGGCGTAATCACCGGAAAAGCCACGTATCTGCCGAAGCCGCCATATCCCGCGCACGCTGTTGCTATGAATCTTCAGGGCAAAGTGGATGTACAGGTCATGATAGATGAAAACGGCAAGGTCATCTCTGCAAATGCGGTCAGCGGTCACAAATTACTTCGGGCGGCCGCAGAGAGTGCTGCGAGGAATGCAAAATTCGACCCAACCTATCTTTCCAAGGTGCCGGTAAAAGTGACGGGAGTGATCGTCTATAATTTTTCAAGATAAAATCTTTTTAATCTTCATTGTCAATTGTTAATTGGGTAATTGTTAATTGGAAGCAGAGTTTTCTTACAACCAATTCACAATCACCAATTAACAATTGACAATTCAGAAAGGCTTTTTCGCTCTGAGAGCATAGTGATCAATCCGGCTGTGTCGAGGGAGCAGATCGGAACTGAGAACTGCCGTTCTAATTCGGCGAAGGTCATGCCGTCGAGGAAGATCGGCTCGTCTGATTTGATAGTACTTTTTGGAATGACGGCAAAATCGCCTTTGATCTCATTCCGCATTGCTAACAAATCCTGACCTGTTAACAATCCCGCAACCGCGACATCGCCGCCGAAATATGTATTCGGAACGGCGAGGACGCTCATGCGGGACTTATAAAGAGCATTGTATTTATCTATTTGCTCTCGCAGAATGGGAGCGAACATCTCGCCTGTGAGAAACGTGCCGTCAGAACCACCTGCGGCAGCGGGTGGTTGAAGATCGGGCAAATTAAGCTTAGAAGGAATGAGAGCCGCCGGATGCGTTCTTTGATTTGGCTTTGTTTTCCTTCGAGTTGAACCACCCGCTACCGCAGGTGGTTCTGACAAGAATTTCTCGAACGCATTCAAAAACGAGCGCACCATACCGACGCCGTCTTCGATTTGCGGGTAGTTGCCGTAATGCCGCCGCGACGGTATTTCGACCCCGGCTTTTATGTAGATCTCGTCGCCCAAAAATGCAAATGTCACCCCAAGCGTACCGCGAAATTCTCGTTGCAGCTTTTCGACTTCCTTGATAGTTCGCCGGCAAAATTCCGGCGTGACGCGAGTCAGGCGTTCGTCGGTGTTATAGCGTGTCAATGCTACGGGCACAACGGCAGTCGAAATTATTTTTGGATAATGCGATGCAAGATCGCGCAAGGTCTTTTCGAGGATCACTCCGTCGTTGATCTCAGGACACAAAACGACCTGAGCGTGAAGTTCGATATCAGCTGCAAGCAAACGCTCTAATTTATCCGCAATATCGGCTCGCGATTCGTCAACGCCAAGAAGATAGGCGCGTATTTTGAGGTCGGTTGCGTGCACCGACACATATTGAGGTGAAAGCCGCTGCTCGATGATGCGGTTCATTTCGTCCTCGGTTATTGACGACAGCGTTGTGTAATTGCCGTAGAGGAAGGAGAGCCGAATATCTTCGTCACGAACAAACAGCGACGCTCTTGCATCTTCGGGATTGCCTTTACAGAAACAAAAGATACACTCGTTGGCGCATTGACGCGGCACGATCTGCTCGAACATCAAACCCAAGTCTTCGCCTTCATCGCGGTCGAACTCGATGTCGTGCGTCTCGCCGTTAGTTTTCTTTACGCGAAATGTCAGCTCGGTTTCGCCCGCAGTTTGAAACCGAAAATCCAGATAATCGCGCACGGCTCGCCCGTTGACTCGAATGATCCGATCATTAGTTTCGAGGTTTAATTCTTCCGCGATACTGTCGGGCGTGACTTCAGTAATTATCACGCCCGGACGGCGGAGTTGTGTAATGGCTGGCTCGACTGCAAATTCGTACATATAGAAACTACTTAGTGTATGATTACCAGCTCGTACTGTAAAGAAATTTGAACGCAGATTGGGCGGATCAAGCGGAATAAAACGGATATGAAATTTCTAAATCTCTTATCCGGGTTAATCCGCTGAATCCGCCCAATCCGCGTTAAAAGTTGTCGTTTGAACTATCCCGCCGACGCCGATTTCAAATCAAGCACGCTGTCTAGCGGCGTGTATTCAAGATTCTGCGAAGTGGCGACCGCTTCGTATGTTAGCTTTCCGGCATAGGTATTTACACCTTCGCGAAGTCCGGCATCTTCGGAAATAGCTTTTTCAAATCCTTTATTTGCGAGATCGAGCGCGTACGGCAGCGTGGCGTTCGTCAATGCGAATGTTGAAGTTCGCGGCACAGCGCCGGGCATGTTTGCGACGCAATAATGCAAGACGCCTTCCTCGTAATAAGTCGGGTTCGAATGTGTCGTCGCGTGCGTTGTTTCAAAGCATCCGCCTTGATCGACGGCTACGTCTACGAGCACCGAGCCTTGAGGAACCAAATGAAGCATGTCGCGTGTGACTAATTTCGGAGCCGCAGCCCCGACAACCAAAACAGCGCCGATCACAAGATCGGCGTGCGAGATCGCTTCTTCTATTGCATAACGCGACGACGCAAGCGTTTGCACTTTTGAAAGGAAAATATCGTCGAGCTGACGCAGGCGGTCGAGATCGCGGTCAATAATTGTTACTTTAGCACCAAGGCCAACGGCCATTTTCGCAGCTTCGGTGCCGACGATCCCACCGCCGATAATGACCACGTTGGCCGCCGGAACGCCCGGAACGCCGCCGAGCAAAATTCCCTTTCCGCCGTTCATCTTCTCCAAATAAGTCGCGCCAACCTGCACGGACATTCGGCCCGCAACTTCCGACATCGGCGTCAGCAGCGGCAGGCGGCCATTGGCAGTGATCGTCTCGTAAGCAACGCCCGTCACTTTTCGTTCAAGCATCTGCTTCGTCAGTTCGAGCTCGGGCGCGAGATGAAGGTAAGTGAAAAGCAATTGATTATCTCGCATCCGAGGATATTCCGGCGCGACAGGCTCTTTGACCTTGACGATCATATCGCCCGTCTGCCAAATCTCGTCCGCAGTGTCCAAAAGCTGACCGCCGGCCTTTACATACTGCTCGTCCTTAAACCCCGAGCCTTCGCCCGCCGTCTTTTGCACATAAACCGTGTGCCCGTCACCAACCAACGCCTGAACACCCGCCGGCGTCAGCCCGACGCGGTATTCGTTATCCTTAATTTCCTTCGGTAAACCGATTTTCATAGATTATTTTCTCCAAAACAAAACTGCGATAAATAGAATCCCTAATTTTACGTTTTTTTGAGATAAATTAAAAATCATATAGCCCGTCACGACGCTAATATCTCGAACTTTTATCCAGCCATGTCCGACTGACCAGCATGTCCCAAGTTGTCCTGCTGTCCAAACTGTCCCAAACGTCTTGGGACAGCTTAAACTATTGTATTGATTGGCTTTAACGGTCACTGTCCCACTGTCCCAACGTTTTTTTTCTTTTCACCGTCCCGGCCTGTTCCCGCACGGGTGTGGGACAGTGTAACTATTGTAGTTGTTATAGTTACAGTCACATTGTAGCCGTGTCCCACAAGTTTTGGAAAAAACTTTCGAGCGAACCGAATTCGGTCAACTGTCCCACTGTCCCGCCGTTTTTTTTCCGCTAGATGCCTTCGGCTGGTTGCGGGTCAGGTTTTATCAAAGAGCAAAGATTACAACAATGCCACCTCAAATTAGCGCATTGCAAGACACATTGGAATGCCAACTTTCCGGATATGACGTAACTTTCTCAATATGACGTAACTTTCCTAATATGACGCGGTTTTCCGGTAATGGTCTAAACTTGTGGTGTTTACAGGAAACTTCTCTTCTTCTTTGCGTTCTTCGCGACTTAGCGTGAGAAAATTTCACGCAAAGCCGCAAAGAACGCAAAGTTATTTAAAGCACCCCGACTTTAGTTTACTACCGGTTTTCCGATATGTTATTGACAACGATGAACGTATTTTTTATCGCCTTCCTGCTTATTCCTCTCATTGCCCTCTCAGCAAAGAAGCTTTTTGGCTGGAACAGATCGATATGGCTCATATTCTTTGCTTGGATACCGCTTGGCTGGATGCTTTGGCTTCTTTTTGTCTGGTTGAGTCATCAACAACTGGCTGAGTTGGTAGAAAGTACGCCAAATCCTCCAGACGAATTATTAGATAGATTGCTGAACGATGGGGCAGCTAATGTGTTTGCGCTAGTTTTTGGATGGGCTATCGCGGCAATATATTTTTTGGTCTGCCTTGTCGTCGTTAACATCCTTCGGGAGATTAAGGGCGCGTTGCGCAAAAAAAGTAGTTAGCAGTTTTCACATTCAGCACAGTCGGTTCCGCCAAGATGCCTGCGTGGTTTGGCAAGCTTCCCGATGAGAGCCGCCGAGTATTTGAGTGCTGTTTCGTTGCACGTATTGCATCAAGGAGATTGACGAACAAGGGTTGTTCGTATTCGACATTGGCGCTGACATGTATAAGCAGAGCGCGTGCTCGTGCCGTTTCCTACTAGGATCGAGCCGCATTCGGTGAGAAATTATTGCTATTCAGGCCGTGATTTGATATTTTGCAGACATGATCGCTGAAGACATTCTTATCAAAAAGTTGAACGCTTTGCCGTCCGGGAAGATCAATGAGGTAATTGATTTTGTTGATTTTTTGGCCTCGCGCGAAACGAAGTGGCGGGCCGAACGAACGGCGTCTATTGCTTCTTTTGCTTCTGAATTTGGCGGCACAGAATTCGATCTGGATGAAGAATTGGAATCAGCGGGTGTCGAATGCCTGTTGGCAACCGATGAGGCTCCTCGATGAAACGCGGTGACGTTTTTATCGCCGACCTTGTCCCGCGTTCCGGCTCGGAACAAACAGGACGACGGCCTGTTGTGATTATTTCCAACGACGGTTTTAACCTTACACAAAATTGGCGGTCGATAATCGTTGTGCCGCTCTCCACTTCGACCAGCCAGGCTCTCCTAACCCAGACAGCCGTTATGATACCGCAAGGCGAAGCTGGACTTTCGCAGGACAGCGTTGCACTCTGCCATCAAGTCACCACGCTCGACCGTAGTAAACTCAAAAACAGACTCGCGAATTACAACCGGAAAACCTGCTCGAGATCGAACGCGGCCTCAAAGCGGCGATGGATTTGGTCTGAATTCTTTGAATATCGACAGTGCGTTCAAAAACTCTCCTACATTGACGCAATTACTGCTCTTATCTCACCGTAAGTGTATTCTTCTCCCAAAGCTGCCTTCACGGGACCGATCGTAAAGAGTTCGCGGTTTTCATCGATCGCTTTGCGGATCGTCTCGATCTTTTCAACCGGAACTATTTGATCAAGCTGAAGTTCACCAGACTCGATAAACCGCACCAAGTGGCCTTCGACTGTGCTGAGACCGATTCCACGAGCCGTTGCGATTTCTGTCATCGACTTGCCGCTTCGAAACATATCGAGTGTGATTTGATATGTGTCTTTCCCGTGCATGTCGCGTTTTGTCCGCTGTTTTCGTTCGCGTTTTGGGTTTTTTAGATCGATCCGAGATGTAAGATTATGCTGCTCGCAGTAACCGACTATTTCGTTCAAAAAATCAGCACCGTATTTGTCGAACTTCAGATCGCCGACACCGGACATTCGCTTGAGCTCGTCGCTTGTCTGCGGCAGGTAAGTCGCCATCTCAACCAGCGTCGCATCCGAAAAGATGATATAGGCAGCTAGGTTTTCGTGTTTGGCGAACTTTGTACGCAAGCCTCTCAATTGCTCAAACAAACCGTGAATATAAGGATGTGCAACATCGGAAACGAGCTTCGGTTTTTTCTCTTCTTTGACCTTCACTTTTACAAGCTGGACTGGTTCGTTTAGTTTTAGAACCGCCTCGCTTTTTTCGGTAAGAACGAGCACCGGATATTGGCCTTCGGTCTGCGCGAGATAACCCTGAGCAATGAGGTCTTTGAAATAGTCGAACCAGTTGTCTTTTGAGATATCCGAGCCGACGCCGTAGGTTTTTAGATTTTTGTGTTCGTCTCTGATCTTTTCGCTTTGCGAGCCGCGAAGGAAATCGATCAGATAGTTCAAACCGAAACTCTGGCCTGTGCGATAAACGGCACTTAGGGCTTTTTGAGCTATGATTGTGCCGTCGAAACGCTCGACGATCGTGGTGCAGTTGTCACAGTTGCCGCAATCTTCCGGCATTTCTTCGGAAAAATAATTGAGCAGGAATTTGCGACGGCAGGTTTTCAGTTCGCCGAAGTTGCCCATCACATTTAACTTGTTGAGCATTATCTCCGACTGCTTTTCATTGCCCTCGACCTCGGCAAATTTTTTCAGCTTGATCACGTCGCCCCAGCTAAAAAATAGAAGCGCGTCGCTACGCAGGCCGTCGCGTCCGGCTCGGCCGGTTTCCTGATAATAGCTTTCAATGTTCTTCGGCAGATCCATGTGGACGACAAACCGAACGTTCGATTTGTCGATGCCCATTCCGAAGGCGATGGTAGCGACGATGATCTTTGTTTCGTCTTTGAGAAACAACTCTTGATGTTTGTCTCGCATTCCCTTGTCCAGGCCTGCATGATAAGAAAGCGCGAGATAGCCTTCGTCGCGCAGATCGGCCGCGAGACTGTCAACCGAGCTGCGGCTCAGGCAGTATATGATTCCGCTTTCGTCCTTTCGTTTGTCGAGGAAATTCAGCAGTTGAGTATAAGAATTACGTTTTGGCTCGATTGAGTAAAAAATATTGGGGCGATTAAAGCTGGAAATTAAACGCTCTGCATCGTTAATGTTGAGTTTTTCGATAATGTCGCGTCGCACAAGCTTGTCGGCCGTTGCCGTCAATGCTATGAGCGGAATTTGCGAAAACTCTCGTTTCAGTGCCGCAAGCTGCAAATACTCAGGCCGGAAATCATGTCCCCAACTCGAAATGCAATGCGCCTCGTCAATCGCGAACAGCGAAACTTTTATGCCCTTCAAAAAATCGAGAAACCGATCACCGCTCTGTAGCAATCTCTCCGGCGCTACATACAGCAGTTTAAGTTTGCTGCTGCGAATGTCCTGAAAAACTGTCCGCTGCTCGACCGCAGTCTGTGTCGAATTTAAAAAGGCTGCCTCGATTCCGTTGCTTCTCAAAGCATCGACCTGATCCTTCATCAACGCGATCAAAGGCGAGATCACGACCGTCAACCCGTCCAGCATCAAGGCCGGTATCTGGTAACAGATCGACTTACCGCCGCCCGTCGGCATCAATACGACGCAATCCCGTTTTTGCAAAATGCACGAGATCGCCGCCTCCTGATTCATCCGAAACGAATCAAAGCCAAAGCGATGTTTAAGAATTTCGCGCGCCTTTTCAATAACCATGAAAATTTTATTAAGGTCATTTTAAGTCGCTTTGTGCGGAATCTCAAGCTGATATATCATCGCGACTGGAGGTGATCCCTGCTATGAAGACTCAATTCGAGTTCCGCTCATCAAAGTTTCCACCCTATGAAGGTGAGGAAGAGCAGATCAATCCGGGGCTGTGGGGCAAAAGGCTCGCTGAATATCTCGTTGAAAAACTCGCGGAGAAAGGCAGTGAGACTGAAGAGATGGTCGCCGAGGATTGGGGCTGGTACGTGCCCGTGAAAAACGAAGGTTTTCGGCTCGCTTTATGCTGCGGACATCAGAACGGAGACGATGACGAGTTTTTGTGCTTCACTGACCCCAGCACTCCGGTCGTGAAGAAGTTCTTCAAGAAGATAGACACAACACCACAGCTTACGCGTCTGACAGAAGCTGTCAATCAAATTCTAAGTTCCGATCCTGAGATTCGAGAGTTAGTATAGACGGAATCGCGATAACAGCATTTTCAAGCTGCCATCGTAGTAAAGGTTCAAAATGACGGTGAAATTACTTGAGATCGAGATATTTTATGTGTACAAGCCGATGTCCCAGTATGTCAACGCCGGCCTGACTGGCTTCGAGGACTAGATAGCCCATCAACGGCTCATACTTACCATCTTCACGAGGCTGCATATCGACAAACAATACCTCGCCATAGATCGGCCGAAACCCTTCGATTTGGATTTGAACGGGGCCGGCCATTTCACCTTTTATCGTGGATTGATCTGCCGTTTCGAGTTCGACGTGTTCGATCGATTTAAATGTTCCAAGTTTGTCCTTCCACGCGGACGGGAATGTCAAGTGCGACGTACCCGTATCGACGAGCGCGCTGAAATCAAATCCTTCGCTTCCGTTTACCGCATTCTCGATTTTGGCCTGACAGACAATTCTTCCCATGAGGTCATTATACTAAATCTCAACCGCGTCGATCTGTGCTTTTTGCAGTTTGCCGGAGTAGTCAATGTAAAGCGACTTCCACTCGGTGAAGATGTCGAGCACTTGCGTCCCTGCTTCGCGGTGGCCGTTGCCGGTATTTTTTGTGCCGCCAAACGGCAGGTGAACCTCGGCTCCGATGGTAGCGGAATTTACGTAGCAGATTCCGGTGTAGAGCTCCTGCATCGCGTAGAACGCTTGATTGACGTCCTGCGTGTAAATCGCCGACGAGAGGCCGTAGGCTACGTCGTTGACGATGTCGATGGCTTCGTCGAGAGTTGAGAACGGAATGACACTCGTCACCGGCCCGAAGATTTCTTCGCGACCGATGCGCATTTTTGGACTGACATTTGTGAACACGGTTGGTTCGATGAAATAGCCTTTCGCGTAGTCGCCTTTTGTAAGACGCTTGCCGCCGCACGCCAAGGTCGCCTTGTCGTGATTTTTGCCGATCTCGATATAGCCGAGAATCTTATCCATCGCCTGTTCATTGATCACAGGGCCGACTTCCGTTTTTGAATCGAGGCCGTTGCCGACGCGGAGTTTTTTGACTTTCTCGACAAGCTTTTCACAGAATTTCTTATAAACCTTTTTGTGAACAACAAGCCGCGACGATGCAGTGCAACGCTGTCCGCTGGTGCCGAATGCGCCCCACATCGAGCCTTCGACCGCGTTGTCAATATCGGCGTCATCCATTATGATGATCGCGTTCTTGCCGCCCATTTCGAGGCTGACGATCTTGTTGTCGCGGGCACACTGCTCGGCGATGATGCGTCCCGTGTCGGTCGAGCCGGTGAACGAGATCAGCCGCACGTCTTTGTGGCCGACAAGCGTCGGGCCAACATCGGCACCGTGGCCATTGATTAGATTCACGACGCCTTTAGGAATTCCGGCTTCTTCGCAGGCCTTGACCAGATTCAACGACGAAAGCGGCACGTCCTCACCCGATTTGATGACGACCGTGTTGCCGCAAACCAGCGCGGGAATCAGCTTCCACGACGGTATCGCCATAGGAAAATTGAAAGGCGTAATAAGCCCGCAGATGCCGACCGGCTGGCGGACGCACATTGCAAATTTGTTGGGCATCTCGGCCGGAGTCGTAAAACCGTGCAGGCGTCGGCCTTCGCCGGCGGTGTAATAGGTGCAATCGATCGCTTCCTGAACGTCGCCGCCTGCTTCCTTTAGCACCTTGCCCATTTCGCGTGTCATCTGGCGTGTGAACTCATCCTTGTTCTTGCGAAGTATCTCGCCGAGCGTGAACAGAAGTTCGGCGCGCTTCGGCGCGGGCGTCAATCGCCAACGCTTTGCCGCCGACTTTGCCGCCGCGACAGCCGCGTTCATGTCATCTGCATTCGATGCCGGAAATCGCCCGACCACATCCGACGTGTCCGCCGGATTCACATTGTCAAACCACTCACCCGACGAAGATTTGACCCACTCGCCGCCGATGTAGTTGTTATATTTCCTGACCGACGCCTTCGCCGACCGTTTAACTTTTGCCATTTTTGCTGTTGCCATAATTAATAAGTCTAACGTCCAAAGTCTAAAGTCCAAAGTCAGCACCTAGTAATGCACAACTTTGGACTTGGGACTTTGAACTTTGGACTTCTACCTTACTGTAAACTGCACGATCTGCAGTTGAGCCGGCGGCAGTGCTTGCGGATTATATGCCCTGATATGCAGCACGACAGCGTCACCGGCATTTAAACGCGATACGATATTATTAAACGTCCTCAGATCGGTAACGGTCAGGCGATTTATTCGCTGAATCAGATCGCCTTCGCCAAGAGCGGTGCCGCCGAGTGAATTTTTTACATCGGCAATATAGCTCGAAGGGTTAATCTCCTTTACGACAAGGCCTTTGAGCCCATCAAGCTGGTATTTAGCCGTAAGTGCCGGCGTAAGCTCATTCAATGTCAGGCCGAAAGGTTTTTGATCTGCTTTAACATCATTGACGGAAGGAGCAAGGCGATCGTTAGATGAAACACGGTTTCGCGACGGACGTTCGCCGAGTTTGATAGATGCCGTTTTCCGATCGAGGTTCGCGCCAGTCTCACGAAGATACACAAGAGAAACCGCCTGATCAGGCTGGACCGCAGCTATTTTGGATATCATGTCGCGGGCGTTCTCGATCGTTTGGCCGTTGAACTCAACAACAATGTCGCCGACTTGCAAACCGGCTATTGACGCAGGACTGAGCTTGTCCCTTATTTCCGTAATGATCGCACCTTTGGCTTCGCTCAAACCATACACGCGTGCAAACTCGGTTTTGACCGAATCAAGATGCGCACCTAAATATCCGCGACGCACCTTGCCGTTTTTGACGATCTGAGCGTAAACATTTGCCGACTCGTTTGAAGGCAATGCAAACCCAACGCCGGCGTATGCGCCTGTTCCGGTCGCTATCTGCGAATTAACCCCGATCACCTCGCCGTCCATATTGACGAGCGGGCCGCCGGAGTTGCCGGGATTGATGACGGCATCGGTTTGAATAAATCTTTGGAACGCCGAAGAATTCGGAGTTTCGCGCCGGGTTTGCGAAATGATCCCGGCCGAAACCGATTTTGACAGGCCGAAAGGCGAGCCAATCGCGAGCACCCAGTCACCGACCTCGGCCTTGTCCGAATCGCCGAATTTCAGGAACGGCAGATCGCGGCGCGCGTTTATTTTCAATATAGCCAGGTCGGTCTCTTCCCTGCCGTCCGAGCCGACAACCGTCGCATCAAATTCCTCACCCGAATCGAGCTTTACCGTGATCCGCTCCGCATCTTCGATCACGTGTGAATTTGTGATAACGTATCCACGCTTATCGACTATAAAACCGCTCCCGACCCCATAAACCGGCCGCTGCTGCATTTGCCGGTGAAAGAAATCCATTATGTCGTCCGAACCTTCATTCTCCGACATTACTTTTGCGGCTGTTTGATTTACCTTGCTCTTGGTATCGATGCTGACCACAGCCGGCCCGATCCTTTTCGCAATGTCGGCGAATGTTCTCGACATCCTGTCGGGCTGCGCCGATAAGCTGCCCGGGGCAGCCGCTAAAGCTAATACGGCAAAAAATAACAGAGCTGACTTACGTTTAATAAATTGAAGTGAATTAGGTTCGGACACAGTAAATGATCTCCTGTAAAAGCAAGAAAATTGTCTTTCTTGATTATACCAAAAATCGGAATTGGTTTTGCCGAGTTTTATTGATCCATTGAAAGTAGAACTTTGAGGACGCCTTTTTCTGTCGCTCGTTCAAACGCAGCCAGTCCGTATGAAAGCGGCATTATTTCATCGATCAGGTTTTCTACATTTACGGCGCCGCTACTGAGCAAATCGAGCGCCGGAGCCATTCGTCCGCAGCGTGACCCGACGATGGTGATCTCATTGACCACGACCCGAGAAGCCGCCCATTTCGGTGTGCCGTGAAATGTCGATTTAAGAACGATCTTACCACGCGGCCGGACCAGACCGAGCGCCGTTGCAAAACCTGAGTCCGAACCGCTCGCTTCGACAACAACGTCAAAATTACTCGACATCGACGGCCGCACGTTGTTTAGTAAAACGCCTTCGATGCCGCTTTTTTCGGCTATGGCTATCTTTGCGGAATGCTTACCGATGATCGTTAGGTTCCGCGACTTCAACGCCAAACTCATCGCGCACAACAAGCCAAGTTTGCCGTCGCCGATGACTGCAACTTTTGTGTCGGGGTTTATTTCTATTTGTTCTGTTATGCCAAAAGCGGCGGCAAGCGGTTCGGTAAACACAGCTTGCTCGTTCGACACATTCTCCGGAACCTCGATCAAATTTTTCGAAGGCAACTGCAGAAATTCGGCGTGCGCTCCGTCGCGCCCTTTTATGCCGAGAACGGTTCGTGTCGGACAATGCCGCGGATCACCTGCAATGCATAGTTCACACTCGCCGCAGCCGGCATTTATCTCGCCGACTACTCGCTTCCCGATGATTGCCGGCTTGTCGTCAGCTTTTTCAACGATGCCGACAAACTCATGTCCCAGCGTTCCTTCAAACCCTGCGTAACCGCGAACGATCTCAAGGTCTGTATTGCAAATGCCTGACTTGATGACGCGAACAAGCGCTTCGGACTCGTTATCGGGTATCGGAATTTCGGCCAAAGCAAGACGGTTTGCGATAAATCTCAGAGCCTTCATTTTTAACGCGTGAAATAAACCTGCAAATCTTTTTCAGCCGTGATCAGCCACTGTCCGTCGATTTTTCTCATCTTAATTGACTGCTTGACCTTGCCCCTAGAATTTTTGGCTCCTTCGAAATTCCATTCCTTATCCAAAGTCACGGTCGCTTCTTCTCCTGCCGTATCGACATTAATAGACACATTTGTGAGTTTAATATTTATCGAGTCATAGCGCGTAAACGCCTTGAGTTTGTCGGCGCGAACAAAAGCTGAGCTGGCTCCACTCTTGTTGTAGTAATCGACCGTTCCAGCATAATGCGCAATATTTTCGTCAAGATCGAGAGACTCCGCACTCGATTTCCAGGTCGATAATTTTTGGAAAACTTCGTTTCGCTCTTCCGATTCATCGACGTCAGTTGTCGGAACGGATGTATTGGAGGCGCGCGTAGATGACGGCGTTGCAGTTGACGAAATCTGCAAAGTCGGACTGGTTCGAGTGTTGAGGTTTGGAGATTGAATTGCGCTATTCTTGTTCGTCGTGCTCTTCGCTGTTTCAGTCTGCGCGCTTTTGAAGTAAAACCATGCCCCGATTCCGGCAGCGAACAACAACAGCATCGCAAAAACAGTCGCTGCGATGGCGACGGCCATTTTTGAACCGGTTTTTTGAGGTTGGGCTGGGGCTTGCTGCCACGTTGACGGCTGATGCATTTGCCCACGTACCGTTGCGGTTTCGGTTTCGTTCAAGACGACAGTTTGAATGTCGGCCTGATTCATAAAAGTCAACAGCGTCCCGTCCTGAAAACAGAACTGCTGCTCATCGTCGCTATACTGAGTTTGACAAGCCTGACAAATCTTCATCGCCTCTGATATTAAGACAGATGGCCAAAATAGTAAATTATTCAATCAAAGCGGCAATGGAAATCTATAATCTGTCATCTATAATCTATTATCTATTCCGGAATAGATGATAGATTATAGATGACAGATTATAGATTTGAGAATTTCGCTCGTCCTTCCTAGCGGAAACATTTGCAAAACTAAGCCGTCACGATCAAGGCGCAAGAATTTAAATTCAAATGGACTTATGTTGAGAATCATTTCATTGACCACTTTTCTTCTAGTAATCGGTTTTGTTTTCGCGTGCACCGAAACGCCCAGTGGCGGAGCGACTCCAACTGAGGCTTACAAGATGCTCTATGCCGCCGTTAAGAGCAAGAATACCGAGGCAATAAAAAAGCTTCTCACTAAGAAAACTGTCGAATTCGGCGCGATGGCATCGCAGCGCAACAATACGCCGATTGAAAAGGTCTATGAGAACGGTTTCAGCGCCACTACATTTTCCGAAACCCTGCCGACGATGCGCGACGAGCGCGTAAACGGCGATATGGGAGCTTTGGAAGTTTGGAATTCGAAAGACAGCAAGTGGGAAGATCTGGGTTTCATCAAAGAAGATGGCGCGTGGAAACTCGCCGTCGGCGATGTGTTCGCCGGAACCTATAAATCGCCCGGCCCCGGCCTCGATTTGCGTGAAAAAGAAGCCGCTAACGCAGTTGCAAATTCTAATATTTTGATTTCAAATTCAAACTTACCGATATCAATGACAAACGCCGCTCCGGCAGCAAACGCGAAACGAAAATGATCGACGCTTCGGCTATAGCCGAGATCATAGCGACATATAACAAATACGGTTGGATCTTGCGACGTGTTTTGCTTTCCGATGCGTCGAACGAGAAGCTCGGCAAGCACAAGGAAACACTTTTCGGCGAGGCTACAATATCGGTTTCGGAAATTGATGCCGCCTGGTTTTCGCGTCCGCCCGATAAGAATGGCGTCGCGTGGGAAATTCGTTATTTGGGCGAACCGCCTTACGCCTTGCTGGAAAAAGTTAACGAGGGCGATGCTGAGTTTGAAAAAATTTTGCGGCAGACCGAATCGCGTCTTAACGAATCATTAACGCAAAAACAAACAGCTTGACAACAGCTTTCTGCGATAGCAAACTTAATCTGTTGACATTATGATCAAAGAAATCGGAGGAAGGGTTGCGAGTGTCTGGGACGGTTTGAGGCCCATGACCCAAAAAATGCTCGTCGGAGCATTGCAATCGAGCACCCCGACTCAAACAAACAATAAAGCTCCTAAATTCTCCTACGACGCGCACGCTGATTGGGAAGTGAGCCGTCTGCTTACCGCTCTTGACGAGCAGTCCAAAACAAAAGAAGCCCGCGCCGATAAAACGAAATTTGCCGAGATAACACAGCTTGCCGATGCATGTGCCCGCGTTCTCGAGGCCCAATCTGCGTCGGCCGAGGTTTTTATCCAGCTTGCCGAGCGCGCTATTAGAGAAAACAACTATGATCGGCTCGACAAACTCGCCGACCGCCTCGCCGAACGTTATTCATCCGCCGAAATAGCCGAAATCGTCCGCCAAACCGACTTGCCGCAGATACGCGCGATCGCCTACGAAACGCTAGCTATGATGCCGATACCGTTCATTCTGCCGCTGCTCGACGACCCGTTATATGCCGACATAGCCGCCGGCTCGCTCGAGCAAAAGGCCTACGAATTCGACTCCGACGAAGCGAGAGACATTCTCGACCAACTCGACGCCGAAAACCGTTTCGTCGAAGAGTAAACAACGGACTAACGCAAATTAACACGGATGAAATCAGGTGTCTTAATCTGCGCAAATCTGCGTTAATCAGATGTTATTTTTCCGTATACATCGGAAACTTCGCCGTTATCTCGGCAACTTCCTGTCGGACACGCGTTTTGACTTCCTCTGATTCCGGTTCGTGGATGACTGAAGCGATCATCTCGCCTATCGCTCTCATTTCTGATTCTTTCATGCCGCGTGTTGTCAGCGCAGGCGTCCCGAGACGTATGCCGGAGGCGACGAAAGGTTTATTAGTGTCGAACGGTATCGTATTTTTATTGACCGTTATCTGTACTTCGTCGAGTGCTTTTTCAGCGACCTTACCGGTGATGCCTTTGCCGTCCATGAAGACATCGACGAGCAACAGATGATTGTCCGTCCCACCCGAAACGAGCCGCAGCCCGGCATTTGAAAGCGTCTCTGCAAGCACGCTCGCATTGGCGACGATCTGCTGCTGATACGTTTTGAAGTCATCACGTAAAGCCTCGCCAAACGCAACAGCTTTGGCAGCGATTATAT
Organism: Pyrinomonadaceae bacterium; assembly: GCA_046160805.1. Taxonomy (GTDB): domain Bacteria; phylum Acidobacteriota; class Blastocatellia; order Pyrinomonadales; family Pyrinomonadaceae; genus OLB17. Next base: position 30,577 of record JBJXHF010000015.1, read on the forward strand.
GCACAAGCGGCCCGCCCTGAACGCCAGGAAAGACACGCTTGTTTAGATCGGCCGCAAATTCCTCGCGGCAAAGTATCAAACCGCCGCGCGGCCCTCGCAAAGTCTTATGCGTCGTCGTCGTAACAAATTCGCAATGCGGAATTGGCGTTGGATGCAGACCCACAGCGACCAAGCCCGCAATATGCGCAATGTCGGCCATCACCTTTGCGCCAACCGCTCGCGCGATCTCGCCGATTCGCGCAAAATCAATCGTCCGCGGATATGCCGAAGCGCCGCAGATCAAAAGTTTTGGCTTATGTTCCTCAGCGATTTTTTGCAGCTCGTCATAATCGATCTGCTCGGTCTCTCGATTCACTCCATAGTCCGCAACTTTGTAATTGATGCCCGAAAAATTGAGCGGATGCCCATGAGTCAAATGCCCGCCGTGCGAGAGATTCATTCCGAGGATCGTATCGCCGTGATCGAGCGCCGTCATCAAAACCGCCATATTCGCCTGCGCTCCGCTGTGAGGCTGAACATTCGCGTGTTCCGCTCCGAATATATCCTTCGCACGATCAATAGCCAGTTGTTCGACAATATCGGCAAACTCGCAGCCGCCATAGTAACGCTTGCCCGGATAGCCTTCCGCATATTTGTTCGTAAAAACCGTGCCCATTGCCTGCAAGACGGCTTCGGACACAAAATTTTCCGATGCAATCAACTCAAGCCCATTAGTCTGCCGCCGCACCTCGTTGTCAATGGCTTCGCTGATCAAGGGATCAACAACCGAAATATCTGCTGTAAAAAAATCAGTCATTCGTATTTTTTATTTCCTTCACAATTTCCGTTTTTAAAAGCGGTAGGTCTTCGATCGTCGTGTCCCAAACCACTTCGTCAGACACTGAATCGTAAGCATGAATCAAAATGTTTCTGAAGTTTATTATCTTTCGCCCATTGGTTAAAGACGAAAAGACGCCGGGGAATTCGCTTTCCAACCGTCGGACTGCTTCTCCGATGATTTCATATTCGCGTTCAACGGCAGAACGCAACATTCTGCTAGATTGATAATCCTTGAGTTCTTTAGCTTTCGTAAATTCCTCGATGCCTTCGATGGAAGCACGAATATCAAAAAGGATTTTACTGAGCTTACGCGGCATAAACCAATTTTTTTGTGTTTTCAACTTCCGCCTTAAAGTAAGGATTTCTCATAGCAGAACCGACGACAACATCGACTCCACATTCAAACAATTTTTCCAACGCATCCTTGAAGTCAAAATAGCGGTGAAAATGATTTCCTTTGCTTTCGTCGAACTCGATCAGGCAGTCAATATCGCTGTCTTGGTCAAAATCATCGGTCATTGCCGAACCGAAAAACTCGAGCCGGCTTATACCATATTGACGACAAAGGCTCGCAATCTGATCTCTGTAAGGGCTTACGTCAAACACATGCACAATTATTACACAAAATTAGCGGCAAACTCATATAATGTTAATGCGAATCGCCTGACAATGGAAATCCTCGAAAAAGTCGAACAACTAAAGACCGAACTAGATGCTCTTCGTCCTCTTGACTCCGAAGTAGAAGCGCGCATCATGCAAAAATTTCGGCTCGACTGGAACTATCATTCCAACAACATCGAAGGCAACTCTCTCACATACGGTGAAACCAAAGCCCTCATCCTGTTCGGAATCACCGCTCAGGGCAAACCGCTAAAGGATCATTTTGAGATAACGGGCCACAACGAAGCGATAAATTGGGTGCTTGATCTTGTGAAAGGCCATACCGAACTGACCGAGGTCTTTGTCCGCGAACTTCACACGCTCGTGCTAAAAGAGCCGTACTATATTGATGCCGTTACTTCAGACGGAAAGCCTACTCGCCGAAGAATAGAAATTGGCAAATACAAAACCCAGCCGAATCACGTTATTACTTCTACCGGCGAGACATTTTATTTCGCCACGCCCGAAGAAACGCCCGCAAAGATGCAAGAGCTGATTAATTGGTTCCGCAGCGAAAAGCAGAAGAAAGATGTAAATCCAATTAATCTTTCGGCACTATTTCATTATCGCTTTATCCGTATTCATCCATTCGACGACGGCAATGGACGAGTTGCCCGCATCCTGATGAACTTCATTTTAATGCAGTTTGGCTATCCGCCTGTGATCATCAAAACCGAAGATAAAGACAACTATTACAGAGTTTTGACACTCGCCGATGCCGACCAGATCGAACCATTCATCGAGTATATTGCGTCTAACCTCAAAGACTCGCTTGAAACCATGATCGCAGTCGGATCAGTTCCGATACATTTGATGTAGAAAGTCCTTCATTTTGATTAGTTAGAGAATTCTCCCATCATCTTCGCCCAATGCTTCAAGGCGTTTCATGTAAAAATAAGCGAGAGTGAAAGTAGGAATTATCGAAAATCCGAACATCAAAGCAATCAACAGATAGAATCTATTATTTTGGTAGTCTAAATAGATTTCGACAGAATCAGTATAGTATTTCATCGCAATCAGCTGCTGCTGAACTTCGATTGAAGCGGGAATGTTTATCAGGAATCTCTAGCGGTTGGGGAGGCTGAACATTCGAAAACGTTGTGGAGAACATGTATAACGGAAAGACCACAAAGAAACCAAGAGATCTATAAAAATTCTTACGGATTTTCGAAAGGTTTCGCGTCACAATCTTGATAACAATTAGGGACGCGATCATTACCGCTCCAAAAATAACAGGAAGCAAAATTGACGACGTGTATTTCATTGGATCACCTCCGATAAGGTTCCTCCGTGGATTCTTTGAAAGATAAACCTTTTTTGTTGTGCTGGCGAAAGTCCGTCCGGAACTCCCATTCGCGCAGAAGCCTTTGCCATTTCGAACATTTCCGCACACATCAGAAAGCGCTCCTCTTCCGTTCGTGCCATGACCGTCCTGTAAACTAGCCCTCTTATCTCAAGTGTAGTGTCTTCCATCGTTCGACTTCAGCCCAAATTTCCGTCAGCTCCATTCGGTCGATCCACCTTCTCACATAACCGGCATCATATTCGTTCGAGGTAAGATTCGCAATATCCCTGATCTGCATCTCGGAATGTGTGTCGCGAGCCCAGTTCAATTTTGCAACGATTAAATCTTCTTTTGTCGTCGTCCAAAACGGGATTTCCGAAACAACAACTCGCCGTCTTCGCTCGAAACTCTGACGAGCAAAGTCAGTGTCTTTTTGAATAATGCAATCTATCTTTGTACCCCATTCACTATTTACAATGTTGAACATCGAACGATTATCAAGCGCTCGGCGAATCGAACTTTCGTTTATGTAATAAGGTTGGTCAAAAGCTTTGGTCAAAGGTAAGATGTGCTTCTCCGAAAGCTGAACAACAATGTCAACGTCGCGGGTTGTTCTTATCTCGCCAAAAGCACTCATTGCAAATGAACCCGTTACCATGTATTTGATCCTGAGATTATCCGCGATCTTAACGAAGTCGCGTAAAGTCTCGATCATGGAAAAAGGTTCGGCCATAATGCCTATCCTAGCATCTCGCTAAATTCCGATTCACTAAGAACGCTCACGCCGAGGCTTTCAGCTTTTGTTAATTTTGACCCTGCATCGCTTCCCGCAACAACAAAGTCGGTATTCTTGCTGACGGAAGACGAGACGCGGCCGCCGCGGTCTTCGATTAGTTTAGCGGCTTCGTCGCGGGTATAGTTTTCGAGCTTGCCGGTGAGAACGAACGTCTTGCCGACAAAGCGTTCGTCGAGCATTTCCGCGCCAGCTCCGTCGGTTTCTGTCTTGACGCCGGCGGTTTTTAAGCGAGCGACGAGGTCGATGTTTCGCGGATCGCGAGACCATTCGTGGACGCTTTCGGCGACGGCGAGGCCGATCTCGTGAATGTCGTCCAGCTCCTCTACCGAAGCCTCGGCCAACCGGTCGATGTCGTGAAAGTGATTGGCCAGTATCTTTGCATACCGCTCGCCGACGTGACGAATGTCGATGCCATACAATAATCTTTGCAGTCCTCGCGTCTTGCTCGCCTCGATCTGCTCGATCAGTTTTGCACCTGATTTTTCGCCTTTTCTCTCAAGATTTGAAATGTCTTCCTGCTTGATCGAGTACAGATCGGCAACGTCCTTAACCATTTGGTTATCGACCAGCGTATTTATCAATACGTCGCCCAAACCTTCGATGTCCATCGCCCGCCGCGATGCAAAATATGCGAGACGGCCTTTGATCTTTGCCGGACAGTCGGTGTTGGTGCATCGGCGAACCACTTCGCCTTCCGGCCGAACGGCGCCAAATTCACACACGGGACAAACCGTTGGAAACTCAAATTCCGCCTCACTTCCGTCGCGTTTCGACGCAACGACCGACAACACCTGCGGAATGATCTCGCCACTTTTTTCGATCATTACCCAATCGCCGATTTTTAGGTCAAGCCGCTTTATCTCGTCCTCGTTATGCAGTGACGCTCGGCCAACTGTTGTCCCGGCTAAAAGGATTGGGTCAAGTATCGCAATCGGAGTGAGCGCACCCGTGCGGCCGACACTCACTTCAATCGATAGAAGTTTCGTTGTCGTCTGACGAGCCGGATACTTGTAAGCGATCGCCCAACGCGGCGCTTTTGATGTCGCGCCGAACTCGTCCTGCAAAGCGGTTGAATTGACCTTCACAACAACACCGTCGATCTCGTAATCGAGGCCGTCGCGCGTTTGTTCCATCTTGTTGATAAACGCAACAAGCTCGTCAAAATTACTGCACAATTCTCGGTGTGGATTAACATGAAAACCATTACGCTCGCACCATTCAAAATTTTCCCAATGCGTCGTAAACATTTTCTGCCGGCCGCGAAAAACATCATACGGAAACATATCGAGCCGCCGCGATGCAACTATAGCGGAGTCAAGCATTCGCAGCGTACCGGAAGCAGAGTTTCGCGCGTTAGCAAACGTTTTTTCACCCTGCATCTCAAGCTCGGTGTTGATACGCGCAAACTGCGTTCTGGATAAAAACACCTCGCCTCTCACTTCGGCATGTTCGGGAGCATCCATTTTCAGGCGAAGCGGAATTGTCTTTATAGTTTTTACATTTTGAGTAATTTCGTCGCCGGTTTGCCCGTCGCCGCGAGTCGCCCCGGTCACGAGAATGCCGTTCTCATAATGCAGCGAAACGCTCAAACCGTCGATCTTTAACTCCGCAACATATTCGAGCTTGCGCCCTTCGGCCAATCTCTCGCACCTTTCCGTAAAAGCCTTCAGATCGTCCAGGTTGTAAGAATTGTCAAGCGACATCAGCGGCACCGTGTGACGAAACGGTCGCAGGCTGTCAGCCTTGCCGCCGACCCGCTGGGTCGGGCTGTCCGGCGTTACTAGTTCAGGATTCTCGGCCTCCAGAGACTTCAGTTTTTCGAGCAATTGATCAAATTCAAAATCGGATATTTTCGGCGCATCAGATTGATAGTAAAGATCGTTGTGGCGGTTTATTTCGTTACGAAGTTGTTCGATTTCCGCAGCGATTGGATAATTACTTTTCATTAGCCTCTAAGGAAAGCACAAGCCTCAGTCCTTTATCTATCTCTTCCATCTCAGACCTCGTAACAACCCCGATCGGTTCTACAAGTTCACCCTTATCAACCGTGTAAAGCTGCGTAACGTTAACGACCGACGGAAAACGCACGCTATTGCGTCTCGGCATAAGCACTACATTGCCGTCCATTTCCGCCAGTCTCAAGTTGGTCGTTATGATGGCGACAATTACCGTTTTGAGATTCGTTTGGTTGAAACAATTGTCTTGAATTATCACTGCGGGCCGCTCAAACGCTGGTCCCGAACCTCGGGGCTGACCAAAGTCGAGCCAGTAGATTTGCCCCCGACGTATTGTCATTCGACTTCCTGTAGTTTCCGAGACGTATATGCCTTAAGCACAGGGTCGACGGAAGTATCGACTTCTGCACAAACTTTGTTGATTCGCTCGATCATCGCTTTTTTGTCGAGGTCTTCGTTCAATTTTTTCACGCCCATAGCGAACACGGAGCTTCGTGAAATCTTTAATTTTTTAGCGAGTTTCTCACTGAGCGTGAATATCTCGTCCGAAACCGAAATTGCTGTTTTCATATCTCTGAGTATAACCAAGGTATAACCACAAAATCAAGCCATAAGCTCTGCGATCAATCGATGAAAATGATGCGTTCCCTGCTCGCGTGTTGGTGAGTAGCGGCCTTGCGAGTAGAAACGCGAGCGAATGCCACGTTGGACACTCCCGACGACGGCTTCGTCTTCCATCTCGACGGAATGCAAGTCGGCTCCGGCGCCTTTGTCAGTCAGCGATTCATCGCGGATATACGTCAAAAATTCGACAACGCTTTTTGACGGCGACACGGGCCGGACAACATTGACGGAAATTCCCCACGAGTAAAAATTGAACATCAGATTAGGAAAGATAAACAAATATCGGGCAGCAATTTCGCCGGCCGCGTCGAAGCCGGTTTGCAGGCTGGAATAACGAAAAGTTTCGGTCGTGTAACTACCGTAATCTACAATTTCATTCAATCCGTGATGAACGTATGGTATGTGAAAGCCTTCAAGATAATTTTCGCAATATAGTGCCCAATGAGCCTCGATCTCGTATTCGCGCTTTGCGGTTAGCCGCAAACCTTCCGGCTCGACATCTTCAAGCCGCACCGCAGCCTCATCGACAAACGCCTCAAACTTATCAACCGGATCGATAGCCGCAAACATAAATCCTTGTCTTATCGCAAACGGAATTTGGCGCAGATTATCGCTTTCGGCAGGAAAATCTTCAACACCTTCGAACTCTGGCATTGACAAAAACTTCCCGTCCAGCGAAAATCGTCGACCGTGATACGTGCAGCGGATCAAATTCGCTTGACACGGCTCCTCGACAAGGATCTTGCCGCGATGCGTGCAGACGTTTGAGAGACAGGCGATAGTTTTACCGGCTTTCACAACCAAAATTGGCTCATTTAAAAAGCTTGGCAGAATGATGAAAGGTTTTAGACCTGAAAATTCGCCGAAGTGCCCAAGGAACTGCCACGAACGCGCAAATATTTTCTCCTTCGACAATTCAAAATAACCTTCGTCCGTATAAAAATCAGACGCCAGCGTTTTTGCTCTACGTATGTCAGGATCGACCTCGAATATATTCATTCAGTTTCATTAAAAAGAAGGAAGGCCGGCTGATCGTCATCACGCCAAAAGCCGCGACACACCATGCCGAAACGAAATGCCGTCTGGAACTCTTCTCGAATGCGAAGCTGCTCGGCTTTTGCTTTTTCAGGATCGTCTGCGACGAGGCCGAACCAGTCGCTCATTATCTGAACCGTCGCGGTTGGCTTGAGTGGTTCGACAAATTTCTCGCCTGCGGCTAGAGCTTCAACCTTTGCGCTTGTTAGGTGCCATTCGGCGAACAGGCGGTCGCTTGCTAGTCCGATTTTTTTTTGCATTTGAGCGGCTGTCGCATAATCAGTTCCATAAAAATTCGGTTTATATTCGTGGGCGATCGCGCCGAGTTTTTCGAGATTAAAATACGCGTTTCTGGCTTTCACAGGCTCGAACGTCCATTTAATATATCTTACTCCTTCGGCCAATGCGCGCTTTCGCTGTGCCCATTTAAGTTTCGCGCCGATGCCGTAACTTTGAAATTCCGCTCGCACACCTGTCATGTGTGAGTAAAACGCGGGTTCGCCCCGCAGAAAAGCAGGAACACTCAGCACAAAACCCGCCAGCCTCTCGCCGTCTAAGGCACCGATCACAAAACCGCCTGCATTTATAGTCACAACGAGATGCCTAACGGGCGAAAGTTCGGCCTCGGGGAGTGCAAAAACCTCACGTTGTATTTGGACGCACTCCGTCAGATCTTCGAGTGCCGTGCATTCGCGAATTTCTATCTCTTTTTCCATTTATCCGCACCGGAATTGGTTCAAATGCTACCAAATGTGGGGACGAAATGCGAAAAATATCTGTTACTTTCCGGCCTCGAATTTGTTATAATAATAATGGCTTATCCCTCGCCGTCCGCGCGACTCCCGATCAATAAGAATGACCCCGCAGACTGAACTCGAAATCAACGGAACCTTTTTTGCGCATCCGTTTGCCGAACTCGTGACCGAGATAACGCAGGCGCGCCTAAACGGCAGTTTGCGCGGTTCGCAAAAAGAAAAGAAATGGGTCATCTATTTCAAAAAAGGCAAAGTAGTTTTTGCCGTCTCGAATGCCCGCAACGCTAAGCTTTTCGACATTCTGCTGCGGCGAAACCGCCTCACGAAAAAACACTTTGCCGGCGCACCGAATTTTTCAAACGACTTTGAGCTCGCAGCATTTTTAGAAGAAAAAAAACTCCTCAGCAAAACCGAGTGCGATCAACTGTTTGCCGAACAGATTCAGGCAATCATCATCGACATACTTTCGTGGACGGAAGGCGACTGGAGTTTTAGCTCGCTGACACGCATTCGCGACGGGTTGGCATTTGATATTAATGCAAAACAACTGCTGATCGATTACGCAAGATGTTTGCCGATTGATACCGTGCTTGGCCGGTTCAGGAGTTTGGAGGAAACCTTCATGCGTTCCGATGCTGAGGCAACCGACCTGAACCTCGGTGCTGACGAGGCATTTGTTCTTTCGCGGGCAGAGGAAACTCCTTTGACCGCAACCGATCTTGTAAGCCTAGCGGCCATGACGGAATCTCGCGCGCTGCATGCGATCTACACGCTCTGGACCGGAGGTTTGCTGCTGCGCAAGGAATGGCGGCCGGCATTTTCCGAACATCATATCGCCGCGATGAAGGGAGCGAGGCTTGAGCTAAAACAAGAAGCCAAGATGCATCACTTTACCAAATCTGCTGCCGAAACTCCCGTCGCGGAATCCAAACCCAAAGCCGCAGTTCCGCAAGAGCCGGAAGTGACAATCACAGTCGAGGACTATCTCGCACAGGTCGAGAACGCCGAAACGTATTACGATATTCTCGGGGTTGATTCGGATGCGCTTATAGACGAGCTAAAGCGGGCATATTTCAAACTCGCAAGAAGTTTCCATCCCGACAAATTTCATGCCGAAGGCGGCGAAAAGCTAAAGCGTATTCAGTCGGCCTTTACCGAGCTTGCCCAGGCTCACGAAACGCTCAAAAATGAAGCGAGCCGCGAAATGTACGATTACCGGATGCGGAAAGAAATCGCCGAACGCGAAAAACACCGCGCCGCCGGAACGCAAGGCAATGTCCAACTCGAGCAGGCCGCCGAACATTTCGAGCGCGGCTTTGGTCTCTTGATCGACGGCGATGTAGAGCGAGCGTTGCCGTTTCTCGCCCGTGCGGTTCATTTCGATCCAAAACCCGCCCGCTATCACGCCTATTACGGCAAAGCCTTGTCCGCCGACGAGAAACAACGTCACAAAGCCGAGTCCGAAATGCAGGCCGCAATTCGCATCGATCAAAACAATCCGACATTCCGCATATTGCTCGCCGAGTTCTTCATCCAAAATAACTTGATGAAACGTGCCGAAGGCGAACTAAACCGCCTGCTCGCAACTTTTCCCAGCAACCGCGAGGCCCGCGACCTGCTGAACAGCCTCAAGTCCTGAGAGTCTTTAGAGTCCTGAGAGTCTTGAGAGTCAAGCGAAAACTCTCCAGACTCTCTTGACTCTCCAAACTCTCCAGACTCTCAAGACTCTCTTGACTCTCTATGGCCAAAGACGCGACACTATAAGGATGCAAAGTAGTCTCGCCGAAATCACGGGCTTCGATGAAAAGTTGCTGCGGATCGCGCCTCAGATGGACAGATTTGAGGGTTATGGTGAAGCGCACGGGCAGCGTATCGCGTCGATCGTGGACCTTCTTGGCGCGGCTTTCAATCTCGCTTCGCGCGATCGATTTTTTCTTCGTCAGGCGGCGCTCGTTCACGACATCGGCGAGATGAAGATGGATCGTGATTATATAAAATCGACCCAGATTCTCCGACCGGAAGAACGTCTCGACCTTCAGCGGCATCCTGTGATCGGCGAACAGGAAACCGCGAAAATGGGCCTGCCGCGCGGAGTTCAGCTTTTGGTTCGTTGGCATCACGAATGGTGGAACGGCAACGGTTATCCTGACGGACTCTTTGCCGAACAAATACCGCTCGCCGCCCGAATTTTGCGTATCGCTGACACATACGCCGCGTTGACTTCGAAAAGAACGTTTCGTGCCGCGTGGCCTGTAGAGATTGCACGAAAATACTTGATCGAATGGGCAGGCGTCGAATTCGACCCGGCGGTCGTGAAAGTTTTTCTTGCCGTCAGCGAGAAGCAGCGTCAGCGAACTGAGGTTCATTCCTAAATCCATAAATGCATACTCCGTCAAAGATCTCACCAAGAAGCTGGCTTGCATTCGACCTGAATATTCTGCGTCGGATGACCTTCACTTCCGTCGCGCTTCCTTTTACGGATCACCCATCGCTCGGCTCGTATTTGAAACGCTGGGACGTTCGCGTTTCGGCCAATGACCCGATGCAGTCCGCGTGGACAAGGGCATCGGCACAGATCGCAAATCCGGGCGAAAAACTTTCCTCTGACGACGTCAACATCGTTCTCGAAGACGCTTATGTTCCCGGCTATCGTCTGCACAATCCGGCGCTGACAAACTGGTTTGGCGAAACTGATTCGTGGTGGTTTGATAACGTCCGCCAGCGTATCGACCAGCTTGGTTCACCGCTCGCCCGATCGATCGCTTCGAGCCTGGCGATGGCAACGGGCGACTATGTGCTCTCGTTCACCGACGAAACGCGCGAGCTGCGTCAGCCGCTTTCCAATGTCTTTCGCCGCCTCTGGTCTATCCAGCCCGAGCCTTACAACAACGGCCTCAATAATAGCTGTCACAACGGCACCGCCGACTCGTTCATTTCCGAAACTTTCACCGACCTGATGTTTCTCCGCCTTCCGCCAGTTCACACGCAGAGCACCCGAACATTTCTCGGCCGTGCGTCTTGGCGCGAAGAGTGGCTGCGCGGAGGCAATGATTTTTGGGAAGCTCTCGAAACAAGCCTTGCAGGGCAACTAGGCGTCGCAACCGAAACAAAATCGCAATACCTGCATCTGCTCGAAGCGACTCTGCAAAAAGCCTCGCACATCAGTAACTGGGCAATCGCCCACGTCGAAACCGGCTTCATCCAAACCCACGACATCGTAGAAACCATCACCCGCATCCGCCGCGTCGATACCGTCTATACAAAAGATTTCTCCGAACTAACCGGCACAAAAGCCGTGATAATCACGGCCTAAGTCAGAACCGCCTGCGTAAGCGGGCGGCAAAGAACTCGTCTTGATTCAACGCTCCCGGTTTTGATCAAGGCTAAGTTGCGACAGCCCCCACGCCACCCGCTTACGCAGGCGGTTCTGACTTTTCCCGCGCGAACCAGACCAGACCAGCGGTTCCGGCAAGCAAGCCTGAAATTACCGTCAGCCATTGCGGTGAGATTTGATACATTGCGAGGCTTGAGATGTAGCTTGAGAGGCCGAACATTCCGAGTTCGGCGCCGCGGTCGAGGGTGGAGATTCGGCCGCGTATGTAATCGGGCAGGCTACGCTGGAACATCGTTTCCTGCACGGCGTATTCGACGCCGACGATTGCCCGCGACACGAATGTCAGCAGAGCGAAGAGCCAAAGGTTTGGCATGAGTCCTGCGGCCGCAAACATAACTCCGTGAATGATCAGTGTCCAGCCGATGAATGAGTAAGCTGAATTTTTGCGGTCGAGATAGATCGACGTGCGGCGCGCGATCATCATGCCGAAGAACAAACCAAAGCCGCTCGCCGTCCACAGCAGTGCCACTGCAACGTCTGGATTCCACGATTCTTTTTCAGCGTAAAACACGCCGCCCATGCGCTCAAAAACAATATTGATCGCCCCGCCGCCCGTCGCCCAGATAACGTTCATTATCAGGATCGTAAATGCAAAACGATTGCCGACGGCATAACGAAAACCTTCCTTTAACTCAAACCAGAACGACTCTCTCTTACTCCCCTTCTCCTCTTCTCCTCCTCTCCCCTTCTCACTTACGGCGTCTTCCGGTATTAGCCACACCGTCCATGCGGAGATCAGAAATGAGGCCGCGTTAATGATAAACGCTATTTGGTAACCAAATAAATACGCTGCCCAGCCGCCAAGCGCCGAACCAATAGCCATCAGCAAAAACCGCGTCGAGAACATCAAAGCGGTTCCGGCCAACAAGCCTTCTTGTCCAGTCAGATTAGGCGTCGCCGCGTTTTTTGCGCCGTCGAAAAACGCCCCGAATGTTGACAGCAGCGCGGTTGCGACGTATGCGATCCAAAGATCATCGGCGCTTGTAACAAACAAAAACACCAATGCTATCGCAACCCTCACGAGGTCGCTCGCAATCATCACAGTCCGCCGTGAAAATCTGTCAACGAAAGTTCCCGCGATCGGTGAGAACAAAGCGAACGGCAAAATTCGGCAGACAAATAAGATACCTGCCGCCATCGGCGAGGCTTCGGAAACGACGCGCACCAAACCTAGACCGGCAATAAAATTGAACCAGTTCCCAAGCTCTGAAATAAATTGCCCGGCCAGCAGATTGCGAAAATTCCGATTCCCGCGCAACAACTCGCCGTAGGTAAGCGACTGCATTCAGATAGGATACCTTTGCAAGTCAAAATGCAAAAGTAAAAAGGCAAAATGAAGCGGAAATTTTTGCCTTTTACTTTTTTACTTTTTTTTATTTTCCGGTAAAATTCGGCGGGCGTTTTTCGAAGAAAGCGGCGACGCCTTCTTTAAAATCTTCTGCTTTGCCTGATTCGATCTGTCGGTCGTGTTCAAGAGCTAACTGCGCTGTGAGATCGTTTGAGAAAGTTGCGTTGAGCATTTGTTTTATGCGGCCGATCGAGGCGGTCGGGCCGGCGGCGAGTTTGGCAGCTATCCTGTGAGTTTCTTCAAGCAGTTCGTCAGTAGGAGCGACCGCGTTAATCATACCTATCTGAAACGCGCGCTGCGCCGTGATCGAGTCGCCCGTCATAAACATTTCCGCAGCTATCTTTTCGCCGACTGCACGCGGCAGGAAAAATGTGCCGCCGCAATCGGGAGAGAGACCGATGCGAATAAACGCTTCCCGAAACGAAGCGTCTTCAGCAGCGACAATCATGTCGCAGGCAAGCGCAAAATTTACGCCGGCTCCGGCGCAAACGCCGTTTACGGCCGCGACGAACGGTATCGGTGTTTCGCGGATTAGCCTGATGATTTCGTGTAATGAGCCGAGAGGTGCTTCGAGAAAAGCCTCTATGCGTCCTTCGCTTTCCGCCATCGACCGCATTTCGCGCAGATCGCCGCCCGAGCAAAACGCCCGCCCATTTCCCGTAACGATCACAGCCCGGGCATTTTCCGCAATTGCCTGTCGGAATGCAGCCGCAATATCGGCAATCAACTGTTGTGATAATGCGTTAAGCGCGTCAGGACGATTCAGTGTGACAGTCGCGACATTTTTGTTAAATTCGTAAGTAACAGTCTCAAAACTCATATGTATAGTTAGCCGCAAAAAGGCGCAAAAAACGCAAAAACAATTCAGTCCGCAATAACCTCCTTTTTGCGTCTTTTGCGCCTTTTTGCGGCAATCTTCTAAGCGTGACGTGCACGCGAGCGTCCGGCTTCAAAGCAATCTTTACAGAGCACCGAGCGGCCGACCTTTGGCTGAAAAGGAACCTGGTCGTGGCGGCCGCAATTGTCGCAAACGATCTCGAAACGCTTGTGCGCATCGTCACCTTTCGCCGCTTTCTTCGAGCGGCATTTGGGACACCGCTGCGGCGTCATCATATTACGCTGGTAAAAAGTTTCCTGATCTTTTTCGCTAAAGATAAATATCTCGCGGCATTGAACACACGGGATTTCAACGTCCGGCATACGTTAACCTCCTTCCGGCGGGATTTCTGATTTGAACATTATCTTATCACACGCGTTCGTCAACTGTTTAATTCAGCAACGTGATTTTTGACAGTTTCGCCAAGAGTGTCAAGATTGTAGCCCCCTTCCAGACATGAAACCACACGACCGCCGCACGCATCGTCGGCCCATTGCATTACTGTTCGCGTCATCGAAATATAATCGCTGTCTTCAAGCCGTAGTTGCCCAAGCGGATCGGTAAGATGTGCATCGAACCCGGCAGAGATCATTATAATATCAGGACGAAACTTTTTGGAGATATCTTCGATCGCGGCGTCGAACATTCTAGTCTGCTCTTTCGCAAGAGCGTTGGCCTTGACGGGAATATTCATCGTTGCGCCAAGCCCACGCCCATGACCTGTTTCGCCGCGGCTGCCGGTTCCCGGGTACCAAGGGTATTGATGCATCGAAAAAAAATAGACGCTCGGGTCGTCGTAAAAAATTCCCTGCGTCCCGTTGCCGTGATGAACATCCCAGTCGATAACAGCGACGCGGTCGATCTCTTTGTATTGATTTTGCACATGACGCGCTGCGACAGCGACATTATTGAAAAGGCAAAAGCCCATCGCATTCTCGGCAGTCGCATGATGCCCCGGCGGACGAACTGCAACAAACGCATTTCTCGCCTCGCCTTCCATTACTGCGTTTACTGCCGCGACAGCGCCGCCCGCTGCAAACAGCGAAGCGTCGAACGAATGCAAAGAGATCACAGTGTCAGCGTCCAGCCGGTCGAAGCCATTTCCGAAAGCTTTCTCAACACTCTTAAAATGCTGCGGCGTATGCGCCGCTTGAATCAACCCCTTTGACGCTTTTTCCGGTGTGATCTCGTTGAGAGTGCCCCACAATTTTTCATCACCGCGAAGTGCATTCATCACAACCTCATAACGCATCGGCGTCTCAGGATGCCCGAAGCCGGTGTCGTGCTTCTGGTAAATCGGATGATGAACGATAGCTGTCGTCATAAAAACAGTTTAACGCAGAGAACGCTAAGATCGCAGGGACAAAAAAAATGACCTCTGCGTTCTCAGCATTCTCCGCGTTAGAATTCTGTTAAATAAATGCGGTTTCGTGGAGCAGCCCGCCTGTTGCAAAACGTTCGAGGCGCAAACATGAAACATCGAGGAAACTCGCTTCTCCGTCAAGAATAATCTCGGCCAACGCGCGGCCCGTCGCCGGGGAATGCATGACGCCGTGGCCGGAAAAGCCGTTTGCAAAAAACAAGCCTTCAATATCGCAGCCGCCTAGAATGGCGTGATGATCGGGCGTATTTTCATAAAGTCCGGCACGGCATTTTTCGAGTACGACTTTTGTTTGCGCCAGAAAAGGCGCGCGGTGCCGCGCCTTTTTATAAACTTTGTCAATAAACGCGGTGTCGAAATCAGTCGAAAATCCTGGCTGCTCATCCGCATCAGGATACGCAAAAATAATCTCGTCGTTTGAATTTTTCGCCGGACGAAAATGAAAACCGTCTGACAGATCGATCACCATCGGAATTTTCGCAGGCAGCTCGACTTCTGATTTAGCCCACACGATCTGCCTTCTTAAAGGCTCAACCGGCAGATGGATGCCGGCAGTCTTTGCCAAACCTTCCGCCCACGCGCCGGAACAGAGAACTACTTTGTCGCACTCGATGACACCATTAGAGGTTTCGACACCCGTGACACGTCCGTTGACTTGAATAATCGACAAGACTTCATTATCTGTCGTAACCCGCGCTCCTTTTGAGATCGCTCTTGACAAAAAACCATCGAGAACCGCGAGCGGATCGATAAACCCGTCGCGCGGCCCAAAACTGCCGCCGACAATATCTTCGCAATTCAAACCCGGAACCATGTTGGCGATTGCCGTCGTATCGAGAATCTTGACTTCTTTGTAACCGAGCGACTTTTGCCTTTCGGACGTTTGCTTTAGGTAATCAAGCTGATCATCGTCAGTGGCAACAAACAGATAACCGCGGGGCTCGTAGCCGCAATCAACATCCCAATCACGAAAAAAATCGAGCGAATGAAGCGAGAGTTTAATATTGATGTCGGTCTCAAACTGTGCACGAACGCCTCCGGTTGCTTTTCCCGTCGAGCCGCGTCCAACCGCATTTTCGCGTTCAAGTATCAAAACATCTTTGCAGCCGCGCTCCGTCAAATGATACGCAACGGAAGCTCCGACCACGCCGCAACCAATGATTAATATGTCTGCTTTCTTACTTCGCACTTATCATTTATCACTTATCACTTATTCCGGATAAAAACTACCTTCGGAATAGGTGATAAGTGATAGGTTAAAAGTAATAGGTTTCTATTTCGCAAATACCGTGGAAAGGTCAGCAAATCCTTTAAACTCAAGCGCATTGCCGCTCGGGTCGAGGAAGAACATTGTCGCCTGTTCGCCGACCTCACCGGCGAATCGCACCTTCGGCTCGATGATAAATTTGATGCCCTTAGCCGTGAGTTTATCGGCGAGTGAACGCCACTCGGCTATCGGCAAAACAATTCCAAAATGAGGTATCGGCACATGATCGGCGTCAACGTCATTTGTGGCTTTCACGCCGGCAGAATCGGGTGACAGGTGTGTGACTATCTGATGGCCGTAAAGATCGAAGTCGATCCAGCAATCCGTACTTCTTCCCTCCCGACACTCAAGCACGCCGCCGTAGAACTCACGCGCTTTACCAAGATCGTTAACCGGAAACGCCAGGTGAAATATATGTTCCATATTGTGATAACCTTTTTCTCGAATGCTCGAAAATATAGAAAAGTTTGTCGGCGAATTTGCCGAAAGTTTAAAGAACAAGACTTTCGTAAAAATGACCTTAGGCAATTATAAGGGCTCGGACGAGCATCTGCAAAAAATTCTTGTGCGGCTTGTAAAAACTAAAAAAGGTGCGCGTTTGTATTTTCTTTATCGCGGCGAAACACGTGACACGGCCAAGAATTTCGATTTCGACAAAGGAATTAAATTAATCAACGAAGCCCTTGACGGCCAGTTTTTCAGCGGCCATCTGTTTACTACCGGGCATGATTTCCAGCTTGAGATCGGCAAAAAGGGCAGGTCACGGCTGAATATTGCCAAACCGACGTTCAAAGCTGTGCCGTCATTCGACCACGACCGCGAGAAAAAAGAACAGATCGATTCGGATAGTTTTTATCTGAAAGCTCTCGGCATAACCGATGACAACGGCCGCGTTCGCGACCGGCAGCGGGATAAATGGCGGCAGATCAATAAATTTGTTGAGATACTTGCCACACTGGTCGATAAATCCGAGCTTCGAGACAAACGTGAGTTAAAGATCATCGATATGGGTTCGGGCAAAGGTTACCTGACGTTTGCGGCTTACGAATATTTCACGAACATTCGCGGAGTCGATGTTCAAATAACCGGCGTCGATACGAAAAGCGAACTTGTCGAACTAGGCAACGATGTGGCGAAAGCGTCGGATTTTGACGGTTTGGAATTCGTCGTCGGCAGCATTGCCGATTTTGATGTCGGCGAGGCCGATATTCTTATTGCGCTTCACGCCTGCAATACCGCGACCGACGACGCTATTTACAAAGGTATATCTGCCAAAGCTGATCTCATTGTCGCCGCTCCGTGCTGTCATCAGGAAATTCGCCCGCAGATCAAGCCGCCCAAAATATTCCGCGATATCTTAAAGCACGGCGTTATCCTAGAGCGCACTGCCGAAACAATTACCGACGGCCTGCGCTCGCTGCTGCTTAAACGAAGCGGTTATTCGACAAAGCTGTTCGAATTCGTCTCGATCGAGCATACGCCGAAGAACAACATGTTAGTCGGAACGCGGCTGAAGAAACCTGTTGATATTGAAGAATTTGAAAGGCAGGTCAACGAATTAAAATCGTTTTACGGGATCCGAGAACACCATCTCGAAACGTTGTTAAACCATAAAATAGTCCACAGATGAACACAGATAACATCTTTTATCATCTGTTCATCTGTGGACTAAAATTTGACTAGGTCGTCCGGCACCGCCGTTCCGTTAGAACTGGTCTCGGCCGTGGTGTAGATAAAGTCGCCGCTCGTTGTGCCGTTGCCGTTCGCGGCATTGCCGGCGGCGTGAAAACTGACCTTGCTGAGACGCCGCGTCGGTGCAGTCCAGAGGACCGACCACGATTTAGAGCCAAATGTAGTTGGGACAATCCCTTCAAAAGTATGTTCGACATACTGGCGAAGATTTGGCCCGACAAACCCAGCGACTATCTGGGTTTGAATAACGTCCTGCAAGGTCCATGTGCCCGCCGGACGGCCAAATTCATCGACGGCTGTGAGTTGAAAACCATAGTTCACGCCGTCCTCCTGAATTGTGGTAATCGTGATCTGGATTTGCTGTCCCGGAAGATAGCTTTGCGGAACGCCCGTGATCTGGATGCTGCCGGTGCCGCTGTTGACAGGAAAATCAACGTGACACGCGGTGCAGTTAGTTTCGCCCGGTGCATCTGTGAATGAAGGCGAAGGGCCCGACGCCGAGGCATTTGCTTGTTGTTCGCTCAAAAGACTCATTAATGTGGCAATGCCGACAAAAACAGCAATGAGCGCCAGCTTTAAAATGTTCTGTTTGCTGATAACAACTCTCATAAATTACAACATCGCCGCAGGAGTAGAAGACAACTATTTGATGATGAAAAAGGCCGTTTGGTCTGCCAAATCTGTCTAATTAAACATTAGGCGTCAGAGTGTTAAATGTCAACAAGTTTAAACGCTAGTCCTTCATGTGATATACTTGTCACAAGAGTATTTTCTTGACAACCACGAAGATAAGCTAAATAATTTTTTATTGCGCTAAGCTTCCATAAATTTTGAGGCGATTACTTCGCCGCTTACCTGCCGCAGCTGTTTTTTTGTTGTGTTTTGACCCACCCGACCGAGTCACAACCGGAGAATTGATAAATATGTTCACACAAAGATTTTCGTCACGCCTTTTAGTCATTCTGATCGGTCTCACAGCATTATCTATCGATGCCGGTTGGGGAAGCGTAAGTTCGCTAGCCAGTGAGCCGCTTGCAACGCTCGGCAATTATCCGAATACTTCCATGGCGCTGGGTTCAAATACGACGATCTCGCCGGACGCGCCTCCGACGAGCACGACGAGCATCAATGTCGAAACCACAACCGCATTTGTCGGCGAGCTGACGGCAGATCTGACGACGGGCGTCGTGCTCGTGACAAACGCGCATCACGCGAATATCGCTCCCGGGACTTACACGGTAACTGTCAGAGCATTCGGGCCGGGCGGAACGGCGACGAAAACATTTCAGCTTACTGTGACGAACGGCGCCGCATGTGCCGGCGTTCCTAGCTTTACAAACGCGGCTAACGTCACCGTTGACAGCAGCCCGCTCTCGATAGCCGTAGGCGATTTTAACAACGACGGGAAGCAGGACATTGCTACAGCTAATATCAATTCAACCACGGTTTCGATCCGTCTGGGCAACGGGCTCGGCGGTTTTAGCGGCACGACGGAGGTAGTCGCAAACAGCGGCCCCAATTCCGTAGCCATCAGCGATTTTAATAACGACGGCAACCAGGACATCGCTATCACGAATTCATTTTCAAGTACCGTATCTGTCCGAGTCGGTGACGGTCTTGGAGGTTTTAACGGATCTACCGAGGTGCCCGTGGGCAACCTTCCGCTCTCGATTGCGGACGGCGATTTCAACAACGACGGCAGACAAGATATCGCGGTCGCAAACTACATCGCAGGCACTGTCTCGATACGTCTCGGCGACGGTTTGGGCGCTTTTACCGGAACGACAAATGTCGGCGTTGGCGGCAATCCTAATTCGGTTGAGATCGGCGATTTCAATGGTGACGGCAATCCGGATTTCGCAACGGCGAACGATAATTTTCCGGGCACCGTCTCGATCAGGCTGGGCAACGGGACCGGCGGCTTTAGCGGAACGACCGAGGTCAGTGTGCAGAGTAATCCTGTTTCGGTGGCTATCGGCGATTTTAACAACGACAACAAGCAAGATATCGCCACTGCCAACTTTAACTCGGACACAGTCTCGATCCGACTCGGTGATGGTCTGGGCGGATTTAGCGGCACAACAAATATCGTTGTTGGGTTAGGCCCAAATTCGGTCGCCGTCGGAGATTTTAATAATGACGGCAAGCAGGATTTTGCGGCTGTCAACTTTAAAGTGGGCACAGTTTCGATCCGCATTGGCGACGGGCTTGGCGCTTTTAGCGGTTCGACCGAAGTCGATGGAGGCAGCGCTCCGAGTTCGGCGGCGATCGGTGATTTCAACGCCGACGGCAGACAGGATTTTGCTGTGGTCAACCGTGACTCAAATGCAGCCCTCATCCGTCTCGGAGCCTGCGTCGCTCCAACGCCGACGAATACGCCGACCGCGACGCCCACTGCTCCGCCTGCGGTTTGCAGTTTCTCGGAAGGGTTTAACGACATCACGACGCTTACCACTTCGGGTTGGGTTCAGGCCAACAACAGTCAGCCTGGGCCGGGATTGTCGGGTTGGTTTCAGGGCGATCCAAGCGCGTTTCCGGCTCAGTCGCCAAGCCCGGTCGCTTCTCCGACGCCGCCCACTGCGTCATATATTAGTGCCGACTTCAACAACGGCCTGGACATATCGACGCTCAGCAATTGGCTCATATCTCCGCCTCTGCAACTCCAAAACGGCGCCCAGTTTACTTTCTGGACGCGCACCGTCCAACCGATTCAAGTTGCCGATCGTCTTCAGATACGCATGAGCACCAACGGCGCGAGTTCGAACGTGGGAACGACGGCAACAAGCGTGGGCGATTTTACAACGCTGATTATCGACATTAATCCGACTTACCTCACGAGCGGGCTCGGAAGCTATCCATTCGTTTGGACGCAATACACCGCGATCGTCAGCGGCCTTGGCGCGCCGGTTAACGGACGGATCGCGTTTCGTTACTTTGTCGAAAACGGCGGCCCGAACGGCACACGTTCGGATGTCATCGGCATCGACACCGTGAGTTACATCTGCAACCCGGTCAACACGCCGACGAATACGCCAACGGCAACCGCAACTGTCACAGCTACCTTCACGCCGACGGCGACAAGAACGAATACTTCTACGGCAACTGTCACAGCGACCTTCACGCCGACGGCCACCTTTACGCCGACGTTTACGCCAACAGCGACGTTTACGCCGACAGTGACATTTACGCCGACAAATACTTCGACGCCGGCTGTAACCCCGACCGCGTGCAGCACTTGCGTCTCCGGAACCGTCACTTACGGAAATGCGGCCGCTCCGCCGAAGTTCATTTCGAATGCGACTGTCGCCAGCACGATTGGATCTCCAAGCGTCAGCACGACGACCGACGCTCCGGGCGCGACGGCCGGGCAATATATATTGACCGGCTTCGGTGCGGGTAACTATACGATCGGTGTGACGAAGACAACGGGACAGAACAGCGTCACTTCAAACGACGCTGCGCGAATCGCTCAGCACGTCGCGGGCGTGAGCCTCTTTACAAACGATAATCAAAGGGTAACTGCCGACGTCACCAACAACGGAGCATTGTCATCAACCGACGCGGCGCAGATAGCCCGCTTTGTCGCCGGCGTCGGGCCGCCTATCGGCCTCACGAATCAGTGGAGATTCTTCCTGCCGCCGGGTCCGACTTTTCCCATTGGGTCTTCGCCGACGACAAGGAGCTACACAGATCCAATCGGCATCCAGACCGGCCAAGACTATATCGGTTTGCTAATCGGCGAAGTCACAGGCAACTGGATTCCCGGCTCGGCACGACCGTCCATCGAGTCAGGAAGAAGCGTAACGGTTTCTGCACCGCAGCTTGAAGCATCTGACATTAGCGAACTCGTCGTGCCGGTCAGCATTGTCGGCGCACTGAACAGCAAAATCATTTCTTACGAATTCGATCTCCAGTATGATCCATCGGTGATCCAGCCGACAGCGGAACCTGTGGATGTCGCAGCAACCGTTAGTCGTGGGCTATCCGTCGTAACTAATGCAGAAGAATCGGGATTTCTAAGAGTAGTCGTCTATGGAGCATTTCCAATCGACGCGGACGGATTGCTTCTTAATCTGAGATTCACTGTCGTCGGAAAAGGGGGTTCAACATCGCCACTGACCTTTGAGCGGATAATGTTTAACGAAGGCGACCCGGTAGCGATAAAAGTGGACGGACTGATACAGGTTTTCGGCGGAAAACAAGTAGAGTAAATGACACTACGGGCGGAAACGCGAGTGTTAACGAGCGTGCAGATTCATTAGAACACGCACGCTCGTTCACACTCGCGTTTCCGCCCGTATTTTCAGCATTCTTTACGGAATATACTTCTTCAGTATCGGAATATCCGAACTCAACCCAAACTGGAAGTTGTAGTCAAACCCTCCTGAAGGCAGGATAAACCAGATTCCGTTTCGATAGACGGCCGTGTCGTCTTTGTTGTCGCCGTCGTAATCGCCGGGCACGGGCACGTCGCCGGATTGACCCCAATGCAAGCCTGAAACATTTCCGTTTCCGCTGTAATGGAAATACCAGTCGCCATCTGAGGCGCGGAAAACCGCGATGTCAATCTTGCTATCTCCATCGTAATCAGCCGGAACCGGCATATCGCTGGCAAGGCCAAACTGCTCGGCATAAAACGCGGAAGTTGTAATGTCAAAGCGATACCAGATGCCGGAGCGGAATACGGAAACGTCGGCCTTGCCGTCGCCCGTGTAATCGCCGACGACGGGAACGTCGCCGTTCTGGCCGAATTGTGTTGCGGCAAATTCATTGTTGTTGCCGCTCTTCAGCCAATACCAGGTGCCATTCGACGGGCGAAAGACAGCGATGTCGGTCTTGTTGTCGCCGTCAAAATCGTCGGCCTGCGGAATATCACCTGCCAGCCCGAATTTAATCGAGAAGATCGCGTTATTACTGCTGTTGACGCCATACCAAATGCCGCTCGACGGCCTGAACACGACCAAATCGGTCTTGCCGTCGCCGTCGTAATCGCCCGGCGCGAGAATATCGTTCGCAAGTCCCCAATTCAAACCCGTAAAGCCCAGCGACGAACGCTGCAGATACCAGTTGCCTTCGCTGGGTCTAAACACGGAAATATCGGATTTGCCGTCGCCGTCAAAATCCGCCCGCGAGCGCGGCGGCGTAAGCGGCGGACATTCATAGCCAATCTGGAATATGCCGTTAGTGAGGGAAACGGAGTCGATATTAGCGCCAACTCCACCAACCGCGGCATCCGTCCCAATGCGCCAGCGTAGTTTAATCTTTTGACCATTTGCAGATGAAGGCAAATTTGCGGTCGTCGTGATATATCCGGCAGTCGCTCCGATCCACGCCATCCTGCCGCCCAACACATTGCCGGCGGTGGTGTTGACCGTACCGTTATATCCGCCCGTGACAAAAGTTCCACCGGCAGCAATGATGTCCTGAAATGCTCCGCCGGCTATGCTGATCTCGAGCACCATCGCATCCCAGTCGGGTCCCTCGAATGAATACTTATTGCGGAAAGTCAACGAGGCAGCAGGAGAAGTGACCTGAATCGACGGGGTGATCAGCGATGATTCGCCGGGCGAAGCTCCGTCGTTGCCAAAGGCTGAATTTGGGGCACTGTCCGGGCCTGAGGCAGTCGTGATCCACGGGGCTTGCGCGCCGACGTTGGTTTGCGTCCAGACACCCGGCAAAGCTGGGGCAGCAACACCGTCAAAGGCCTGATCCGATCCACTGAATACCGGAATTCCAAGCGGCCCGACTGTGCCGCTCGAACTTGTCGCGCCAAGGCTGCTGTTAATGCTTATGTTTAGCGTTGTTGTGGTTCCGCATGCCACGGAGGGCACGTTGAAGGGAAAAGTTCTCGACTCCGTTGCAGCGTTGATGATCGTCCCATAGCTGATTGCTGTCCCGCCGTTAACGGAAACTGTAACGTCAGTGGCGGTAGTGCCGGTTGTGTTGATAATCGGAATTGTTATAAGAACGTTCTCGCCCGGCTCGGGAGAGCCGTTATTATTTCCACTTGAATCGGAAACGGTGAACGTCGGGAATTGCCGCAGGTTCGGAAGGTCGAATGTTTCAGTGACGCGGGTCGAACCCGTGCCGCTGCCGTCGACCAATACCTGTGCGCTAAATCCCATGCCGCGCAGTGCAAACCCGGCCCACACATCTTCCGTATCGGAGCCTCCGAGCGCCTGAGATGCGGCGACGATTGCATCGCGTTCCGTAATAAAATTAGGGTTCAAAGGCGCGAGCTTCATTCCGTCCGTAACAAGCTGCAGCGTCCTGTGGTTGCCGATCTCCCAGCCGAGCCGAGTGATCAGTTTTGCCCGCACTTCCCACAGCGCGCTGCTCCAAACTTCCCCCGCCGCGTGAACCTGATCAGCAGTTCCGACAAAACGCGGCGGAAACGCGCCATCGTTGAGATTGATTTGTGTTGCGTCAATATCGGCAAAAGTCATCGGATTGTGCGGGCGATTGTTCGCTCCGCCCGTAAAAGCCATCACCGCTTTCGGAAAACGCCGAATCGCATAATAATAATTGTTCACGCCCGCGCCCGACAAATATGTGTCGTAGCTTCCGGTCGTGTAAATGCCGTTTATCGGGTCAGAGGGTTCTGAAAGCAAACAATGTGCATACCAATCCGACCAGCCTTCGCCCATCGCGCGCGACATGTTCGACCCCAGGCCGCTGCCGTTGCCGTGCAGACGGTTAGAAGTGCCGTGCGTGAGTTCGTGAATGACGACATCGGCATCCAGATTGCCGTCAATGTCGGGATTCGGCGCCGTCCACAGATACATCTGCATCCGCCCGCGTCCGCCGTCCGCAGGGGTCGAAAAATTCGCGTTATTCGTGCCGGAAGAATCTTGCCCCTCGCCGCGAATGCGGTCGTTTTCTGCTCCGCCGCGCCCGAAGTTCAAATGCTGAAAATTGCGCGCCTGCTCGGTAAATCCCAAACGATAGAGTTCATCGTGATACCAGTTAGTGATGTAAAAGAGCTGGGTCGTCGAGCCTTGCTGGAACACGGGCGTGAGCGGAGCGTCGCCGGTGTTAGTATTGGGATTGAACGGATTGTATTCGTAAACGAACGAGCGCCCGGCGTTAATTGCCTCGCTGTTCGGATCAACGCCGTCGGCGCCGTCGCGGTCAATTCCGGCTTGCACGGCGTTGCCGTCCGTGCGGTCGCCGCCGTCCGTGATCCAGCCGTTATTATTGAATTGATAAGGCGATTCGTTGCCGATGCGCGTGATGGTCGTGCGCGAGATCGGTGCGCCTTGCTGTCCGTTTGGCGAAGTCGGTCCCGGAGTCATCGGAAACGGATTGTCGGCGACATTTATCGTCGCGTTCGGGTTGGCGTAAACACCGTAAGTCGCCGCTTGCGTCTGGTCTTCGGTAATGTTTTTGCGCCAAAGCATCGCGCCCGTGTCCGCGTCAACAATCACATAAAACGCATTGACCGGCAGCCAGACCAAAACACGCCAGGCCGGAACGGCAACGCCCGGCTCGGTCGGAAAATACATTTTTTCCGCCGTAGTCGCCCAATCGCCGTTGCCGAAAACGGTTTTCAAGCTGGTCGATGTTCTTTCATTTTTTCTCAGATCAAGCTTTGAAGTGTCATTGTTGATGAAACCGGCGGCCGCTCGCACCGCATCGAGAGGATCGTGAAAATTTGTTGACAACGAAGCGTAATCCAACGCCGGAGCAAGATTGTTGATGACACGTATCATCTCGCCGCGTTTTGTAAAGCCCGCCTTCACCTCGCCGCGAAAAACCGGAATACCGTTGATCTCCTGATTAAGCTCGACGAACGAAAGATTGCCGTCCGGATTCGTGTAGTCAGCAGCGATCTTCAGCGCGTCGATCTGTCCGGAATCGGCACCGATAAGTTCCCTGTTTTGCCTGAGAAAATCGATCAAAACATTTGCATGGCTCGTCCTAGCGGGCGTGGTAGGTCCCGTCAAAAACGCTCGGCCTTGCTTAACGTCAGGCCCGATCACTTCGGGAATGCGTATGTCGCTGTTGTATTCGATCTTCAGCGTAGGCACATTCTGGCGCAGAGCATTTTCACCGTGAACAAAACCTTCTCGCGCATCGGCAATCTCAGAAGCATTTTTGCCCAGCGTCGCCCGAAAGGCGGCGATCTTTTCAAATGCCGTCTTATCCGAGCGGATGTCGTAATTCGGCAGATTGGCATCGTGGCTTTCCGTTCTCTGGAAAAGCCCCTGAGACGCGTCCGAGCGCATCTGAAACGGCAAAACGAAAACAGCCGTGAGTGCGGCCAAAATAAAAAGGCTAAAGAGGATCCTTCGTGGCGATTCAAACTTAAAAATGACGGGCATTGATTTATTCTCCAGATGTTTTAAAAAACTCTGCGGCCTTTGCGGCTCTGCGGGAAATTTTCTCCCGTCAGGCCGGAGAGATCACAAAGATAACGGACTTCAGTTGTCGAAATAGCCGCGCAAAAGCATTAAGATAAGAACTTCGACAACCGGGAAGGCCGATAACTGCAACTAGACTTGTTTTCGCTGCAAAATTTGTTTGTAACAAAAAAATAGTCCGAAGTCAATGAAAATGGGCGGTGAAAAACCACAAACAGAGAACCTGATCGAGAAGGTTTTTGGCTCGACCGGTCTGCTCGCGCAGTTTCATCAAAACTACGAGTACCGCGAAGGCCAGATAAAAATGGCCGAGGCCATCGAGGAAGCATTCAACAAAAAGAAGCACCTCATCGTCGAAGCCGGAACAGGCACCGGTAAAACGCTCGCCTATCTGATACCCGCCATCGGTGAATCGATAAGAAAAAAGAAACGCATCGTCATCTCGACCGGCACCAAGAATTTGCAGGAACAGTTGATGGACAAAGACATTCCGTTCCTGCAAAAGATCGTGCCGAAAAAATTCATCGCCGCTTACATGAAAGGCCGCTCAAATTACGCGTGCATTTACCGGCTTCACAAGAACGGCGATCAGGCGGTGCTTGACGGCATGGATCAGATCGACCACTTTCGGCACGTCGTCGATTGGTCACGCGAGACAAAAACCGGCGACCGCGCGGAGCTAACATATCTGCCTGAAAATCTTTCATTCTGGAAAAGTATAAACGCCAAAGGCGAGACCTGCATCGGCCAAAAATGTATAGATTACGAGCCGTGCTTCATTACGCGTATGCGCGCCCACGCAGACACTGCCGACATCGTCATCGTCAATCATCATCTTTTCTTTGCCGACCTCAACGTGCGCGGAAACCAATTCGGCAAAGTCATTCCCGATTACGGCGCGGTCATTTTTGACGAGGCTCATCTGATCGAAGACATCGCCGCCGACTATTTTGGTTTTCAAGTATCGAATTTTCGCATTGACGAGCTTGTCACCGACGCCAACCAACTGCCAATCAGTGATGCAGTTGCGACCACTCAAATAATGCGGATTTCAACGCGAATCAACGGATATTCCGACCAATTTTGGATGAAATTCACACAGGCTCGCGGTCAGGATGGCCGTTTTCCGCTGCTCGCCGAGGCGTTCTCGACGCACGGCAAAAACGGCGACGCGCATTTAACCGAGCTCGGCGAAGCATATCACTCACTCGATGAAAATCTGAAGCGACTCGAAACCGAGATCGACGTTTACTCCGAAAAAATACCCGAAGCCGAAAGCGTTGTCCGCCGCATAAAACAAACGCGATCCGACCTCGAGTTCATAGTCAAACAGGCCGACCGCAACTTCGTCTATTGGCTCGAACGCCGTGGCCGCGGGGTCTTTCTACAGGCCTCGCCAGTCGATGTCTCAGAACTTTTGCAGAAAAAATTGTTCGAGAAAGTCGAGACGTGTATTATTCTGACCTCGGCCACGCTTTCGACAAACGGCAGCTTCAACTTCATCCGCGACCGACTCGGCCTCAAACAAGACAAAACAAACACGCTCGTCGCTCCGTCTTCATTCGACTACGAAAAACAGGCGCTACTCTATTTGCCAACAGCGATGCCCGATCCGCGTTCGCCCGAATTCACGCAAATGGCCGCCAACGAGATCACAAAAATCCTAAAAGTCACGCGCGGCCAAGCCTTTGTTCTCTGCACAAGCAACCAATCGATGGCCGCATTGTTTGAGCTAGTCTCGTCGCGTCTCGGCTATCCTTGTTTTTTGCAAGGCTCGATGTCGAAGACCGGACTGCTCGAAAAGTTTCGCTCAACGCCGCACGCCGTGCTGTTTGCCACCTCAAGCTTCTGGCAGGGCGTCGATGTTCGCGGCGACCAACTCTCGTGCGTCATCATCGACAAGCTTCCCTTTGCCGTCCCGACCGACCCGATCGTCCAGGCCCGCAGCAAACACATCGACGAGAACGGCGGCCGCTCATTCCAAGACTACAGCGTCCCCCAAGCCGTCATCACCCTAAAACAAGGCGTCGGCCGCCTCATCCGAAGCACCACTGACCGAGGGGTCATCGCCATCCTAGACCCACGGCTGCGAACGAAAGGTTATGGACGTGATTTTTTGGCAAGCTTGCCGCGAATGCGAATTACGAGCGAGTTAACAACTGTAGCGGAGATGTTTATTTAAGGTATTATGGTTTTTGGCCGTATTTTGGAGCTTACAATATGAAACCTAGTCACTTTGCTTTTATTGGTTTTTTTCTTTTGCTTTTTTTGTTCAATGTAGTTAGTGCCCAACAGAATACTCAAATTCAAGATCAGCCATTGAAAATACTTAAAAAGCCCAGGCCTCATGGACGTGATTGCAGCCAAACACCGGTTACAGTTCGGCTTAAAGTAACCTTTGACAAAACGGCAAAAGTTACAAACGTAGAGATCGTCGAATCATCTGGTTGTAAAGATTTTGACAAGAGGTGCTGTAAAAGCTGCCAAGAAAATAAAATTTTCACCGGCGATCAAAAATGGCGAGCCTATTACGCTCGTAAGAACAGTTGAATACGTCTATACACTATATTGATAGAACCTGATGAACAGCTTTTACGAAGTAATGATCGAACGCAATTTCTCATCCGCGCATCAGTTGCGCGGGTATAAGGGAAAGTGCGAGAACCTGCACGGGCATAATTACAAGATCGAGATATATGCCCGCGGAGAGGAGTTGAACAATATCGGACTGCTGATTGATTTCGGCGATCTCAAATCCGCTGCAGACGAGATCGTCAAATATCTCGACCACCGCAACCTCAACGAGCTGCCGCCTTTTGACGAAGAGCTAAACCCTTCCGCCGAAAACCTCGCTCGTTATTTTCTCGAATACCTCAACACCCGCGTCGCTGACGAGAGCGTAAAGGTGTATAAAGTCCGCTGCTTTGAAACACCGACGAGCGTTGCAACATATCAGATTGACTGAACAAGTCAAAAGTAAAAATTAAAAAGGCAAAAGTATAAAGAAAAAAATCTCGTCTCGATGACTTTTTTGCCTTTTTACTTTTGCCTTTTTACTTATGGCATCGGGGCGAGAGGATTCGAACCTCCGACCTCACGGTCCCGAACCGTGCGCGCTACCAGACTGCGCTACGCCCCGTCAAACTCGAACTTCTGAGTGTAGGTTACTTATTTGCCTTAGTCAAATCTATTTCTACTCAGCCTCGGCGGCGGCCTCTTGTTTTCCTTCGCGGCGGGCTTTGATGAATTCGAAAATGATGGGCAGGATAGAAAGAAACACAACAACGATCACTACCTTGTCGATGTGATCTTCGAGAAGAAATCCTTCGATGCCGAAAACGCTGCGGACAAATTGCTCGACGAGCCCGCCGAGAAAATAACCGGCAAACAGCATGCTCGTGACCCACGCAAAACCGCCGACGACGTTATAGACGGCGAACTGCCGATATGACATGTCCGCCGCTCCGGCGACTATCGGCGCAAAAGTCCTGACAATCGGCACAAAGCGGGCGATGATGATCGTTTTGCCGCCGTGTTTCTCATAGAATTCATGAGCCTTCCTGAGATGTTTGGGGTTGAAGAAACGGGATTTCGGTTTGTTAAAAATCGCCGGCCCAACCTTGCGTCCTGAATAATATCCAACGGCGTCGCCGATAACAGCCGCAGTGAATAACAAGACGAGCATCAGCCATAAATTCAGTTTGCCCGCAGCCGCGAAAAGCCCCGCGACAACCAGCAGCGAATCGCCCGGCAAAAAGAAACCGACCGCAAGCCCGGTTTCGGCGAAAATAATAAACCACAAGCCGAGATAAACATACGCACCAAGCCAGTTCAACAAATAATCGATCAAAAACTTCGGATTTAAGAATTCTTTAATTTGGAGTAAAAAATCTACAATGTTGTCCATAAATATATTCTCCCGAAATAAGTGATAAGTGATAGGTTATAAGTGACATGTCTGTAAAACGTATAACTTGTCACCTATCACTTATTCCGTAGTAGCACCTTAGATTCAATTAGTATTTATTTTGCCAGCCGTGTTCGCCGATCAAAGGAACAAAAGCGCACGGGCCGAAGTCTTCCGTTGCATAACTGTTTTCGGTTCGCGTGACGCGAACAAGGTTTTGCTTTCGCTGCTCATCACCGATCGGAATGACTAGTTTTCCGCCCATCTTCATCTGTTTAACAAGCGGTTCGGGCACGGTAGGTCCACCCGCTGCTACGAGAATTGCGTCGAACGGCATGTAAGTGTCCCAACCGGTGGTGCCATCCGATGTCTTTAAAGAAAAATTGCGAAATCCAAGCATGCGCAACCGCCGTTCGGCTTCCTCGACAAGATTTGGCAGTCTTTCTATTGCAAAAACCTTTCGCGCAAGCGATGTAAGAATAGCCGTTTGATAACCCGAACCAGCGCCGACTTCAAGCACTTTTTCCTGGCCTGTCAATTCCAAAAGCTCGGTCATTCTGGCGACAATATAGGGCTGCGAGATCGTCTGCCCGCCGGAGATCGGCAAAGCATTGTCTTTATACGCCTGCGATTTTATGGCTTCGGAAACGAACAAATGTCGCGGCAGCTTTGCCATCGTATCGAGGACGCGCTCATCTTCAATTTTATAAAATGTCCGCAGCTTATCGACCATTCGAAGCCGCTGAATAGTCATCTCGTCCGTGATTTTGGCCGTGCCGTTCATGTGTTCCAGCTTTTCAATTTTTCGACGCCGCTATGGCTCGTCAAGTCGCTTCGCATTGGAGTTACCGAGACAAAGCCGGCATCGATCGCTTCAAAGTCCGTTCCACCCTCGGCGCGAAAGCCCTCGCGCACCTCGCCGATCCAGTAATAAAATTTTCCTCGCGGATCTATATGTTCGCTTATCACCGGCCGCGCGCTTTTAAAACCCTGTTTTGTTATGCGAATTCCCTGCGGCACTCCTTTCGGAACGTTCACATTCAGCAGCGTCCACTTCGGAAGTCCCTCAGCCAGAGCCTTCGCGGTTAGCTGTGCCGCGATCTTCACCGACTCGGTAAAATCGTGATCGCTGTAAGCCGACAAACTAAACGCGAGACCCGGAACGCCAAGGATAGTCGATTCAAGTGCCCCCGCAACCGTGCCTGAATATGTCGCGTCGTCGCCGAGATTGGCTCCATGATTGATTCCCGAACAGCAGATCTGCGGCCGCAGTTCCGGTGCGAGAATTTGATTCAGTGCGAGCGTTACGCAATCCGTCGGCGTTCCGTCAACCGTCCAATGCCGTT
Organism: Pyrinomonadaceae bacterium; assembly: GCA_046160805.1. Classification (GTDB taxonomy): domain Bacteria; phylum Acidobacteriota; class Blastocatellia; order Pyrinomonadales; family Pyrinomonadaceae; genus OLB17. Next base: position 62,081 of record JBJXHF010000015.1, read on the forward strand.
CGTCGATCTGCCTAATCCGCAACGGACGCGCAAGCGTCAAACTGTGCGACGCACCGCTCATCTCAGCTTCAGGCGCAACTACATAAACGTCGCCTATCTCCTTTAAGCCTTCTTCCAAAGCCAGAATGCCGTCAGAGTTGTAGCCGTCGTCATTTGTAATGAGTATGCGTGTTCGTTCCATCTATTAAAGTGGAAAAGGGAAAAAGTAGAAAAGGGAAAAAGTTTCATGACTTTTTCACCTTTCCCCTCTTTCCCTTTTTCCCTTACCTTAGCGATTCTGTCCCATCGGCGGACGCGAAGCTCCCGCGTTCGTTCCGGTGCCGGTGCCGCTGCCCGTCGGACGCTGCTGACGAAAACGCCTGCGGTTACGCTTGCGCGCATTGACCGATTTTAGCTTTGCCTTTTGGCCGGGAGGAATAAAATGAGCGTGTTTTTTGAGATCTTTGATGATCTCTTCACTAATAACCTTTCGCTTGAATCGGCGCAATGCCGATTCGATCGATTCGCTATTGTTAACTGAAATATATGCCATTTTGTATGCTCACCTCCTTTCGGCTAAAGTCTCACCCGTTTGGGCAAACAACTATTAGACACATTTTCAGCAAATTCCGCAAGTCTAAAGGCTGTGCACCAGAAATTCGGGCGTGATAATGACGGGTGAGAAAAAACCCGCAGTGGTATTGAATAGTCGTAGGCGAGCTTGCTTGCGGACGTTGGCGATATGGCCGAAATGCCAAGTTACGAGGTAGTCGATCTTGTGAAACGACGCGAGCGCGACGTGAACCGCGTCGGCGAGATATTTTCGATGAAAAATGCCGCGTTCGATATAGCCCTCGGCGAGAATTCCGACTTCTTCGGGAATGTCGAGTTTTTCCAGCGGGCGCACAAGGTTCAAATAGCCGGAGCGATGCGGCTCGGCGATGCGCTCAAGCTCGCGCTCAACCAGGATCGAGCTGAACACGCGATACTCTGAAAGTTCGTGCTCCCACCAGCGGATCGTGATGTCGCGTCGAAACGGATCGCCATTGTCGAGATAAGCACCGACGACAGACGTTTCGAGATAGAGGCTGATTTTCATGCGTTAACGCCGGACAATAATGTCCGAATAAACAGCATATCAGTTTTGCGGGTTGATGGATTCAAATACGACGCGGGAATTTTTGAAATCGAAAGTCAAGCGGTAATTTTTAAGGAAATTCCCGCCGAGAATTCCAGCCTGCTCAAAACCGGAAGCTTCGTTGATAAGATCAAGATCGAGAGCGACCGCCTTTATCTTTTTACGCGAATGAGTTCCAAACGTAACGCGCGGCAGCATGAACGACGAAACATCGTCCGTCACGCCGGCCGAGCCGATAACGCGCATTTTTTCGTCGTTGACATGCGTTCTGATGCCTTCGGAACCGGCAACACGATTTGAAATAACCGAAATGCTGGCGCCAGTATCGACGATAAAATTCAGGTTTGCATCAAGGCCTTCCAGTTGGACTTCGCCGCTCAGAAATCCGCTCGACGTAAGCCTTAACGGCAGCGAAAGCGCATCGCTTTTTCGAAACTCACGTTTGTCCTCGCTCTTTTTGGTAAGCGAAAACGTCCTGTTGCCGTAATCGATCGTCGTCAGGAATTTCGAGATGAGCGCGAGGCCGATATAGCCGTCCATTGTCTGGTTAACATCCTGAAATTTCCGTATAAAGACCGGCACATTTTTTAAGCTGACATCGCCGACGGAAACCCTTCTCAGCATGCCGTAAACGATCTGAAACTTCCCGTCGCCGCCGATGCCTTTTGCAAAACCGCCTTTTGTTAGCGCGCTTATCTTAAAACGCTTTGCTGTCTCTTCGGAGATAACGGAAATTCCCGAACCTGTGTCCAAAACAAAACGCAGCGGCTCGGCTTTATCGTTAAGCCTGACCTTGATAACCGGCCGGTCTCCCACCAGTTCAAACGGAACGCTTGTTTGATCGCGGCCGCCCGGCTGATAAAGAGTGCCGGTTTGTCCCAAAATTTTGAGAAACCGAATGAGGCCCTTTATGCGCTCGCGACGGTCATTATCGAGACCGCTGCTGACAGCAAGAAAAAGTTCGTATTTATCGGCTGCTTCCCTGTAACGTTCGAGACGGCCGGCGGCCTGTGCGCTGGCAAAAAGATAATCAGGCTCGTCAAATTTGATATCGAGCGCCTTCACCAGATAACCAAGGCTGCTCTCTAACTTGTTCTCATAAAAATCGATCATTCCCATTCCAGCCCAGGCAAGGTGCTCCTTGCGGTTCAGCCGGATCGCATTGCCAAAAAAGCCGCGAGCCTCGGTAAACCGACCCGCAGACAGCAAAACCGCGCCCATGACGGCAAATGCTCGCGAATTGTTCGGCTCACGCTCGGCAACGGGAAAACAAATATTGTAAGCATCAAGAAGTCGGCGGCTTTTTACAAGAACGTAAGCAAGCTCAACCTTTGCTTCGCTGCGTTTTGGATCAAGCTCGATCGCGTGCCGCAAAAGAGACTCGGCTTCGGCAAGCGATCCGTTACGCACGAGTTTTACAGCCTTTTTAACAAGGCTGCGGATCTCATCAGTTTGGTTATTTTGCGAAACATGAGGATAGGCCGGAACATTTAAAGCGAGTAGAAAGATGAAGGCAAAAGAGAGAACCACTCGATGCCAAGTGGAAAATTGCAGGAGATATGACGGTAAATCTCTAAATCCCATACCGCAACTTCGGCCCGGTCAGGTGACATCTGATAGTTGAAGGTTCAGAACTATCCACCATTCACTATTCACTACTTAAGTATCATATCGGTTTTCATAGACCACAACACGAGATCCAACTCGTCAAAATCAATTCCCGTTTTTTGGCTTAAGCTTTTCATTCGGCCCTCGATCGTTAGATACTTCGACCGCGTATTTGGTGGCTTTGGCTCGTCGATTATTTTTAGCTCCGCGAGGCAGTTCAGGACATGCTTATCGAGGATCGCATAGCCGCTGAAACCGATGTTGCGAAGATAATGGCTCGCCTCTTTATATCCGAGCCCCTTGATTCCCTTTTCCTTGACAAGCCAATCGCGCCGCTCAAAACCACACGCAAAGCTATTAAGTTTCTTACGCAAACGCAACCCGCAATGTTCTTGCAGAAAGGCTCGCGAGGCCACAATATACCGCGCCCGCGCATTCGGATAGCGATGAACGCCTCTCAACGCCGCCGCAAGCTCATCCTGATCGCCGGTCAAGAGTATAGGTTTCACTGCTTCGAGCGCATTCAAGCCCATCCTCGCCGAACAACCGCCTGTGAAAAAACAAAACGTCATTTCTTCCCAGAGATTGAGATCTGTCCCGCGTTTGCCGATTGCTGCGAATTCCTTAAGGCGACGACGAATTTCACGCCTGCGCTTAGCATGTGCGTTTTGGATTGTTTCAAATGTGATTGGTTCTTTTTCCCGCTTCACAACGCTATTTTAGCAACGTTCGCAGCATGAATGAAGTTTGCGCGGGCTATGCCGCCGAGCGGAGGCATAGCCTCATTATTGTGCGGTTTGGACGGAGCGGGCGGTGTGGCGTTGGTGTTTGCGGAATTGGCGCCAGGTGTGAATGCCTTCACGGGTTAGGCTGAGGATTGTTTTGCGGTTGTCGAAGAGGAGCTTGATCCAGGCGCGCGTTCCCATTTGGGGGAAATAGATGCCTCGGAAAAAGAGCCGCGCGGCGAGGTGGCTGATGCGCGTGTCAATCGGCGCTTCGCGGATCGAGTTTATCGCTTCCCAATTTCGCTCCGGGCTGTAGGAGCGCGACCAGGCGTCGAAGGTCTCTTTTTTGGCGTCCTCGATGGTCATTTTCAGAGGGTTGTGTGCCATCACGAAAGGCGCAAATTCGAGCCAGTGTTTCGGACGATCCAGTCGGCCCGCTTTTTCAAGACGGTCGTAGAGCGGCGTCGAAGGAAACGGCGTCAGTTGGCCGAAGACAGGCAAGCCGGGCGACCAGCTTTCGATCTCGTTCACGGTGCGGTTCGCAACGCCGGGCGTGTCGTTGTCCATGCCGAAAATAAACGACGTGATCGCGTAGATATTTCGTCTTGCCAGGCCTTGGAGCACTGCAGGATAATTTTCCGGCCGTGAAAAGTTCTTGTTGACGTCGGCCATATTCGCCGGATCGATAGATTCCATCCCGATGAAAACCCAACGCCCGCCGGATTCGGCGATCAGATCAACAAGCTCTTCATCGGCAAGCAAGTTGGCGCTGATCTGGGCGACCCACGGCAAAATCGCTCCGGCAGCGATCATGTCGCGGAGCAGCGATTTCAACCTTTTCTTATTGATCGCCAGGTTGTCGTCGATAAAAAATACGGCGATCTGGCCTTTCTCTTTTTTGGCGCGCTCCTTTAATCTTAGAAGCTCTTCGACCACGCTTTCATTTGTTCTAAACCGAATCGAATCGCCGAAAAATCCTGTGACGGTGCAAAATTCGCAGCCGTAAGGACAGCCGCGTCCGGTCTCGATCGGCACGACAAAAAACTTGCCCCAACCCTCGCCGAATTTCGACATCACGGGTCGCAGGAATTTCGGCACGAGCGAAAACTGTTCGAGGTCTAGTGTTTCCCAGGGAATGTGCGGATACTGCTGGAGGCTAGGCTTAAAGTCGTTGCCTTTTTCGTCAACTTTTGGTTGATATGTTTCTTTGAGTTCGCCGTTGGCCGCATCTTCGACGATCTGCGCCCAATAATCGTCTGCTTCCCCAAGCGCGACAGCGTCGGCATGTCGCGGCCCGCCGTCTTTCCCCAGCGCTTCCAACGGACATTCCGTCACATGCGGCCCGCCCATTACAACCTTGAAACCTGCCTCGCGCAAAGCATCTGCAACCAGATATGCACGCGCGACCATTCGCGTCATCGAGCCGATACCGACCAAACCGATGTTCTCATCCCGGCAAAACTGAACCAACTCAGGCCGCGTCATCGCCTTGGCATTGCCGTCAATCAGGATTACTTCGTGCTCCTTCGGCGTCAGCGCCTGAAGCAGAAACATCCAAAGATGAGGCATAAAATTTCGCGTAATGCCGTTATCCGGATTATAGAGAAGTATTTTCATTCTTAATTGAGCACGGGGAAGGCAAAAAAAGAATTGGCCTTCGAATACCAAGACCGAGCAAAGGGTGAAATTATCATCTCACTTTTTTATGTTTTTGGCTACCGTAGAACCGCCTTTCTTATTATCGGCAAAAATACTGAGTCGGGCAGCAATCGCCGCGCAGCCAGGATTAGACGCGAATTAACAGGATAACGCATCTTCCACGATTCGTCGGCAACGGCAGTGTAAATAACTTCGGCTACCACAGAACCGTCCGGTCCTGTCTCGCCAGCCTTCTGCAAATTGGGCAGTGCGCGGGCGACAAAATTATCGTATGCCGTGAAGCCTTCCTTTTTGGTGATGCTCTGCGAACGCTCGTAAAAGTCGGTCTTTATTGGCCCCGGCTCGATGATCTTTATTTTGATGCCGAACTCTTTTACCTCATATTGCAACGCTTCGCTGAATCCTTCGAGCGCCCATTTCGACGCGTGATAAATACTGTAAAGCGGAAACGTTATGCGGCCGCCCATCGAAGCGACATTAACAATAACACCGCGCTTTTGCTCGCGGAAATAAGGCAGTATTTCGCGACAGACGTTCATAACCCCATAAACATTCGTTTGCATCTGCCGGTCGATCTGTTCCTGAGTCGCGGCCTCGAAGGCGCCGACAACCGCAAATCCTGCGTTGTTCACAACCGCATCGATGCGGCCAAATTTGTCGAGCGTCGCGGATATCGCCGATTTAATCGAATCGACATCTGTCACGTCCAGGCGAAAACATTCGATATCGACGATTGTTTGCAAGTCGGTCGCGTTTTCGGGTGTTCGCATCGTCGCGGCAACTTTCCAATCCTTTGCCTGAAAAAGTTTCGCCGTGTGAAGCCCAATGCCGCTCGACGCGCCGGTGATAAGAACGACTTTGTTCATACTAAGAATCTAACACAGAGAGTGCTAAAATTATCTTATGAAGTTTCTGCATATTGCTGATGTGCATTTGGGCTGTACGCGGTATCAGCTTGCCGAAAGCCCGCGCGATTTTTTTGAGGCTTGGATGGATGTGCTGAGGCGTTATGCGATCGGCGAAAAGGTTGATTTTGTCATCATGTGCGGCGATTTTTTTCATAAACGCTCGGTGCCGCCGGAAACGATGAATTACGCCGTCGAAGGCCTGACCGCAATGCACGACGCGGGGATCCCGGTCGTCACTATCGAAGGAAATCACGATCAAAAACACACCGACAACGAATTTAGCTGGCTGCGGTCATTGTCTAAATGGGGTTTGGTCAAGCTGCTCGAACCCACGTTAATGCGCTCCGAAGATGAAACAGCGAAAGCTGCGATCACTTATGAACCTTGGAATGAAACGACAAAAAAAGGCGGTTTTATCGACATCGGACAAGCGCGGATATTCGGTTCGGATTGGTATGGAGCTTCGGGCAATTGGGCGATTCCCATGCTGACCGAAGCCATAAAAAATAACCGCCGTCCCGATGCATCGGGATTTCACATACTGATGCTTCACACCGATGTGGAAGGCCACCAGATGCATCCGATCCCAGCGTTGTCAATCGACGCGCTCAATCAGCTAAAATCCGCCGTAGAATACGTCGGCCTCGGCCATACGCACAAACACTACGAGATCGACAATTGGGCGTTCAATCCCGGCTCGATCGAGATCACGAATATCAGCGAGTTTCGCGAAACGCGCGGCGTATTTATCGTCGAGGTTGACGGCCAAAATAACGTCAACGCAAAGCACATTGAGGATTATCATTTTCGTCCGTTTCAGCAGTTGGTTTTTCCGGTGACTGACTATACGGATGCAAAATCAGTTACCAAAGGCGTGTTGGAAATGATTAGCACGGAAGCTCGAGTCGCCGAGACAGACAAACCGCAACCGATCATCGAGATCACACTTCGCGGCCAGCTTGGGTTTCCAAATTCTTCGCTCGAAATGCAAAAGATCCGCGACGAAACAAAGTCGATCACAAACGCGCTTCACGTCCGCATAAAAAATCACACAGTTCCAGCCGATTACCTCGACACGCCCGATGAGCCTGACGAAGCCGGCCGCGGACAGCTAGAGCGACGCGTGATCGAAGATCTAACCGCGCGTGACAGCCGCTACAAAACACGCGCGAAGGAAATTTCCGAAGCCGTCATCGGCGCGAAGGAAATGGCTCTCAACGATGACGAGCCCGCGAAGATTGCGGAGTTTATTCGACTAAAATTAGAAGAGGAGAGCAGGAGAAGAGGCGAAGAGGCGAGAATATGAGATTTTGCAAATCTCCTTTTCCCCTTTTCCCCTCTTCACCTCTTCACCATTTATGTCCGACGCCCTAAAAAAAGTGGCCGGCATCAAGCATTTGCCGATCTTCCCGCTGCCGCTCGTCATGCTGCCGAACGAGCTGCTGCCGCTGCATATTTTCGAGGACCGCTATCGCCAGATGCTGAAAGATGTCGAGAAAACAGGGAATTTTTTCGGCGTCGTTATGTTTGACTCTGAGGAATCGTTCGACCAAAAACCATCAACGGGAACAGTCGGCTGCGTCGCCGAAATCAGGGAATCCGAAATGATGCCCGATGGACGGTCGAACATACTCACGCTCGGCGTCGTTCGTTTTCGCCTGATCGATTATTTTGACGCCGGTGAGCCTTATCTGGTCGGCGATGTCGAATTCTTTACGGACAAAAAAGAAAATGCAAAAAAGCTGAATCCTTTGTCCGACGAGGTTTTCGATTTGTTCCAGCGAATGGCAAAAGCCGCCTTCAAAATGAGCGGAAACCGCGGCACCTTGCCCGAAATTCAACGCGCCGATCCCGAAGGCCTTTCGTTCCTCATCACCGCAGCTTTCAATTTTGACAATGAAAAGAAATATCGATTGTTGAAAATGACTTCGACGATTGAACGCCTGAAAGAACTAAAAGAAGTTTTAGATACCGCCGTCGTCAGAATTGAGGAAAGCGCCGAGATTCAAACCATTTCCCGTTCGAATGGACACACGAAAAAGAAAATAGACCTCTAATCTGAGAAGAGGAGAAGAGGTGAAAAGGGGAAGAGGAGATCGATCATGAAAATCACTCGACACCAAGAACTTGAAGTTTACAAGAGAGCATTTGAATCTGCGATGCGGATATTCGAGACAAGCAAATCCTTTCCTAAAGAAGAAACATACGCCTTGACTGATCAAATTAGGAGATCGTCACGATCTGTGTGCGCAAACTTGGCTGAAGCATGGCGAAAGCGTAGATATGAAGCTGCTTTTATAGCGAAACTAAACGACGCGGAAGGTGAGGCTGCTGAAACGCAAACATGGATCGAATTCGCAGTCGCTTGTAATTACATTGACCGAGAACCAGCACGAGATCTCTATAAAGCATACGACGAAATCATCGGAAAAATCGTAACTATGATAATCAAACCAGAACAGTGGGTTATGCCGACAGGAAGAAAGAAAAACCATTAGAAAAGGCTAAATGATTTTCTCCTCTTCACCTTTTCGCCTCTTCTCCTCTTCTCAATTCAGAGCATTTCTAAAAAAATCGATCAGTCTCTGGTCGTACGCTTCGGACTGTTCCATTGAAGCATTGATGATACTGAAACCTGACGGGCTGAGGTCGAATTTGGTTTCGATCTTGTTGCTTGACGGAAAGCACTTGCTCAATTTTGAGGTTGATTCCTGAAAGTCAGGAGCGTCGAGGCCGGAAAGAAGCAGAACGTTGCGATCTTCAATTTTTCGAGCCGTGTCGCAAAGTGTCTCTCGCTGATAGCAGCCGTCGAAGTAATACAGCCGCGTGCCGAGTTGTGCCAGCCTCGTCGTCACGAAACTCGCGAACGGGAAACGCTTGCCGACCGATTCTTTCAAGACGCCGTTTGAATCTTGCGGCGCTGAATCCAATGCGATGGCTTTGACTCCCTTATCTTTTGTCGCGGTCGAAAGAGCGACGATGGCTCCCATTTCGACGCCGTAAACTCCGATATTCTGGCCGACTAAAGCGATCTGGTTTGTGGTTTTTAAACCTCGGACAAACTCGACCGCCGAGAGTGTATCTTCAGCTTCGCAGCCGCCGAACGAGGCATTCTGAACCGAAGGATTCTCACCGTGAGCGCGTTGATCGGGCATCAGGATCGTAAAATTGGTTGACTCGTTTAGCTTGACACCGAGATTAAATTCATAGGACCTGTCCGCACCGAATTTATGAAGCAGGATTACGGCCGGCGCGTTCTCGGCTCCGCGAAGCAGCCATCCGCGGGCCTGGCTGCCGTCGCGGTTGACCCATTTTTCGTCCGTAACCTGCGCGGCACGCGCACTGAGCTGTCCGTATTTTTGCGGCGAGACGAGATAGACCGAATTGACTGGACGTGACGCATTGTAGATGAGCCAGATCGCTCCGCCGTTGACCGCGATCACTATCAAAAGAAGCGCAGGCAAAATCAATCGAGCGAGGCTTTTTAAAAGGCTTGTTGCTTTAGACATAACTAGTGGTTCAGGTGGAATGAAGTGATTTGACGAGAGGGAAAAGCCTCTGGAAAAAGGCTTTCGGATAGTCCACTAAAATGTTAACATAGGCGCGTGTCAATAAGGAAGAAGTTTTTATAATGACAAAAGCAAAGTTTTTCACGTTTTTTGTGAGCTTTTTTCTCACTGCTGTCAGCGTTTCAGCCCAGTTTCAACCAACCAAAGTCTCGAATGTCCCGATATTTCCCGTTTCCGAGTTGCGCGAAGGAATGCGCGGCACGGCCAGGACGGTTTTTCGCGGCAGCAAATCTGAAGAATTCAATGTCGAGATACTCGGCGTCATCCCAAACTGGATCGGCCCGAAACAGGACATAATCATTGGCCGACTCAGCGGCGCAAACGCCGAACGCACATTTGTTTTTGCGGGCATGTCCGGCTCGCCTGTTTATATCGACGGAAAACTCGTCGGCGCGATCTCGTACAGCTTTCCCTTTGCAAAAGAACCGATCTGCGGCATTACGCCTTTCGAGCAGATGGTCTCGGCAGTCGAAACAGCGCCGATGGCTAAATCGGCGACAACTGCGAGAGCTTTTTCATACGCTGAGCTTCTTTCAGACACATGGCAATCTGATATTTCTTCTGGCTTGGTTCCGCAAAACTCTTTATTGTCCGGATTTCCTGCCGATTCAAAATTGATGGCTATAGCGGGACAAACATTTAAGCCGATAGCAAAGCCTTTGATCTTTGCCGGCCTTTCGCAAAAAACACTTGATCTTTTCGGGCCGGAATTGCTTGCAGCCGGGATTCTTCCGGTCGCCGCGTCGGGCGGAAATTCCGGCATAACGCCAATAATACAACCGTCAGCTAATAGCTTGCTCGGCGGAGATTCTGTTGTGGTCCATCTTTCGCGCGGCGATATTGCGCTCGCTGCCGCCGGAACCGTAACGTTGCGCGACGACAATAAAATATACGCATTCGGCCATCCGTTTTTCGGTCTCGGCTCGGCCAGCCTGCCGATGTCGGAATCGCACGTCGTGACCGTAGTGCCGAACGCAAACAACTCCTTCAAACTAACCGTTCCAGATTCAATGGTCGGTTCGATGACGCAGGATCGCGCAACCGGAATATTCGGTGTTTTGGGATTACCGCCGCGCATGATGCCGGTTAAGATCAAACTAAAAACAAGCCGCGGGCGAAGCGAAGAGATCAATTTTGAATCAGGGATAGACGAAATGCTGACGCCGCTGATCCTAAATATCGCGGTCGTCAACACTCTCATCGCCAATGAACGCAGCATCGGCGATTCGACCATCGAGATGTCCGGCGAGATCGCCGTCAGAGGCGAAGAATCTATAAAATTCAACCGCCGCTTTGCCGGAGCGCAAGGTTTGGGGCTTGCGGCCTCAACAGCGGCAATACCGCTTAATGCACTGCTTCGCGCCGGATTCGATGATTTAAATATTACCGGTGTAACACTCAACATTGCCGTGTTGGAAGGCAGCAAAACGGCAACGCTCGACCGAATATCGACTGACCGGATTCAGGCAAGAGCGGGCGAAACCGTTGAGTTGACCGTATCCGAGCGAACCAAGGCAGGTACGATTACTATTCGCAAAATTCCGGTTGTGATACCGAAGGACACGTCGCCGGGCATACTCAGCATAACTATCGGCGACGGCAATTCAGTCCAGCAAAATTCGGTTGTCACCCAGTTTACGCCAAAAAGCGCCGCTGAGTTAATTGCTACGGTCAACCGTTTAAAACGTTCCGACCGTCTTTACGTCGTCGTCTCGCGAACCGCCGCCGGAGCCGTAGTCGGCGCGAGCGAAATGCCAAATCTCCCGCCGTCCGTCCTTGCCACGCTAAACAACGACCGCACAACCGGCGGCACAAAACCGACCGTGCAAACCATCATAGTCGATCTCGAACTGCCGCAAGGGGAATTTATTGTGAGTGGTTCGCAGACTCTGACAATTGAAGTTATTCGATAGGAAACTTTGATGAAGCGGGCGGAAACGCGAGTGTGAACGAGCGTGCGGCTTCATCAGCGCACGCACGCTCGTTAACACTCGCGTTTCCGCCCGTAGTTATTCGCTTTTCGCTAAAACTTCCACGAGCCCGTTAGTCAACACAATGCTCGGCTCGCCCTCGTTGAACATTATTCGCTCGAACGTTATCGGCGACACCGAACCTGATACTCCGACGGTTGTGAATCTGAAATTCAGAAGTAAACCATCTTGATCGATCGGCATCGCGCCGTACATGACAACTCTGAGCAGTCCCGGCGTTTCGGCGTTGGTCACGACCGAAAGGCCGCGGCTGACGGTTCCCGCCACATCGACCGGATCTGCCTGCGGCTGTATTACCGAAGGATCGTATCTGAGATCGAACTCATAGGAAATAATTTCCTTATCTGCAACGCCTTGGACGTTTACAGGAATAATGATTTCAGAACCCATCTGTGCGGCCACTTCCGGCATATTGACGGTAATAGTGCCTTTTGGCTCGATGTTGCTGTCGTCTGCTGCTTCTGGCCCATTGTAATTGCCAACGGGGCGAAGCGGTCCCGGAGCCCAGTTGCCTGTGACTTCGCCGATTAAGAGCCCGATGAAGTCCTGATTAGTCTGAACGCCGATCGGATCATTGTAGGTCCTTGTCGTGAGCGATGCTCCAATCGGGAATGTCGGGCCCGGCGGCACGAAGAATCTCCACTGGTTCGTGATGCCGATCGGTGGTCCGAGGCCAGCCACAAAACGAGCAATCTGTGCCGCGTCGGTCGACGAGAGTCCACCGTTGTTCGTTACGTCAGCCGCCACCTTCTGGGGATCGGGAACGATAAGCGAGATGCCGGAGACGTGCTGTGCTATGCGAGCCGCATCGCCCGATGACACGCCGTTCTGGCCGGTCGTTTTCGTCACTCCGACCGTACACGGCGGTGTGCCAAATCCCGTCAGGACATACTGTCCGGCGCTTGCTCCGGGCGGTCCTGTAGTTGCAGATACCGGCGGTCCGCTGGCGCATGTGATCGTTATATTCGCGTTCGAGATTAACTTCGTCGTCGGTGAAGCCGGATTGCCGTATCTCACGGTTCCGGATATCGATGGCGTTTCTGCACCTGTAGGCGTGGCGGTCGGCGTATTTGTCGCCGTTGCCGTATTTGTCGGCGTAAGAGTTGCCGTTGCTGTCGGCGTCGGCGAAGCTAGACACGGCCCGGGCAATATCTGGCCTCGAATTTCGCCGGCGCCGAAATTTGCTGAGTGGACATTCCAATAGAACAAGCCGTTTTGGAACTGGGTTAACTGTGTCGGCGTGATCGCAAACGTCTGGGATGCTGGTGATATCGATCCCGTTGGCGACGCCGGCACGCCGGCCATGCCAAAGAGAACGCCTGCATTCGAGCCTGCTGCTGCTGGCCCATGAATATGCGCCGCATTGGCGTTGCTCGACAGGCCTGACCACGTGAGCGTTACCGTAATTTGTGTCTGAGCCGCATTGACCGAAACCGTGCCCGTGCCTGTGCCGGTCGAGCCGTTTGGCGGCACTTCCTGCGTCCCCGACAAAGTCGTCACGGTAAAACACGTCGGCGTCGGCGTCGGCGTGTTTGTGTTTGTAGGCGTAGGATCCGCATATGTGTAAAACACGCTGTTAGACGCGCCGTTAGGCGTAGTGACGACTACATTTGCCGGCCCCGTGGTTCCTGCTGGGACGGTGACAGTCAACGTCGTGCTGTTAACTATGATCACATTCAACCCCGGATTGCCTCCGATAGTCACGCTCGCCGGGGAGATGAAATTTGTTCCGGTGATCGTAGCGGCGTTGCCGCCAACCGTCGGCCCCGAGTTGGGGCTGATATCCGTAACCGTCGGTGTCGGCCCAATCGTGACGGTATTTGTTAAATAGATCCAATCGCCGTCGGAATTATTATTGTTATTGGCTTGATTGCCCGCCGCATAAAATGTCACGGGGCCGACATTAGTCGCCGGAGCCGTCCAATCGAACGTCCAGGTCGCACCATTGGAAGTTCCGGGAAAAGTTCCCGTCGATGTATGAAGAACGTAAGACCGAAAATTACTGTTGTCGATATCCGTCGAGGTGAACCCGTCAAGGCTAGTAAATATTCCTGCGCCGAGTTCTGTGCTGTCAATCGAAGTCATTTCAAATCCCCAACGCAGACGGGTCGCGTCCGTGGTGGTGTGCTGAGCCTGCATCTGATAAGTCTGTCCGGGAACGTAAGTCGCAGGGGCGTTAATAACAAAAACGCCCGGTTGCGGAGTATCCGAGTGGCACAACGCACAGTTGAACTCACCAGGCGCTCCCGTAGCTCCGATCGGCGGATTGGACGAGAAGGACTCAACAGTCGGAACCAGGCTATTGTCAATAAACAAAGCCGCAACGCCAAACATCACGAAAAAAAGCACACAAATCAGCTTGATCTTATTCATAAATCTTTTACCCAATCCCTATCGCACGCGACATGGACCTAAAACCCTGGTCTAGAAACAATTTTTGCAACTGTCATTATACACAAAGATAGTTGAATTCCATACAATTTTTGAGCTGTCCGGAGAAAAAAACTGTTTCGCAATCCCGCTAAATGAAGTAAAATCTTAAATGGCAGTAGTCTTTCACCGGTTATTTCCACATCCTGACAATCCAGCCTTTTGTTCCACTCAGAACGTGACCAGTCGATTTATAACCTAATTTAGTGTCGGTTAATCAGCTTAATCTTGATCGATCAGTTATGAAGACCGTAAGACTCCAATCTTCCAAACCCCGATTTGCGCGATTACCATTTATTGCCGTCATTCTGCTGACAGCCGTGTCACTTTTATTTACCTGGCAGTTATTTGGAGCCGACTTGCAGCCCGCTCCTGTAAAGGAAAGCGGTTTATGGAGCGGTATTATAATCGCTGCTCTTGCCATCAGCCTTGCAGCATGTTTGATAAAGATCGCGATCCTTAGCAAATCGCAAAAGGGGAACATTGTCACGCAGCAGGAGGCAGAAGAATCCGAAAAGCAATTTCGAATCGTCACCGAATCCGTTTCCGATGTGATCACTCAGCGAAACCGCGCAGAAATGGAATCAAGGGTAATTTTTGAGATCATCCACGGAGTCTCGACAACCTCGAATCTCGAAGAGTTGCTAAAGCTTGTCCGACGCTCTATCGGGCAGGCGATCTATGCCGAGAATTTTTATGTAGCTCTTTATGACACCGAGACTGACCAGCTTCAGGTTCCGTTTTGCGTTGACAAACACGACCCTATCGCGCCGTTTCAGATATTGGGCAGAGGGTTGACCGCATATACGCTGCATCGCGGCCTTCCGACGCTTTTGACCGAAGCGGCCGTTGACAGATTATGCGAAAGCGGCGAAGTCGAATCTATCGGAACCTCTGCGGCGATTTGGCTGGGCATTCCGCTCAGAACGCCCGCCGGAATTATCGGCGTGCTCGTCGTCCAGCACTACGAGGACGAAAGCGCTTATACAGAACGCGACATCGAGCTTTTGTCGTCCGCCGCCGGCCAGATCGCGATGGCTATCCAGCGCAAATGGGCTGAAGATACTTTGAGAAAAAGCGAGGCAAATCTGCGCGAGAGCGAATACAAATTACGTACGCTGGTCAGCAGAATGAACGAGGGCTTGACGCAAGTTGATAACAACGAAATTATCGAATTCGTAAACGACCGTCTCTGTGAGATAACCGGTTACGACCGCGACGAGCTTCTCGGCAAATCGACTTTCGATGTTCTGTTCGACGCCGAAGGCCGCAGGACAATCACGCGTGAGAATGAACAGAGGAAACAAGGTGTTTCCGGTCAATATGAGGCACGGATAAAAAAGAAATCGGGAGAGATGATCTGGGTTTTGATCAGCGGCGCACCGGTGATGAACAACGAAGGCGTGGTGACAGGTACGCTCGGAATGTTTATGGACATCTCCGAGCGCAAACGCGCTGAGGAGCAATTGCTGCATGACGCTTTTCACGACGGCTTGACAGGCCTCGCAAATCGTGCGTTGTTTATGGATCATCTTCGGCTGACCATAGAACGCTGCAAGAGTCGTCACAGTAATCAGTACGCAGTTCTCTTTCTTGATTATGATCGTTTCAAAGTTGTCAACGATTCACTCGGCCACGCCGAGGGCGACGAGCTTCTAAAACAGATCGCACGCAGGCTCGAACGTTGGACGCGAACCGGCGATCTGGTCGCGCGTCTCGGTGGTGACGAATTTGTGATCCTGCTCAGCGAGATGCTTGCCTCGGACGATGCTATCCAGGTAGCGGAACGCATTCAGGAAGACTTAAAAGATCCGTTTGATCTGAGCGGCAAAGGAGTGTTCATCTCGGCGAGCATTGGGATCGCGCTCAGCATTGACGGATTCAGAACGGCCGAAGACATGCTGCGTGATGCCGACATCGCAATGTACAGCGCCAAGACGAATGGCCGTGCGCGTTACGAGGTTTTCAACGAAGCAATGCGAACGCTGGCGACGACGAGGCTGCAGCTTGAAACAGAACTTCGCCAGGCTCTCGAACGCCGCGAGTTCGAAGTGCATTACCAGCCGATATTTAATCTCGTAACACAAGAGATAAAGGGATTTGAGGCGTTGGTTCGCTGGCGGCATCCCGATCGTGGCCTTATTCAGCCAAATGATTTTATTCCCGCAGCCGAAGAATCAGGTCTCATTTTGCCGCTCGGACGCTGGATACTCGTCGAAAGTTGTAGGCAAATGCGGGTTTGGCAAGATTCGCTGCCTAACGCCGAATCGCTGGTTATAAGTGTCAATCTCTCTGCCAAACAATTCCTCCAATCTGATCTCGCAGAACAGGTCGTCGAAGCACTCGAATCGACCGGCCTTTCCTCGCGCTCACTCAAGCTTGAAATTACAGAAAGCTACTTGATCGAAAACAGCGACAAGGCCGTAAAAATAATGAACCGCCTGCGCGAGATCGGCGTCGAATTGAGCCTTGATGATTTTGGCACAGGCTATTCGAGCCTAAGTTACCTGCATCGCCTGCCCGTAAACAGCCTCAAGATCGACCGCTCATTCGTAAGCCGGATGTCCGAAAGCGAAGAAAACAGCGAGATCGTCCGCACCATCGTCAAGCTCGCGCAAAACCTAAAAATGGACGTCATCGCCGAAGGCATCGAAACCGCCGAACAGCTCGATCAGCTAAACGAATTGAATTGCGGATTTGGACAAGGATACTTATTTGCGAGGCCAATGGAAGCCGAAGCCGCTGCGGAGTTTATTAACGAACAAGTTCAAAATCCACCGATATTCATCAACACGCCCGTTGTGAATTTGGAGTTGAATATTTAGTCCGTTAAAGAATACAGTTTAGAATTCAGGCCGTTCTGAAAGGTCTGCGGAAGCACCGATCTCTGCAAGCATCTGTTCTTCGTGTGGATCAAGTTCTGCACAAGCATATAAAAGACGTTGTTTGCGTTGTTCAGCGTCACCGGCAATATCGGCTTCAGTTTTCTGTTTCTCTTTCATTTCGGAAAATCAAATGGGATTCAACTCGTGTGATCCATCACGATCCGCCAGCCTTCTTTGAACTTGCGGAATACAACCGTGAATTTGCCATGCGGGTTGTCTTTTTCGCGTTTTATGGCCCAGCTTCCGAGAACAACGGCGGCGTCTTTTGAAAGGATGGTTAACTCATGAACGGCGAAGGTGAGAACGCCCATTTTTTCTTTTGTGTTGTAGCTCTTCCTGTAATTGTCGAGACTTTTTTGCCAGCCGCGCGTGATCTCGTCGCCTGAGGTAAACGTCAGTTTTTCCGAACGCCAGTAACCTTGCATAAAACCTTCGAGATCGCCGCGATTCCAGGCCGCGACTTGCTCGTCCATGACCTTGCGAATCGCCGCCTCCGGCTTGCTCATTTGCGCGGTCAGCGAAAGCGAAAAAACAAATAGGAAGATTAAACAAAAACCGAGATACTTCATAGACGTTAATATAACCCGAAATCTGCTCACAAAAAAGCCGATGCTAAAAAAAGCACCGGCCAAATCACATTCAATGACAGTTGCTTAATCTTCGTCGCTGCTGTCTTTGGTGTCCTTTTTGTCCTTGCTGCCTGTGTCGCTAGATTTCTGAACAGCCACGTTGCCCTTTTGTTTGTCGGTCAATGCAATGCCCATTTTCTCAAGCGTCGCGGCGTTTATTCCGCCGGTTGCATTTAGGCCGTTTGCGTCCTGATATTTTTTGACCGCTGCTTTTAGTTCGTCGCTGCGCTCGCCATTAGCTTCGCCGGAGAAAAGTTTGGCTTCCTTTAACTTTGTCTGTAGGGCCTTGATCTGATCCTTCGTAGCCTGAAATATTCTCTTTGTGCCTTCGGAACTGTTGGACGACTTTGTTTTTGATGACGAACTTGATTCCGACGTTGATTCAATTCCCTTCTGCTTGTCGGTTAGCGGTATGTTCATCTTTGCAAGAGTCGGTCTGTCGAATTTACCGGTCTGCTCCAATCCGTTCGCCTTTTGATAAGCCTTGATCGCCGGCCTCGACTCCCCATAAACGCCGGTCGCTTCGCCGTCCCAGAGCTTTTGTGCAATGAGAATTTCCTGTCCCTTTCTTATCTGCTCTTTGCTCGGGCGAAAGGCCGCAGGTTTTGCCGAAGCGTCACTCGTCGAAGCGCTCTTTTCCGTCTTGGTCGATGCCGACCCTTCTTGTGCGTAGCTTCCCAACGCAAACAGAACCGAAACACAAATAACCAGTAAAATCTTTTTCAACATATCCATCTCCTCTTTTGCCGGAATCTCAATCGAACCCAAAACACAAAAAACACATGTGTCGTGATCGCAGATGCTCCCGTACTTGGATTATTATTAACTTGAAAAGTATTAACCGATTTCGAGTACTTGTCAAGGAAGTCGCTTTGGACAATTGGCCGGTTGCTGAATGAACGCTCATTCAGTTATAATTGCATCAAGAAATTATAGTTATGAATATAACAAAAGCCTCTGTTTTAGGTGCAGGAACAATGGGAGCAGCGATTGCTGCGCACCTTGCAAACGCCGGCATCCCGACTTTCTTGCTCGACATTGCGCCCACAGAATTGACACCTGACGAAGAGAAAAAGGGCCTGACACTTGAATCGCCGCCGGTTCGCAACCGTTTAGTCAATTCTCTTTTCGAGTCAGCGAAAAAACTCAAGCCCGCGCCGTTCATGCTTGGTGATAACGCCAGACTGATCTCTACCGGAAATTTCACAGACGATTTATCCAAGATCAAAGACTGTGACCTTATTATCGAGGCCGTTGTCGAAAATCTTGAGATCAAGCACAAGCTTTTCGCCGAGGTTGAGAAGCACCGCAAACCTGGTGCGGTTATCGCGTCGAACACAAGTGGCATTCCAATCGAATCCATCGCCGAGCCTTTTTCCGATGATTTCAAACAGCATTTCCTCGGCATACATTTCTTTAACCCGCCGCGGTATATGAAGCTTGTTGAGGTAATTCCGGGCACAAAAACGAGCGGCGAGATCGCTTGTGCAATTTCCGGATTTCTCGATCAACGGCTTGGCAAAGGCGTTGTTCCGGCAAAAGATCGTCCGAATTTTATTGCAAACCGAATCGGAACTTTCGGCATGATGGCGACAGTTCACGAGATGCTCGCGATGGGCTTTACGCCGACCGAAGTCGATCAGATCACAGGCAAGGCAGTCGGCCATGCAAAATCGGCGACATTTCGCACGTCCGATCTCGTCGGCCTCGACGTGCTGGCGCACGTCAATAAAAATCTCTATCCTTCCGTTCCCGACGACGAAGACCGCGACGTTTTTCTCTTGCCGGAAGTCATCACCAAAATGCTTGAGAAAAATCTGCTCGGCGATAAATCCGGCGGCGGTTTTTACAAAAAATCGAAGGACGCAGAAGGCAAGCGCCAGATTCTCGAGCTCGACCTCGACACTTTTGAATACAAGCCACAACAGAAAACAACATTTGGATCGCTGGAGTTGGCAAAGCAGATCGACGATTTGCCAAAACGTATAAAAGCACTGGTTTGGGGCGACGACCGCGTTGGCGAATTTCTCTGGAAAACAATGTCGCGAACTTTACGTTATGCGGCGAACAGAATTCCTGAGGTCGCAAACACAATTGTCGAGATCGACAATGCGATCAAATGGGGTTTTGGCTGGGAGATAGGCGTTTTTGAGACTTGGAATGCAATTGGTGTTGTTGAGTCGGTCGAGCGGATGCGAAATGAAGGCCAGGCTATTCCCGCCAACGTCGAGAAAATGCTGGCTTCGGGCGTGACGACTTTTTACAAGAACGAAAACGGCAATCGTTCGTTTTATGATTTTGTCGAGAGCGAATACAAGCCAATCCCCGTTCGTCCCGGCGTGCTGATTCTCAAAGAAGTAAAGGAACGCACCGGCGTTATCAAGTCAAATCCCGGTGCGTCGCTCATCGACATCGGCGACGGCGTCGCGTGCCTAGAGTTTCACTCAAAGATGAACTCCATCGGCGGCGACACTGTGCAGATGATGAACTTTGCGATTGACGAAGTTGAAAAGAATTTCGCCGGCCTCGTCGTCGGCAATCAGGGCGGTAACTTCTCGGCGGGTGCCAATATAATGCTGCTACTGCTCGCCGCTCAGGAAGAAGAATGGGACGACATTAATATGATGGTCGCGTCGCTTCAAAAAGCGGTGATGCGTCTTCGTTATTCAGCCAAGCCTGTCGTAACCGCGCCTTACGGATTAACACTCGGCGGCGGCTGCGAGATCGCGATGCACGGTAATAAAGTTCGAGCGGCTGCCGAAACCTACATCGGCCTCGTCGAAGTCGGCGTCGGCGTCATACCTGCCGGCGGCGGAACAAAGGAAATGACAATGCGAACTATGGAAGCCTGGGCGAAAACTCCTGATGCCGACCCGCTCGCGTTTTTGAAAAAAACCTTTGAGTTGATCGGCATGGGCAAGGTCGCAACGTCGGCCCAGGAAGCGAGGTTCTTCGGCCTGCTTCGCGATTCCGATGCGATCTCAATGAACGGCGACCGTTTGATACAGGACGCAAAGCAAGAAGTTCTAAATCTCAATGCTTCCGGTTTTGTCGCGCCCGTCGAGCGAACCGACATCACCGTCCTCGGCGAGTCTGCGGAATCGGCAATGAAGCTCGCATTGCATATGATGAAACAAGCCGGCTACATCTCCGATCACGACGTTTTGATCGGCAAAAAGCTCGCCCACGTAATGAGCGGCGGCACGATCAACCATCGAACGCAGGTCAGCGAGCGTTACCTGCTAGATCTCGAACGCGAAGCCTTCATCTCGCTCTGCGGCGAGCGAAAAACGCAGGGCAGAATCGCGGCTATGCTCAAAACCGGCAAGCCGCTTAGAAATTAGCCATTTGAAGGAGGAATGGAGATGGACGAACGAATTCAATATATAACGTCTGAAATGTCAAAGGTCGCGGATGATGCGAGAGCCTCATTCAGCGGACTCTCAGGTGAGCAACTAAACTGGAAACCGGCGGAAAAAAGCTGGAGCGTCGCGCAGTGCCTGGATCACGTCATCAAGACGAATCACGAATTTGACGCCGAGTTTGCAAAACTGGCTTCGGGAAACCGGCAGAATTCTTTTTGGGAAAATTACTCGCCATTCTCGGGTTGGGCCGGGCGGTTTCTGATAAATGCCGTTTCGGAAGATTCAAAGAAGGCAAAAGCACCTACCAAACGCATCGTGCCGCCAAGCGACATTGACGCCGGTATCGTCGAACGCTTTGCCGAAGAGATCTCACAGGTCAATAAAAAGGTCGAGGCCTGCGGCGATGTGGACCGCGAAAAGACAGTCGTAACCTCGCCCTTTTTGTCGGTCTTTACCTACAAACTGGACGACGCTCTGACTGTTCTGGTGGAGCACTCAAAACGCCATGTCCGCCAGGCCAAGCGGGTCGTCGAGACAGCGGGATTTCCAAGATGAAAACGTTGATACAGATCGGCGGTGTGCTTTGGGTGATTTGTTTTATCTTCCATATTTTCTTTTGGAGATTGTTTGATTGGCGACGCGATCTTGAGTCGGTAGCGAAAGTAAACAAAGGAATTATCCAGGTTTTGAATCTATGTCTGATGCTTTGTTTTTTAATATTTGCGTATATTTCGCTTGTCGAGACCGATGAACTTTTACGTTCGTCGCTTGGCAAAGGTCTGATCGCAGGAATGGCGCTCTTTGGAGTTTTTCGCGTTGTCGAACAGTTTCTGTTCTTTGACCTGCATCATATTGGATCGAAGATTGTGTTGTTTGGCGCATTGGCTTTAGGGATTATCTACACGATTCCATTGTTTGTATAAACTCTAATTATGAAACGCTGCACATGGCCCAAAAATGAACTTGCTCTTGCCTATCACGACACCGAATGGGGCGTGCCGATGCATGATGACAGAGCGCTGTTTGAATTCATAGTTTTGGAAGGTGCGCAGGCGGGCCTTAGCTGGGACACGATTCTCAGAAAACGCGAAGCCTACCGCAAAGCCTTTGACGATTTTGACGCAACCAAAGTCGCAAGATACACAGACGCAAGAATCGCCAAGCTGTTAACGAACGAAGGCATCATCCGTAACCGTTTGAAGGTCGCCTCGGCCGTCAAAAACGCAAAGGCCTTCCTGAAAGTGCAAAAGGAATTTGGCTCATTCGATAACTACATCTGGGCGTTCGTTGAGAACAAACCCATCGTCAATAAATGGAAGGTTGATACGCAGATTCCGGCAAAAACCGACATTTCTGGCGAGATCAGCAAGGATATGAAAAATCGCGGATTCAGTTTTGTCGGCTCAACCATCATCTACGCCCACATGCAGGCGACGGGCATGGTGAACGATCATCTTGTAAGTTGTTTTAGATATAAAGAGCTTGCCCGCGAATAGCGCGAATAAAACGAATAAAAAATTCGCGCTGATTCGCGTAATTCGCGGGCAAAAAATTGTTATGAAAGAAGCAGTAATTGTATCAGCCGTTCGGACGGCTGTTGGAAAGGCACCGAAGGGTATGTTGAGAAATACTCGACCCGACGATCTTGGAGCGGCGGCGATTAAGGAAGCTGTCGCGAGGGTTCCGAATCTCGATCCAATGCAGATCGAGGACGTGATAATGGGCTGCGCGTTTCCCGAGGCCGAGCAAGGCATGAATGTCGCACGTACTTGTATGATAGCGGCTGGGCTTCCGGTCGAGACGAGCGCGATGACGGTCAATCGTTATTGCTCGTCGGGTCTGCAGACGATCGCTCTGGCGGCTGACAGGATTGCGACTGGCGGTGCTGACGTTATCGTCGCGGGCGGTTTGGAGACGATGTCGATGATACCGATGGGCGGCAACGTTCTGCGTCCGAACCCGTCGCTCGTTGAAAGCTATCCTGACTATTACCTCAACATGGGGCTGACGGCAGAGAACCTCGCACGCAAATACGAGATCACGCGTGAGCAGGCGGATGAATTTTCGCTTGCCTCGCATCAAAAAGCTGCTGCGGCAATTCAGGCTGGAAAATTTAAGGACGAGATCGTGTCCGTGTCCGTCACCTTGGATGAATTTGACGCAAGCGGGCGCGTTCTGCGCAAGGCGTGTCAATTCGATACGGACGAGGGCGTACGATTTGACGCAAATCCCGAAGGTTTTGCAAAACTAAAGCCCGCTTTCCACGCAAACGGAACGGTGACCGCCGGAAATTCGTCCCAGATGTCCGACGGCGCCGCTGCGGTCGTCGTGATGTCCGCCGAAAAAGCAAAAGAGATCGGAGCCGAACCGCTCGCGAGATTTGTCTCGTTCGCAACCGCCGGCTGTCTGCCGGAGGAAATGGGCATCGGCCCCGTTTACGCGATTCCAAAAGCACTAAAAATGGCCGGACTGACGCTCGACCAGATCGACGTGATCGAACTGAACGAAGCCTTCGCGGCGCAAGGACTTTCGGTGATGAAGCTGCTCGAAATGGACCCGTCAAAAGTAAACGTCAACGGCGGCGCCATCGCCCTCGGCCATCCGCTCGGCTGCACCGGAGCGAAATTGACCGCGTCACTTTTACAGGAACTAAAACGCCGCAACGCCCGCTACGGCATGGTCACAATGTGCGTCGGCGGCGGCATGGGCGCGGCAGGTATTTTCGAGAGGATCTAGAAGGTGACTGATCAGATTCAACACATCCGGTTGCGTGAGCAAGGTCTCGAGAATGACAGCGATCATCTCAACGCTTGCCACGAGCGCTGGATGATCTCTCGGAATCGAGTGATGGAGTCGCCGGAGTATCAAGATCAATGGGGCTTAGAGCAGTGCTTCAATTGCAAATTTTATGTTGCTTTAGTTGGCGTGTTTGTTGAGGACTACGGCGCCTGCACGAATGTGCTATCCCCCTTTGATCGTCAAGTAATGTTCGAACATGACGGTTGTGAGCATCATGATTCAGCGGATGATTAGGAAGGCTTTGCTTAATTGAATTAGCAATATGGCAGCACAAATGGAAAAAGAATATATGAAGGGCGGCGAGTTTTTGATTGCCGAGACAGCCGAGATATTTACGCCGGAAGACCTAACTGAAGAGCAAAAAATGATCGGCGAAACAACTAGAGATTTTGTCGATAACGAAGTGCGGCCAAATCTAGAGGCGATGGAAGGCCACGCCTGGGAAGTTGCTCGCGAGTTGGTCAAAAAAGCCGGCGAGCTTGGACTTTTGGGGGCGACTATTCCAGACGAATATGGCGGCCTCGGGCTTGATCAGACAACCGGCGTTGTCATCGCCGAGATGATAGGTCGCGGCGGCGGCTTTGGAACCACTTTCGGCGCGCAGACTTCGATTGGCGTCCTGCCGATACTTTATTTTGGCTCTGAAGAGCTGAAACAAAATTGGATTCCAAAGATAGTCTCAGGCGAAGTTGTAACTGCTTACTGTTTGACTGAAAGCGGCTCAGGCTCGGACGCTCTTGGTGCAAAAACGACTGCGAAATTGAGCGACGATGGCAAGACCTACACGTTGAACGGAGAGAAAATGTTTATCTCAAACGGCAGTTTCGCCGATGTTTTTATCGTGTTTGCGAAAGTTGATGGCGAGAAAGAAAAATTCTCGGCTTTTGTCGTCGAGCGCAGCGAAAACTGCCGTTCCGGTGCCGAGGAGCACAAGATGGGTATCAAATCTTCCTCGACCACACCGCTCATTCTTTCCGAATGTAAAATTCCGGCGACCAACCTTATCGGTAATATCGGCGACGGTGCGAAGATCGCTTTTAATATTCTCAATGTTGGCCGTTTTAAGCTCGGCGCTTCTGTTACAGGCGGCGCAAAGCTCGCAATTCACGAGACGGTTCGTTATGCAAACGAGCGCCACCAATTTGGCAAACCTATCTCGTCATTCGGAGCGATCAAACACAAGCTCGCTGAGATGGCTATCCGCACTTGGGTTTCCGAGTCGATCACATACCGAACGATCGGCATGATCGACGCCCTTATCGGCGACGGAGCGGACACCGCCAAAAAAATGCAGTCTATCGAGGAATACGCCGTCGAATCTTCAATCAACAAGGTCGCATGCAGCGAAGCTCTCGATTACGTCGTCGATGAAATGGTGCAGATCTTCGGCGGTTACGGCTATTCGGCGGATTATCCGGCTGAAAAGGCTTATCGCGATTCACGAATCAACCGCATCTACGAAGGCACAAATGAGATCAACCGGATGCTCATTCCCGGCCAATTGTTGAAGCGTGCGATGAAAGGCAAGCTCGGCCTGCTGCAGGCGGCAAAGGCCTTGCAGGACGAGATACTAAATCCGCAGATGTCGTTTGATGAGGATTCGGGTTTGCTCGCCAACGAAACCAAACTCGCGCAAAATGCTAAGAAAATTGCGTTGATGGTGCTCGGCACGGCTGCTCAAAAGTATATGACGGCTCTAGCCGAGCAGCAGGAAATCCTACTCAACTCCGCCGACATAATCATGGACGCATATCAAATGGAAACCGCGATCCTTCGTGCGAAAAAATTCGCCGACGCCAACGGCGAAGACGCTGATGCGCCATTTATTGATATAGCCGCAGTGTTTTGCAACGACGCGATCCAGCGAATTGATATCAAAGCCCGTAACACCATCGCCGCAGTAGCCGACGGCGACGAAGGCCGCACTTTGCTTGTAGCCCTAAAGCGGTTTACAAAAAATAATTCGCCGATCAATACAATCGCGGCGCGCCAGCGTATCGCCGATGTATTGATTGAGGCGAATACATACGCTTTTTAATTTAGTTATTTGACAACTAAAAAAACACCGGCAGCCGAAAAGGTTGCCAGTGCTTTAGCTATAGTTCGATAACTAATTAGTAGTTACGATAGACGCGACGCGCATAGTTCCTCGGCTTTTGCTTGTGAGTGAACAACGCTCCGCCACCGGCGCCTGCCAAACCGCCGATCGCGGCCCATTTCTTACCGCCGAGTAATCCGCCCACCAAAGCTCCAACGCCGGCACCAGCTCCGATGTTGATCGCCTTGCGGTGGCGACTGTAGAAACTTGGCCGTTTATACGTCACATTCTGTCGCGCGTAAGACTGTCGTGCATAAGAACGTCTGTTAGCCGAGCGGTTGTACGAGCTTCTGCGATTGCAATTTTTCTGCGCCGAAGCAGTGTCCGCCAAAACAGGTATGGCAATCGCCGCCATGGCCGCCATCATGAATGTTGCAAAGTATTTTTTAATTCTCATAAATATTCTCCCAATTAGTTTTTCGAAACACCCTTGCCTATTCACAATCGCAACCACTGTGCCACTAGAGGAAAACACTGACTTTGTTTGGTTTTAAGTGCAGATGTGGCATTTTGGAAAGAACTGGTTATACGAAATCGGCCTTGCTTTTAACGGTATCGTATGCCTGATCGGCAGGTGTCGCTTTGCTTGTTTACGTTTTGGCAATTATTCCGTCGATGCCATAAAATAAGTCGTTCTGCAAAGAATCTCAACTCAATGTTAAAAAATCCTATCCCTGAGCTTGCCTTATTTTTTGATCTCGAATGGGTGCCCGACGCTTCGGGTGCAAAGCGGCTATTTGAACTTCCAGACGAGACGACAGAGTTGGAAGCAATGCAGGTTTTGTGGGAGCAGTCACCGCAATATAATACAGATACAAATCCGCGTCCGTTTTTGAAATACATGTTTTCGCGGGTTATATCGATCGCTTTTTTATCTCGGAAACCCATTTTTCGCGATGGTATTCAGGAAGTAGAGTTTTCACTCAACTCTTTGCCGTCTTTGCCGCTCGAATCAAACGAAGTGGACGAAGCCTCGCTGATCGAGCGCTTTCTTTATATTCTCGGAAAACGCTGTCCACAGCTTGTAGGATACAATTCCGCCAATTCCGACATACAGGTTTTGATCCAACGCGGAATGATCAATGAGATATCGGCTCCCGAATTCTGCAAACGCCCCGACAAGCCCTGGGAAGGAATCGACTATTTCCGAAGGTGGGACAACGAGGATCATCTCGATCTGATGAAGCTTTTCGCCGTCAAGGATATGACCCCAAGACTAGACGAGTTATCAAAATTGTGCGGCTTTCCGGGAAAAATAGATGTTAAGGGCGACCAAGTCACCGACCTTTGGCTAGCGGGCGATCTAAAGCGTATCGTCGAATATAATCAAATCGATGTATTGAATACATACTTGGTCTGGTTGCGGGTTGCATTTTTTTGCGGAAAGATCGAAGAAGACCATTACATTGAAGAGCAGCATCAATTTCGCGCCTTCCTCGAAAACGAAGCCACGAAATCTGAAAAGGCCTTTATCGCGGATTTCTTGGCGAAATGGCCTTTATAGTGAAATATGGAGCTTGGCAGAATTTATCACGAAAACTGCATCGGCACGCTACAGCGTATGCCCGATGAACTCATCGATATGACGATTACCAGTCCGCCGTATGACGATCTGCGCGATTATAACGGTTATCACTTCCCCGTCGAAGAAATCGCAGCTTTACTTTATCGGAAGACAAAAAAAGGCGGTGTCGTGGTTTGGGTTGTAGGAGACCGGACCGTCAACGGCAATGAAACGTTAACAAGCTTCCGTCACGCCATTATTTTTCAGGACGCGGGTTTCAAAGTGCACGATACGATGCTTTACGTTAAGAATAATCCTATCCCGAGTGATTGCGGAAAACGGTATCGGCAGTGCTTTGAATACATGTTCTGTTTCAGCAAAGGCCAGCCGAAAACGTTTAATCCGATCACGGAGCCGACCAAATCCGCAGGGCAAAAAATCACGGCTTTCCGAATTACGGGAAAGGGCAGAGGTAATGTTCCGGATGAAGACATTGGACGTCAGATTAAATCGGAAAGAAAAGTAAGCAATATCTTTGCATATAACGTCGGCACGTCGTCATCGAAGGACAAGATCGCTTTCAAACATCCGGCGATCTTCCCGGAACAGCTTGTTGCGGATCAGATTAATACCTGGACCATTGAAAGTGATGTCGTTTACGACTGTTTTATGGGCAGCGGAACTACGGCGAAGGTCGCTCAGGAATTAAGGCGTTCATGGCTCGGGTCGGAAATCTCTGAGGAATATGTTGCTATTGCAAAAGAACGTCTAAAGCCGTATATAAGTAAATTAGAATTTTCTGCTGCAAAATAACAACTTACGACGACTGAAAAGCGTCTAACAATTATATGAAAAAGCTACTATTTGCATCGCTTGTCTTGGTATGTTTTTCTGCGGTTATTCACGCGCAGCCGCGTCCTGCTGATAGAACCCCGAACCAATCGACGAAGCCGTTACCCGAATCGTTCAGGGCCCGTTACGACGGCGGCATATTTGGCTCAACGGGAAAGGAAAGCGGATATTTCAAATTTGACGATGCGAACGAACGAGTTGTCTTTTACCGCAAGGACAATAGAGAAATCTTCTCGATTCCTTACTCATCCATAGTCGTAATTTATCCCGACGTTAAGGAGCATGTTTCCCAGACGGGAAATGTAATCAGCCGGTTGCCGCTTCCGGGAGCCGGGCTCGCGGGTTTGAAGTCCACTGAGAGCAAATATTTGGTAATAAACTTTGACGACCCCGACGTTGACGCTAAGGGAACGGCTAACTTCAAGTTTAATAACAAGGAATTGCTACTCACATTCATCGACGCCCTCGGAAACAAGGCAAAGCTCAAGCAACGCGGACAGGCATATTACCGACCTAAAAAATCGGACTTTTGATCTCAGTTCAAATCGCCAAACTTATGCTGAAGTATCGCCGTGATAGAGATCGCGGCGGTTTCAGCGCGTAAGATACGCCCGCCAAGTGTTACGATTTTAATTTTCTTCGATCTTGCGAGTGCCAATTCTGAATCATCCCAACCGCCTTTTGGCCCCACAATGGCGGTAATTTTTTTTGCCGGCTTTATATCCAAAAAATCGTCGTTGCCCTCACGCTCGGAGAACAGAACGAGTGTCTCGGATTCTTCAATTTCCAACAAGTCAGTAAATGCGGCGGGTTCACCGATCTGCATGATCTTTGCACGACCGGATTGCTTTGTGGCTTCTAGCGCGATGCGCCGCCATCGAATCATGCGTTTTGTCGCATCTTTCGGCTTTACATCGCAATGGACTGTATGCAATGGAATGAAAGTCGTCACGCCCAGCTCGACAGCTTTTTGAATGACCAAATCATATTTTTCACCATTTAAAACTGTCGCCGCCAAAGTGATCTCAAATGGAGATTCAGGCGACGCTGGAGCAATTTCTTCAATCACAGATACGACTGAATTTTGTTTTGCTATTTCGTTGATCGTGCATTGAAACTCGCGGCCCGTGCCGTCGAAAACCAAAACTTCATCACCGACACGAAGCCGCAGAACGGCACGCAGGTGACGAGTTTCCTCGGGGCTAAGTTTCACGTGGCCGTCGTGGAAACTTTCGATTGGCGCAAAGAAGCGTCGCATTATTTATCGGAACCAAACTTTTCGATGAAATCGGATGACTTCTGCCGAATCGTGACCCAGCTTTCAAAAACCTCCGGCGTTTGAAGCCAGATTGTAAACCATTCGGCGATTTCGGCATTAACTTGTTTCTTTTTCGTATCCAGATCCTTTTTTCCGGCTTTTTCAATCGCACTTTGTTTGCCGCTGATGAGGGCCGTTTCGCGGACAAGCCTTAGTCCTTGCCTATCATTCGAAGCGGCATACTTTCGCCGCAGATTTTCCAAATTGCGGATCGACGCGAGCGCTTCTTTTAGATCGTCGATTTTGACAATATTTCGCAACGCTCCGTCATGCGGGCGCTTCGATGTCCGCTTTACATATAACTTCATTATCTCAGGATGCCGAAGCTGTGCGCCTTCATCGGCAAGGAGGCGAGCGATGACCATCGGCGATTCGACTGCCGACTCGCTGTATTGGTCGGTGACAACTGTTTCAATAGCTTCCAGCTCAGCCGCGCCGACATTCTCGCAATCAAGCTTTTCCCAAACCTCGATGATCAGATCGTTCTTTGTGCGAGCCTTCCACATCTCCTAGATATTTTGCCGCACTCTGTCGATTATATTAGTGGACGAATGATCCTTAGGATCACCGACAATGGCGACTACGCCACCAATTTCCCGAATAATGTCGCGTTCCGGAACTGTTTCGGTCGTGTAATCGGTGCCCTTTGCATGAAAATCTGGTTTGATCGTACGAATCAACTCCTCAACCGTCGGCTCGTCAAAGACTGTAACGAGATCGACACAACTAAGTGCCGAGACCAGTTTCGCACGATCATTTTCGGGCATAAATGGCCGGCCTTTGCCTTTCAAAGTCCGAGCTTGCTTGTCGGAATTCACGCCAACAACGAGAAAATCGCCGAGCGTTTTAGCACCCGTCAGATAGCGGACATGACCGACGTGAAGAAGATCAAAGCAGCCGTTTGCCAAAACAATTTTTGCTCCGCCGGAACGCGCCTTTGCAATCTCGGTGACAACTCGTGTTCTGTCAACTATCGGTGCAAAATGGTCTGACATAATCACACTTTTTGGCCCCTCGACATTAACGGATCAGCATCTGTAGCCAGCGATTCACACAACTCTTCAATTCCAACCGTTGCAGTTCCCTTTTTCATTACAACTATGCCACCGGCGTGATTGGCAATTTTCGCGGCGTCTGCGAAATTCAACCCTGAAGCAAGACCTAGCGTATAAGCTGCAATCACGGTATCGCCGGCACCGGTGACATCGACCGGTTCCTTTGATCCAACGGCGTCGATATGAAAAGTTGGCTTATCTTTTACAAAAAGAAGCATGCCCTCGTTTCCATTTGTTACAAGCAGAGCTTCGTAACCAAGGCGTTCGCGAAGCGCGGCGCAATCTTCCACAGAAAAATTCGCCCCGAGTATTTTTTCGACCTCTTCACGATTCGGTGTTCCGGTCGTCGCGTTTGGAAAATCAGAAAGCTTGTAACGCGAATCGACGATGAGTGGAATTCTTCGTTCACTTGAGATCGTTCTTGCGGTTTCGTAAATTTCAGGCGATACGGCTCCGCAATTGTAGTCGGAAATAATTATGGCATCAGCCCTTGCACTACAGGCAATCAGATTTTTACAAAGCTTTTCCTTCAGTTGATCTGAAGGGCAAGCAGAATTTTCATAATCGATCCGTATTACCTGCTGCCGCGCCGCGTAATGTTGGCCGGCCAGCACTCTTACCTTTGTGGTTGTGCTGACGGAAGTGTCAGTTACTATTTTATCCGCCGCAACGCCGATCTCATCCAGTTTT
Organism: Pyrinomonadaceae bacterium; assembly: GCA_046160805.1. GTDB lineage: Bacteria > Acidobacteriota > Blastocatellia > Pyrinomonadales > Pyrinomonadaceae > OLB17. The sequence goes on from JBJXHF010000015.1 coordinate 93,283, forward strand.
TTCAAAAGTAATTCGCCGTTTGCATCGTTTCCGGCGAGGCCGATGAGTATTGGCTTGCCGCCAAGCGCAGCGACGTTGGCCGCTGCGTTTGCCGCTGCACCGGGCAGCGTTACGGTATTGTCGTGACGCAGGATAAAAACCGGAGCCTCGCGCGAAACGCGCGAGATCGTTCCGTTCAGAAACTGGTCGGCAACGAGATCTCCTACGATAACCACGCATTTTTGTGGAAAAGCAGTTTTGATTGCAGATTGAAGATTGATCATCAAATTAACAATGATTACAACAAATTCTCAAAAAACAAAAATGGCCGAAGGCAGTAAACCTTCAACCATTGATGTTCTCAAAAGTACGATATCAATCAGTGCGTGTCGTAACTCGCAACGGGATAGTCATTTGGTAATCCCCACTGGAAGGCCACAAAGCCGCCGTCCGAGCTTCTCAGATAATAAAACGTTCCATTTGGATCGCGCCAAACCGCAACGTCGGCCTTTCCATCGCCGTCGTAATCGTTTTGGACGTTAACATCCGATTCCTTAAGACCGAACTCTACTCCCAGAAAGCCCCCGGTGCTCTTAAGAATATACCAGGTCAAATTTATCACTCCATCGCGGACGACGGCAAAATCCGTCTTTCCATCACCGTCGTAATCCGCCGAAACCACCAGGTCGTTGCTAAGTCCCCATTGCACCGCAAGAAGGTTGTTGTCGCTGCTCTTCAGAGCGTAAAAAGTTGCCTGCGCAGTAGGAGTACTGCCGGGACGCTGGACGCAAACATCAAACTTCCCGTCTCCGTCATAGTCGCCGGGAGCTGTGAAATCGTTCGAAAGACCCCACTGTATGGCCGAAAAATTTGAATTGGCGATATTTAGGATATACCAGATCAACTGGCCGTTCGTCCGACGAACAACAGCATAATCGGTCCTGCCGTCGCCGGTATAATCCCTCGCCACGGGCTCATCATTTAGAGCCCCGAACTGGGCTGCATTAAAAGTGCCGTCAAGGCTGCTGAGCCAATACCAGATTCCTGTATCGTTTCGCCAAACCGCGATGTCGCCCTTGCCGTCACCGTCAAAATCGCCCGGCGTCTGAAAATCTTCGCTCGCCAGGCCGAATTGACTGCCTATAATACCGCCGCCGCTCTTGGCGATATACCAGGTATTATTGACCGGTCGAAAGATCGTAAAATCAGCCTTACCGTCTTCGTCATAATCCATGGCAGTTCGCAAACTAGCCTGTGAAAGAGCGGAGGCGGTCACGGACAACGTCACAACGGCAGATAATGCAAACCTGCCGATTTGGGCAACATAATTTCTCATCGTAATTTCCTTCTTAAAACTAAAAATCGGCAAAGGTGATTCAAACGCCTTGCTTGGGTCTAAGACTTTTAAATATAGCACTTTTATGACCTATTTTGCAATAAAAATGCTGGCTCGCAAAAATGATGTTAAACCCAGTGTTTTCCTCAAAAACTCATTAATTAGACAATACAAAAATGAAAATAGTCGAAATTAAAAAACGATTTTTCACCTCAATTTCCTAAAGTTGCATGATCTCATTTGTCTCCATGATAAAACAGTGTCACCAGCCTGGTGAAAAAGACTTTACCTCGTTGTATTTCATTAAGAAAAATGGGGCGGCTAGTGGGATTCGAACCCACGACATCTTGAACCACAATCAAGCGCTCTAACCGCTGAACTATAGCCGCCATATCAAAATTTCAAATATCAAATCTGAAATTTCAGATCGATCTTTACCCCCGGCAGGGCTCGAACCTGCGACCTACGGCTTAGAAGGCCGTCGCTCTATCCAGCTGAGCTACGGGAGCACATAAAAGAGCAACTTTCGATGTTATCTGCTCGTCACGTTCAAGTCAACTTTTATGCCGCCGAGTGTAGTGTCTTAATTTGGATTGTATAGCCATTTCCGAACTGCCAAACCGATAAAGGTCAAAGCGAACGTAAGGATGATTGCGTAACGACGCTGTTTCTTAATCATTAACTGCATCTCCAAATTAAGACACTACCCCGCCGACGCTCGTTTTTCAGTTATCTTTGCAAGCATCTGTTCAAACACTTCGGTCAGGTCGAGCTCGCTGGTGTCGATGACGACGGCGTCGTCGGCGATGGTCAGCGGCGAATCTTCACGCGAGACGTCACGTTCGTCGCGTTCGTTGATCTCGGCAAGCGTCTGCTCATAAGTCGAAATGCGACCTTTCGACTGGTCTTCCATAAAACGCCGGCGGGCACGGGCGTCAGGCGTCGCCGTCAGAAAAAACTTTATGTCGGCTTTTGGAAAAACCACGCTGCCGATGTCGCGGCCCTCAAGAACGCATCCCGTCGGAGCCGATTCGCCGATCTGCCGCTGATGTTCAACCATGATCCGCCGCACCTCCGAGATCGTCGAAACCACTGACGCCGACTGAGCGGCTTCGAGTGTGCGAATATCAACCGAAACATCGTCGCCGTCAAGCATCACCTTCATCGCATCCGGCTCGCCGACAAGATCGATCCTGGCGTTTTCGGCCAGTTCGGCGATACGGTCGATGTCGCGATACGGAACATTGGCCCGTGTCACGGCCAGAGCGACCGCTCGATACATCGCTCCGGTGTCGAGATAGAGCAGATTCAGTTTTTTCGCGAGCATTTTCCCCAAAGTGGATTTGCCCGCACCGCTTGGGCCGTCGATGGCGATTATCATAAAGGTTAAGAGGGAAAAAGTGAAAAAGGTTAAAAGGGGGAAAGTTACTAAAACCCGTAACTTTTTCACTTTTTCACTTTTAACCTTTTTCCCTTTCCACGTTGATGGTCTTCTTGACCTTCGGAGCCAGTTTATCAAAAACAAGCTCGTACGACTTCCCGATAAGCGCTTTTAGCTCGTCCGGCGTCACGGCGTCGAGGTCGGCGATATGCACCCACTTGTAACGGCCTACATAAGCAGCAGGATCAATTCCCTCGCGTTCGATCAGCTCGTCAAATTTTTCCGGCGTGCATTTGATCGACATTCCGCCCGAGATCGAATCTGCTCCTGTCACGCAAAACATCTTTGCGCCGACGCAAAAGCACAGATCGGCGCCCCATTTGATGTCCTCGGTCGCACCGGGAAATGAAAGGCAAAAGCTTCTTAGTTCTTCAATATTCATCTTGTTTCACCATCTATCGTTCCACAACCGTTCCATGCCTTGAGTGGAACGCATAACTGACCATTTTTATTAGAGTTACGGTTATTTTTGGCACCCGTTCCACGATTTTCCGAAAAAATGCGCTACATTGTATTACAATCCTGTAATTATTATAAACATTAATGTTACAACGTTCCACGTCTTCATTAAATGACGGTCGTCGCTGGGACAGAAATGGAAAAAAACGCATGTGCACTTCGCCTCAGTTGAATTTTCAAATAGCTTTGTTTCGTTCAGGCTTATCCGAAACTTATCCATTCTCATTATACAACACTTGCGCAGATTGTCAATATTTTTATCTATGAAACATACGCTTTCACGCAATGGCGGCGAACTTTTCAAGAGTTGTTTCGATGTCCTGCGACGATATGTCGAGATGAGTTACCATTCGGATCAGGCTGCCAAAGCCGACGGCCAGAATGCCATTTTCCTTTAATGCGTCGGTGATCTCGTCCGAAGTCTTGCCCGTTCCCTCAATATCGAATATGACGATGTTAGTCACGACGCGGTCAACGTCAATCGAAATGCCCGGAATTTGGGCCAGGCCTTCAGCGAGCCGTTTTGCATTTTCGTGGTCTTCATGCAGGCGTTTTGGTCCTTCTTCGAGGGCGATTAGGCCTGCGGCGGCGAGTATGCCGATCTGCCGCATGCCGCCGCCGAGACGTTTGCGCCAAATGCGTGCTTCTTCAATGAATTCTCTTGTGCCCAGCAGTATCGAACCCGCAGGCGCTCCAAGGCCTTTGGAAAGCGTGGACATCACAGAATCGCAAAAACACGACAGTTCGGCGACGGACTTATTTAACGCGACAGCGGCGTTAAAAATGCGTGCACCGTCCATATGAACCGGCAGCTCAAGCGCACGGCAACGGGCACAAATATCGGTGCAAGTCTCAACGGTCATCACGCTGCCGCCTGCGAAGTTGTGTGTATTTTCGAGACACACGAGACCGCTCGCAGACTGAAAATAAGGCGGGTCGATCCTTAAAGCCGGCTTGATCTCGTCCCACGTCAGATGTCCCGAGCCGTCGGCGCTTTTCACCCCCCGAATCGTCACGCCCGAAATTAGCGCCGCGGCTCCAAGCTCGTAATTCAAAATATGGCCGCGATCTTCAATGACGATCTCCTGTCCCGGTTTCGTATGAACCTTTACGGCGATCTCATTGCCCATACAGCCGGTAGGCACCCATAACGCGGCTTCTTTTTCAAAGACCTCACACACGCGCGCCTGCAACCGATTGACAGTCGGGTCATCGCCAAAAACGTCGTCGCCGACCTCGGCGTTAGCCATTGCAGCCCGCATTTTCTCGGATGGTTTTGTAACTGTGTCGCTGCGGAGATCGATCATATTCAACTACTTATTCTGCACGAAAGTTATTTTCAAGGAAAATGACTTATGATAAAATCCGGTTATGACAGTTACACTCGAATTAAAACCCGAAGTAGAAAACCGCGTCAGGTTAAAGGCAAAATCCAAGGGAAAATCGGTTGAGGACTTTCTTGTTGAAGTTATTGGTGAGAATGTTTACGAAGAATCGAGAGAAAAATCTTTTTTCGAAACCGCTACGGATGAGGAATGGAAAGCTGCTATGGACTCGATGGCAGAATTCTCAGATGAGATTCCGTTAACATGGGATGATAGCCGCGAAAGTATATACCGTTAGTTACTTCAATAATTTGGATGTCTTACGTCGCCGATTCCAACATTTTGACCGCTTTATCTCAAAAGAAAAGTTCCCAATATATTTACGTTGAGCAGGCAATAGCTGAGTTTCGTCAAAAAAAGGAAAATATCGTTATATTTCCTCAGAATTTAGTTGAATTCTGGGCGGTTGCAACCCGGCCACTGGAAGCAAACGGTCTTAACCTAAGTATTGAAAAAACTGTTTCCGAGATGCGCAGGTTCCGGCGAAATTTCACTTTTGTCAACGAATTGCCCGATTTATTTTTCGAATGGGAGATCTTGGTTCAAAAATATCAGGTGAAAGGGAAAAATGTTCACGACGCGAGGATAGTTGCCGCTATGATGCAGCACGGAATCACCCATTTGCTGACCTTCAATGTTAAAGATTTTAATCGATTCGATGAAATCACTGTTGTTGATCCGAAAGAATTCGTATAGGCGATAAGAAGCAAAATTGTGGAGAGTGCGGAGATCGATCAGAGAACGGTTCTCTTTCGTTGCTTCAAATAATTCAGAATTCCTCCGCTAATCGGCAGGAGTATCGACAACGTCATAGCGAGATAAACTTGCGGAAGATAGCTTCGATCTTCATGCCAGATTGAGGGATTGATGTGAGGATCCCAGAATTCAGTTAAATATAGGGATGTGAAACACAGTGAAACTAACACACCCAAAATCGCCAAATATCGATGCAAAAAAGACAAAAGGAAACCGAAGATTCCGATAGCCGCAAAGAGACTCCAGACCAACGCGATTGCAGGTTCCTTGTCTAAAACCTCAAAAAATAAGAAGAAATTCATTGTGGCTGTAACGAACGCATCCGGAATTGCTCAGCATTCCAACCGGCAGTCTTCGCACCCGCCTGATAAGCGCTTTCGAGAAATTCTAGTACGGCTGCTCGCGGGTTTGCTGCTTTTCGCGCATCTTCGTACATCAGCAGAGCCATCGCGCCATTCGAGGTGTTCCATTGAGCGGCAGCAGGCTGCAGCGGCTCGTCAGCCAAGCTGTTCGGTTCGGGTGCGGTGTATGAGTAAAACGCAGGCGCGGGCACACCGTTCTCCTTGTCGTCGCCGAACCAGAAGCCGAAGCTGATTACCTCGTGGGAATAGGCTTCGCGGGTGACCATGTTGGCTTCGGGCATTGGCGGAGCGGACTTGCCTGAGAACCTCGTCAACGCGAGATCAAAGCTGTGCCAGAAGAGATGGACGGGCGTCGATTTGCCGGTGAATCGGCCGCGAAATTCCTGAAAAATGTCATCTACCTCGACAAGTATTTGATGAAAACGCTCGACGTATTCTTTGTCGTAGGATTTGTTTTCGTGATCTTCGGCAAACGGCATGGTTGATGGTGCTTCGTAGGGAATTGCTTTGATCTCCGGCTGTATGCCGAGCTTTGCGAGATTTGCAAAAACACTGGCGTAAAAATCTGCGACTGACAAGCCGTCATAAAGTGCAAAATCTTCAGACCGTCCGTCGCTGGTTCGCATCTTCAGTTCATGATCTTTAAAATCGAACTCGATCTCAAAATTGCCGTTCGCACAGGGTATTGACCTCGTGGTAAGCCCGCGAGGACTGACATACAACGTCACGTGCCACCAATGGTTGATGCGCGGGTGCATTTGCAGCCTGATCTTGCCGACGATCTGTAAATACAAGTGCAGCGTATTTTTTGTCGGCCGCCATGAGTCCAAAGTCATTTCCGGAAAATAGCTCATAAACTGATCACTTAGCCTTTTCTTCTATCGAGAGAATGTCGCCTTTGGTGAAAAGGTATGTCTTCATGTGCTCGTCGAATTTTTTATTCTTTCGCCGCAACCATTCGAGCGCCATTACGGCGTGCTCGATCTCTTCGTCGCGGTTGTGTTCAAGAATCTTTTTCAATTGCTTGTCCGATGTTTGTTCGGCTCGCTGGTTATACCAGTCAACGGCCTCCAATTCTTCCTGCACGGATTTGATCGCACGCGAAAAATTGCGCGACGCTTCGCTCATTTTTTCGTAATCTTCGTGCCACTCTGCACTAGTTGCCATAATTATTTATCCCTCCCAAGTTTCTGTTAATATTACGCTCCTGATCTGTCCAACTCAAATTTTGAAACAAAGCCTTTGACATCGGGCGTATTTAGCAATAAATTCGAGAAATCCAAAACTTAAGGAGGATTAACTATGTCAGTCAAAGCTATACCTGAAGGCTACGAAGGCATCACGCCGTATTTGATCTGCAAAAATGCTGAAGCGGCCATTGATTTTTACAAACGCGCTTTCGGTGCCGAAGAACTGTTTCGCATCGGCGGGCCGGGAATGGTCGGCCATGCGGAAATGAAGATCGGCAAGGCGATATTTATGATGGCGGATGAACACCCGCAGATGAATTGCCTCAGCCCCGAAACCATTGGCGGCACGCCGGTCAGCCTTTATATCTACGTTGAAGATGTCGACGCTTTCACCGAAAAAGCGATCTCCGAAGGCGTCGAGGTGATAAAACCGGTCGCAGACCAATTCTACGGCGACCGCTCAGGCAGTTTTAAAGACCCGTTCGGACATATTTGGGCCTTTGGCACGCACAAGGAAGACCTCAGTCCTGAAGAACTGAACGAGCGAGCAAAGGCGGCTCACGGCGGATAAGAAACTCTATTTAGTTGCGACAAACACGGGCGACTGGTGATATTTCATCGGACTATCGCCCGTGACTTTTTTTAACTCCTTGCGCTTGTAGTGTAGTAGATAGATGTCGTAACGCCCGGTTGTTTCGTCACGGCTGTCGAACACAAGCCACTCTCCGTCCGGCGACCAGTCGTGCCAGCCTTCGTCTAATTTGCTGTCGGTCAATTTCCACTGACGTTTGCCGTCGGGCGTGACGGCGTAGATCGACTGCTTGCCCGCTTGATTCGACTGATAGGTGATGAATTTTTGCTTGGCGTTCCAATGCGGCGGGCCGACCTTGTAGCCGGGGTCTTTCGCGAGCGGATCGTTTGGAGGATAGGTCGTGATTTTTTTGCGGTTCGAGCCGTCGGCATTCATCACATACAATTCCTCGATCTCGCTGCGCTCTGTTCGGTTCTTTTTGTAAACATAAGCGATCTTCTTACCGTCAGGAGAAAATGTCGGATCGCGAAAAGCGGCAGCGGGCTCGTTCGTAAGCTGACGAAAATGTCCGTTCTCAACATTCACCAAAAACAATTGAAACCGGACAGCAGATGCTACGCGACCTGAAACGACCAACTCCCTGTCACCGTTTCGGCTGCCCATCCAGGCATCTTCTAATTGAAGATCGCTAACCTTCCTGACGTTGCTGCCGTCAATATCCGATGTGTATAAAAAGTAGCAACGCCTGCACGCATCGCGGTCGCTGATAAAAAGCAGCTTGTTCTTAAGCGAATAATATGTCCACGCAACGTCTTTGTGGTTGGTGACGTTCTTTGGCGAGCTGCCGTCGAAGTTCATCGTATAAACTTCATAATTGTCGGACTTTTGATCCTGAAGCACGTTGTAGGCGATCTTGTATTCAGGCGCTTGAGCGTTAACTGCCGCAAGCGCTCCTGCGACAAGTAAAACAGCAGTGATGATTATCGTTCTTCTCATAGTGACTTCCTTGATGTGTTAATATACCCAAATTATGCTGGAAAAAGAAACGCTGGATTTTCTCAAAAAACTCACCAAAAACAACAACCGCGAGTGGTTCCAGGCGAATAAGAAAGCGTTTGATGCCGCTCAGGACAATATGACCGCGTTCGCCGGCTACTTGATCGGCGAGATAGGGAAATTCGACGGCGCCGTTGCATCGATCGATCCAAAATCCTGCGTCTTTCGCATCTATCGCGACGTGCGATTTTCAAAAGACAAAAGCCCTTACAAAACAAATCTCGGCGCCTACATCAGTCCCGGCGGCCGCAAATCGATGCAGCCTGGTTACTATTTTCACCTCGAACCGGGCAAGAGCTTTATCGCCGGCGGCAAACATATTCCCGACGGCGGCGAGACGCTGAAAATACGCAATGCAATTGCAAAGAACACTGCTGAATTCCTAAAGATCGTCGAGAAAAAAAGTTTCCTCGACGCCTTTGACCGTATGAGCGGCGATTCTTTGAAGTCCGCACCCAAAGGTTTCGATCCAGATCACAAAGCCGTTGAATATCTAAAACTCAAAGAATTTATGGCCTGGACCGCATTCAAAGACGACAAATTAATTACCAGCAGCGATTTTCCAAAACAACTCGTCAAACTAACGAAAGAGATGTATCCGCTCGTCGCATTTCTGCGAAAAGCTCTCGCCTAATGGCACCGTGAATGCGATTGTTTCAGCAGATCGACCAAAGTGCCGTCAAGGTCGTGTTTCTCAGTAACCACAACCATATGAGATATTCGCGGCATCGGCCCGGTTAGTTTTGCTTTTTCCACTCTTTCATCGAATGGCCGGTCGCCGAGATCGAGGCCGATACGAAGTTCTTTCGGCTTGATGTTGACCGCGCCGAACTCGCGATTTTCGAGAACCGATACATAAGTTTTTTTCGGCAGTATAGTAGCGCTCGGAAAGTGCTTTGCGATGAATGCGATAAATGCGTCGTAAAGCGGCCGCATGTCGGCGGCTTTTGTAAATTGATTCTCTAGCAGATCGTCGGTACTCGCGTAAACAGGTTTTCCGCCGTTTGCGTGGATGCCTGCCAACAGTGATGCGTTCATATGGCCAAAACCGTGTTCCGTCTTTAGCCACGCGATGACCTCGTTTCTCTTTTTTGACGAAAAACCGTCGATCGTTTTCAGCCAGGTGCCGAGGTCCTTACCGGTCTCGCCTTTTAGGCCGTCCATAAATTCCTTTTCAAATTCGCCAGATGTTTTCTGTGCCATATTGCCTCCTAATGCTTGTCCTTACCGGGAGATTCATCTGCCGGACTGTCAGAAAACTGTCGAACTAATGCTCAATTTTATTCTCTTCATTCACCAATCAAAAGACGATCTTTCCGGCTTTTGATTTCGTCGCTCAAGGCTTCTTGCCAATTTTTTTGCCACTCTGCTTATTTCTTCGGCACATAGTGTGGCACTAAATTCATTCCGCAAATCGGGCAAACTCCCGATTTAGCGAAAGGCTTTTTCCTTGTTTCCATGTCACATGCTAAACCGCATTCTTCGCAGACATAGCCTTCGATTTTCAATTTGCTGCGGTCAACGCCCACAATCCGTGATTGTTGATTGGCAACCTGCCAAGCATTGGCAAAGATCAGTTGGACAACTCGTGCAAAGTGTTCGTAATCAATTGTTTCTGGGGCATCTCCAACCGTGTGGTAGTGTTCGGTTCGCCCGGTCGAATAGTAAATGTAAGGGATCAGCTGGTCACGAAAATATCTATCATCCGAACTAAAACCAAAACTTACGCCATCGGTTAAATTAAGAGAGCTGCCCGTTAGTTTGGTGATTCGCTGGTTTATATCGATCAATTCTTCGGAAAGATTTTTGGTTCCGGTGATGTAAACGTAGTCTCTACTTCCGGTTGGATTCTTCAAATCCGTTCCCCCTACTCCGTCCATATTGATGTTGGCAACCATTGTTTCCAGAGGGATTCGCGGAGCTACATTTGTATAGTAATAAGAACCGTAGAGACCCACTTCTTCGGCAGTAAAATTGGCAAACAGAAGCGAACGGCGGGGAGCGAATCCATCGTGTTTTGCCTTCATAAACGCCTGGGCAAGCGCGAGTGTGGCGACCGTCCCTGTTCCGTCATCCGCCGCGCCGTTGAAAATTTGATCGCCTTTGAGCAGAGGATTGATGCCGAGATGGTCATAATGTGAGGAAATCACGATCACTTCATCTTTTAGTTTCGGGTCTGAGCCTTCGATAAAAGCTAAGACATTTTCCGTCTCTAGTTTCGGACTTTGAATAGCCTTTGAATTGACGTTAACGTCTTTAATTTCAAAGACACTCGGGGTTACACTTTTGTCAATGTGCTGTTTGATGTCTTCAATTCTCTGCCCCGCAGAAGCCAGAATTTGATTGGCAAATTTGGCGGAAATGTTAAAGGTTTGCGGAATTTCGGCGGGATCGTAAAATGTCAAAACTCCTTGCCGCTGAGTGTTCAAAGCCGCCGTTGCCGCCGCGTCGGCAAAAGCGGTCTTGTTGCGCGGGCTCAAATCGCTGACGACCAAAATCCCTTTCGGACGACCCGCCTTCCAACGCGAAATTCTTTTATCGGCAAAACCTGTTGTCCAACGCGAGATCTTATGGTTTTCAGTCGGCAAAACGCTTGTCGAAGCATCTGCCAAAGGCTCATCGGCAAGCATTATCAGCCATTTGTCTTCTATCGAGATCCCTTTTGCGGTAAGTGCCGCAAACTCATTAAAGCCAAGCGCATCATCGGCAATTCCGTAGCCGACAAAGACAACTCCACCGCTTGCATCAACCGCGCCGCCGCCCGCGTAGAAGGACAAATCATCATGTTTTTCACCCGAAAAAATGCTCTCAGAAACCTTGTTTCCATTAGCGATTATCTCCAGACGGGTTTCTTTTGGTCTGACCTGATGAAGCGAAAACGGTTGTAAATAATCCATTGGTGACAGCGAATTTGTTTGAACATTTCCTTTTGGCGCAAGGCCCATTTGCCGATATTGCGAAGCCAAATAATGCGCCGCCATTCGCTGTCCGCGGGAGCCGGTTCCACGACCTTCAAAAAAATCTGAAGCCAAATAATAAAGCTGCGAAGCTAAAAACTCGGGCAAAATTGTTTGCTGATATTTTTTGACCAACCGAGGATTTTCAAAAGTTGTCGGTGTTATTTTGGAATTGACCTTAGGTTTCTGCGCTGTAACATTGCCAAGCATTATTAAGCAGATTGCAAATGTTACTAAAATAATTGTAAAGAGTTTCATAGCAGTTATTTTTATCATCCTCCAATCAAAAGCCGTTCTTTCCCGCTTTTGACCTTGTAGATGTAAAGCCCCCATTTTCCATCCACCTCCTTGGTGTAGGCAAAGTACTTTTCGTCAGGAGAAACGAACGGATTTGTAACGATCTTTCCGTCGGCAACTTTGCGAACTTTTGTTCCGTCCGCGTTCATCGCATAAACACTGGGCGAGCCGTCGCGCTTGGACAAAAAATAAATGGTTTTTCCGTTTTTAGACCATTGCGGCGTAGAGTCTTCGACCTCGTTATTCGTCAGATTTTTCAGATTCTTGCCGTCTTTATCCATCACGAAGATTTCGGTTGAGTTTTTCATTTGCCGCATTTCGTCTCTCGACAGCTCCCGATAATATTTCTTGGTGACAACGGCTCGTTCAAACAGAATCTTCTTGCCATCGGGCGACCATTTGGGGCTGGTGTAACCGTTTTTTTCATCAGTAATGCGAGTTCTATTTGTTCCATCCACACGGATTATGTAAATATCGTGAGCAATCCCAGGTTGTTCTTTGCGAGATTGGAAAACGACAAGATCCCCGCTGGGCGAAAAATCGGGGAGATAATCCAGATCCTTGCCGTCAGTAAGTTTACGCTGATCAGAGCCATCCGCATTCATCACATACAACTGCAAATGGCCGTCCCTCTCGGAATAGAAAACGATCTTTCTGCCGTCACGCGACCAGCGCGGTTGTCCGGCGGTTGATTTGCTGTCGGTTAGTCGGCGCAAATCGGTGCCATTTACGCCGATTGTGAAAATGGCCGACATACCGTCTTTGGTTGATTCAAAAACGATCTTTTTGCCATCGGATGACCAATGCGGGTTGAAATAATAAGCAGGCGTTGGCTTGGTTTGAGCTTTGGAGTAGGCCGCCATGCCAACGAGAATGAAGGCGATCAGGAAAACATGTTTTGACTTCATATGATTGTCTAAGGCTTTACTATGCCCATTACGATTTGGTGCGTTTCTGCCATTACCTCCAGATTCCCAAAATAAAACCGATAACCGCGAAGTAGACCGCGATGTAGCCGCAGTTTATCAGAATGTGCTTGAGCGAGCGTTGCTCGAACAGGCTGATGATAACGTACATCGCGATCGCCCATAATGCCGCGAGCGAACCGGCCGCGATGCTCCATTTCCAGGTCGTGCTGCCGTCGCCGAGAAAGAACGCCAGATTGTAAGATGCAAGATACGCCAGCACAAAGGTCAGGCCGAAGGTTTTCGCCGGATTCATTTGTTTCAATTGGTCGTCGCTCAAGCCAATTTCGCGTTGCCAGGCCTTGGCAAAAAGCAGAGGTGACCACCAGAGGCCGCCGATCACAAGACTCATGACAGCGCAAACAAAAACTGCGATGTGATTAATGTAAATATTTTCCATAGCATGACGATATTAGCTGCTATGAAAAACGATGTATTGGAAAAAATTTACCTATCCGACGGGGATGTAGTTTTGATAATTTGTTTGAATTTCTGCGTATTTGGTTGGCGTAAAACCTGAGAAGTGCTTGAAATCATTAATAAAATGGGCTTGGTCATAAAAGCCGCATTCGAGTGCAAACGTGCCCCAATCAATTTTGTCGGCATCGTCAATGAGATGAACAGCTTTCTGAAAACGCATCAATCGCAAATATGATTTCGGCGTCACGCCGACCTGACGGCGAAACATCTCAGTGAAATGCTTTTGCGAATAGCCGATTTTTTCGTTCATCCGGGCGATATTAAGCCTGTCGGGTCGCATAGTCATTTCTTCGACGGCGAAGGCAACGCATGGATTCAATTTGAGTTTTGAACGAAATTTGCGCAGCAGGAAATTTTCAACCATCTTGAAACGTTCCGTAACATCCCTGACGGCCAACAACCGTTCTCGCAAAAAACCAAAATCGCTGCCCCAAATTAGATCGGCATCGACCACGCTGTCCTTTATCTCGTCCATCGGAAAAGGAAAGAACGATGCAGCCATGCCTTTCTTGAACGCGATCACCATCATCGCCGAACCGCTGCCCGCCGGTATCGTTATTGGTTCGGTCCTCAGCCCGGAGGCCCACACGCGGTGGCAGGCCTGAATCTCTTTGAGTGAGTGATTGTCGTAAATATATTGCCGAGCATCGTGAAAATCGATCAATATCTCCACGTCGCCATTTGGCAAAAAACGGTCAACCGTGTGGGCGTGATAAACGCCTTCAAAATATATAAAGACCTCGATAAACTGATCGAGCGGATATGCAGGGAAATAAGGCTGATGAAGCATAATCGCAAAAGCCAAAAAAACAGTAAGCTTAACTTTTGATTTTTATTCTACTATTTATCAGGTGAGATCGTCTTTTATTTTTGCTCGATCTTTTCGACGCGGCGTTCGTGGCGTCCGCCTTCAAAATCGGCAGACAGCCACGCTTTTACGATCTTGTCGATCTCGTCCTGCGGCACAAACCGGGCAGGCAGCGACAACACGTTTGCGTCATTGTGCTGGCGTGAGAGTCGTGCGATCTCTTCGTTCCACGCGACCGCTGCGCGAATGCCAGGCACTTTATTTGCGGCTATTGCCATTCCAGTTCCGGAGCCGCAAACAAGCAGCCCGCGATCAAATTCGCCTGCGGCGACTGCCTCGCCAACCTTACGAGCGAAATCAGGATAATCAACCGATTCGCACGAGTAAGTGCCCATGTCGTCATACACGACGCCAATCTCGTCAAGCGTCTTCTTGAGATTTTCCTTATCTTCAAACCCTGCGTGGTCGGAGGCCAATGCGATCTTCATAATCCTTTTCCCTTCCTATATTCCAATCAGACTGTGCGGATTGTTAATTGTCAATTGTTGATTGTAAATTGGTTGGGAAAGTCTCTTATTCTCGCTGCCAATTTACAATTATCCAATTAACAATTGACAATCTGAAAAACAGGCTCGAACGACTCCCGTCAGAACTTCATCTTAAAAAGTTTGTTGGAATCGACAAAAGAACATATAATAACGATTCTGACTGTTGTTGTGATTATCTCAAGATCATCAAAAACTTTCTTCTTCCTTTTCGTGTTTTTCGCGTGTTTCGCGGGCAAAATTAGCGCGCAGGATTTTTTGCCTGAGTTGGTGAAGCGCATCAAGCCGTCCGCAGTTGCGATCGAGACATTTGATTCAAAAGAAAACACGTTAGCGCGCGGCAGTGGATTTTTTATCTCGCCAGACCGCATTATCACAAACCGGCATGTCATCGAACGCGCCGCCCGCGTTGAAATTCATCTCCTCGACGGCAAGAAATTTCCTGTTCGAGGCGTGTTGGCCGTTGACGGCGAAGGCGATCTTGCCTTGCTTCAGGTCGATGTTCCGAAAGCTTTGGCGATCCCGCTGCCGATAGTGCGTGCCGTTCCGCAGGAAGGCGAATCTATCGTCGTCATAGGCAATCCTTACGGTCTCGAAGGCAGCGTCTCGAACGGGATTGTATCGGCTGTGCGCGAAATTTCCGGCTACGGCAAGATTATTCAAATTACCGCTTCGATCTCGCCGGGATCCTCGGGCTCACCCGTCGTCAATATGGCCGGACAGGTGATCGGCATTGCCACTTTGCAGGCAGCCGAAGGTCAGAACCTGAATTTTGCGGTGCCTGCCGAACGCATCGCTCAGCTTAGGATCAACGATCTTCAATCCTTTTCATCACTCAGCGCCGAGAGCCAAAAGAACAAGCGCTCGTCCGCCGAGCGGCTTTATTCGCAGGGCCTAGCGCAGCTTTCGCGAGACGATTACGCCCGCGCGTTGCCGTACTTTGAAAAAGCGGTTGAAACCGATTCGAATTACGCCGAGGCATGGTATCAAGCCGGTTATTGCTACGGCATTCTTGGCCGTCACGCGGATGCTTTGAAGGCCTCGCGTCAGGCGGCAAAGCTTCGTCCCGAATGGCCGGCTACGTTTGTCAACATCGGTGCCTCGAGCTATTCTCTCGGTCAATACAAGGACGCCGCCGAGGCTTACAAGCAGGCTGCTCGTCTTGATGACAGCAATCCCGATATCCAATACTCGCTCGGCCTCACCTACGGCAAGATGAATCGAGCGGGCGAGGAAATTCTTGCCTACCGCCGAGCGATAGCGATCAAACCCGACCATGCAAACGCCATCGAAAAACTCGGCCTCGCATTATTCAAAGAACGCCGTTATGCCGACGCGGCGGCTGCTTTCGACCAGTTAAAGATCTACAAACCCGACGCAAAGACCTACAACTACCTCGCCGAAAGCTATCTCGAAATCGGCAAATCTGAAGAAAGCATCGAAGCCCTCAACAGCGCCCTCGGCTACAACCCCGACTTCGAAAAAGCCCGATACAACCTCGGCCGCGCCTACATCAAACTCGGCAACAACGACATGGCGCAGGTGCAGTATGAAATTCTAAAAAATTCCCGCTCCGACTGGGCTGATCGGCTTTTTGTTTTACTAAACCCTTAAAAATTATGGTTCGATGGGAGGATCGTTTTCGTTGGCCTGAAGCCCCTTTTTGTCAGCGCCGCGAATCACGCCGCTCTCATCCATAAAAAACGACCTGATACCAGTCGTCCCGTATATTTTAGGTGTGGCGCTGATTTTGAAAGAAGCACGGCCACTCAGTGTTAGGCGAGATGTTAAGACAGAAAAAGAATAGCCGCGAAGTTGACCGGAACCTAGGCTTACATCGACTAACTCCACACGTGCAAGCTCCGCCAGACTCGCATAACTAATTCCATTTGTATAAGTTGATAGATATTTCAACTCGGCATCGTGCAGCGTTTGCAGACTGTAGATCGTGCATTGCTCGTTCTCGGAAATCGACCCGTGTGAGCAAAGGTCGATTGCCGGATCGTTTTCAGCAGCCGGTTTTCCTTGCTTATCGGATCCGTTCACCACTCCGTTGATGTCCATAAAGAAAGAACGCACTCCCGTCGTTCCGTAGATTTGAGGCGTGGCGTTTATCTTGAACGAGGCAGGAGCGGTCTGTGTTGAAGTAACAAAAGTAACTGTGAAGCTGTATCCATGAATCAAGCCGGTTGCTAAAGTTCTATTAATAAGGGACGCCCTGCCCATCTGAGACAATGTTCCATAATTTCCATTGCCGTAAGTTGAGGCATAAGTCATTTCCGCACCGTGGAGCGTGCGCATTGCGTTGATCGCACAACTTTCGTTGTCAGCACTACCCAACAGGGCGCACGTATCAATGTATGGATCAGATGCCGTCGCAGCACGGCCCTTTTTATCTCCCCCGCGTATTTCACCGAATGTATCGACAAAAAATGAACGTTTTCCGGTATGCGGATAGCGTTGCGGGGTTGCGGAAACAACAAAGGTAGCTGGGGTCAACCGCGAAGCTGGCGTGGCGGACATAACGAATGTAAAACCATACTTATACCCCGAAGCCAAAACGGGATCGATTAGTTCGGCTTGCCGTAAAGCTTCGAGAGTCGCCGCGTAATTTCCGTTACCATAAGTCGAAGCGTACGTCATTTGAGCGGCGTGAATCGTCACTAATGAGCGGATAACGATATGCTCATCCGTGAGCAAAGAAGTCGACATCTGCGCATTTGTATTTATTGCAGCCGAAGCAATCCAGAAGGCCGAAAATAATACTAAAAACGCGGATGTTTTTTTTTGCATAGCTGTTCAAACTTAGGAACGAAGGTCGCTAAGGAAGCTTGCAGATCGACTCTTTGTATTGTTAAATCCCTAAGAAATTATAGTTCTATGGGCGGATCGTTTTCGTCGGCAGGTTCTCCGTTTTTGTCCGCTCCAAGAATCACACCGTATTCGGTAATTAAGAATGATCGTTTTCCAGTCGTTCCGTATATCTGCGGAGTAGCGTTGATTTTGAACGAAGCGGGAAAATTCGGCGTTTGATTAATAATAGCTACTTTAAAGCTATACCCATGAATGAGACCGTTTGCCAAATTACAGTTAATCAAGCCGATCTGACCCATCTGAGACAGCGTCCCAAAATGTCCGTTGCCGAAAGTCTGGTGCCAGGTCCATTCCGAACCGTGAAGGTTCCAAAGGTCTCGAATCGTACATGCTTCATTGCCGAGAAAACAATATTCTAAATAAGGACCAGAATCCGCCGGGATAACAGTTTCTTTCTGGCTGCCACGACTTCCATAAACACAAGTGGTCTCCACCGCCTGAGCAGGAACTGTCACGAAAACGACTAGCGAAAACAACAGAGCCCGGAGCAAATTCGTAAACGAGATTTTGTTTTTCATACTTTTTCCGACCAGAGACACAATATCTGAGTTCCAGATAAAATCTGGCACTTACAGTAAGACTAACAAAGTATAACGGTGTTTTACAAGCTATTTCGCGTTACGGTTGTGCTTGTTTCTCGACGACGAGGGCGCTGAGGAAGCTGTCTTGTATCTCTTTTTCCAGAAAGAGTTTTATATGCAGGCCGCAAGCAAATTTTGAGGTCTTCAGAGGGTAGATGCCATCGACAAATTCAGGTTTGCCGTCGGTCATCTTTTGGGTGGCGGCAAGCAAAGAGCGTTGGGTAACGCGGCCGTCTCCGAGCGAGTATATGATGTCCTTGACCTGATCTTTTTTATACTCTTTTCCATCCCTTGTCGTTATGTCTTTTGCTTCGAGCAGCGTCGTCCACTTATTGTCCTTGTCGTCATGGATGAGCACGGCGCCGTCAAGCGTCTGAGAGCAATTGCCGCCAAAAGCATATAGTTCCAGCGGCGTGTTTTTTTCCGCAACATCGAGTGCGGCGTGAAAGCGCTTTGCCCGGCTTAATGCAGAAACTAAATATGTTCGAGCCTGCGCGTAGGTCGTCTGGCTAGTAAGACGGTCATCGATGTTGGCATCTTTATCAAGTGCTTTTGGCTTAATGTCTTTATTTGTCAGTGCCAGTCGAGGCGCGTCCTTTAGCTTGCTCAGGAATTTAGGATCTGCGAGGGCGCCCCAGCCGAATTTTATCCATGTGTCGGCGTTGTAAAGATCGAGATTGATCGGCTTTAAATTTTCATCAAAAAACCGGGCCACTGACGGATGCGGGAGCAGTTGAAAGATCGACGGCGTGGCAAAAATATCCTCCGGACGAAGGTCGTCAACCAACGGAAGTTTACGATCCGCTATGATCGGCGAGCCCTTGAGCAGGGCTTCGAATGCGTTGAACGAACCCTGGTTCGGCGTGCCGAACATCAACACCTTGTTCATGTATGCGGCGCCCGACCAATTCGGGTTTGGCTTCACGCCATCCGCAAGCAGGTCGGCCATTCCATACATTGCCGCATAGCGGGCGATAAGGCCGCCCATCGAATGCGCCAAAATGTCGAATTTTAGCCGAGGATTGCGAACAGCTTTTCGGACAGCGGCCATTCTGCGCATCAGGAGATGTGCCGACTCGACATTGTCACGCCGCCAGTCGTATGGGAAGACATAAAAAACATTCCCGGCTTTTGGATTGTCCCACTGAGCCTCGGAATAACCTTTTGCTTTGAGAGCGTCGATCAGCGGTTGGTAAACTTCGATATCCGGCAGAAATCTTATATCGACCGAGCGAATAACGTCCTTAGGCCTAAGGGTGTCGCGGTTGCGTGCTAACACCTTTGAGACAAGCGGAAGCCTGAGATCGTCTGTCTTGCCGCGCTTTATGCTGAACCAGATCGTCTTGCCGCCAGCATCGACCATTTCCGTTCCAGAGAAACCAGGAATAATAATGACGGGATTCCTCTCGACGGTCTGACCGGCAACCGCAGCATAAGACAGCAATATTAATACGAAAAAAATCGTTTTACTAAACATAAGTCTTTGTTTTTGAGGTTGTTGTAAGCCGTTTGGTTGTAAAGGTTATGACATTGCCTATTCCACTTTAAAAATAACATAATATTAGTAAATGGAATTAACAGTTGCGATTACAGGGGCTTCGGGCACAATATACGCTCATCGAACGCTGCAGCTTCTCGCGGCGAGCGGCGTTGTCGAGACGATAAATCTTATCATCTCAAGCACGGCAATAATCGTCGCAAAAGTCGAGATGGGCGCTGATCTGAAGGAACAGGACACGTCTACTATTAACAAATGGCTCGGCCTGCCGATGGAATCAAAACTGATACGTTTTTGGCGGCTCGATAATTTTGCGGCTAAGCCGTCGTCGGGCTCGAACAAGCAGGCCGGTATGATAATCGTGCCTTGCTCCATGGGAACAATGGGCGCTATTGCTTCCGGAGCCGGAACAAATCTGATTCATCGCTCAGCAGATGTGTGTTTGAAAGAAGGACGGAAATTAGTTCTGGTCCCGCGCGAAACTCCTTACAACGCGATCCATCTCGAAAATATGTTAAAGCTGACTCGCGCCGGTGCGCGTGTATTGCCGGCCAGTCCGGGCTTTTATCATCGGCCGAAAACGATCGACGAACTGGTCGAGCATTTGTGTTTCAGAATTCTCGATCAATTCGACATTCCGCACTCTAAAAAGTCGCAGTGGACCGGCAATGAAATTAAGGAGAATTAGAACAGGATGGACAGGATACACAGGATTTTTTTATCTTGTCCATCCTGTATATCCTGTTTGAAATATGTCTGATACAATCGAGCGTTTTTCAAACCGCGTTGCGAATTACGTCAAATATCGCCCAGATTATCCGCGCGAGATAATCAGTTATCTCGTGGCGAACTGCGGCCTGACGCGCAAATCTGTTATTGCCGATGTCGGTTGCGGAACCGGCATCTCGGCGAAGATGTTTCTCGAAAACGGCAATCGCGTCTTCGGCGTTGAACCGAACTCTTCGATGCGTGAGGCCGCAGAAGAATATTTGGCATCGTTTCCAAATTTCAAACCGGTTGACGGCACATCGGATGAAACCAGGCTTGCAAACGGATCGGTCGATCTCGTGGTTGCTGCTCAAGCATTTCATTGGTTCGACGCTGAAAAAACGCGGCACGAATTTAAGCGAATATTAAAACCCGACGGGCATGTTGTGTTGATCTGGAATGAGCGGCAGCTTGATACAACGCCGTTTCTGGTTGAATACGAAGCGTTTTTGCTCAAATATGCCGATGATTATGAGCACGTTCGGCATGAGAACATAGACGCGAAGAAACTTAGTGATTTCTTTCAAAAGGAGTATGGCTCGGCGAAGTTTGCAAATCAACAAGTCTTCGATTTCGAAGGGCTAAAAGGGCGAATGCTCTCCGCTTCTTATATGCCGGGCGAAAATGATCCGCGGTTCGATGATGTTTGCAAAGAGTTAAGTCTGCTTTTTGCCAAACACTCCGAAAACGATAGAATAAAGGTTTTCTACGATACAAACGTTTACCACTGTCAGCTTTAAGGATGTCAACAACAGCTAAAGAAAAGCCCGCAAAGCGCACGATCACCGTCGCTCATTCGCCCGATTCGGACGATGCGTTTATGTTTTACGGGCTTGCGACTAACAAGCTTGAGACTAACGATTTAAAGTTCGAGCACACGCTTAAAGACATACAGACTCTGAATGAAGCGGCGCGTCAAGGCGTTTACGACGTGACGGCGATCTCGTTCCATGCCTACGCGTATGTGGCAGACAAATACGCTCTGCTGCCGCACGGCGCGAGCATAGGCGACAAATACGGGCCGATCGTTGTCACGCAGGAGCCTCGAAAAGCGGACGAAATCTCGAAGATGACAATCGCCGTTCCGGGCGAGCTGACAAGTGCTTACCTGGCTCTGCGGATATTTAATAAGGATTTCCATCACGTAGTCGTGCCGTTTGACGAGATACTTGGCGCGGTGCAAAAAGGCGATGTTCATGCCGGCCTGCTGATCCACGAAGGCCAGCTCTTTTATCACGAACTCGGATTGTACAAAGTGCTCGACCTCGGCGAATGGTGGCACGAAAAAACCGGCCTGCCGCTGCCGATGGGCGGCAACGTCATCCGCCGCGATCTCGGTCGTGACCTGATGAAGCAAGTCTCAAAACATCTGCACAACAGCATCGCTTACTCACTGGAAAACCGCGAAGACGCTCTCGCCTACGCGATGCAGTTCGCCCGCGACATGAAACCCGAAGTCGCCGACCGCTTCGTCGCGATGTGGGTTAACGACCTCACCCTCGACTACGGCCCCCGCGGCCGCGAAGCCGTCCGCCGCCTCCTCGCCGAAGGCCACCAGGCCGGAATTATCCCTCACGAAGTTCAGATCGATTTTGTGGATTAGTTCCGAAAGCCGAACGTTTACATTCAGCCCGAAAAGACACTTTTGTAAAAACGGATCATCTCGCCAAAGGCATCGTCCGTCGCCTCGGGATCAAACCGTTCGCCTTCGTCACGCATAAAAGCATGTTCCGCCCGGTAATGCAGTTGTGAAAAATCGGTTCCGGCTTCACTCAATGCTTCCTCAATTTTTTTGCGACCATCTTCCGGAATATGCGGATCCAACGTGCCCCAAACCAACAACAATTTGCCGCCAATCTCCACCGCCCGCTGCAGCGAGCCGGCATCCGCATCCTTGCCAAGTGCACCGTTATGGATGCCGGTTCCATAAAAACATACAGTCGCCCGCACATCCGACTGCAGCGCCGCGCGAAAAGCCAAATGTCCGCCAATGCAAAACCCAGCCGCTCCGATCTGCCCTTGCGCGACCGACGGATGCTCCGCAAGATAATCAAGCACCGTCCGGCAATCGGCATCGAAATCCGCTACCGGCGTCTTGCCCGCATCTTCCAACCCGAGAGTCCGCCCGGCATCGTCTAACGGAATAACCAAACCCGCAGGCTCGATCCGCCGATAAATCTCCGGAGCCGCAACCACAAAACCATACCCCGCTAACCGAGCACAAGAACGCACCATCGGCCCCGTCAATTGAAAAATATCCGAATAAAAAATAATGCCCGGATATTTCCCCACCGTTTGCGGCGCCGCAACAAATGTCCGTATTCTGCCGTCATCCGGAGTCGGCAAGTCAACCTGATCGATATTGATTTTCATTTTATGAGACGCTTACGCCTTGCGAGAATGGCGCGTTGTTTCGTTTTGGTCGCTTGAGGCCTTCCCCGCAAGCTTCGCATTTGGAACCATTGAATTTAGCTGTTTCTGCGTGAGCGGCTGAGCGTCAGAATCAGCCTTAGCCGCCTTATTAATGAGTCTATCTTCAGTCAATGTAGGCATCAAAATGGAACCTTGCTCAGATATTTCGGACATAATATTGAATCTTAAATTGTCGTCGCGGTTTCGAGACCAAGTTATGTTCATATTATTTCGGGCTAAGTCGGAATATGCAACGCGAAAAAAGTTGTTCCGCTGCAGGCTCGCAATGTGTCGAATTGCAATTCATACCATGCTGGTGTTATAACGTATGAATTCAATTTACAGTTTTCGGAGAACTTCGATGAAACAATGTCCCCGATGTAACGAGGTCTATTCTGAACAGCTTCAATTTTGCCTTAATGATGGAAGCAGCTTGATTGAGTTTAGAAACAGCGACGATGGGCCTGAGACTGTTGCTCGAAATACTCCTATTGTAATTAACCTTGATGATGCCCAAACAGGTCAGTCTTCAAATCAGTCACAAAGAAGTCAAACGGATCAAGCATCCTCTAAGAAGGGCTTTGGATTGTTGCTTGCCGGAGTCGCTATCGGTGGAGTTTTGGTGTTGGTAACTATTTTCGCGATGAGCTTTATGCAAAAGTCCGATGCAGTTACTCGGCAAGGAAATATTTCGAGCGGTGACCCTACAATAAAAAATACGAATATAGCAGTCTCAAAAACAGAAAACACGGATGTAACGAAAACAGATAATGAAGATACTTCAACGAATGCTAAGAAATCGGGAAAAAGTAAACCAACTGAAAAAGAAGTTTCAGAAAGCGACAAGGAAAATTCGAGTGTTGAATCAAAGACAAAATTAAAAAGAAAGGGCTTCAACGGAAGAGTGATTATGATGAATGCAATAATCAGATCGTCGCCTTCGATGTATGCACCAGAGATCTATGTCGTTGGTTACGATGAATCCATAAAAATAGGAAAATCGGCCGGCGGAAATAATCCGTGGTTTCGAGTTACGACATCAAACGGCTCTACCGGCTGGATGCATGGAAATACTATTGAGTTTGTTAGATGAATGGTTGCCCGCGAAGAGATGAATACAAGGCGTGCATCGCACTAACAATTTAGTTCATCAAAGAAAACGTCCCATTTACGGGCTTGACGACGTGATTAATCAAAAAATTGCTCACAGCAAAACAAAATGTGATATATTCGACAAAGTGTCGCTTTCACATGCCCGGAAAGCCTGCCTCTTAGCCAAACCTAAAGTTTTTACCATGACTACTTCAGCAAGAAAAACATCAAATTGGTTAATTGTTGCGTTGATGTTATTGACGGCAGGCTTTGGTTTTGGACAGGGTGCGCCGCCTTTGCTGCAGGACATAAAGGTCGTAAAGGACAATTTCTCGGCAAAGCCTTCGGGTACGCCGGCGCTTGTTCAGAAGACCGGCAGCGTTTTTCCTGCGCCGGTTACGCTCAATCCGGTTCGCACGCTTTTTCCGGTTCTAGCCGATGTAACGATTCCGGGTTATTCCGGAATTTTGATCGAATCTATGGATGGCAACGTCGTCATTGAAACCAATTCGAGCGCCGCGTTCAACCCGGCATCGAATGTCAAAGTCGCAACGGCCTACGCCGTTCTAAAAACATTTGGCCCCGAGTTTCGCTTTCTGACAAGTGTTTACACCGACGGAGCTATTGATCGCACGACCGCCACGCTGAACGGCAACGTGTATGTTTCGGGCAAAGACCCGATGTTTGGATTTCAACACGCCGTCACCATAGCGGATGAGATGAACAAAATGGGCATCCGTTCCGTCACGGGCGATTTGATCGTCACGGATAATTTTGCGATGAATTATTCCGGCTCGTCGGTCGGGAGCGCAAAGGCTCTTTTCGCCATGATGGATGCGTCAAGGCGTTCGCCGGCCGCAACCCGCGCGTGGCTCAATCATCTTTCTTATTCAGGTAGATTCAATCAGGCGAACGGCATTCCGGGCGTCACTTTTACCGGCACAGTTTACGTTCAGCCGATTCCCAGCAGCCTCAATCTGCTTTTCACGCACGAGTCGGCGCCGATGCGCGAGATCCTCAAGGCGAATCTCTGCTACTCAAACAATTTTCTCTCCGAGCGTCTCGGCGACATGCTCGGCGGCCCTTACGCGGTCGCGCGTCTCGTTCATCAACATGCGGGCATTCAGCCGGTGGAATTTTCTATACAGACTGCGAGTGGCCTTGGCTACAACCGCGTCACGCCAAACGCGATGATGCAGCTAATGCGGGCACTTCGATCCGATCTGGCAAAATATAAAATGACGTTTGCCGACATTATGCCCGTCGCCGGCATCGACAAAGGTACGCTCGAAAACCGCTTTGACACCGATTTTTCAACCGGCAGCGTCGTCGGCAAAACCGGCACGCTCGGTCAAACCGACGCCGGTGTGAGTTCCCTTGCCGGCGAGATCAACACTCGAAACGGCAAATATCTGTTTGTGATTTTTAATCAACGCGGCAGCGTTTCGCGATTTCGCACGTTCCAAAATTACTTCGTCTCGCTCGTCCAAGGCCAATTCGGCGGAGCAGCTCCAATGAAATACGACGCCGTCTCGCTCGAAACAAGACTGGCAAGATCGCGCGTCAACTATCCCAACGGCCGAAATTGAGCGTACCTTCCGTTTGCACTTGTCGCTACTGCTTTCCGTCTATCAACTCCACCTGCCCGTCGAGCGCCCTTACGGCCGGCTCGCCTTCGTTGAACAACACCCGCTCCCAAACGACCGGTGAAACAGAACCGGCGACTCCGACGGCGCTGAATCTGAGGTTCAGCAGTATGCCGTTTCTTCTGATCGGTATTGGCCCATAAACCACCACACGCAAAATCCCTTCAACTGATGTATTGGCAACTGCCGAAAGTCCTCGACTAACCGTTCCGGCCAATTCAACCGGATCGGAATGAGGCCGAATAACCGACGGATCATACCGCAGATCAAACTCATACGAGATAACTCCTTTACCCACCACGCCCTTCACCGAAATTGGAATAACAATCTCAGCGCCTTTTGGCGTTACAAGATTGGGCGCGGTAACGCTTGTCCCTCTCTCCGGCCCGCCGCGTGCTGTCAACTGCCGCCTGCCAACCGGCCTCGCGCCGGTACTAGTCCAGTTACCGCTCACCTCGCCCATCAGAAGCGCCGAGTAATTCTCGCCTACGATGCTGCCCGTAACCGACGCATAATTTCTGTTCGCCGGAGTGAATTTCCAGGTTGCGGTCGAGCCGATACCGGGCGGAGCGAATGGCTCCCCGGCGACATATTTTGCGATTTGTCCAGCGTCGAACGAAGAGACAGCACCGTTGCCGCTGACATCGGCCACTATCAACTGAGTAACGTTAAGAATCGGCGGCCCGACGATGTGCTGCGAGATACGCGCAGCGTCGAAAGAGGTGATACCGTTCACGCCGCCCGTCTTGCTTGGAATTACCATGTAAGACCCGGACCCAAAACCGGAGAGCGAATAGGCGCCGCTCGTGAAACTCGTCGTAGATACTGCAGGCAAACCGGCACCGCTTATCAAAACATTTGAAACGAATCGCGGCGGGGGTGGATTTCCGATCGCGTTGCCATACGTAACGGTTCCGTTGATCAATGCTTGTCCGGGTGCGCCTGCATATAGAAAGGCACTCGGAGTCGGTATGTCGCCGTCGGCACCAAAGGTAAACGTGACCGTGCCTGACGGAAATGAACCTGTTGTTGCGTCCGGGCTGTCTGTGCCTGTGCCTGTGCTTCCGGGAGGTGGATTGGTAGATGGATTGTACCAAAGATACCAGATTCCTTGCACGGGACTAAAAATACATAGATCACTTTCTTCATTTCCGTCGTAGTCGCCGGGGCACGGTATGTCGCGGGCATTTCCTGGGCGCCCGAAAGGATAGGTCGAGAGCCCAATCGAAGGACGATTGACTAACCATTTCCCCTCAGACGGACGATAAACGGCTATATTTGTTCTGCCGTCGCCATCATAATCGCCGGGTACGGGAATATCCGTTGGATTTGTCGGAGTGCCCAGCGGTACTGCTTGTAGGCCGTTTGCGCTGTCGATCCTATATGACGTCCCGTCAGAAAGCCGAAAGACAGCGCTGTCCGCCCTTCCATCGCCGTCAAAATCTCCAATCGTAGGAATATCGCCAATCTGAGCAAATATATTTGACGTATCAGTTCCCCGATTACCCGTGTTCTGACGAACTGTTCTGCCAATCGAAGGCCGGAATACTGTAATGTCCGCCTTGCCGTCACGGTCGCCATCGGCCGGCACTATGAGATCGTTCGGATTTGAATTCGCTATCGGGCCTAAAGGCACAAGAGTTGGGTCAGCAATGCTTTTACGAACTGACCAACTGCCTGTCGAAGGGTTGTAAGATGCAACGTTAGTTTTTAGGTCGTTGTCATAATCAGCCGGCGCAAGCCTATCCGTTGCAATGCCCGGATTAGGAACAACAAAAGTATTTCCTGTCTGAATATCCCGAATATGCCAGGTATTGGTTGACGGCCTGAAAAAGGAAAGGTCGGATTTTACGTCGCCGACGTAATCAAACGGTGCTCGATACACCGGCGTTGGCGAAGCGCTCGCACACGGAATGCCAGTAATCGTATCGATTCTGACACCGGTTGCTGGGACACTGTTGTCGGTTGCCATTCTCCATTTCAACTGAATATTGGCACCGCTTGCGGTAAGCGGCAACATCACGGTTGTTGTGATAAAACCATTAGAATTGCCAGACCATGCCAGGCGGCCCGCGATTGGGCTTAAATGACTTGAGCTTATAGTCGAATTGTAACCGCCTGAGATGAAACTGCCTCCTGAAGTCAAAATGTCTTGAAACGCACCTCCCGCAATACTTATCTCGAGCACCATGCCGTCGTAAGTCGGCTCAGTTATGTAGTTGTTCTTAAAACTGAATGAACCGCCGCTTGCAGGTATCGAGAAGGGCCTTGACACCAGATCGCTATTACCAATGGAGCCGGGATTTGGCGCGGATGCCGCGTTCGGGGCGGTATCAGTCCAAAATGTCGATGTCACCCATTGAGACTGTGATCCGCTTGCGGTCGACGCGAAGGCAGCTGGTAAGGCGGGTGCAGAGATGCCGTCAAAAGTCTCGTTACAGGTCGTGCCGGGAGTGCCTGTGGGCGTTGCGGTGGCTGTGTTTGATGGCGACGCTGGTGTAGGCGTTGTTATTGGCGAACCCGTCGGTGTCTCAGTTGCTTTGAACGTCGGCGTACTTGTCGGCGTCCCACAGCCCAAGTTAAAACCTCCGCAGGGCGAGGTCGCCGTAGCGGTAGGCGTCGGCGAAGGATCGCAGGCCAAGGCGTAACTTAGCGTGTCGATTCCAACCGTGTCCGAATTAACTCCGTTTGGACCGCCATTCTCTACAAAATATCGGAATGCAAAGCGACCCGCAGTCGGGGAAGATAGACCGGAAATCGTCGCCGTAAACTGCGTCCAATCACTCGGATACCCGCTTGGAGAATAGGTTGGATTGATATCAAGCAGCAGCGTATGAAAATCGCCGATGTCAGTAGGCGTCACTCCAACAACCGTACTGTTACCGGCTGTACTCATCCTTACCTGCAGCCGATCCGGGAACGTAGGAACCGCAACCGTCCGCGTGTAAAATGAAATGGTGGCGCCATTTCTAAGGTCCATCACGGGTGTTAGGAGCCAGTTGCTTATTGTTGCAACACCAGCTCCGCTGTTAAAGTTTGCGCTGATATATGAATTTGGCTGGCCGGACTGAGAAGGGTATGTAGCCGCATTGCCCTGGAACCACGCCGAGGGCGTTCCAGTCGGCTCGCTATTATTCTGAAACGACCAACCAGCCGCCGGCAATCCGTTAACATTTTCGAAACTCTCATTCGACGGAACGCATACCAAGCCGCACGTGCGTTCTAGAACCCGAATTCCCGTATTGGTAGCAGCCGCGAAGTCCTGCAGGCCGTCGGCATTAAAATCGCCAACAGCGACCGAATTGACGGGAGATCCGATCTTTGTTTGCCGGGTAGCCAACAACCGCCCGCCCGCCCGTTTGAAAAAGGGAGAAGATAACTAAAAGCATTGCGGCTATGCCGGTTATACCAAACCGGAAACGAAACGACCGCAATTGCGTCGTGCGGAATTTGACCGTCTTTTGCTGCATGACATTCTTCCTTTAAGGTAATTTTTTTCTAGCATACGCCTGGCGAGGGTTTATTGCAAGAAATCTGATCGCTCGAAACAGTTATCACGCGATGGCTTTTTAGGTTTCTGAGCATAAAATGTATTGACTTTCGGCTCGGACGCGAATAAAGTGTCTAGTCAGAAAACTTGCGCCCCATCAGCAAGGTTGGGTGTCGAGTATTTCAACCAATTCTACAAGGAGAATTAAATATTATGAGTCGTATTATTCTAGGTGTGATCGTTGGTTTTGTTGTATGGACAATAATTGCTCTTGGCGGCGATGAGGCGCTCGCAAAACTCTCCGGCGGGTGGTATAGCACCAACAGGGAAGTTCTTAACAAAGCCGTTTTTAACCAAGCCGAACCGGTGGATCCCATAGATCCGACGTTTTTCGTTATAGTTTTGGTCCTGAGCGTGATCGCTTCTTTATTAGCAGGTTTTCTGGCAGCGTTCGTTGCGAATGAGAACAGGCGGACGCCGCTCGCTTTGGGCGTGCTCTTGCTCATCGTGGGTCTGTATTTTCAGTTCACGGCATGGAACCAAATGCCCGTCTGGTATCACCTCGCGTTTTTGATCCTTTTGATACCAGTTACAGTCGCCGGCGGCTATCTCAAGAAAACTAAATAGGAGCGTGTTTATGCGTTTGATAATTGCGGCTGTGCTCGCCGGGATCGTGATGTTTATATGGGGAGCGTTTTCACACATGGTGCTCGGCATCGGCAGCGCCGGGATGAAACCGATGCCGAACGAGGCCGTGGTTGCGCCTGCAATGAAGACGAATATCAGCGAGCCGGGAGTGTATGTTGTGCCCTGGATGGATGATTTACATAACGCAACCGAGGAGCAGCAGGCAGCCTTTGCCGCGAAATACAAGGAAGGCCCAACAGCTTTCTTGATCTACCATCCGACCGGCGAGGACCTGATGTCGATGAAGCAATTCGGGGTCGAGTTAGGCTCAAATATTGCAGCCGCGTTAGTTGTTGGCATGATCCTCTTGCTTGGTGCGGTTAGCTTTAGCCGCGGCGTCACGATCGCGACGCTTGTGGGCTTAGCGGGCTGGCTTTCGATAAATGTTTCCTATTGGAACTGGTATCGCTTTCCAACAAATTTCGTCACCCCTGAGTTGATCGATCAAACCGTCGGCTGGCTGCTATCAGGATTTGTCCTCGCATTTATTTTGCGTCGGCGAGATTAATTCTGCCGCGCAAAGCGAGCGGCAGCGGCAACGGAAGCGTCCGTCCGAAGACGCGCACATTCAGATCGTCAATGCGTTTTTCCGCCGCTGTCTGTAATTCATCTGGTGGGAGATCGATTTTTCTTTCGTAACATGCGTGCATAATGCACGGCACCGGCTTCCCTGTTTTGTGAACCAAACAACCGATTCCCTTATCAAATAGCGGGCAAGCGTAAGTTTGAATGTAGGTATCGCCGTCGGTGGTTATTTTATATTTTTCGATCGCCGCATCGATTCGGCGATTCACTTCATGTCGCTTTTGCGGCGGCAGTTGGTTCAGAGAATTTTGTATCGCAACAGCTTCGAGACGCGAGATATGAACATTGACAAAATGCTCGTCGAGACAGCATGCACCTTGAGTCTTGCAAGTCATACAGCTTTTGGCACGATGCTCATATTTATTTGAAATTTCAGATTTGAGATCTGAAATTAGCCTTTCGAGCCGTTCAAGTGCCTTTTGCTGGCTGAGGAATTTCATTTTTGAAACTAGTGCACAAGCCCGCACGTAAGTAAGGGCGATACATTCAACGTCGCGTGTTCCGCCCTTACTAACGTGCGGGCTTTTGCAACTACGTGATACAATTTTCCTATAGATTGTAACCCATTGAGGACTTTTATGCTGAAAGAAGGCGATAATGCACCGGATTTTACTTCAAAGGATCAGAACGGCGACTCTGTAAAACTGTCCGGCCTAAAGGGCCAGCGCGTGGTTCTGTATTTTTATCCAAAGGACGACACGCCCGGTTGCACAAAAGAGGCATGTTCTTTTCGCGATGCCGATGATGTTTATCGAGGCAAGAACATACGCGTACTTGGCGTTTCGACTGACGACGAAAAATCACATCAGAAATTTATCTCGAAATTTCAGTTGCCCTTCGACCTGCTTGCCGACACCGACAAAAAGATCGTCGAGGCGTACGGCGTCTGGGGCGAAAAAAGCATGTACGGCAAAAAATATATGGGCACTAACCGAAAGACTTTTTTGATCGACGCAGACGGTAAGATCGCGAAAATTTTTGACAAGGTAGATGTCGCGGCTCATGCCGATGAAGTTCTGGAGGCGTTCGGTGAAAAGTAGATTCTTAATTCTAGCGGCTATCGTCTTCACGCTTGTCGCATGTGCCTCAAACCAGATCGAGTATGTAAAATACGAGAACGAACAATCCGTGCCGCGCATCTCGGCCGAGGATTCGAAGAAAGAGATGGATGCCGGCACCGCTATTTTTATTGATACCCGCGGAGAAGGTTTGCCCGACAAATTGCCCGGCGCGATCGCCATGCTCTCTAATGCTCCACCGGAAAAGTTCAACGAGCTGGAAAAGGGCAAAAAGATAATCGTCTATTGTTCCTGAGCGAGCGAACATACGAGTGCCAGTTTGGCACTCAGGATGAATCAGGCAGGAATTCCCGGAACATACGCGATGCTCGGCGGTCCGGGCGCCTGGAAAAGTTTGGGCTACCCATTTGCAACGCCGGCCAAATAGTCACAGATCCGTTCCGCCGTCTTGCCATCCCAAAGCGGTGGAATTTTTATTTCCGTGTTTTGATCTTTGGCAAGAACGTCTTCGGCAGCGGCCTTTATTTTCTTTGGATCGGTGCCGACAAGAACATTAGTTCCAATCTCGATCGTGATCGGGCGTTCCGTATTATGCCGCAACGTGAGGCATGGAATTCCGAGAACGGTCGTCTCTTCCTGCAAGCCGCCCGAATCCGTCAGAACCAACTTCGCTCCGCTGTAAAGCCGCATGAAATCAAGGTAACCGAGCGGCTCGATCAGCCGCATATTTGAGTTTTCTATACGCTCTGCAAAACCAAATTCTTCGATCTTCGTCTTTGTTCGCGGATGCACCGGAAAAACGATCGGCAGTTTTTCCGCGATCGCGAACAAAGCGTCCAGAATGCCGGAAAATATTGCGTTGTCGTCAACATTTGACGGGCGGTGCAGCGTAAGAACAGCATAATCGCTGCTGGTGAGGCCGAGATCGTCGCGGATGGTTGACTTCTCGGCCAGCTTCAAATGTTCGAGAAGCGAATCGATCATCACATTGCCGACAAACCTTA
The DNA here is from genome assembly GCA_046160805.1 of Pyrinomonadaceae bacterium. Classification (GTDB taxonomy): domain Bacteria; phylum Acidobacteriota; class Blastocatellia; order Pyrinomonadales; family Pyrinomonadaceae; genus OLB17. The sequence goes on from JBJXHF010000015.1 coordinate 125,487, forward strand.
TTTTGTCAGAAGAAATGCCTTCCTGATTCAGGTTTTCATCAGCGTCCTGCGATGTCGTAAACAAAAGGTCGGAAATCGCATCGGTCAGAATACGATTGATCTCTTCCGGCATAGATCGGTCGCGCGAACGCAGCCCGGCTTCGACATGAGCGACTTTGATGCCGAGCTTTGCACAAACCAACGCGCAAGCGATAGTCGAATTTACATCGCCTACAACCAACACCCAATCCGGTCTTTCACTAAGAACAACCGGCTCAAATTCGGTCATTATCTTCGCCGTCTGAACAGCGTGCGACCCCGAACCAACGCCAAGATGAATATCCGGCTTCGACATCCCAAGATCGTCAAAAAATGCATCCGACATCGAGGCGTCATAATGCTGTCCGGTGTGTACTACTTTTGGCGAGAACTCCGACGCCCGCCGTTTCATCTCGGCATAGATCGGCGCAACCTTCATAAAGTTTGGCCGAGCGCCAGCAATTAAGAGGATTTTCTTCATCGCCTACCTACTAGCACATCCCGATAGAAAACATTCCGGGAAACTCTTTATCTATCAATGAATAGATGCCATCTATGCCGAACGATAAAACAGTGCACAGCAACACAGCAAGAAAAAATCGCTTAGGCGATGGATCCTTTCTTTCGTAGAAGGCCCAAATCATGCCTGTCCATACGAGTAATCGCGTAACCGTTAGCCAAGGAATATCGCTTCCGCCACGGCCATCTGACATGGCGGCGAGTAAAATAAATCCGACACCAAAACCAATAATTACCCGAAGAATCCCAAATAATAAAGGGTTGATCGCACTGCCATAAAACCTATTCAATGCCCAGCCGGCAAACGCGTAAACTACGATCTTTACAGGAAAATAGACGACTGGGTTTGGCAATGAGCCTGGCATAAATTTAGAGTCTTACGATGCGAGCTTTGCTGCCGTTACGTGTTTCGTTAGACAATGCATTTCTCGTATCGACAACTACAGCTGCGAGTTTGCAAACTCGGTCGTAATCAACTCCCGAATGCTCAGTGCAAATGATCACGCAATCGGAACCGGAAATCAGATCATCAGTCAATTCTTTGTTATGAAGCGGCTCGCCGTCGCCGATAGTGTAGGCGTGGTCGAAGGTGACTTCTGAGACAAATGGGTCGTGATAATAAACGTCGGCGCCGTCGGCGCGGAGGAGGTCTATGATCGAGAGAGCGGGCGACTCGCGCATGTCGTCGATGTCTTTCTTGTAGGCGACGCCGAGAATGAGAATCTTTGAGCCGTTGACTGCTTTTTTATTGTCGTTCAGAGCGTTCGTGGCTAGTTCGACAACGTAGGAAGGCATGTTCGAATTTACCTGTTCGGCGAGGGAGATGAACTTTGAATCGAACCCGTGTTGTCGCGCTTTCCACGACAGATAATGCGGGTCGAGCGGGATGCAGTGGCCGCCGATGCCTGGGCCTGGATAGAACGGCATAAAGCCGAACGGTTTTGTTGCAGCCGCGCCGACGACTTCCCATGTATCGATGCCGAGAGCATTGCAGAGCTTTGCCATCTCGTTTGCCATTCCAATGTTTATGGCGCGGAAAGTGTTTTCCCAGAGCTTTGCAGCCTCGGCGACACGTGCGGAAGAGACAGGATAAACCTGCTCGACAATCTCGCCGTAAAGCATCGCCGCAACATCGGTCGAGTCCGCCGAAACGCCGCCCACGACCTTTGGAATGTTGTGCGTTTGATACTGCGGATTACCGGGATCGACGCGCTCGGGCGAGAAGGCGAGTAGAAAATCTTCGTCGATTTTAAAACCTTTCTCCTCAAACATCGGCTGCAAAACTTCGTCGGTCGTGCCGGGATAGGTTGTCGATTCGAGGATGATCAACTGGCCGCGCCGCATGTATTTTTGTATCTCGCCGCCGGCCGTCAGTATGTATGACATGTCGGGGTCTTTTGTCTTTCTGAGCGGCGTCGGAACGCAAATAATTATTGCGTCGCAATCGGCAAGTTTGCTGAAATCGGTCGTCGCGGTCAGGCGTCCATTCTCGACGCATTTCTTGACGTTATCGCTCGTGACGTCAACAATATAAGAGCGTCCGGCGTTGATCTCGGCGGCCTTTGTTTCATCAACCTCGAACCCGACGGTATTAAACTCTTTCAGGCAAAATTCCACAATCAGCGGCAGACCGACATAGCCAAGCCCGATCACGCCGATAAGCGCTCCCTTGTCCGAAATTAGCTTTTCTAATTCGTTTTTTATCATTACTTTTAGATCAAATATTCTATTTATTATATGAAGCGGTCGGAAGCATCGAATTTCTAATTATGCCAGCCTCACTCGGTTAGTCAAGATTATAATAGGTTTATGCTAGAATAGTCGTGCTTTACACGCGCAAAGCTTCCCCGTATTAAACTCTCAATTGAAACCATTCTCCTGATTTATGAATGACGAGGTAACCTCTCAAAATTCCGTTGTAAAGGCCGTAATTGAAGGCTCAGCCCCACGCCCCGCACAGCTTGCTGCTTCGCGCGGCGTTCTGCCGCTGCCGCAGATCGATCTGCTCGAGGTTCTCGTCACATTCTCCGAAGGCGCGGACGCCGAGTTAAAAAACAATGCTATTACGACGCTCGCTTCGCAAAGCGGCGATTCTCTCGAAGCAACCATGCATTCGATGGAAATCGCGCCGCGCGTTTTGGCGTATTTTGCCGGGCGCACCGAACTTCCAGCCGAAGTGCACGAAGCAATCATCACGAATGCCCGAACGCCCCCAATGGCGATCGCAAAATTTGCGGCGTCAACGCAAAACGGCCTGTTGCTCGAATTGATCTCGCTGAACCAGCAGCTTTTGATCCAAAATCCGGCGATCATTGATGCGATCATCAACAACAGTCACCGAACGCCCGAAGCCGAACGCCGCGCCGCTGAGACAAAACGCGAGTTCTTTGAAAAAGAACGCGGCGCACAGCAGATCGCTAACGAGCTGCGTGCTCAAGGCAAAGAAGCCGCCGCCGAATTTCTCGAACAAGCCGAATTCACGATTGATCTCGATGCTTCGGGCATGAGTATTGATGACGCGATCCTGCTCGCGCAGCATATCGAGGTTCCCGATCAAGAAACCGACGACTCATGGCTCGGCCTCGAATACATCGAGGAAATCTACGAGGAAACCGAGGAACAACGCAAAGCCACAATCGGCAAAATCCTCGGCGAGCTCCAGGCGGAAGAGGACGAAGAAATCTCAAGCGAACGCGTCTCGATGATCAACCGAGTCATGAAGATGGGCGTAAAAGACCGCGTCAAACTCGGCATGAAGGGCGACCGCGAAGCCCGGAACATCCTCATCCGCGACCCGAATCGCCTGGTTTCATCCGCCGTCATCAACAATCCGCGCATCACCGATCAGGAGGTTGAGATGATCGCGGCAATGCGTGCAGTGCCCGAAGAAGTTCTCCGCCAGATCGCCGCAAACCGGCAGTGGATACGCAGCTATCCCATAATGCACAGCCTGGCAAGAAACCCGCGCACGCCGATCGCAAATACCATTACGATCATGAGCCGGTTGCAGCTTCGCGACCTGACGGCGCTTTCAAAAAACCGCAATGTATCGGACGCCGTTCGCCGGCAGGCTCTGCGGCTCGTCAATGCCCGCACCGGCGGCAAATCAATGTCTTAAAGAAATTTCGCGATCCGTCCGGTCTTAATAAACGATCCAGCCAAATCGGTAAAGGTATGGCTTGCCGCTCCGAGCCACAAGCCGATAAATGTTGCCGGCAGAAAATGCTCGCCGAAATTTGTTCGGGTAAACTGTCCGATCGGCTGCCAGATACGGGCGAGCTCTAGCAAATTTGGCAATTTCCCGCCCGAATAAGTCGCGTAAATATAGGCTGCAAGAAACAACGCGAGAGTAACGACGCCCATAAAATAAATGACACGTCCGAGCGCGCCGAAAATCAAGCCGTGTGAAAAACGCGAGCGGTGCTTAAAAAATCTGCGATACGGAAACCAAAGAAAACGAAGGACCGACCATCGAGAATACTGACGCGAAATCGTGTCGAGATCTGGCCCGAACATCAATCCGCCGAAAATAAAAGCCGCGGTAACGACCATTGCTGTGGAAAGATTGTGTGTTGAGGTATAAGAAACCGCAAAAGCAGGCACTGCAAGTATCAGCGTGATCGCATCGTGGGTTTTTCCGCTCGGCATATTTTATCGCGAGCCCCACTCCCAAATGCCGTAGCCGATCTTTTGATCTACCTTGTGTCCGGATTGCTTTAAGGCGATGATCACCTGCGAACGATGATGTGCGTCGTGCGCGATTATGTAACCGAGAAACGCGGTGACATGCGGCTTGAAACCTTTCACCTTGCCCGTGTCGAATCCGACGACGAGCAGTTCGCCAATTGCATCGCCGGACTCCGTAAGCGATTTTACAAGCGAGGCCTTGTCTATCGGTCCGTCCTTCTCGATCTTCTTCAATTTTGCGAGAGTCTCCGGCATCGAAACCTTAAGCCACATCAGCCTCACGTTATGCAGATGCGCGAACTGCTGCCCGATATTTCGCCCTTTCGACGAAAGCTGGTCTTCCAGATGCTCAGGCAATATCGCATCGAGCAAGTAAAGATTGATGCGATTATTGATATTCCACGTTTCGATTATCTGCTGTTTGTCCATGTTTTCTGAAGAATTATACTTTGATTCGATCGCCCGGCGATAATTGCTGGGCGATTATCAAGTGCAATCGTGAGACGGTAAACCGTTGGATATATATATTTTACAGGCTTAACTTAAAGTCTCTATTGAATAACGCTGGTCGATTTAACAGGTGCTCTTTTGCAAAGCTATTTTATTGCATCAGTTTCAATTTGGTAAACTCTCTGCTTGGTTTCAATGAAGACTTTCTGGGTAAAACTCCGCACGACGCTCGCGATGATCAAGTTCGAGCATACGCTGTTTGCGTTGCCGTTTGCGTTTCTCGGAGCGATTCTTGCGGCTAACGGCCTGCCCTCATTGCGGCAAATTGTCTGGATAACGATTGCGATGGTCGGAGCGCGTTCGGCGGCTATGACCTTTAACCGAATAATCGACCGCGACATCGACGCCGCAAACCCAAGAACTGCAATGCGAGAGCTTCCAGCCGGAAAACTCTCGCTTCCCTTTGCCTGGGCGTTTCTTTATGTGTCGATCGGCGTCTTTCTGTTGGCTTCGTATTCGCTCAATTGGCTGACGTTCGCGCTGTCGCCAATCGCTCTGGTCTTTGTGCTCGGCTATTCGTATGCAAAACGCTTCACGGCTTTCGCTCATCTTCTTCTAGGCTCGGCGTTGGCGATCTCGCCGTCGGCGGCCTGGATCGCCGTTCGCGGCAACCTGCTCGACGAAATTCCGCTGCTCCTTTCGCTTTTTGTGATGATATGGACGGCAGGTTTTGACGTACTCTATGCCTGTCAGGATTTCGAACATGACCGACGCCACGGCCTTCGCTCGATACCGGCTCGATTCGGCGTAAAAAACGCTCTCTGGATCGCCCGTTTATTTCATTTTCAGGCGTTTGTCGTTCTGATTTTATTGTATTTTGTAACCGAAATGCACTGGCTCGCTCTTGTTGGGGTGATCAAGGTCGGAGCGCTGTTTGTTTATCAACACACGCTGGTCAAACCCAACGATCTGAGCAGAATGAACGCCGCATTTTTTACGACAAACGCTACGGTAAGCGTCATACTTTTGGCAACTTTCGGCACTTCAGTTTTTATTTAACAGATGACTTATAAAAATCGCAGCATAATTTGCATGGAATCGTTTTGGGACGCGAGGCTTTCGGAAAGGCTGAATGTCCTGCCCATGCTTGAGCTTTTGGACAAGACGGCGACGTGCAAGTACATTCATCTCTCTTGCAATACCGTCTCCGAGCTTGAATACAATCTTAGCCTTGTCGGACGCAAGCGCTCAGGCATTTTGTACCTTTCCTTTCACGGTTCGCCGGGCGTGATACATGTCGGGAAAACGAAGTTCAAAATTGCTGATCTTGCCGAGATGATGGGTGGGAGATTCAAGAATTGGATCATTCACCTCGGCTCGTGCAGCATTTTCAGAAAGCCGACGGCGGTCGAACGTTTTGCGGATTCGACACAGGCGGCGTTGATAACCGGCTACACCCGCGAGGTCGCCTGGCTCGAAGCGACGGCGTTCGAACTCCTTTTATTTCAACAGTTCGCGACCTATCACAGCCCGCGTATCATTTGTCGGAATATTTACAGAAAGCACGAAGAATTTGCCGAACATTTGGGGTTTAGACATTATCCCGAGTATTGATTAATTGGCGAGTTGAGGAATAGACAGCTTGGTACCGATCTTTTTGTTGAGTTTTTCAATAAAATACGCCGACAGCAGCGGCGACTCTTTCTCGACATTTTGATGAACAAAAAAATTCAGTTCTTGCAGTCCTTGTTTCTTCCAACCCGCAATGCGTTCAACCCATTCGTCAAGCCTCGTTTTATCCGACGGATGATTCGCCCCAACCCAACGCACAAAAGCCCTCGGCGTCGTCAGCCTCATGTGCATCAGGTCGCGCCGTCCGGCTGTGTCGACCAACACGTTTGTAATCTTGTTATTTTCCAGTAGATCGTAAAGCTCGCTTGAGACCGCTTGATCGTTATACCAATCCGTCTGTCTAAACTCAACGGCGAGCGGAATGTCGTATTCCCAGTTGTCGATAAACGCATGCACGCGATCAAAATCCTTCGGCCCAAAATTATTGTGCATCTGCAAAAAAGACATCCCGAGTTTTCCCTTCAAATGCGACATATTAGTCACATTATTTTCCACCACCTGCTCTACATCCTTCAGCCTGCGAAAATGCGAGATCGTCTGTTCCAGCTTCGGAAAGAATCTGAAATTTTCAGGAACAGTCGCGTGCCATTTTTCAAAAGTTGAAGCCGGAAAAAGCCTGTAAAACGTCGCGTTCAACTCGATACAATTGAACTGAGTGGAGTAATATGCAAGCTCATCCTTTACGCCTTTCGGATAAAAGCCCTTCAGATCGGTCTTATTCCATTTCGCACAGCCAACGTGAATATCGAGACCATTTGCGTTCGATCCTTCGAGAACACGTTTTGTGTCCGCATGATCAGGCGGGATCGTAAAATCGATCTCTTCAGGGTTTGGGACCTGTCCAAATTTCATGGCTTGTTAGTAAAATCGCTTTCCGTCTTTATTCTCTTGGCCAGAGCCTTGAGCTCATCCAGCGGAACCGTTTCCGTCTCGGACTTATCATAAATGGTAAGGAGATAAATCGTATCTTCAGCTAAGAGAACATATGTGATCACTCTTGCACCACCGCTCTTGCCGGAGCCTTTGCTCCGAATAGCGAGGCGCACCTTTCTTAGGTTTCCGCCAAGTGAAGCACCGATCAAAGCATCTTTTTTGAGTTCCCGAGTAAACCGCTCAAGATCAGAGGTGAAAGATCGATATTTTTTCGCAAGCCGTTTTGCCTCCCTCAAAAACTCTGGAAGAATTACAATCTTATTTGCCATTCTTCAACTCAGCGATGAATTCATCAGCTGTCTTCGTGATTCGTCGTTGATTTGGAGGGCGCTTCAAATCTGCCTCTAAAGAAAGTACGGCTTCTCTTATATCTTGAAGTATCTCGGCCTTCTTTACTTTCTTTCGCAGACGAACCACTTCTCGTTGCATCTTTTCCCAGTCTTTAATTGGAACTAAAACTGCATCCTTTTCCTTTAAGATCTGTACATTTGGCATCGCAACCTCGCTTTTCTATCTGGTAAAATCATAACATAAGAATATGAAACCTTGCTTTGCACTTATATTGCTTTTTAGTTCATTTTCCCTTACGTGGGGGCAAGTAAATCCGTTTCCAAATGAATTGAGCGGATTCGAGTTTTTTGCAAAAGGACGAATCAAGTCATTAGTGCTGGGCATTAGCAAGAAACAAGATGTTGAACGTTTATTCGGCAATGCATGTGAGTCAGAATGTGATTATGATGATCGCTTCTTAATTAAGTTCGACTATTTAGATTTGCGTGACTGCATGACCACTCGGCAAATCAGAGACCGTGCAGTTTGTCCACTCGATCAATATATCGGCACCATTGGGTCTATCAAATTAACCCCGAAGAAAACAGTTCCAGTCGATCGGCTTTCAACAGATATCTTTAAGTCTGGGACCGGCGGAACAATCGTACCTAAAGGAGGTGGAGAAACAATATATTACGAATCGTTTACCGACGAATACGGTCTCCGCTACTCTTTTCGACGCAATGATGGAAAACAACATTTTCCGCCTCCAAAATTCGTTGATGGAGAGTTGTACTCAATCGATTACATTCTTTCCGAAAAGCTCGAAATAGATATTTTTAAGGCTCCGTTTAGAAAAACTAATTAGTAAATGCAGTTTTCATTTGACGCGCATCTTAGGGACATCGCCGATAAGGTCGAGGACGGCGAGCGGTTGTCGTTCGACGACGGTCTCGCCTTTTATGCGTCTAGCGATTTGAATGCGATCGGCAAGCTCGCGGATTTCGTGCGACGCAAAAAGCACGGCCTGACGACCTACTATAACGTCAACCGCCATTTTAACCACACGAATATCTGCGTTGCGGACTGCAAGTTTTGCGGGTTTTATCGTCGGGCGCGGGCTGAAGATGCTTATACTCATTCGGTCGAGGAGGCTTTGGACATCGCTCGGGCGGCGGTTGGCGAAGGCGCCACGGAATTGCACATCGTTGGAGGGTTGAACACCAAGCTTCCATTCTCCTATTATACCGACCTTTTCTCGTCCCTAAAACGCGAATTTCCAAAGCTGCATCTTAAAGCGCTGACAATGGTCGAGTTGGATTTTATGGCTCGGTTCTTCAAGATGTCGGATGAGGAGTTAATCGACAAGCTGCACACGGCGGGCATGGACTCGTGTCCGGGCGGTGGAGCTGAGATATTTGCCGAACCGACACGATCTAGGATTTGTGATCACAAATGCGACGGCGACCGTTGGTTGGAGCTTGCGGGCAAAGTCCACAAAGCCGGTCTCAAAACAAACGCCACGATGCTCTATGGGCACATCGAATCCATTGAAGACCGCATAGATCATCTTGTGCGTTTAAGAGAGCAGCAGGACAAGACCGGCGGTTTTCAGTGCTTCATTCCGCTCGCGTTCTATCCATCCGGCACGGCTCTCGATAGCCTTCCCGGCCCCGACGCGATCGACAATCTCAAGACCATCGCCGTCTCACGCCTGATGCTCGACAACTTCGACCACATCAAGGCCTACTGGGTCATGCTCGGCAAAGCCACCGCCCAGACCGCCCTCCACTTCGGCGCCAACGACCTCGACGGCACCATCACCGACGGCGGCGAGCTCACCCACAGCTACTCCGTCGAATC
>JBJXHF010000016.1:0-10732 GCA_046160805.1 Pyrinomonadaceae bacterium
GGCTCGCAACATACAACCATCACCGTCCGCACGATTCGCTGGGAGGCATGCCTCCCAGCGAATATCTCACAAAACATAACCCGGATTACTCCAGTTTAAACTGGCGCTAAGAAGGGGAGGTTTACAGGAGCACTGCAGCGATCCCAGCGATAAAAACGTGGTATAAATCAACCCGCCCCGTAAGGCCAAAACTACGAGCCAATTCCTGAGATTGGATTGCACCAAGCACTTGCGTCCGAACATAAGGCGGGTTAGCGATTACCACGTCATATTTAGGAAGCGGGAAAAGACTCCCTTCATTTTTATAATTAAGCGAAAACAAAGTGAAGTCCTCTCGACGGATTGCAACATTCAATGTTGAAAATGAATTTTCGAGTCGCCTTTTCGCAGTATTTACTGCAGCAGTGTCTGTGTCAAAGCCGTTGATTTCCAACTTGGCACCCGTCGATTTTAGTTTCTGAGCAACTGAGAAAAGAAGCTCGCCGTCTCCAACCGATGGATCCAAGATTCTGATTTTTTCGCCCTTCTTTGAAGCAACGCCGGACTGAATTATTTTTTCCGCAACAAAGTCCGCCAAAATTTGGGGAGTGTAATGCGCACCTGTTTCCTTCCTGACTTTTCGAGTTATTGCACGATCAGTTGGAATATGCGGCGTAAGAGCGAAGTCACCGTTCATTGTTTTTAATGTAATGCATTTCAGACCAAAACCAAAGGCTTTAGCGGCGGAGCCGAGATGACCGGAGCTTTTCCGCACATCGAACGGCGAATACGAAGATCACACAGCTTTTTCTGCATATCGATTGGCATAGCCACGCATGGCTTCGCAGCCAAATAAGTTTTATCTTGGGACCGTATGAAGCTTTAAGCCCAAGGCATTAATCACTTTCAAGACAGTATCAAAGCCGGGGGTGCGTTCGCCGGAGAGGGCTTTGTAGAGGCTTTCGCGTGAGAGGCCGGCGTCGCGGGCGACCTCGGTCATGCCTTTGGCCCTGGCAATGTTGCCGAGCGCCTTTGCAACGAAAGCGGCGTCGCCGTCGGCTTCTTCGAAACACGCTTCGAGATAAGCAGCCATTTCTTCCGGTGTTCGTAAATATTCGGCAACATCGTAACGGGTTGTTTTTGTCTTTGCCATATCTTTCAGAGGTTTCGTGCCAGCGTCTTTGCCTTTTGAATATCTCTTGACTGCGAGCCTTTGTCGCCGCCTGCGAGGAGAATGATCAGCTCCGATGCGCGCTTAATAAAATAGATGCGATATCCCGGGCCGTGATCGATCCGCATTTCCGAAATACCTTCACCGACCGGCCGGGTGTCTCCCGCGTTCCCCAATTCAAGGCGGTCGATCCTCGCCTGAATTCGGGCCCGTGCACGCAGATCGCGAAGTTTTCGAAGCCATTCCGAAAAGGCTTCGGTCTGTCGAATTTCTATCATATCATAACTGTAGCCTGCTGGCTACGATGAAGTTGATCGCTCGGTCGCAATTATATAATGGAAAAGATTGCAAAATCGATGGTGTGGTGGTATTTTCTATTCGTTTCTAGTGGTAAAATTTTTTAGCGAGGATGAACTAAATGTCAGCAATTGTAGAAGAGACGATTACTGCGAAAGTGCCGGATTTCGGAAATGGTAGAGAGACGAGAGCGGCCATTATCGATGAAGCTATTCCCGGAAATGACGCGCCGGCGTTTCGGATCGATCAGAAGCTGCACCAGATTCTTTACAGAGAGCCGGCGCGGCCGGTGCTTGAGCCGCAGCCGGGCGTGAAGCTGCCGGAGGCGGTTTATCCGCTGCATCCTGATCCGGTTGAGATGACGGAGCGGCAGTATCGGCAGTTGAACACGAAGAGGGTTTGGAAGACATGGGGCTCGCCGTTTTTCAGGTCGAAGTTTCATTCGGGCGAGCTGCGGCCGATCATTCCTTATTTATTTACTGATTGGAAGTGCAATCTCGATTGCCATTACTGCTGGTCGTATAACAACCGCGTCAAGGGCATGACCGAGGACGTGGCAAAGCGCTCGATCGACTGGCTGCACTCGATCGGCTCGCGCGTGCTGGCACTGATGGGCGGCGAGCCGTTGCTGCGGCCCGATTTTATTCACAAGATCGTTTACTACAGTGCGAAAAAGGACATTTTTGTATATCTGCCGACAAACGCCCGTCTGATGAAGCCGGAGGTCATTGATAAATTAGGCGACGCGGGCATAGCGACATTTAACATTGCGGTCGACTCGGTCAAAGAGCGAAAATCGCTCCCGAAATCGTATGAGCCGATCAAGGAAAAATTTGATTACCTCGTCAAGCGGCAGCGCTATTACGGCTACACGGTGATGTTTAATATCAACATCTGCCATAACAACATGGACGACGTGAAAGAGTTGACGCAGATAGCCCGCGACAACGGCATCGCGACCGATTATCACATCAACGAATCGCCGATGACCGAGCAGCCGCATTTCAAACACATCAACGAGAATCAAACCTACCTGACCAAAGAAGACTGGCCGAAGGTCGATGCTTTGCTTGATTACCTGAAAGACCTTGCCGTCAATCACGGCTACAAGATGGCAAACCCGCTTTCACATTTCGGAACGATGAAGGAGTTGATGCGCGGCGAAGTGCCGCCGTGGGATTGCCGCGCCGGACAGAATTCATTGATCATCCGAACGGACGGAACACTGGCCCCGTGCTTTCCGATGTACTCGGCCACTCACGATTGGGGCGTTGTCGGCAAACACAAATTCGACGTCAAACAGCTAGACGAGATGAAGACAGAATGCACAAAACACTGCCTCTCGACCTGCAACTACATTCTCGGCCACTGCTACAACACAAAACGCGTTATCACTTGGGCGCTAAAGCAGGCACGACACGGATTCCGAGGCGTAACCGGAGCTTTTGACGTTTAATTATTTTCTGTTCTACCGACCGAAAAAAAAGCTGTCTCAAACGTTGTTCGAGACAGCTTTTATATTAGTTCGTTAAAGACCTACGGTTCAGCGATCATATTCACATCTGTAATCTGACCCAAAACGCTGACCGTCAACGGTGTGAATGACGAGCGGCGTGATTCGACACTGATCGTGTAAGTTTGTCCGACCTGCAAAGCGCCGAAGCGGTAAACGCCGAATCCGTTTGAAATAACGGAATAGCTTCTGCCTGCCGTGTCGGTCAATGTGACGCGCGAGTTTGGCACTCCTTGTCCCATTGGGTTGAGCAGGCGGCCGCTGATCTCGGCCTGATTGGGCAGGGCTGAGACCAACTCGACCTGACCGTCGGCTGCCATAGCCTTCGGATCGCCTTCGTTGAACATCAGGCGTTCCCACGTTAGCAGTGACATCGAACCCGGTGCTCCGACTGCCATGAACCTAAGATTCAGGAACAGGCCGTTGCCGTCGATCGGCATCGGGCCGTAAACTGCCACTCTCAGAAGTCCTGCTTCCTCGGCGTTGGTAACGACCGACAGTCCACTGCTCACGGTTCGCGCAAGATCGACCGGATCAGCCTGAGGCTGGATCACTTTTGGATCATACCTAAGGTTGAACTCATAAGAGATGATTCCCTTATTCGCCGCTCCCTCGACCGCAACCGGTATCAGCACCTCATTGTCTGCCGGCGTCACAAGATGCGGCGCCCTGACGATCGTGCTTCTTTCCGGACCGTTAGCAGGCCGCGCACCGGAGTTCATCCAGTTGCCTGTCACTTCGCCTATCAGCAAGCCAATGTAATCGTCACCAGAGATGTTGCTCGTGACCGATGAATAGAACCTGCTCGTAGGCGATGCTCCGACCGGGAACGTCGGCCCCGGCGGGAGGAAGAATCTCCATTGTCCCGCAAGCGCCAACGGAGGACCGAGCGCCGTAACGTAACGGGCGATAAATGCTGCGTCATTCGACGTGATGCTGCCGTTGCCGCTCGTATCGGCCGTAACTTTCTGAGCATCGGTCGTCAAAAGGCTCAAAGCCGTAACATGCTGCGTGACCCTCGCCGCATCGAATGAGGTTATATAGCCGTTCTGGCCGCCTACCTTAGATACCGAAACAGTATAAGAACCGGTCCCGAATCCGGTTAGCGAATAATCGCCTTCGCCCGGCCCGAGGCCGCCTGTGTTCGTGGTAACGTTCGGCGATCCCGAACCGTTCACTTGAGCGTTTGAAATGAAGCGTGTTCCTCCATTCGAATTACCATACGTCACGGTGCCGTCGATGAAGTACTGAACCGTCGGCGTCGGCGTCGGCGTGTTCGTATTTGTCGAAGTTGCCGTCAGCGTCGGCGTGAACGTGCTCGTCGCTGTTGAGGTCGGTGTGAAAGTATTCGTTGCAGTCGGCGTCGGCGTAAATGTATTAGTCGCCGTTGACGTCGGAGTAAACGTATTCGTCGCAGTCGGCGTCGGCGTAAATGTATTCGTCGCCGTTGACGTCGGTGTAAATGTATTCGTCGCAGTCGGCGTCGGTGTAAACGTATTCGTCGCCGTCGCCGTCGGCGTAAATGTATTAGTCGCCGTCGCCGTCGGCGTAAATGTATTAGTCGCCGTCGGTGTCGGAGTGAATGTACTCGTCGCCGTTGACGTTGCCGTAAACGTCTCCGTCGCTGTCGCCGTCGCAGTATTCGTGGATGTTGCCGTCGCGGTCGGAGCAGGATTACAGCTATCGACCGAAAGCGTGTCTATCCCGATGTAATTCGAGTTGTCGCCTGCCGGTCCGCCGCCATCGACAAAGTAACGGAACGCAAACCTTCCGGCGGTTGCCGATGGAGCACCCGTCACCGTTGCGGTGAATTGCGTCCATGCCTCAGGATAACCACCCACGGTTAGAGTCGGATTGATATCCAATAGCAGGTTTGTAAAGTCGCCCACATCGGTTGATGCAGTTCCAACGTTCGTGCTCGTACCGTTTGTGCTCAAACGCACCTGGAGTCTATCCGGGAAAGGCGATCCGGCGGAAGTCCGCGTCCAGAAGGTGATCGAGTCGCCGTTCTGAAGTATCAGTGTCGGCGTCAAGAGCCAGTTACTGAGATCCGACACTCCGGTGCCGCTCTGGAAATTAACGGCGATGTAAGAGTTGGCAACTCCCATATGCGACGGGAACGCGGCAGGATTGCCCTGGAACCAAGTGCCCGCACCCGAAGGATTGCTGTTGTTGTCCTGAACCCATCCTGCACCCGGCAGCGTCAGAATGCTGTCGAAACCTTCGACTAACGGCGGCGTACATGTCGAAGTCGGTGTACTGGTTGCCGTATTCGTCGCCGTCGGCGTAAATGTCTCGGTCGCAGTCGGCGTTGGAGTGTCTGTGTTCGTTGCTGTCGGCGTGTCTGTGTTCGTGGCGGTCGAAGTCGGTGTAAATGTCTCCGTCGCCGTTGCAGTTGGAGTAAATGTCTCCGTCGCTGTCGCCGTCGGAGTAAATGTTTCAGTTGCCGTAGCTGTCGGCGTAAACGTCTCCGTCGCGGTCGCTGTCGGAGTGAACGTTTCTGTTGCCGTCGCTGTCGGCGTAAATGTTTCCGTCGCAGTTGCAGTCGGCGTGAAAGTCTCCGTCGAAGTTGCGGTCGGAGTAAATGTCTCCGTGGCAGTTGCCGTTGGCGTGAAAGTCTCCGTAGCTGTCGCAGTCGGAGTGAAAGTCTCAGTTGCCGTCGCCGTTGGAGTAAACGTTTCCGTTGCGGTCGCCGTTGGCGTAAACGTTTCCGTAGCCGTTGCCGTCGGAGTAAAGGTTTCCGTAGCAGTAGCAGTTGGTGTAAATGTTTCGGTCGCCGTTGCCGTCGGCGTGAACGTTTCAGTCGCCGTGGCAGTCGGAGTAAAGGTTTCGGTTGCCGTTGCCGTTGGTGTATCCGTGGCTGTTGGCGTAAACGTCTCTGTCGCGGTTGCCGTCGGAGTAAATGTTTCAGTCGCCGTAGCCGTTGGCGTAAATGTCTCCGTCGCGGTTGCGGTGGGTGTAAATGTCTCCGTGGCAGTTGCCGTTGGCGTAAATGTCTCCGTAGCGGTCGCGGTCGGAGTGAACGTCTCAGTCGCTGTCGCGGTCGGCGTAAATGTTTCGGTTGCCGTCGCTGTCGGCGTAAACGTCTCAGTAGCTGTAGGCGTCGGCGTAAATGTCTCCGTTGCCGTCGGCGTGAAAGTATTCGTCGCGGTCGCGGTCGCTGTGTTTGTCGGAGTAAACGTATTCGTCGCGGTCGCGGTTGCCGTATTCGTCGGAGTAAATGTATGCGTCGCAGTCGCGGTTGCTGTATTTGTCGGAGTAAATGTATTCGTTGCGGTCGGCGTTGGGGTAAACGTATTCGTTGCCGTTGCTGTCGGTGTAAATGTGCTGGTCACCGTTGCCGTCGGCGTGAATGTATTAGTTGCTGTCGCCGTTGGGGTAGAGGTGTTCGTTCTTGTCGGCGTAAAAGTGTTTGTCGCTGTCGGCGTCGGCGTGAATGTCGCTGTTACAGTTGCCGTCGGCGTGAATGTATTAGTTGCTGTCGCCGTTGGGGTAAATGTGTTCGTTCTTGTCGCCGTCGGCGTAAAGGTGTTCGTCGCGCTCGGCGTCGGCGTAAATGTATTGGTTGCAGTTGCAGTTGCGGTATTGGTCGGAGTATTTGTAGCCGTTGCCGTCGGTGTCGCAGCGGCGCGGAATCCGGTGTCGAACGTATGGTTGTTTGCTCCAGGATTACCGGTCGTCAGGCTTATAACCGGAAACGTTCCAGCCGGTGATCCCGACGGGTTGGTCACGTTTGATGCGTCCGAATCGGATGAATCGTCGTCGCCCAATTGCGATGTTTGATTGACTGTCGTTAAAATGAGGCCCATCAAAGCGCCCGAAGAGTAGTTGGCCGCATTATCCAGCCGAATTTGATATGCAGTGTTGTAAAGAATGCCTCCGTTGACCTGGCCGATATTATCGGTCGTGTTCGGGTCTGCGACAGTGCTCGAAACAAAATAATATTCACCGTTTGCGTCCGTAACCGCCGTTCCCTTAAGCGTCGAACCCTGAAATAACCTAACCGTGACTTTGTCGATTCCGTTTTCACCCGGATCCTGAACGCCGTTGCTGTTAAGGTCACGCCAAACGCGGTTGCCCAACTCGATCGGTGCCGGGTCGGAAAGAATCGTCAGGCCTCCGCCGATGCCTCCGGCCTTACCGAAAACATTGCCGTCATCTCCGCCGCCATCGAAAAGCCTGAAAGCCTTTGTATAATTTCCCGTCGAATTGCTAAGCCATCTTATGCCGCCGTCGTGAATCTTGTCCGGGACGTTCCCGATCGGATTAAGGGATGAAATTATGAGGTCCGGTGCTCCCGGAAGCTGTTCGATGCCGCCGTGACTGATGTCGTCGTGGTTGCCGCCCTTTCCGGTGACGCTCACAGCCGGCGATATGAGATCGTTTGACAGGTCGTAAGAATCGCCGTAATAAAATTCACCGCCGCCGGGCCCTTCCATCACATTTTGCGGAGAGGAGCCGCCGCCGCTGCATCGGCCATTGCTTTCGACCGTCCATGAATTCGGCGTTCCGCAGGCACGGATCACATCTCCCGCCGTTCTGGGCTGGTATTTATCAGTGGTGGCGTCGTTGGGGTTTGACTCCGTGCCATTGCCGACCTGATCGCTCAGGCGGTCGCGAAATCCGAGGACGAGGTTGCCGTTGTCAAACGCGATATCGGTAAGCATCGGCTGGGAGTAGATAGTTCTCAAACCGGCAATTGCCGAGCGGTAAACACTCGACCAAGGGCGCCAGGCACCTAACGCTCCCTGTTCCTGTCTGGTAAGTCCGCGTCTGTAATTCAGCGGCATTTGAAACACCGGCGAAGCGCTAAATGCCAGCGTTGTGGGATTTACCGTATAGACATAAGCGCGAAGCCCGCGGGCGTCGCCGAGATTATAAATACCGTTGCCGTCAACGTCGGTGAAAGTCTCCGGCGCGGTATATGAGCCGTTGCCGTCTTGATCAATGTATGATTCGCCGGAGTTGCGGACATTGTTTTGGTTGGTGTCTATATAATAGTCGCCCGCATCCCAAAAACCGCTGCTGTTGCTGTCGGTAAATGTATCGACGTTAGCCGTCGAAGCCGCGCTGCAGATCATGCCGGCGTAAAGCTGGCCGCGATACACTGTCAATGCAAAGGGGCGCGCATCCGCCGCCGCGCAGGTTCCCGAAGGAAGCGGCAGGTTCGTTGGTGCAGCCTGGCTCGTGATCGTTGCCCCCGAGCTTGCGTTTAGCGAATACAGTGTCCGGTTCGCAAGATTGAATGCGTAGAGCGTTGCTTCGTCTTCCGAAAGAGCTACGCCGCCAACTCCGGTTGTGCCTACGCCGTTCCAGCCTGTGTTTCCGTTGTCGCGGACGTAATTTGCTGTGTCGTGCGAGTTGGTTGCTGTTCCCGGAACGGTATAGAAACCCGTCACCGAGCCGGAGCCTGTTCGGCTGATCTTATAAATCGCGTTCGGGCCTTGTGGACCGAAGCCTGCATGACGCTTGAAGTATGCAGCGGCGAAGATCAGGCTCGTCTTTCGTGCATACGCGAGGCCAAAAGTCGAACCGACCTGGTTTGCCGGAACATCAAGCGGATTGGCCGTCGGCTGATCAAAAAACGATTCCGTCGCTCCGCTGGTCGCGTCGGTGCTTCCCGCCGAATAGGGAAAACTCAGAATCGTGGATTGTCCGTTATTCGGTCCCGTGATCGCATCGCCCGATTCATACATGGCGGCTACGATCTGCGGGTTGGTTTGCGAGTATTCCGTCGGATAATCGAGCGCGAGATTGACGTTCGTTGCGGGCGTAGAGACAAACTGAACCGTCGAGCCTGAATTTGTCGCCGTGCCGCCGCTAACCGAGTCGGTGCTTCGCGCCGATGGCAGGAAACCAGCCGGCAGGGCTGTAAATTCAATTCTGTATGGACCTGATCCCGCATCGCTGGTCGTCAAAGTATAAAGGCCGTTCGCATCGGTCAAAACCACACTGCCTGTCGTTACGTTTGCACCTGCGGCGCTGTATGCGCGCACTTCGACATTCGCGATTCCCCGGTCGATCGCCGCGCCGATCGTTCCAAAACCATCGTTGGTGATCGTCGATGTAGTGTCGTATGTCCCGTCGCCGTCAAAATCCTGAAAGACCCTGCCCGAGATGTTGCCCGCAAGCATTAAACTGCTCGACGACTCGGCTCCGGTAAAACCGGCCAAACTGAGCCATTCGGCGCCGGCATAAAAATCCTTAGAATACGACGTCGCAGACAATATAGATGCTGTGACGGTAACGAGAGCCGCGATGACAAGGGCAAAAACGAGATTTCTCGAAACGATAAAACGGGAGGGACGGTGACGGTTGAACATAATTAACGATCCTCCAGCCTGACTCGATCAGGCCGCTAAATCACGTAAATAGCCGCTTTTACTAGGCCAGCGGTTTACAACTTCCTGCTACTTCATACAATTGACTAAATTGGTAAAAAGAATATAGGTTAGTTTCTCCGGTTTGTCAACGTAAAAAACGCGCAATTCGGTTCTTAGGGAAATAGGAAAGAGGCAAAGACAGCCTTTTTTCATTATTTCGGGTCAAAATTTAAGATTTTTTTAATGTATAAAAGACTTATAAAATCTTGCTGCCGTCAAAAGTGCGCAAGCCCGCGTGTTAACAAGGGCGGCACACTCTACGTTGAATGTACCGCCCTTGTTAACACGCGGGCTTACGCATTTTTGATTAATCGCGTCGTGGAGGCAGGTCGGCGTAGTTTAGCTCTTCGAGAGTGACGTCGCAGTAGGCGGCGATGCGGTTGCGACCCTGGCGTTTGGAGCGGTAGAGGGCGGAGTCGGCCATTTCGACAAGCTCGATCGGGTCTGAAGAATCGTCGGGAAAACAAGAAACGCCGATGCTGACGGTTATGTGATGAGTCTCCTTAGTTTTTCCCTGGCGGACGATGCTGAAGTCGTATTCTTCGATGCTCGCGCGGATGCGCTCGGCGGCGACGACACCTTGGGCGAGATCTGCGTCGAGCAAAAACGCCGCAAACTCATCGCCTCCAAACCGCGCCGCAGCATCGCCGCTGCGGAGGCTTGTCGTTATAGAAAATCCTATCTCTTCCAGCGTCTTGCTGCCTGTCAAATGGCCGTGCGTGTCGTTTACGCCTTTGAAATTATCGGCGTCCATCATCAGGACGCAAAACGGACGTTTTTCGGTTTTCGCTCGGCCGGCTTCGCGGCGTAACTCGGAAAAAAACGACCGGCTCGAAAGCAATCCTGTCAGATCGTCGTGCGCGATGAGACGGTGTATCTGCTGATGGAAGTCGCGGTCGATCTGGTCGAGCAGGTCAAAACGCAGGATCGTATCGCCGACAGTGATTTTGTCGCCGTTTTCCAGATTCTGACTCTTTATGCGGCGGCCGTTTAGAAATGTGCCGTTTCGCGAATCGAGGTCGTTCAAAACATACTGCATCGCGACTCTAGATTCGGTCGGCTTTGCAATAATGCGCGCGTGCTGCCGTGAGACCTGCGTGTCGTTTATACGGACATCGGCCTCAAGAGCTCGCCCCAAAATCACCTCTTCGCGCTCAAGCGGAATCGGTACGGCTATCAATTCGCCGCTCAAAAACACAAGCGCCGGCTTCAGATCGCGTCGATTTGAATTGGAGTCGTTCATAGACGAACAGCCGCGAGGTCGGATTGGGAGGAGCGACATCTATTATAATAACCTATTTTTTACGACAATTTCCAGACTTTTCTGCCGTGTACGGGCGGAAACGCGAGTGTGAACGAGCGTGCGGCTACATTAGCGCGTGCACGCTC
>JBJXHF010000017.1:0-55148 GCA_046160805.1 Pyrinomonadaceae bacterium
TGAAGCCCAGTCTATGCCCAATAACCAATCTCAATTCAAATCGTTTAGAATCAAAACAAGGCTTAACCCTTTATCTAACTATGTTTTCAAAGAACTATTTGATTGCTTAACGCAACGCTAGTGATAAGCTTTTAGTTATCAGTTATCAGTTATTACGGAGATAAACGACATGAATATCAGAATAGCAACGGTGGGCGACATCGATTCGCTGGTCGAATTCAACAAAGCGATGGCGTTGGAGACGGAGAATAAATATCTCGATTCCGATGTACTGCGACGCGGAGTCGAAGCGGTTTTTAGCGATGAAAAAAAGGGATTTTATGTTGTTGCGGAGACGCAGGGAAAAATTGTCGGCGGCCTGATGGTAACTTACGAATGGAGCGATTGGCGCGCGGCATGGTTTTGGTGGATACAGAGCGTTTACATCTTGCCCGAGGCCCGTGGGCAAAAGATCTATTCGCGCTTGTATGATTTTGTAAAATCAAACGCCACGGAAGAAGGAAATGTCTGCGGCTTCAGGCTGTATGTCGAAACTGAAAACACAGGGGCACAAAAAGTTTACGAAAAAGTCGGCATGACGGCGTCGCATTATTTGATGTACGAAGAAAATGTATGACAAAAATAAGCGAAGCCGAATTTGCCAGTATCTGTGAAGGCATAATCGAAGATCGTGAAAGCATAATAAAGCACAACCCGATAGGAACACGCGAAGAGATATTGCTGTGGATGCTTTTGAGCTGTTTGATAAGTTATTTGAACCTGACTGAGATCGAAACGCCATGTTTTAGCGGAAAGCCTGACGCTAAAACTTATCGAGAGGCACTTGTTTATGTTTTGAAAGAACGGCGCGTCGAAGACTTTAATACCGACAAATATTTGAATGCTTTAACAAATGCTAATTAAGACTTTTGTATTAACACCTTTTCAGCAAAACACTCGCGTTGTCGCTTGCGAAGAGACGCGCAAGGCTATCTGCATTGATCCGGGCGAGCGGTCGGATGAGTTGGTTGATTTTATTAATAATAAAAAGTTGGATTTACAGGCTATCTGCCTGACGCACGGGCATCTCGATCACATTGGCGGCACGGCCGATCTGCACAGGAGCTTTCCGAATGCAGAAATTTTATTGCACGAAGGCGATGAAGATTATTATTACGGCTTGCCGCAGCAGCCGCTGATGATGGGCATCGCGCCGGATCAATTGGAGGCGCTCGGATTTGCGTATGATGACCCGCCGAAGATCACAAGAAATTGGCAGCATGGCGAGATACTCGAGGTTGGAAATCTGCGATTTTCATTGAGGCATTGTCCCGGACACACAAGCGGCCATATGGTATTAGCGGAGGAAAACGAGCAAGTTGTATTTACAGGCGATTGTTTGTTTAGCGGCACGATAGGACGAACCGATTTGCCGGGCGGCGATTACGAACAACTGATCGAATCTATCCGCACGAACATCTTCAGCCTCGGAGATGATTTCACAGTTTACTGTGGCCATGGCCCGGAAACTACTATCGGCCGCGAGCGCACGTCAAATCCGTTTTTTGCCCGCGAATAACGCGAATAAAACGAATAGAAGAACATCTATTTTATTCGTGTTGATTCGCGTTATTCGCGGGCAAAAAAAAGATTTTTATGGACGCAGTTTGAGATTGTAAACCTTAAACAACCCCGCTTCTACTCCCGTGTCTCGTTCATACCATCTGTCGAGATTGGCGAAATCAGGTTCGGCTTTTGAAGGGACCACGATATGCGAAAGCTCGGGCATGCCTGCTTTTGCCTGATCGAAGTTGTTGCGGTAATTTCGGTATTTATTGATCTCGGTTTCGATCTCACTCCGTGTCACCGGTTTTGCCTCGCCGGTGAGGGTCGGCAACGCTCTTCCGCCCCCGAATAATGCGGCCATTACTTCAAAAAGATTTTCATTTATAGCCTGTGCCAGATCCTTTTCGTCATAGCCGGAATAGTAGAGGTATTTATAGAATAACTCGAGATTTTCTGCGTGATTCACACCGCCCGCGGAATTGGTATGAGGATTCCACAACGGACGATACGGCGTAACCGTAGGAATGTAGTCGGCAACCATAAGATTCGTCGTCATGATCGTCGGAGCGTCGCCGTTTTGCGCGCGAGGAACAGCTTTGTCGCGCAAGTAACTCAAGGCCGGAATCGCGTCGTCCCGAAGCTTTTCAAATCCGGCGTTTCGTTTTGCCGTCGCCGATGATTCTATTAAACCCCAGAAAGCGGCAGCTATACCGAAATAGATTAGGCCCCGGCGAAAGTTCAAAGTGACTCGCTCACTATTAGAAGATTTACGAATCAGATGCGCGAAAAACACAATTGCAATCAAAAGCAGGTAATTTGCGATAAATATTTCGTAATGTACGGGTTGAAGAGACCGTCCCGAAACGATCTGCTGGTTAAAGAGCACTACGGGTGTTAATGCCAATGAAGCTGTCAACAAAACTGCGGGCGAATTCGACGTCATTCTACCGTTGCGCAAAAAATAAAGGATGCCGGCGATGATAAGAAAACCGAGGACTACGGGCAACACTAATAAATTGGGAGCACGAGTGTAATTCAAAAGCTGAATGTCGTCGGTATTTAGGTTTCTGTTTGTAAGCATCAAGAAATACGGCACGATCGCTGAGATCGCCATAAAGCCGACAATTCCGGCGCGGACCAGTATTTTTGACCGATCTTCTTTTTTAAAGACAAACCAAAGAAAAGCCAAAACACCCAGCCACGCTATTGCTGTAGTCCAAAGAAAGAAATAAGAGAAGACAAGGGCGATGATTGCCAGCCCCGAAAGGACTGCGAAAATCAAGCCGCGCTTATTTTCCTCTGCCGTAAAAGAACGCCAGATAAATAAACAAAAAAGAAAAAATAAAGGAAACGCGAATCCGGGTTGGTAGCGGCGAAGGAACGGAAAGAAATCGCACAAATAATTGCCGCGGATAATATGCTGCAATTCACCCTGGAAAGCGACTGCGGTGCCTAAGCATAAAACCGCAACTACTCCGACCGATGAAAGCATGGCGTCTTTTGTCACAGCCCAGACAAACGCGAAAATTGTCAGACAGCTAAAGATCGGTATCAGGAAATTCAGGATGATAAACGCCGTAGACGCCGAGAAACCGAGAACGCGAGCCGGAACCGCAATTGAATAAGCGGGGATCATTTGGATGGAATACAATGACTCGTATGGCAGATCAGCCTTTCCGATAAACGGGTCATTTCTGCGCGACTTTCCATCTATCAATGAATTTACGTAAGCTGAATAAGCGACCTCATCGTAATTGGAAACAACGTACGCACCATGCCATTCGGTACCTTGGACCGACCAAATATTTAGCTGCGGGTAGATAGCCAGGAAAAGCACGGTCAGCGTAGGAACCAAAACGAATTTCCATGTAGAGCTGCGTTTTGTTGACATAAGGTTATCTCAAATGGAGAGGTTCTCTTTTAACAAACTGAACAGCTGCCGCTCACGGCCGCTGCTTAAGCTTGTAAACTTTGAAAACGCCTGTGACAGCGCCGGCGTCGCGCTCGTACCATTTGTCGAGATTAGTTAGATTTGTGCTCTCGTCGGCTGTAACTATCGCATACGAAAGTATCGGATTCGCGGCTGCGTCTTTAGAAAAATTCTTTGCAAATTCGGCATACTTGCGCGCCTCTGTTTCGATTTCCTGAGCCGTAACCGGCTCAATTGCCTTGCCTAACTCAGGCAGTGCTCGCTCTGAGCCAAAAATAACGGCGGTTTCCTCAAAAGATCTAGCCTGCAACGCTTCCGCGAGATCTTTGTCAGCGTAGCCCGAGTAATAAAGGTAACAGTAAAACAGCCGTTTATTCTCGGCGATGTCAAAGCCGCCGGCCATCGAACTGTGCGATGTCCAGAGTGGACGAAGAGGTACAATTGTCGGGATATAATCTGCCGTACCTGTATTCGAGGCATACACGGCGCCGTTTGTCGGTGTTTGCCGTTCCTGCTTCTCAATATAGTTGATCGCGGGAATCGATAGATCGCGAAGATCTGCAAATGGAATGTTGCGCATGGTCGATCCGGTAGCCTCGACAATGCCCCAGCCGGCAGCAATTACTGCAATGTAAAGCAAGCCACGCCGGGCGGAAGAAACGATCTCGCCGTTGGCTGCTCGGTTGAACAGGAATGATAAAAAAATCGCAAGCGACGCAAGAACAAGATAGTTGGCAATAAAAACTTCGTAATGGATCGGCTGCAGCGAGCGGCCTGTCGCGACTTGTTGGTTGAACAAAACAATCGGCGTTAGCGCAAATGCCAGGGCAAAAAGCGTTCGCGGGGATTTAATTTCAACGTTGCCGCGCCGGACAAGAATGGCAATTCCGACGGCGACGATCAATCCAAAAACAAGCGACGGTGAATCAAAATCCGGCAAACGCGTATTTGTCAAAAGCTGTATGGTGTCGATGTGCGCTGAGCGATTTGACAGCATTATGAAATATGGAATAAGTGCTGCGATGCCGGTGGCTGAGACAATTGCAAAATTGATAAGCACTCTTGTCAGGTTTTCTTTTTGCCAAATAAGAAATAATAAATAGACGCAGGCGAGCCAAGCCGCCGCTGCCGTCCAAAGGAAAAAATACGAGAACACGAGCACGGCGAAGCTAATGCCGCTCAGCAATGAATAAATAACTGTTTTGTTCCGTGATGCTGCCGTAAGCGAGCACCAGACCAAACCGCAAAAGAGAAAAAAGAAAGGAAATCCAAAACCCGGCTGATACCGTCTCAAGAATGGAAAGAAATCGACCAAAATCTGGCCTTGTAACCAGTATCGCAACTCGCCTTCGAACGCGACGGCTGTTCCCAAACAACAAATCAATAAAGCGCCCGTTGCGGCCAACGGGCCGTCTGCCGTGATCTTAAAAAGGAGCCAAAAAATGAAAAACGCAGCGGCAGCGGCGGCCAAAATATTGAGAATGATGAAGGCAGTTGAAGCATTTACACCAAGAAGTTTTGCGGGCAATGCGATCGAATATGCAGGAATAAACTGGATCGAATACAGTGATTCGTGCGGAGATTCGGCCGCAAGGTAAGCATCGTATTTGCGCGGTTTGTTGTTCATTAAGGCGTTGACATAAGCCGAATAAGCTACCTCGTCAAAATTTGCAACGAAATACGCGCCCTGCCATGTCGAACCCTTTGCCATCCAAAAATTCAACTGAGGATAGATAGCCAGGAATGCGACGAAAAGCGTCGGGATAGCGGCGTACTTCCAGTTTTTTGCGTTCATGATTTTCGACATCACTCAGCTGATCAACAATTATGTAAAGGAAAGAAAAAAGACCGGATCGATGAATCTCGATCCGGCCATATCTTAATACAAAATGGGCAAATTTGATAATTTAGGCGATGGTTATCTCTTTCGACAGATAGACATTTTGAATTGCGTTGAGCAACTCAACGCCCTCGGACATTGGGCGTTGGAAGGCTTTGCGTCCCGAGATAAGGCCGGTTCCGCCGCCGCGTTTGTTGACGACGGCTGTTCGGACGGCGTCGGCAATGTCGCTGGCGCCTTTTGATTCGCCGCCGGAATTTATCAGGCCGCAGCGTCCCATGTAGCAATTCGCTACCTGATAGCGCACGAGGTCGATCGGATTCTCCGACGTTAACTCCTCATATACTTTCTTGTGTGTTTTGCCGTAGCTGCCGCCTTTGTTCATGGCCGTGTAACCGCCGTTTCGCTCGGGCAGTTTTTGTTTTATGATGTCCGCCTGAATCGTGACGCCGAGGTGATTTGCCTGGCCCGTGAGGTCGGCAGCCGTGTGCATGTCGCCTTCGTCGCATTTGAATTTCGAATTGCGCAAGTAACACCAAAGTATCGTCGCCATTCCAAGCTCGTGCGCATACGCAAACGCCTCGGCGACCTCCGTGATCTGACGCGTCGATTGATCGGAGCCAAAATAGATCGTCGCGCCGACCGCGACCGCGCCCATATTGTGCGCTTGCTCGATCGTGCCGAACATCACTTGGTCGAACTGGTTCGGAAGCGTAAGAAGCTCGTTGTGATTAATTTTTACGATGAAAGGAATTTTGTGCGCAAATTTGCGTGCGACCGAGCCGAGCACGCCGTATGTCGAAGCGACGGCATTGCAGCCACCCTCAATGGCAAGTTTTACGATGTTCGCAGGATCGAAATACTCCGGATTAGGCGCAAAGCTCGCGCCGCCCGAGTGCTCGATGCCCTGATCGACCGGCAATATCGAAACATAACCTGTCCCGCCAAGCCTGCCGTGATCGTGCAACGTCTGCAAACTCCTCAAAACGCGAGGGCTTCGATCAGAATTTGTCCAGACGCGATCAACAAAATCGCCCCCCGGCAAATGTAAACTGTCTTTTGAAATTGTTTTAGAGACATGATTCAAAAGCGTGTCGGCGTCATCGCCAAGCATTTCTCTAATTTTATCTATAGCCACAAATGTCTATGCTCTCCTAAATAAATTTTCTAAAAATGATTTGGCGGAATTATAGCATACAGTCGTTCTCTAAGGCGCGTAATTGTATGTTATAACCCCAGAGACTTTGACAGGTTCGCCTGAGAGTAATGTCGGTGTAAATTTGGAACTGCAAGCGGCTATCTCTGAGGCTCGCCGCAGTAATGGGTGACCTGAAATTGCCTTGGCAGAGTACATATTACCCTCTTCGAGGATCAGTACTTGAACCACGACCATACCGCCGGCGCGAATCGCTCGCGCAGCAGCCGGGTACGAGGGTTTAGTGAGCGTCATTGCTGTTTTGTTGAGAACACCTCCGGACACGGTTTTTGGCTTCTGTGAATCTCCAACACCTTTTCCGTCACCCAATTCAGGATTTGGGTTAATGCCGCTGCTCGTGTCACTATTGCCGGTTTCTGTTACTTTAATTCCCAAAGCGGTAGTTTTTTCAGTTTTGGCGTTCCCATCATCAAGCCTAACGTTATAACGCCCAAGTTTCAAAGCGTGCTCGCCTAGAAAATTGTACGCAATACGAAAGCGCATGCCGCTAGTATTTTGAGCGGCTGTCGAACTAAAACGGGCTTTTTTTGCCGCATGTAACGCAGAATTTCGCAAAGCAAGAACCTTAGGGTCTGCCACCAACTTGCAGACTGGATATGGGCCGTCAGCATCGTCGGCTGATTTGACGTTACCTTTTTCGTCTAAAACAACTTCCACCGAAACACGTCCGTCAAGCCCTGCGTTACTTGCGATTTTCGGATAATCAGGCAACGGCAGTTTATCTGCTGTAGGCGAGTTATCCGGAAATATTTCGGCGGTAACATTTCCCTTTTGAGCAAAAACACCTGCCGTAAACAATATCGAGATTATGATGGATAATCCTAACTTCATCCAATATTCCTCAACTTATGTCTCGTTTCGGAGCTGCGGGGTTGGTCGCGTTATCTAGACCATGCTAACTACTTCGACGCTAAGCTGCTCTTTTACGTGATGTTCCGTCGACAGATACTTATCAATTGCATCAAGAGTAGTTGCGTGGAAATAACGCTCACTGCATTCAGCGCACACTTCCGCTTCTACGTTCTCAACAATGTAAAGGTGGTCTCGCAGCCAATGCTGGCGTTTGACCTTTTTTTTGACGGTGTCGCCTCGGCAAAACTCGCAAATCATGTATCCTCTGTTACAGCGTAAACTGTGATAATTATGACATCAGCATCTTCGTTAAACCTACATATCACGTGCATTGGCCGCCCATCTCTGGCTGGGCCTTCTACGCAATATCTCGTGCCTCGCACATCCTCTGTCAATTTCTTCTGCACCCGTCCTTTTAGAATAGCATTTTCTATATCATCTCGTGCCAACTCATCGTCAAGCATTTCCTCTTCTGCATGGGATGAAAGGTAGTAAGCACGATCAATGATCTTCTGTCGGATTCTCTGGATTCTCGCCATCAGGACTAAGATGCACCGGCTTCGGCTCCGCGCTGCGGGATAAACATTATCCGCGAACAGTTTTCACAGACGATGATCTCGTCGCCTTTTTTTACGTTCAACTGGACCTGCGGACGAAGCTGCATAAAACAAGCACTGCACGCACCGCCGATAACCTCCGCGACTGCTATACCATCGCGGCTGCGCTGAGCAAGCCGGTCATAGACCGCGGCGAGGCGCGGCGGCAGAGTGGCGAATGCCGTTTGTCGGTGTTTTGTCTCTGAATTGAACTCAGTCTTGTCCTTCGCCAGTGCACCATCGAATTCGGCGAGTGCGGCAGAGCGTTTCCCGTCAAGGGTGCTGATCTCTTCGGCTCGCTCTTCAAGCTCTTTTTCGACCGCTTCTAGCGACTCCATTATTTCGACAACCTGTGTCTCAAACGCGGCGATCTGTTTTTGCAGAGCGTCGGTCTCGCGCATGGCAGTTTCGTATTCTTTCGAGTTTTGCGCGTGCTTTAGATTGCGATCGGCGCGTTCGAGATACGTTTTGTTCTCGGCGATCTGTTTTTCGAGATCGGCGCGCTTTACGTTGGAGTCGTCACGGCGGTTCTGTACTTCGCGTATAGAAAAGGCGTGCTGTTCAAACTCCTGTTCGATTTCAGCACGCCTTGCTTCCGATGTCTGGATCGACTGTTTTAACCTGCGAAGGTTGGTGTCGGTCCTTTGAAGTTCTATCAATTTATCAAGTTCTGCGATCACTCGTGAGGTACTCCTAAGGTAAAAGTTAAACTTTAATAATATCTCAAACGGCCGTGATTACCAAACCCGGTTTTAGAGACCGGCAGTCCGATGGTGTCCTATAGCTGTAGTGCTAATGTCACCTAGACTTTGCGGACTTTGCGGCTTTGCGTGAGATCGGCTTTTTTTCACGCAAAGACGCTAAGATCGAAAAGAAGAAATCAGCCATCTCGACTACACCAGTTTTAAGACACTATCGGCAGCCCGCGTGTGTTGCAGCGATAACATTTCTTGACATTTATGCAAATTTATGATAGGCTGAAACAGTATAATTTAGCTATTTGATAACCAAAAACGAGTATAGAGGGTTGACCAAAAAAAACAGCGGGAGACGCCCGTAAGGATTGGTCGGAATTTTCTTCAAAAATTCGTGGAACGCCGCAAAAAACACGTCGTAAGTCGAATGTTTACAAGATTTAACCCGTCCCACTAGGGCAAAAAACGGCGTGGGACTCGGAACGCTTGGTCAAATCAGACTTAAACCAAGTGTTGCTTTAGTTTACAACGTTTCTGCTTGTAGCAATTTGTGTCACACCGTGTCACAGCGATCAAATCTCGAAAAGCACATCAATGTGGTGGCTCAGGTCGTTACTTTCAACTTTATGATTTTTTTCGTTCAGCCAATTCGGCAGTTTGTCGCCGTGAACGAGTCGAAACTCGGCTCCCTTTTTCGGCATTCCGAAATGCGTGATGCGTGCCAGAGCGAGAGCTCCGTTTTTCATGATGCCGTCGCGCGGCGTTCGCGTCCAACCTGCCTCGACGGTCAAACATCTCACACCGTAAGATAAGCGAAGAAGTGAGCCGACCATGTTTGCATTGCCGTGGGCAAAATTGTGCGGCTCTTCGCGCTCGATGGTAATGGCGGCGTTTTGTCGAACGGCCTGGCCGGCGATTTCAAGAATCGTATCGATCAGCCAGCCGACGCCAATGCCACGGACCGCGTCGTTTGCAGCTTTTAGCCGCAGATATTCGGCGATGTCGCTATGTCCTTGATGGTGTGCTTTTGACGCGGCCTTGTCCAGCAGTTCCGACCAGACCTGATCGAGTTCGGTCATAAAGTGAGGATAGGACGCATCAGGCGAAAACGCAATCATGGTATTATTTTGAAAAGACAACGTTATTATTGACTTTTTTTATGAGATTCCTGGCGACCATTTTTCTTTTCGGCTTTTTTGTGAATATTGCGCATCCGCAACCGCAGAAAACCAAATCCGCTGCGTCAAAGGCAAAACCGTCTGTCGAAAAGACTAAAGCAGCCACGGCCAAACCGAAGACAACAGGCACTCCGTCAAAAAGACCAAGCGAACAGGTTGAATGGGACAAAGCCAGCGCAATCTCTGATGCGGTCGAAAGCATTGCGGCGCTCAGGAAATTTGTTGAAGCTTTTCCGAAATCGACAAGAAAAGCCAAAGCGTTTGAGTCGATAGCCGAAACCGAAGCGGCGCTTGGAAATGAGAAACTCGCAGGAGGCGATGCTTTGGCGGCGGCAGAATTGTTTATAGCTGCCGCAGAGGACGCTCCGAAACCACTGCCGGAAAAGCTATTTAGCGAAACGCTTTCAAAATTTCCGACGAATCTGTATTTTCGCGGGTTTCGCGATGAGGCTTTACAGATAACAAAAATATTTGAGGATAAAGCAGACACAAATGTTGGCCAATTGCTGAATATCGCGGCGTTTTATATCAGCGTCGAAAACGGCTCGGAAGCAAGACGCGTGGCTGAAAACACTATCCGAATCGATCCGAATTCTTCTGCTGCGTACCAGACGCTCGGCCTTGCTAACCGCCTCGATTTCAGGCTTGAAGAATCGGCGGCGGCTTATACGAAGGCGCTTGAACTCGAACCGGATTCACTGCCCGCTCGACGAGGCCTTGCCGAAATGAAACGCTCGCTTGGGCTGCCGAACGAGGCTGCAACACTTTATAGCGAGATACTAGCTACGGAAGAAGCCAGTTTACCTGCAAGAACAGGATTGATACTGGCACTGTTTGACGCAGAAAAACGTACCGAAGCAGAAGCGGAAATGACAAAGTCTCTTAAGGCAAATCCGGGCAATGTTATTTTGCTGGCCGGTGCCGCGTATTGGTACGCCGCTCACAACGAAGGTGCTCAGGCAGTAGCGATGGCTCAGAAGGCAATCGAAACCGACCCGCGCTTTATCTGGTCGCACCTCGCACTTGCTCGCGGGCTGTTGAGCCAGAACAAACCGCTCGATGCGGAAAAAGCATTGCTCGCTGCGCAGCGTTACGGCAATTTCCCGACACTCGAATATGAGATCGCATCGGCACGGCTCGCTGCAGGGCTTTACCGCGAAGCGGTGGAAGAATTGTCGAAGAGTTTTTCGGTCAACGATGGCGTGATTCGTGCCAATGTCGGCGGACGCGTGCCGCTCGAATCGAAAGATTTCACCGAACTCGTCGGATTCGAGCGCCGGGCAAGCATCTTCGCTCCGACCGCTGCGGACAATCCAGATAACGCGGCAAAGCTGAAGGCGTTGCTCGAATTTAAGCAGGAATTGTCCTCCCCCGAATTAAAGGTCGAAAGCCTGACAACGACGAGCGACAATTTTATTCAGGGCGATGACAAGATGAAAATTCACCGCCAAATATTTGTCGCGTCAGAGCTTTTGGATAAAAAAATCGCTTTTCCAAAAGTGGTCGAAATTACCAAAGCTGCAACATCCAACGTTGACGCCGGGCTGGACATTCCCGAGCCTGCAACGACGGTAATGGCGAGCGAGCTATACGAAAGCAGAGCCATCGCGGCGGCTCGCGGCCAGTATGTAAATGTACCCCAAGTGCCGCGATCGACGCTTCTATCGGTTTTGCGCGGACGTATCGAGGAGATCAGCGGCTGGGCTTATTACCATATGGACGATGCCGCACAGGCATCCGTGCATTTGAAGCGGGCCGTCGGCGTTTTGCCTGTTGACAGCGCGTGGTGGCGTTCGAGCACATGGCGGCTGGGCACTGCATTGGTTGTCGGCGGAAAAGACGCCGAGGCACTCGAAGCGTATATCAAATCCTATAAAAGCACGGGCGCGGACGCGGTGCGTTACAAGGCTATCGAAGCCGTTTACCGACGCGTCAACGGAAACACTCTTGGTCTGGAAGAAAAGATCGGCCGCGATCCCTCACAAAGCGTCGATTCCGAGACAGTTGCGCAAAAAACGGAACCAACGCCTGAAGTCAAAATTAAAGTGCCGTCCGCAGTTCCGGTCGCAACCGAACCTGCATCGACATCAATCTCGGCACCTGAATCTTCACCCACCGCCGAACCAATTGTAGAATCGACACCTGAAACTTCACTTATCATCGACACCGCACCCATCGTAGAATCTAAGATCGAATCGACGACTGAAACGGAAACAACTGAAACTCCTAAATTGGAAACGACTCCCGCTGACGCACTAAAAGTAATGTCGACAGTCCTGACTTCTCCAATAGCAGAGCCGACACCTGCAAATGTTGAAGAAGTAAAACAGACGCCGACACCAGTTACAACCCAGATGCCTACACCGCAATTGGTGCTCGAAACGCAACTGACATCGGAAGAGAAACCAAAAAGCCCGGAAGGTGAAAAAACGGCTGTAAAGAAAGAGCTTTTTCCTTCGGTCATAATAATGATTCCTGCACCTGAAACGGCGAAAATCGCAGTTAGGGAGCCTGAGACGAAAGCCGAACCTTCGCCATCGCCTACGCCTACGCCAGAAATTAAATCATGCAGCCTTTTTGTGAGTGACGAAATTCTTACGTTTCAAAAAGGCGGCGGCGATCTGGCGGTCATAGTCAGACGCGAAGGCGACGGCGATCTTGAAGGATTGACCGCAGTCTCAAGCAGCCCTGAAAACATCACCGTACGTCCTGAAAAGATAGACGGCATTAAGACGCAGGCATTGTATGTCGTGCATTTGCTTGGCTCAAATCCAGGTGAGTATCAGATATTTTTCGAGATGCCTTGTGGTAAAAAAGAGATCGCGGTCAAGGTGCCGTAGCGGTGCGTTTTCGTTTTGAGGTTTCCGCGCGGCGTGATTTGATCGGAACCGTCGCAATCGCGCAAAGAAGCAGGAAAAAGAATGCATTGGACGGTGTTCGCAAAGGAAAATCGAAAAAGCTGTGAATAAGCAAGCCAAAACAACCAGCCAGCGCGCCAATCGCAACGTCACGCCGCAGGCCATGTGCCTCTGCAATTGTTTTCAAACTTTTTCTGAAAAGAAAATAAATAAATGCAGCGATGCAGATAAAACCGGCGATGCCCGAATCGGCGAGAGTTTGAAGATATTCATTATGCGCCTGCTCGACGCGAAAGGTGCCATTCCATGTGTCGTGTTTTGTAAACGCCACGCCGAATGCATCAAAGCCCGCACCGATGATAGGGTGCTCAAGGAAAATTTGAAATGCTATCGGCCAAAAATGCGCGCGGCCATTGGAAACATCACCGCCTTGAACTCCACCACCGACGCCGATTCCCCGAAGCAGCTCATCGTTGCCGCCGAGGAACAATACGATGCCAAATATTGCCAGCACAAGAGCTGCCGCGCCAGCGGCCATCGCGGCCTTTCGTTGAACATTCTTAACGGGTTCGGCAGTGGATCGTTTAGTTTTTTGCGACCAGCGCCCGGAAAGGAAATTCAGCAGCGCTGCGAAAGCCAATACAGAAAAAATGCCGAGCATTCCGCCGCGCGAACTTGTTAATGCAATTGCGACGCCCATAACAACAACGGCGATCATGAGTAGGATCTTTTTATCTTTGGCAGTTCTTTTTCCCAACAGCAAC
This sequence comes from Pyrinomonadaceae bacterium, assembly GCA_046160805.1. Taxonomy (GTDB): domain Bacteria; phylum Acidobacteriota; class Blastocatellia; order Pyrinomonadales; family Pyrinomonadaceae; genus OLB17. The sequence goes on from JBJXHF010000017.1 coordinate 13,475, forward strand.
CCGATAGTCACACCGGCTGTCATTTCCATAAAAGCGGCAAAATGATGCCGATTAACAAATGGCCCAAACGGAATTGCCTGCGGCGTGTTTCTCAGTCCGTATATGCCGTCTGGATTCGCGAGATGCTGCAGAATGCCATAAAAAGCCATGCCGGCGCCAAAAATAATCACCATCAAAAAAACTTTTTTTAGACGGCTTTCATTGTTTATGAAAGTAAGACAAGCGGCAAAAAAAAAGATGTAAACGACGAGATGAAGGACAAAGAACCGAGTCGTGTATGGGTCAAGCGAGAGTGCATCTCGTCCGCCGAGCGGCAGAAGTTGAATTACGCCGATAAACAAAAAGCCGATCAGTGGCAATTGAATCATGTTTGGATTGAGCAATAGACCATGCCCTTTCCACGTATCGGCAAGCCAAAGCAAAAGGATCGTTATCCAAAATACCGTGATGAATATCCACGATATATTATCGACAGCGCCAAAAACAATCGTTGAAAAGATCGGCACCGTGCATATCAGTGCAACAATGATCGAGCTAAGACGCGACGATGAATCGCCGACGATCACGTTCTCCAAGTAGATCTTTGATTGTCTAATTTCGTGCGAATCGTTCATCTCTTTACAGGCGTCTTAAGGAAATATCGTCAACCCAAAGATTTCCGTTGACCGGACATGACGGCCCGCTGCAGCCTTCGCGCGCGAGTCGAATAATTATGCCGTCGCTGTCAGCCGGAACTCTAAATCTCACATTCAACAATGTCCAGTCGGCAGTAGACGCCATCGGAGGCGTGCTCGCGATCGCGACGGTCGTCATTGCATCAGCTATTTCCCATTTCAGCGATGCAGAAGTCTTTACATCCGACCGGTAGTAAACCTCGAACTCGTATTCGGCACCGGGCGCGACAGCCGTTGTTTGCGAAATGGATCGGAAAGCCGCAGTTTCAAAAGAATGAAACATGATCAAGAGACAATATTTGCCGCCGTGTGTTTGCCCTTCGCTGAGGCCGACCTCGGGCTGCGAGCCTTCGGCGATCTGCCATTCTAACGAACCGGCGTTTCGAAGCTTTACGCCGTTCTCAAAACCGCCGTTTGTTATTTGGCCGATAACCGGTTTTTCTGCCTCGCTGGTTCGTAGAGCGGAGGCAACGCGAGTCGCGAGCTGAAATCTTTTTGCCGCTGCAAACTTTTCAATCAATGTCTCGCCTAATTGTTTCGTTTTCTGATTGTTAACGTCGGACAGTTTTGACCAGGCATTGAAAGCCTCGTCAAAATGTCCCTGATCGCTTAACACTGCTGCGAGCGCCGCATTTGTAACATCAGTGTCACCGAGGCCCTGACGAACCTGTTCCAGGTCAGCATTAAAAACCTGCAAGGCCGTCAAGACGGCAGGTTGGGCATAATCGGAATTCGATGCAGCGGCTTTTGCGATAAGAGGAAAACCGGAAGCGGTTTCTCCCTGCCTGACCAGCGCGTTACCGTATGCCCATTGAACGGAGGCGTAATTTGGGGCGAGTTCGGAAGCGCGTTTGTATGCGGCGAGAGAGCCTTGCTCGTCGCCGTTCAGTCCGCGCGCCTTGCCAAGATCGATCCACGCGATGAAATTATAAGGCGAGAGCGTGGTAGTTATTTCGTACTCTCTCAACGCCCGCGAAAGATCGCCCGCATCAAATGTCCTTTCGAAAATACGTGCAGCGGAGAAATGGGTTTGTGGATCGTTGGGAGCAATCTGCGTCAGCCAGTCAGCGATGGGCTTTAGCTCGGCGCGTTTAATATCTAGGCGCGATGCGACCACGTTGGCAAAATTCCACTTGATAAAATACCAGCCTGCCGCAACACACAAGATCGCAGCCGTGATAAGAAGAATGCGGGCAAGACGCGGTTCACATTTTATGATCTTTAACGACAAATCTTTAAATGAAATCGATCGGTTCTATTTTTATTTGCGCACGTTTTAGAATGACGTTTGCGTCACGACAACTCTCGCGTATTTTTTTCAACTGTTCGGGCGGCATACTGCGAACCGAAATGAGAATCTCATCAATATTTTTTTCGCGACAAACTTCGGCGATCATTCCGTTGCCGTCAAAAACCTTGAGGCCGTGAATGACCTTATCTTTTTTTTGCGGATCGTCGTCAATAAAGCCAACGGCTTGATAGTTCCATTCGGGATTGTTATTCAATTCGCGCAAAACCATTTCGCCGCCGTCGCCGGCGCCGTAGATCAACACTTTACGTCCGTCGGCAAGAAACGGCAGCGGCAGCATTTGGCGTATGACGCGAAAAGCCATCCTGCTGCCGACCACTGCGAGCAGCAGCAAAATACCGTCGAGAAAAAAAACCGTTCTTGAAAATCCCTGGAAGCGGTAAACGAGCAAAACGGCAAGCACGCTCAAAACCGATCCAAGAAAAACACCCTTCGTGATCGTGATCATATCGCCGACGCTGGTGTATCGCCAGAGCCCGCGATAAACCCCGACGGCGAGAAACGAACCTAGTTTAATAAGTATGAGAAGCGGCAATGTTTTCAGAAAAAGGTTCCAATTTGCCGAGCCTTCAAACGAACCCAAGCCTTCGAAAGAACCCAAAAAAATCGCAAAAGCCGAATAGTAAGCCAACGTAATCAAAAACGCATCGAGAAAAACTTCAAAAATGCGCCGCTTGTGCGAAACGTTTACAAGAAATGCAAACGCTGCGCTGCTCTCCGCTGCCTGTTGTTCGTCTTCAGCTTCGTAAACTTTGACCTTGGAAAGATACACACCGATGATCACGAGAACTGCAATGAAAAGCCCAATAAGCGCGAAGCTCTTGGCCGGCCCTATCTGCCCAACCACGAGAGCAAGCGCGCCTGCAACAACCGCAAACCCGTAGAGCATCAAAACTGCTTTTCTTTCGGAAAGCCCGAGAGCGACAAGACGGTGCGATGTATGATCGCGGCCGCCCTGCGACGCTTTGCGGCCCCAGAGCTTTCGCAAAACAGTAACAAAAGTAGTGTCGAAGATCGGCACAAACAAAATCAAAACCGGCACGGCCAGAATCGCCGCAATGCCGCGCGAGCGTCCGCCGACCTGATTGAGCAGGACCGAGCCCGATAACAAAAACCCGATAAACATCGAACCGCAGTCGCCCATAAAAATCGATGCCGGGTTGAAATTGAAAATAAGAAATCCGATTAGCGCGCCGATCAGCGCGCTTGTCAAAAGAAGTTCATTCGTAAGCCCATTGGCAGCAAAATTAAGAGCGAGAGAAAAAGCAGCGATCGCTGAAATACCGGCTGCCAACCCATCCATATTGTCGAGAAGATTAATGGCGTTCGTAATTCCAATAACCCAAAATACGGTCAGCCAAATATCTAATATCTCAAAACCCGTCAGCGGCAGTTTGAGGCCGGATAGGACAAGTGTTCCCGCTCCGATCAGTTGTCCAATCAATTTTTGATAAGGCCTGATATTGTAAATGTCATCAATAAGTCCTACTGCAAAAAGAAAGGAACTGCCGCCAAAAACGACGAGTGAATCCCGCGTTGCCGGCACGAGAAGAAAATACACAACTGCAGTCGCAACGAAAATAGCAACGCCGCCAAGCATCGCCGTCGGCCGCTTGTGCCAACGGTCGCTCTTCGCCCTCGCTACGTAGTCGAAACGAACAGCTAGTGAACGAACAGCAAGTGTGCTGACGACTGAAATAATCGCAGCGACGGCTCCAACAACAATCGGGTTTGAGACCAAACCAGGCATATTCTTTAAAAAAGCAACAGCGGATCAACGCGGATTAACACAGATTATCATTTCATCCGCGAAAATCCGCGTCAATCCGTTGTTAAGCGATATTTCGGTCAAAATCGGCTATGCGTTTGGAATGTTGTTGCAGAAGCATTTGATAGACCTCGGAAATATCTGCGACCATCTTCTCGGCACGAAAGTTTGGATCAACGTGGCGTTTTCCATTTTCGCCGAACGTCTTTCTTAGGTTTTCATCTTTGAGAAGTCGAGTCACGCCATCGGCAAGGCCTTTCGAGTCGAAAGCCTCGACCAGATAGCCGGTGTAATCATTGATCACCACTTCGCGAGCGCCGTCGATGTCGAATGAAACGCACGGCTTGCCCATCGCGAGCGACTGCGGCAGGACGCGGGCCAAGCCTTCACGCAAGGATGTGTGCACAACGACATCCATTGCTGAGATCATCTCGGGGATTCGCTCGCGGTCAATCAGGCCGGCGAAAACAAAATTATCGAAAATGCCGTATTTTCTCGCACGCTCCTGAAGATGTTCGAGCAAAACACCGTCGCCGATCAAGAAAAATCGAACATTTGGCACGCGTTTCACGATCTCAGGCGCGGAGTCCATTAATTGATCGTGACCCTTGAGCGGAAAGAGGCGAGCGATTTTGCCAACAACCGGTGAATCGAGAGGAATACCGAATTCATGCTTTACACTTTCTGGATCAAATTCTGCGTTGAGGAACCAGTCGAGTTCCATTCCGCTGTAAATAGTGCGGAACTTTTCCGGCTTAGCGATGCCCGCGGCGATCGCTTTATCCGAGATAACAGAGGACACGCTGATGAAAAAATCGGTGAAGGGCGCGCATATTTTTTTTGCGAGCCACCACGCGCGATTTACGATCCACGGCTGGTAATCGTGAAACACAAGGCTGTGCAGCGTGTGGACGATGATCGGCGTTCCGGCGAGCCACGCCGCGATGCGGCCGAGAACGCCGGCCTTTGATGAATGAGTGTGAACGATGTGATAGCGGCCGGTCTTTATCAATTTGTATAATTTCCAAAACGCGACCAGATCAGAAAACGGATTTATGTTGCGTCCCATCTCGGGAAGGACGATCAGTTGCGTCGTTTCACGCGCCTGCGATAACAGTTCGCCCTCGCGTCCTTGGTCAATGCCGCTCAGTAAAGTCACGTCATATTCCGGCATCGCGTCGAGGCCGACTACGGAGAGCAAAGTATTTTCCTGCGCACCGCCAACTATCATCCGCGTAATAATATGAAGCACGCGAATTGGTTTGGCACGGTTGATCGTGTCGTCGTTGTTGGGCTGTTGATGATTCATCGGAACCAGTTCGGCAGGTTTGCAGGATCAAACGTCGGCGACGACAAGATAGTCGCGATCGAGATGGATAAACTCGTAGTTCGTAACGCCTGAACGTGCGAGAATATCGCGAACCTGAGCCTCGTGATATAGAAAAAGCGGCGTTCCCTTTAGCCAAAAGCGCACTCGGCGAATCGGCACTCGCCATTCGACTGCTTTTGGAAAACTCAGGATCATTTTGCCTTGCGTCAGCTCGCGCATCCGCGTGATGATCGGTGTCGGATGCTCGACGTAATCGAAAAAACCGTTTGCCGTGCAGGCGTCGAACGGCCCATCGCTTTCATCGATCGCCTCGGGAAAACCACCGATCACAAACTCGCACTTGTCAGCAACGCCGGCTTCTGCTGCGAGCTTGTCCGCGATCTCGATCATCGCCCGTGCAAAATCGATGCCGACAACTTTTTCAGCGCCGTTCAATGCAAAAGCGATGCAAAACCGCCCGCTGCCGCAGCCGACGTCGAGTATTTTTTTTTTCGCAAACGGTTTGAGTTTCTCGACGTTTAACTCAAGACGCTTTTGCACGACACCGCGCCAGTAATTATCGATAAACTTGTGAAAAATGTTTTTTTTCTCACCGTAGATCGCGTCAAACCGCGCGGCGTCTTCATGAAAATGGTCGCGTACTTTTTCTTCGACGGTATTGGTTTTGTTGGTAGTCATTATTCCCAATAGATTTTAACGCAGGAGGCGCAAAGATCGCAGAGTGAGAAATGAAAATTCATCTCTGCGTTCTCAGCGATCTCTGCGTTTGAAATTCTTAGCTGATCGCTAAAACCTCTTTCATCGGAGCCATGCGAAAATCGCGCAGTAATTTTCGCAGTCGCAGCTCGGTTGCTCCAAGATTGAAATAATGTGTCAAAGCGATCCGTCGCGGAACGTCGATTCGCGGGTGATCGGGGTCGAGTTCCCATGGGTGCAGGTAGAACGTCACCGGCTCGCCCGACCGATTTACGGCTTTTATCAACTGTTTTGTCAACTGATACGGATAAATACGGAAATATGCGCCGCCCGAGATCGGCAAGGTGAAACCGGGCAATTTTAAAGTCGAGATTGGGAATTCGACGAATTCATGTTTTTCACGCTTTATCTTGTACGGAAATCGCGGCGAGTCAGCGATGCCGTAGCGATAATTCAAAACCGGGAATATGCTCGAATCATATTTGATCCCAAGCTCACCCAAAATATCCAAAGCCCAAAGCGAATCCTTAGTTATCGAAAAGAACGGCGCACGGTGGCCGAGAACTTTTTTTCCTGTAAGGTCTTCAAGAAAATTGATCGCCCGTGTCAACTCTTCTCTGAAAAGTTCCGGTTTCTGCGTGTAGATCAGTGTGTGCGAAAACCCGTGCGTTCCGATTTCGTGTCCTGCCGCCTCGATGCGTTTTACAAGCTGCGGATGCTTTTCCGCAACGTAGCCTAGCATGAAGAAAGTGGCTTTTACGTTAGCTTCATTAAGAATTTTGAGCAGCTTATCGCCAGACGCCTCAATCCTGTCCTCAAAACGATCCCATTCGGAATATGGAATTTCAAGGCCCTGATACCAATCTTCAAAATCAATGGTGAGAGCATTTGTGATTGGTTCGTTTTTCATAAAATCAAAATGGTAACCGGCTGGCCGGTCCGCGACGGGCGCTTTTTCAGCGGGCGGCGGCAGGTCATACGAAAGTGCGGGGAAATCGCCGCCGGTTACCAAGCTATGACTTAATATTACCATTAAATCCGTCGATTAATTGTCAATAAAGCGTTGAAACCAAAGCTCAAGCATCAACAGGGTCCAAAGCTCAAAAGAGTGGTCACGGCTCGCCGAGATATGTTCGTTTACATGCCTTTCGATAACCTCGGGCTTTATGATGCCGCGTTTCAGCGATTTTTCCGAAAGCAGAACGCCACGGACAAAATCCTTCATCTCGCCGCGAAACCATTTTCCGATGGGAACGCCAAACCCCATTTTACGACGATAGACGACATCTTTTGGAACGAGACGAGCTGCAACTTTCTTCAACAGCGACTTCGTCTCGAGGCCGCGCATTTTGAGATTCTCCGGCAGGCTGGCGGCAAATTCTATGAGGTGGTGATCGAGAAACGGCGAGCGGGCTTCGAGCGAATTTGCCATTGACGCGATATCGACCTTGACTAGAAGATCATTTGGCAGATACGTCATTTGATCCGTCAAAAGTGTCGCGTCAAGCGTGCCGGTGCCATTTGCAGCGGCGAACCATCTGTCCAGAATTGCCGACGCGCTCTGACCGGAAAGAGACGCGGAAAACTCCGACGTATAAAGGTCATTTTTCGATTCACGGTTGAACGCAGACACCCACCGGAAATAACGCTCAGTTCTCGGCAGATTCGCAGCTTTCAAAAATCGCTTTGCGTCACGAAAACGGCTGCGTTTTAATTCTGAGGAAGGCAGTAAATTAACCGGCACTTCGATTAGTATTTTTTTAATTGCAGCGGGCACGCGATCATAACGTTCAGCAAGCCGCATTGCGGCGTAGCGTTCGTAACCGGCAAAACTTTCGTCACCGCCGTCGCCATTCAAGGCAACGGTCACATATTTGCTCGTTTCTTTCGCTACATAGTAGGTCGGTATCGCGCTCGAATCGGCATAAGGTTCGCCGTAATGCTCGACGAGTGTCGGTATTATATCGAGCACATTTGGCCGGACGATAAATTCGTTATACTCGGCGCCGACATGGTCAGCGACGCGTTTTGCGTATTTGAGTTCGCTGAAATCCTGTTCTTCGAAGCCGATAGAAAATGTCTTGACCGGTTGAGAACTCAACTGAGCCATCAATGCAACCACGATTGATGAATCGACGCCGCCGGAAAGAAAGGCCCCAAGCGGCACCTCTGATATAAGGCGCAGTCGCGTTGATTCGCGTAATATTCGTGTTGTTTCCTCGATTGCTTCGTTTTCGGTAATCTTTATTTTCTTTGAAAAATCGGGCTGCCAATATCGCTTTGTCTCGATGCGGCCATCTTTCCAACGCAGCCAATGCCCGGGTTCGAGCTTGCGAATTTGTTTGAAAGCCGTCTGCGGCGCGGGCACGCACAGGTAGGAAAGATAATTATCTATCGCCGAGTAATCGACCTCGCGTGAAATGGCCGGATGCTTTAGTAAAGCTTGAAATTCAGAGCCAAAGATCAGATCGCCGTTTTTCTGATGCGAATAAAGAAGCGGCTTTTTGCCGACGCGGTCGCGCGCCAAAAAGAGAGACTTTTCGACTTCATCCCAAATCGCAAACGCGAACATTCCGCGCAGATGCTTGAGGCAATCGACGCCATATTCATTGTAAAGATGAACAACCGCTTCAGTGTCGGATTTTGTATAAAATTGATGGCCGCGTTTTTCGAGATCGTCTCGCAGAGCCTCATAATTATAAATCTCGCCGTTAAAGACGATCCATTTAGTCTTGCCGGTATTGTGGATCGGCTGTTGGCCGCCGGCGACGTCGATGATCGAGAGCCGCCGCATTGCAAGGCCTGCGTTTTCGTGGATGTAAAAGCCATCGTCATCAGGCCCGCGATGCACGATCGCTTGACTCATCCGTTCCAGGATAGAGCGATCGACCGCGTTGCCGTCGGCATTTACAAATCCGGTGATTCCACACATTTATTCTATTTGGCAATTGCCGGTCTGCTCCGAATGCTGCTGTCAACTCTTCGTTGGGCGGCCGCGCGAAGCACACGTTTGTTTTCGCGATTTTCCTGAAAAACCGTCCAGCCGACGCTGATCAAAATAAACAAGAATACCTGAATTTGCGTTCGTTGCCGATATGCAGTGCCGACATTTCCCTGAAAGATGGAATACGAAAGGGTCAGCAGCAGGCTGAAGATCAATATCGGGAAAGCGTTGCGGAGTCGGTTTCTTATTGAATAGTTCAGGCCGATAATCAGGAAGGGTATCATCGCCCACCAGACCAGCACCTCGGGTATTGTTATCGCTTGACGTAGATTCACCGCCTGCCATGGAAACGGCGCGAACATTAGGTAAGCAAGTCCAAGCGGTATTGCCGAAAGCGCACCTTCGGTTGTTGAAACATCAGCGTCTTTTTCAAAACCCGAATCGGCAACACGTGCTAGGTTGGACCGGCTGCTCTGGATGCGTTCGAGATTGGCAAACTTCGTCAATTCGATGCTTGCATTTCGCCCGACGCCTAAATATAGAAGCGCAAAACCGATCAAAACGATAACGGCCATTCGGCGAAATATCGATTTATTCGAGCTCGACATGCCGACCAGAAAACTGCCTGCGACCGCCACAACCATCATATAAAAAATATAAAAGCGCAGCGACAGCGTCCCAAAAAGCGCAAAAATTAGCGCTGCCAGAGCTGCATAATTGAACTTGCTCTGTAGTTGCATCACCATCGTCATTGCGAGGACGAGCAGGAAAATTATCAGTCCGTCTTTTAACAGTTGGCCCGACCAAATTATAAAAGAAGGAAAAACGGCGATGGCGAGCGCCGAAGTTTTTGCGACGTTGAGATTATTAAAGATTTTCTTTGCGCAAAAAAATACCATCGGCGCCGTAGCTGCTCCGAAGACGGCGCATATCGACTGTGCAGCAAAAATATTTCGGCCCAAAAGCAGGTAAATGAATCCGGTGAAATATGTCATTCCCCACGCAGATCCGGTGCCCAACTCGTTTTGATAAACCAGAAGCTCACTTTGCAGGTTGGTGCCCATCCAGACGGCGACTAAACTCGCGCCGTTCGTATCGTAGGCGACCGCATCGCCGCCAAAAAAGTCTCGCCATTCAAAAATATGTACCAGCAAGCCGAATCCAATCCTCAAAACCAAAGCCAGGAGGAAAACCGTTGTAACAAACTCCTTTTCCTCCGTAAAACGGCGAAACAAAGACACGGCGAGAGCTGAAAGAATGACAACCGCCATCAGGGCAACGGCACCGTCCGGAAACGGGACCGCCAGCAGCCCGAGTGCAGTTATCACAGCAAATGCAAGAATCAAAAACTTATTCAGCATTAAGCATTTTCCTCACGCATCACCAGATTATTTTCCAACACAAGGGAATCGAAGTTCGCATTTCGAAACGTGTTGATCGCGTTCTGAGGCGAACAGACGATCGGTTCCTGAACATTGAACGACGTATTAAGGAGCATCGGAATTCCGGTGATCTTTCTGAATTCATCTATTAGATGCCAATATCTCGGATTTGTTTCGCAACTGACCATCTGCGGCCTCGCAGTGCCGTCAACATGGACGACGGCGGGAATTTTGGATTTATATTCCTCGGCGACTTCGATCACAGTGATCATAAAAGGATCATGGTGCTCGACTCCGAAAACTTCCCTTCCGTATTCCTCAAGCATCGACGGGGCTAGGGGGCGAAACCATTCGCGGAGTTTGACCTTATGATTCAATATTTCGCGCATGTCCGCCCGCCGCGGATCGGCAAGAAAACTTCTCGCTCCTAGAGCTCGCGGGCCTAACTCCATTCGTCCATTAAACCATCCGACAATCGCGCCTTCCGAGATCATTCTTGCTAATTTTGGCAGCAACTCTGCATCCGGCAATGTTTGATATTTCAAACCGGCGGCATCGAGAGCCGCGCGGCATTCTTCATTCGTGAATCCCGGTCCCCAATAGGCGTGGTTCATCACAAACTTGCGTGATCTCCCAAGCTTCTGATGCCAAACCATCATCGCTGCGCCGAGCGAACAGCCGGCGTCGCCCGCAGCCGGCTGGACATAGAAGTTTTTGAACGGCGTCTCATGAAAAATGCGCCCGTTCATCACCGAGTTGAACGCCACGCCGCCCGCCATGCAGAGATTTTCCTCGCCGGTCATCTCCTTAATTTTTTTGACGAGATAAAGTGCCGTGTCCTCAAGCGCCTTTTGAGCTGAACACGCCACGTCCCAGTGATGCTCGTTCAATTCTTCACCCGGTTTTCGTTCGGGCCCGAGTTCATTGACGATAGCCTCGGGAAATTGATAATGCTTTGCTAAATGGTGGTCGAGAATTTTTATATTAAAGCGAAAATCGCCTTTGCCGTTGGTCGTCAATACTTTTTCGCGAAAGAACTCGACATGTTTTGGCTTACCGTAAGCCGCGAGACCCATAACTTTCCACTCGTCGCCAGCAAACATATCGAAGCCGATGTAATTCGTCACCGCAGAATAAAATTGCCCCAGGCTGTGCGGAAGCTTGATGCGCTTAAGAATCTCGATCTTATTGCCTTCGCCACGGCAAAAAAGCGTTGTGGTGTCTTCGCCCGTGCCATCCCAAGTGAGTATTGCCGCCGAGTCAAACGGCGAGACAAAAAATGCTGAAGCGGCGTGCGTTTGGTGATGTTCGAGAAAGTGAAACTTGAAATTCGACGACCCAAAATGTTCTCGAAGCCTTCGAGGATGTCTGAACATTCCGAGATAACTATCGCTGACCTGCGCTATGCCGCGGTCCGCCCGCGCCTTGAACATGTCTCGCGAGATGAATGCCGACTTTGCCGCCTGAATGGCCTTGTGCCGCAAAATCCACGGCTTCCAATAATGACCGACGTGTTCGACGTCTTTGAGCGTTATCCCGGCATGGTCAAGGCAAAACTGTATCGCGCGATAAGGAAAACCGCTGTGATGTTTTACGCGCGAAAAACGCTCTTCCTCAACGGAGGCGACAAGCTCGCCGTCTTTTATCAGCGCTGCCGCCGAATCCCCGAGCGTGGTTAATCCCAAAATGTACATACTGCAATTATTTCACAAGACTGCGTTCGGCTAATTCTGCCGTTGCGCTTTCGACGCGGTCTTCGGCGTCTTGTTCGCCGAGCCAATCGAGAAGCTCAGCAAGTCCGGCTTCGAGCGTGACTTTCGGCTCGTAGCTGAGCAGCTTCCTCGCTTTTGAAATGTCGGCTACGCAATGGCGAATATCGCCTTCGCGGTACTTGCCAACGATTTCGGGATCGATATTTTTACCGAGGCCTTTAGCCAGAAGCTCGGCAATTTGTTTAACCGACGTTGCGCGTCCGGTGCCGATATTTATTGCCTGATAATTGCCACCATCAGATTCGAGAGCCAGCAGATTTGCCTGAACAATGTCGCTGACGTGGACAAAATCTCGCGACTGCTCGCCGTCTTCAAAGATCGTCGGAGCCTGATTGTTTAGCAGGCGCGACGAAAATATTGCACAAACACCGGTGTATGGATTCGAGAGCGCCTGGCGTGTGCCGTAAACATTGAAATAGCGAAACGCGACGGTCGGGATCTTATATGCGCGGCCTACGGCGAGGCAATATTGTTCCTGATCCTGTTTGCTCACTGCGTAAACGGATGTCGGAAACAGCGTCTTTTCCTCAGGCGTGCCTACTGTTGCGAGCAAGGCGCCGCATGTCTCGCATTTGAATTCCCAGTCGTGAGCTGCAAGCTGGTCATCAGATCGAAGCTGCGGGTAACTATCGGTTCCGCAAGAATTGCAGCGATATGCTCCTTCGCCGTAGATCGACATTGACGATGCGACGATAAGCTTTTTGAACTGCGAAGGCCGCTTGATCATCTCTTCAAGCAGGACAGCGGTGCCGAGGTCGTTCGCTTTGACGTAACGAACAATCTCATACATCGACTGGCCAACGCCGACCTCAGCCGCCTGATGATAAACGACATCAATGTCATTGAGCGCCGCTGCAACAGCTTCGGCATCACACACATCGCCCTGGATAAACTCTGCTCCATGATTGAGATGCGGCGGCGCGGACGCTCCATGAACTTGTTCAACGAGCGAATCAAGTATTCGGACGCGGTGGCCTTGAGCAACGAGTGCATCGACCAAATGCGACCCGATAAAGCCTGCACCGCCGGTGACCAAAATATTCATTCTTTCCATTCTAAACCTGTTGAGATTTTTTCGCCGCAGAGCGGAAGATTTCTAAGACTTTAGGAGCCACGACTTTTGCTGAATATTCACGCTCGACGGTTTCGCGTCCCGCACGACCGAATTTTTGCCGTAGCTCAGACGAATGAATCAGGATTTTGATCTTTTCGATCCATTCCTCTTTGCTATCGGCCAAAAACCCGTTCTCGCCATCCCTAATAATTGTAGAATTTACACCAACCGGCGAGCAAATGGTTGATATGCCGAGCGCCATGTATTGCAAGGCCTTGAGACCGCATTTTCCCTTGCTCCAATTGTCGTCGGGCAGCGGCATCAAGCCAATATCGATCTGACGCAAATCGTCGATCTCAGTTTCGGATCGCCATTGAATGGCCTCGACATCAACGCCGGGAAGTTTGTATTCAGGCGTTCCGATAATACGCAGACGAAATTTTTCGGTTTTGGCAAGCTCATGTAACACATCGCGAATCGTATCGAGATGCTGGATCGTGCTGAAGCTGCCGCTCCATCCGATGATCAAGACATCAGGTTCCTTCGTCCGTTCGACAAACTTGTATTTATCGGTATCGATAGTAGTCGGAATGATCGTAACATTTTCGTTATTTTGACGTGCATAGTTGGCGAGAAATTCATTCCCTGCCATCACATGAGTTGAAAGACGGCAACTCTCCGCCGTTTTTCGGGGAAATTTCAGATAGCTTAAATAGCCATTTGAAGGGCTTTTATACGAAAAGAAAATTGCGTCGTCAAAATCGAAAACGACGGGAACGCCTGAACGCGCCAATTTGCGTTCAAACCACGGCGGGCCGAGCAGGGCGGCTTCTCGAAAGAGATAGACAAGGTCAAATTCACTCAATGATTCAATCTCTTCGCCGCGACGTTTCATATTTCTCGTCACCGCTTTGATCTTCGTTAAAATTTGTCCTCTTTTATAGAGAACGGACCGCAGTTCGTCGGTCTCAAAAGGCGCGTAAGTGATCTCGACGCCGCCTTTGCGCAAGATCGGTTCCCACTGTTCTATTCTGAAACGCTGTCCCGGCGAGGTGTCGTAAATGGAAGGAACTACTGCTAAAACTCGCATAAGATCGAACTTATTTTCCAATCGGTTTTTGAGCAAAGATCTTTAACGAGTCGCCAAGCTGAAAGAGATTTAGGCCTTGATTAAGTCCATCTTTTATTCGCCTTCGAAATTGACTCTTCGTTAGCTGTTCGTTTAACTCATAACCTGTGCCAACCCGATTGAAATTCTCTACGCCTTTCTTTGGCGAGCGATAATAATTGACAATTTCCGCCGGATTCAATGCAGTTGCCAGAATTTTTACGTTCTCAAAGCCTGCATTCCTTAACATCATTGCCGCCCCAACTTTTGAATAGATCTGAGTATGTTCAGGCGGTGAAATAATCGTCCATTTTTCCTTCATCAATCTGAACGAAAGACTTTTCGCGGAAGGCGTCGTCGCCCAAAACAGACCGCCCGGCCTTAAGATTCGGGCTATTTCGCGAAGCTCCTGCGCGGGCTCAGGCAGGTGTTCCAGTATCTCGCTTGCAGTGACAACATCAAAAAAATCGTCCTCGAATCCGGCCGACCAGAGTGTGCCGTGAAAGACATGATGCCCTCGTTTCTTTAAATGATCGAATGCTGTTTTTGACACCTCCGTGCCGAACGCATCCCATCCTTGATTTTGGGCCTCGTCTAGTATCGTGCCGGAGCCGAAACCAATATCGAGCAGATGGTTGGTCTTTCGATAGCCGCCAAATTGGCTGAGAATTTCCCGAAGCCGATCGGAAATAAAATCCGGCGCTGCAAGGTTTGCGTCCGTGTAATAAGCATCATAGTCTTCGGTCTCATCGTCAGCCGGAAGGCGAGACGTAAATATCGACTCGCAACCGTCACAGACGAAAATGTCGAAGTTGTTTTTTGATCCGCAAAATGCAGCTTCTAAGCCTGAACAGGCGGGGCAAGAGCGGCGTGATTCGTTTTTCATTTACCATCAATGAGCCTGCGGTAAAGCCTGAGGTATCGATGCCACCCGACGCTGCGCAGGTCAAAGCCTTCGCGGGCTGCATTTCGACACCTCTCGGCGAGATTTCCCTCGGCTTTTAAAGCATGAATGTCGTTCAATGCCGCAAGGTAGCTTTGATCAGAGAAATCTTTTATAAGCGTTCCAACCCGATTGCCCTCGATCAGCATTTCGACATCGCCGACACCCGAATTCGCCACGATCGGGACTTCGCAGGCAAGATACTCGGGAATCTTCGTTGGCGATCTCGAAAGTGTAGAGAAGCTGCTCTTGACAAACGATATCGATAAGTCACACGCACTCAGGTATCTTGGGACATCGTTCGGATCGACATTTTTTACCAAATAGTCCGTCTCGGCAAAGCCCCTGTTTTTTAACAAACCGACGATCTCAGCCGGATCGCTCTGAGTCAATAGCATTGCAAACGTCCGAGGCTCTTGCAACCTTGAAAACTCAAGGAAGTCCGTAATTTCCTTTGACAGATAAAGCCCGCCGAGTGCCCCAAGGTGAACGATGACAAACCTGTCTTCGATCCCAAGGCGCTCTTTAGCAACCTGAGACGATTCCAAATTTGAAAATCTCGACTCAAAATCGACGCAGCATGGAATGACCTCAACCGGCCTTCCGAGTTTGTCGAATCCTGATTTCAAAGATTCCGGAAATAAGCTATTGCGTGCTTTCTCGGTTAAGACAACAAATGCGTCGGCTTCCTTCAGCAGCCATTTTTCTACCCGTTTTACAACCCTGTATATCAGGCCGTTTTCCTGCCAAACGCCGGCGTCGGTATATTCTTCGGGAAAAAATCCGCGAATATCGAAAATGATCTTCGGTCTTCTCCGGCTAAGGTTTCGAGCTATCGAGGCCATCAATGCCGGCACATGAATGCGGCAATGGAGAATGTCTAAGTTTTTTTTGACTATCAGTTTTCTTATTGTGACCGCGCCAATAAAAATGTCATACAGCGTGGCAGGCAAGGACGGACGCTTGTGGTAGGCAAGATGGTGCCATTCGATTCCGACATCGTTCATCGACCGCTGACTTTCTTCGATTTGCTCCTCTGTCCATGACTCAAGATTCGGCTCGAACGTCAAGAGGCTGACCTCGAAGCCATCATTAGCAATGCCTTTGAGATAAGGAATTACCTGCGTCTGGACAAGCGGCTCACGCAGGCCGAAGTAGCAAATGTAAAGAGTATTTGGCATTTTACGCTGCCTCGGCGACGGCCAGAACGGCGCCGCCTTTTTTTCTCAATTCGATAGGCGTCCAACCGTTTCGCGTAAGCTGATCGGTGAGTATTTTTTCCGTATATTCCCGGACGTGGTCGCCGTCGGAGTAAAACTGCAGACCCAGATCAAAACGAACAAGATTCAGCGGATCGCTCTCAAAATCCGGCACCTCGACGACAATTTTGTTCGAGATCCCATGCAAGGTTTGCAGCAGCCTATTGGGCTCCTCGATATGTTCGATGACGTGAAGCAGCAGCACCAGATCAAACTTTTGCCCTCCGAGTTCAGTGGTTATGTCGCCGTGAACGAACTCGACATTTTTCTCGCTTGTTTGCGTCCGTGCGGTTTCGAGCAGTTTCCCGTCGTGGTCGATACCGATGACCGATGCAGCAAATTTTGCGGCCATCCGGCAAGCACGCCCGTATCCGCAGCCAACGTCGAGGACTGTTCCTCCACTTGGAATGTGGCGACTTAAAACTTCTTCGGACAATGCGATTGATACGTTGTGAAAACTCTCGCCGTAGCTGGCCGAGCTAAGCTCAAATGCAAAACGGGCGAATAAGCGCGACGCATTCAACGCAAGCTTCGTCATCTTTTTCGCTCCAAAAAGCGCCTGTCCCGCGTGAAAAAGTCTGTACATCAGCCCGACTGACATCGGTCTAGGCTTGACGCGGGTCATCGAGAGTTGCGTCTCTGTCGGCGGAACGTAGAATTTGGTTTTGAGTAAAGTTTCACCCATCTGTTTTGTCAAGGTTTTGTCTTTTTGTCCGCCATCATTGTTGAAGAAGTATTTTCCGCCAACGCATAAACATCAATTCCGCCTTCTCCGAGCGGTGCGAAATCGTAATTTTCAGTAATCACCTCTTCGGTTTCAGCGTGAAAGACTTTATACCCGAATTTATTTAAATAACTTATCAGTTCATTAGGGCTGGTTCCGAGGTTTAGCAGTCGTGCGTATCCGACCTCGATAAACAGTTTCGGCTTAAATGTTTCAAGCACTGTCCGTGCGCCGCGCAAGGCGTGCATTTCATAGCCTTCGATGTCGATCTTGATGAGATCAACTTTTTGTATTCTATTTCGTACAACGATGTTGTCGAGAGTGTCGGTTTCGATAACTGTAAAATCTTCAAAGCGGGCGGCTTCGGCGTCATTCAAAATGCGGTTCATGCCCAGGTTGTGTTCGTCAACGCGATAGAGTTTCTGTGTTTCCTTTTTATCCGAAACACCAAAATTGAAAACATGAATATTCTGAAAATCGTTTAACGAAATATTTTTCTGCGCATTTGCAAAGTTTGTTTCATCAGGCTCAAAACCATATACAAATCCGTCGTTGCCGACCAGCCGTGCAAAATGCAGCAGCATCTCGCCGATATTCGTTCCGACATCGAGAACTACATCGCCTTCATTCACCAATGAATAAAGCCTGTCTCGCTGTTTCTCCTTAAAATTCCAAAAAACGACCCATTGCATCATACAGCTCAAGTCGAGCGCGTAGTTGAAGCCATCCCGTGTAACATTTCTCATCGAACCCGCTTTGTAAAGATATGGATTCGGTATCGTCCTCGACAACATCCCGAGGTATCGCGTGCCGCCGGCCAGCGAATACAAAAATTGCTCGAACGGCGGCTCGGTGAAGATTCTGCGAACCACGTCGAGACTTCGTGTTTTTAGCGATCTGCGTATCTCCATTTGCGGTGAATTAAATCTGTCTTTTTATTAAGCGAACCGGAAATTCGAATAGTCTCGCCGCAATCGGCGGGTAACGAATAACCCCTTTTAATGCGCTGATAACGGCTTTTCCCGCTTGGCCGGAATGATAGTAAGACCCGGCAAGGACCAAATACAAATTTCCGTACGCTTCACTTCGTAATTGCTGTATATCCTTTGCAGGATCAAGAAACGCCTTTTCAAATGCGGTCAGCATTGCCCGTTCCATTCGCCCGATGTTGGTATGGCCGCCCTGTCCGTGTTGGCGGTAATACAGCAACGATTCACGAACAAAGCCCAATTTACAAACGCGCGCGAGACGATAACAAAGATCCCAGTCTTCAGATGGATGCAATTCCCTGTTCGTATCATATCCGCCAACTTTCTTAAATACCTCGCGTCTTACGATGATCGTATTTGCGATCACAACTTCCTGAAATCTCAAAAGCTCACTAGCAACCCAGCCTTCCTGACCCGAAATATAGTCATCAAGATGAACTCCGTTCTCATCAACATTTGAATGGCCGCAGTGAACGAAACCAATCTCAGCGTCCGAGTCGAATTTTTCCATTTGTTTTTCAAGTTTCTCGTTATGCCAATAATCATCGGCGTCGAGAAAAGCCAGAAACTCGCCGTCAGCAATTTCGGCCCCATTGTTTCGGGCGGCGGCGACTCCTTTATTCGATTGCTCGATAATTTTTATCGAATCACCGAATCCGCGCAGAATTTCCTTGCTCTCATCGGTCGAACCGTCATCGACCACAATTATCTCATGCGGCCGCAGTGTTTGATCCAAAGCACTCTGGACGGCCTGCCGCAAATAACGACCGTAGTTATAGTTTGGAATAATGACGCTGATTTTTGACATCATTTAGCTCATTGGCACTCCGATAATATCGAAATGTGTCCCCGAGGCCTTTGTAATCTCATTGCCGGTGTCTGCCGATCTGATTTTATATTCATGAGCGGAGAGAAAATCGAACACAGCCTCGGAATTGCTTTGTTGTCTCGCCAGAAAAGCGTCGTCTATCTCGACAAACAATGTCGGCTTGAAACGACGCAGAGTTTCTGAGGCTCCCTTTAGAACTTCCATTTCGAAACCTTCGACATCGATCTTTATCAATGAAATATTCTTTAAGTTTTTCTCTCGGACAAAATCATCAAGGGGAATTGCCTGAACCAAAAGGTTTTCGTCAGTGCTATCGCTGCGCGTTAGAAAAGTTCCACCTGTGTTATTTCCACTTACTTCGCGGAACGAGAGCGTTTCTTCGGAACTTGAAAGACCTTTGTTAACTAACTCTATGTTTCTAAACTCGTTCAGAGCGATGTTAGTTTTCGCTTTTTCATACATGAATGGAACGGGCTCAAATCCGATATTCAGCCCGTCACGATTTATCTTTGCAAAATTCAGCAGAGTTTCGCCGATGTTCGTTCCTACGTCGATTACAGTGGTGCCGTTTTTGACTAAATCATACAGTGCGGAGCGCGGTTCGTTCTCTATGCCGAAAAATATGCAGTATTGCATATAGTCGCTTATGTCGAGTTCGTATCGAATGCCGTTGCGCTCGCAAGTCCGAATCGAGTTCTTTGGATATTGATAATTATTAGGGGCCGCTTTAGCAAAAAAATTTCCGATTGTCTTATTGAGGGCAAGGTTTACCAGCACATGCTCAACCGGCTGCACCTTTCCAACTGCTCTCAGCGTATTCAGGAATTTCGTTTTCAGCTTCATCAGTTCTGCGGCTGCCTTTCTGCAATCCAGCTCTCATACAATTCCAAATGACGTTTTACGAGCAGTTCGACAGTGAAACGCTCGGCCACACTTTTTCGACCCACCGTACCGATCTGTTGTCGCAACGCGGCATTTCGACAAAGCTCTGTAACGCGTTCGCCAAGTGCTTCGACATTATCAGGCTCAATCAAAAAACCATTAACGCCGTCTTCGATCACCTCAGCAGCACCGCCGACATTCGTCGCAATAACAGGCAGTCCGACGCCCATCGCCTCGACTAACACCTGGCTGAAAGCTTCGGAGAGCGACGGCTGAACGAAAATGTCCATTGCATTGAGGCAAGCCGAAACATCATCGCGCCAGCCCGCAAAGATGATTTGATTTTGCGGAAATTTGGCGGCTGCATCCCGCACTTCGTCGAGCATTCCGCGTCCGACAAAAAACAGCTTTGCTTGAGGCAAGTCTTTAACTATTTTCTCAAAAGCCGCGATGAGCTGTATATGCCCTTTGCCCTTTCCAAAATTTCCGATATATCCGATGACAAGATCGTCGTCGGTAAACCCAAACTCGCGCCGCACTCGAGCTCGGTCTTCCCTCTTCGGCGACATTTTGTCAAAATCAAAACCGAGATAAACGACCTCGATATCTTTCCGGTTGATCCTGTCAACCTCGATCATATATTTACGCGCCGCTTGCGAAACAGTCATCACATGATCGGCCTTCTCAGCCATCCATTTATCAACGGCAACATGCAGCCGCGAGCCGAGCATTCGCACAACGCTAGTATGATGCCGCATCAACGTAACTATCGTCCTACGCTGCAGCCGCTTCGCCAAAACGCCGATCAGCCCTGAAAAATAAAGGTGCGTGTGGAGTATATCAACGTCGTTATCGTTCAAAAAACGCGCGAGCCGAACTACGGCTGATGGATATTGCAGTTTCGATCCCGCATTGAAAGACAAATACGAAACGTCAGGCTTTTCGGCAAGCCATTCCGGCATGTTTCCGCTACCGAGTTCGATAAGCGACACACGCACGCCATTTCGAGTCAGCCCGGCGGCGATGTTTTTGAAATAATCACTTTCAACCGCTGTATCGGAAAAATGACAGACGTGCATACTCAGGAGGGTAACAAATTAACGTCAAACAACTCATGCTGCGAGCAGAACCACCCTTTTTCAACCGGCTTTCCTTCGAATATGACATTTAACTTGTATTCGGACAAAACCCGCCAGATGTCATCGAGCGTCTGGCCATTCTGCATTATAAAAGCCGGATGAAGCCCAAGCCGGGCCACCGGCCGTTGTGTTAGAAACGTCTCTCTAGCTCCAACGAGAACGTCGAGCTCCGCACCCTCGACATCAATTTTCAGACAATCGACTTTCAAGTTTCTTTCCCGTGCAAATTCATCGACACTGATAAGCTTGACAGGAATTTCCGACTTGCTGCGTTCGGTTTTTACCAACGAATTTGCATTGGAGATGCTGTCGCCGGTGTCAAAAAAAACGGTCTCGCCGCGTCGTGATGAAACCGCCTCTCCGCGAACTTCGACGATTTCCGAACAATCATTAAGAGCCACAACTTGCTCCAGAACACTTCGCGTAAACGGCGTCGGTTCAAAGGAAAAAACCTTGCCCTGCTTCCCCACCAATTGGGCGGTAGCGACTGCGAAGAGCCCTATATGTCCGCCAATATCTAAAACCGTATAGCCTTTTTTTAAATTTTCCCGAAAGAATCGAAAAGTTTCAGGCTCATATTCTGATTCATAGTATCGACTCCAGCGCGCCGGGAAGCGGATGTATTCACCGCCGATGCGTCGTTTAATGCCAGTCCCTAACGTGAGGACATCAAGCATCTTGTATGCGATATGTTTTATTTCTTTCATCTCTCGATCAAGGGAGCTTATTTTTAGAGCCAAAAAACTTTTTATATGTGCGTAAAAGGAAAATTTCAAAAAATTGAAGAAGGTAATCAGCTTATCTTTCGGGTAAGATCGGATTCCATATAGTGCCCATCTTTACGGCTGAGAATTCGTTTATAGGTTCGCTTTGTTTTTCAATTACGAATACATACGGATATTGATGAATAGAATAGACTTGCTGCTGAAACGGCGTGGTTTTAAGATCGACTGAATCGGCCAAGTGGGGCTCAATATGATTTAACTCGTTTTGAATCCCGTTCATGTAGGCGGTCAGCTTCAATCGACTTCCGGAGACATCCTCGCATAAATATACACCGCCGGGACTTATAAATGGCAGGATTTCTTCGAGGGTGACAATTTGCTGCTCGGCCAAATGGCCGCCGTCGTCTATAAAGATATCAATGCGAGGAACGCTCTTTTTGAAATGTTGCCAAAAGATTCTGCTTTCCTGGTCCCCGATAAAGATCGTAGTGTTTTCATCCGCATAGCTTTTACACTCTTCGATAATGTCAATTCCGTAAATTTTACATTTATCACCAAAATAACTTTTCCACATTTTCAGGCTTCCGCCGCTGTAAACGCCAACTTCCGCTATATGAACCTCTTTTCCGACAAATTTCTTAAAGTGCCGTTCATAGATTTCAAAGTAGTGGAGAACTTTGAAAATGCCGTTTCCCTCTGTGTTTGCGTCAAAATAGGCTCTAAGCTGATTTTTATGCTTGGTGCCGTTACCCGGTTGAACTTCAGCATTACAATATTTCCATGACTGAGAATATTCCCTACCTCTCTTTGCATACATCGCATTCTCAATACCGAATGCAAAATCTTTAAAGTTAGAAATTGCCCAAAAGAAAACTTTTAAAAATCTTTTTATAAGTTCCATAGAAAAAAATAGAGAATCGTTAACTACGGTTGTTTATTTCAGTTTCTGATGATAGCAGTCCGCCGCAGGAAACGCGCAACCACGCAACATGTACGGATAGGAACGACAATGGCGAGCACTGCTGGAAAATGTTGATGGCGATAATGGAAGGAGCGGCGAACACGACTGGAAAACGTTATTGAGGATAATGTGGATTAACGACGGGGATGTCGGCGCCCGGACTTCGGAAAAAAGTAGAAAGTAAAAGGGGTAAAAGCGGTAACTAAGTGGCCGCTTGGTGATACATCGGCGGCTTATATGTGTACAAAAAGCCCATAAAATCGGCAAAAACGCAAGACGCTCTCGTCTAAAGTGTGGAACGTTCCACACTTTGTGAAACAATTTTTGGGGGAAGAAAATTATGTATCGCGGCTTGCTTTAAGACGAGACTCATCAGTGGTCGTGTTTTGTGCCGTCGGGCACTTTGCCGTGATATATTTCGCCGCCGGTGGCGACGAATTCTTTTGCTTTTTCGCTCATTCCGACGGCGAGGGCTTTTTCGGCAGCGAGGCCTTGTTTTTCGGCGTATTCGCGGACGTCCTGCGTAATCTTCATCGAGCAGAAATGCGGGCCGCACATTGAGCAAAAATGGGCGAGCTTTGCGCCTTCTGCGGGCAGCGTTTCGTCGTGAAATTCTTTAGCCTTTTCGGGATCGAGGCCGAGGTTGAATTGGTCTTCCCAGCGAAATTCGAATCGCGCCTTTGAAAGGGCATTGTCGCGGTATTGCGCTCCGGGATGGCCTTTTGCAAGGTCGGCAGCGTGAGCCGCTAGTTTATAGGTGATGACGCCTTCTTTTACGTCCTGTTTGTTCGGCAGACCGAGATGCTCTTTGGGTGTGACATAACACAGCATCGCAGTGCCGAGCCAGCCGATCATCGCCGCGCCGATACCCGAAGTGATATGGTCGTAGCCTGGAGCAATATCGGTTGTCAGCGGGCCGAGTGTATAAAACGGGGCTTCACCGCAGACTTCGAGTTGCTTGTCCATGTTCTCTTTGATCAGGTGCATCGGCACATGTCCCGGTCCTTCGATCATCGTCTGGCAGTCCATTTCCCAAGCGATCTTTGTAAGCTCTCCGAGCGTGTCGAGCTCAGCAAACTGCGCTTCGTCATTAGCGTCGGCTATTGATCCCGGCCGCAACCCATCTCCCAGCGAAAACGAAACATCGTATGTCTGCATGATCTCGCAAATCTCGCGGAAACGCGCGAATAAGAAACTTTCCTCGTGATGCGCGAGGCACCACTTTGCCATGATCGAGCCGCCGCGACTGACAATGCCGGTCGTTCGTTTTGCGGTAAGCGGAATATAAGACAAACGAACTCCAGCGTGGATCGTGAAATAATCGACGCCCTGCTCGGCTTGTTCGATCAGCGTGTCTCGGTAAATTTCCCAAGTCAGATCCTCGGCCTTGCCGTTTACTTTTTCGAGAGCTTGATAGATCGGCACGGTGCCGATGGGAACGGGCGAATTGCGCAGAATCCATTCGCGTGTTTCGTGAATGTTTTTGCCAGTCGAAAGATCCATCACCGTGTCGGCTCCCCAGAGCGTTGCCCAACGCATCTTCTCGACTTCTTCCTCGATGCTCGACGCGATCGCAGAATTGCCGATGTTGGCGTTGATCTTGACGAGGAAATTGCGACCGATGATCATCGGCTCGCTCTCGGGATGGTTGATGTTGTTTGGAATGATCGCGCGGCCGCGTGCGATTTCATCACGAACGAATTCGGGCGTAACGAATTCAGGAATCGAGGCTCCGAATGATTCGCCGCGATGTTGGTGATTGAGAGAGCTTCTGTCGCTCCGCTCCAAGCGGGCAAGATGCCCGCGTTCCGACGGGCGGCCGAGATTCTCGCGTATTGCGACGTATTCCATCTCGGGCGTGATGATGCCTTTTCGGGCGTAGTGCATTTGCGTGACGCATTGGCCTGACAGTGCGCGAATTGGCACCCGTTTTGCGCCCGTGAATACTTCCAACGTTTCTCGTTGTTGCGTTGAGCCCTTACTAACGTGCGGGCTACTGACATGCGGGCTACTGACATGCTCCACGTCGCCGCGTGTTGTGATCCAATCATGTCGCAGAGCGGGCAAACCTTCGCGTACGTCGCAGTTTGCGTTCGGATCCGTCCAGACGCCGCTCGTGTCATAGACCCGAACGGGCGGATTTTCTTCCAATGAGCCGTCGAAGTTCTTTGACGGCGACAATGCGATCTCGCGAAACGGGATGCGTAAATTGTGGCAATTACTGTTTATGGTCGAGCCGTTGGTCTCGACATAGATTTTAGAGGAACTTGGCAAGTTTACCTCATCACTATCATTGACTTTTGAATTTTGACTTTTAACTTTTGACTTATCCTTCATGTTTTTCTCCCTTCGTCGGTATTATCCGCATCAGGTTTTGGGGTAATGTTTTTATAAAAACAACTCTCAGCCATGAACGGCTCCCCCGAAAACTGGACTGCACATTTATTGTATTCCATGACCATCGAATCTTAGAAATTCACCGCTTTTCAAATAAAAAAATTCTCTTTTGTTTACAACCTTTCTATAGGCGCTTTATACTAATACAAGGATGTTAATCATTGATAAACAATTGAGGGAATCCAAATATGAAGTGGCCGCTCCTGCTGGGAATAATTTCAGTCATTCTTCTGCAATCAAGTTTTACGGCGTACAATGCCCTGTATCGTCCTTTCGAATCGCTATTTACTGTTAATGAATTAACGCGCGGAACGAATCCAATCGTTAATGAGATGGATAAATTCGACGCTTGGAACGCTGGCGCTTATACCGAACGTTTCGCAAATCGTAACAGAGAGAATTCCGTTTTTACGTCCACTAACGTGCGTAATCGTGTTCGCCCAACTGTTGTAGCCAGACCGGTTTTCGTCAAAGCCGATAGTAAACCACCAGCAACAAAGCGGATCTCAGCCATGCAGCTTGTTGCGATGCAGAAGCCTTTTGAATCGGTCACCATCACATATCAGCAGCCTATGCGAACAGGCCGCGAAGTCGAGGATTATTCCGTTCAATCGGTTCGCTTTTCGGAGAACAGATCATTTTTTTCAAAGTCGGTGTCTGTCATTAAAAAGCCGCTAAAATGGGTGAAGGCTTTGGGCTCAAAACTTAAGTGATATATAGTTGAGCAGTGATGCAAAAGACAGCTACAATTCTTTTGTTAATCAGCCTGTGCATTGCAGGCTTCGGCTGTTCGTCGCCAAGCCTTGCCGAGAATGCCGTTGTTGAGACTACGGGCGGTGACGTTAATTTCCGCGTCGAGACGGTCGCGGGCGGACTCGAAGTGCCGTGGGCGTTTACGTGGCTGCCCAACGGCGACATTCTTGTCACGGAACGGCCGGGCCGCGTCCGCATTATCGAGAAAGGTAAATTGCGCGCCGAGCCTGTCCTTGTAGTGCCGGACGTAGAGCCGTCGAGCGAGAGCGGGCTGATGGACATTAGCGCTCATCCCGAGTTTGCAAAAAACAGTTTTGTATATCTCGCCTACGCGTACCGAAAGGACGGCAAACGCGACAAGGTAGTGCGATACAAGTTCGCCGAGAACAAACTTATCGAGCCGAAGATCGTGATCGAGGGTCTGCCGTCGGCGCCGAATCACGCTGGAATGCGAGCGCGTTTCGGGCCGGACAAGAAACTTTACATCACGGTTGGCGACGCCACGGATTGGGATCTCGCGCAGGACAACATGTCGCTTGCCGGTAAAACTTTACGGCTGAATGACGATGGCACGGTCCCCAGCGACAATCCGTTTGTCGGCAAGGAGGGTATGCGCCCCGAGATTTTTTCCACGGGTCATCGCAACGCGCAGGGACTTGCGTGGCAACCAACGAGCGGATTGATGTTCCAAACCGAGCACGGGCCTAGCGGTTTCGAGGGGCGTGGCGGCGGCGCGGATGAGGTAAACATTGTCGAGCGCGGAAAAAACTATGGCTGGCCGACGATCTGGGGAACACGAACACGTGCCGGCATGGAGGCTCCGCTGCTCGAATATTCGCCCGCATGTGCTCCGGCAAGCGCGATGTTTTATAACGGTGCGTTTCCCGCTTTCAAAGGAAATTTCTTTTTCGGCTGCCTGAGAGGCACGCGCATAATCCGCGTCGTGCTCGACGGACGCAAAGTCGTTAAGCAGGAAAATCTGCTTGATAAAACTTACGGCCGCATACGCGAAATGGCCGAAGGGCCTGACGGTTATATCTACTTCTCAACCTCAAACCGCGACGGCCGCGGCTCGCCCGCAAAAGACGACGACCGCATAATGCGAATCGTGCCTATTGGTCAGAACCGGGAGCGGTAGCGACCGGGTTCCTTTCGCCGGGTTCAACCACCCGCTACCGCAGGTGGTTCTGACTCGAGCAGTTTTTTGGCTTCTAAAAGCGCTGCTTTGTGTTCAGCGGTTACCACCGGATAGTGCAGGTCGAGCGATTCCATTTTTTTAACGATAATCTCGGAAACGGCGAGGCGCGTGAACCATTTCTTGTCAGCAGGGATGATATACCACGGCGACTTTTCGGTGGAGGTGGCAGCAATCGCCTCGGTGTAGCATTTCATATAATCGTCCCACACTGCACGTTCTTTAACGTCGCTCTTTGAGAATTTCCAATTCTTTTCTTCCTCGTCAATGCGGGCGAGGAACCGCGCCTTTTGCTCTTCTTTTGAGACATTGAGGAAGAATTTTATGACATGCGTGCCGTTCTCCACGAGGTGACTTTCCCAATCGCGGATATGCTTGAAACGCTTTTTCCAGATGTCCTTATCATTTGAGGTCTCAGCCGGTAACTGTTGAAATTGCAGTATTTGTGGATGAACGCGCACTACGAGAACCTCTTCGTAATGCGAACGGTTAAAGATGCCGATCTTTCCGCGCTCAGGCAGATTTTTTTGGCAGCGCCATAAGTAATCGTGATCGAGCTCTTCGGACGAAGGCTGTTTGAACGACACGACGTGACAGCCTTGCGGATTTACTCCGCTCATCACATGCTCGATCGCCCCATCCTTGCCGGCCGCGTCCATCGCCTGAAAGATCAGAAGCAGCGCATTCTTGTCCTGTGCATATAAAACATCCTGAAGCTCCCTTAAACGCTGAACATTTTTCTCAAGGTCTTTAACCGCTTCCTTTTTCTCGGTATAATCACCGGTGAAATCGGTCGGGTGATCATTAAGGTTCACTCTGGAACCTTCAGCAACGCGAAATTTATCGATTTTCATATGAGCCATAGATTAACACAAATACTGTCGGGAATCTTCGTCCTTTCCTTTTCTACTGCCGTCGCTTTTGGTCAAGTGAAACTCGTTGCTAACAAGATCACGTTGAAGAACGGCAAGTCGTTCAATCTAAATCTGCCGGCTGAATTCGAGATCATCCCGGCTGCGGAAGGGCTGAAGCGAGTCCGCTTTTTTGCAAAATCGCCGGACGGTCGCATTTTCGTAACCGACATGTATAACCTGACGGACAACAAGCGCGGCAGCGTTTACATTCTCGACGAGTGGAATAAAAACACCGGTAAATTCTCGAATGTCATTCCTTACATGACAGAACTTAAGAATCCGAACAGCGTTCAGTTCTACCGTGACGCAAGCGGCCAGGATTGGTTTTATCTGGCCGAAACCGACAAACTTACCAGGCGTAAATTTACAAAAAGCGAAACGACGCCGACCGACAAAAATCCTCAAACGCTGGCAACGTTTCCCGACTACGGTCTGAGCTACAAATACGGAGGCTGGCACCTGACGCGGACCATTACGTTTTCGCCCACCGGCAAACTTTATGTCTCAGTCGGCTCTTCCTGCAACGCGTGCATTGAAAAAGAAAAGGTGAGGGCAAGTGTTATCGAGATGAACCCGGACGGCTCGGAACAGCTCGAATTTGTCAGAGGTTTAAGAAACGCCGTCGGTCTGAAATGGATCGGCAATTTCCTCTGGGCTTCTGGACAAGGCTCCGATCACCTCGGCCTACAAAAGCCGGACGAAACTTTTTACATGTTGAAAGACGGCAGCGATTACGGCTGGCCGTATTGCTATCCATCGAACGGGAAGATCTTTGCAGATCGCAAATTTCCGCGCCCCGAAAGCTGCAAAGACGTCGCCAAGCCGTACGCGTTTTTCCCGGCGCATTCTTCGGCGCTTGGATTCGATTATTGGGATGAAGCCGATTCGCCCGATGCGATTAAGAACGCATTTCTTGTTTCGCTGCACGGGTCAACAAACAAAGATATAGGCCAGGGTTACAAAATCATCATATTGCGAAAAGGTGAAAAACCGCAAGATTTTATGAACGGCTTTTTGCAGCGCGGCAAAGTCTTTGGTCGACCTTGCGACATTATGAAACTTGACGCTAATTCGTTTCTTTTTACTGACGATAACATGGGCATCATTTACCTCGTCCGCAAAAGAGGCACAACGCCTGCATTGAGCGACTTGAAAGCGGAAGCCAACGTCGATTCCGCAGCTGCCGCAAGAGAACAGCCTTCCGCAACTACCCCTAATTCCTGTCTTTCGGTGGTGCTGATCTTTGCGTGTGCCTTTCTTCGTTCAGTACTTTAATTTCAAGTTGATTTGGTCTGCGTGATACCATATTCGTTTGACCCTTACGGGCTTTTATGAACATAGGCATTACGGTTTATCCAACATACGGCGGCAGCGGCATAGTCGGCTCAGAGCTTGGGCGTGATTTGGCCGAGCGTGGGCATAATGTGCATTTTATCTCGTCGTTTTTGCCCACGCGGTTGACCGAGCTGAGTGAACGAATTCATTTTCACGAGGTCGAAATGATGTCGTATCCATTATTTGAGCATCAGCCGTATGACTTGGCTCTTGCTACAAAAATGGCAACGGTCGCACGCGCCGAAAAGCTCGATCTGTTGCACGTCCATTACGCGATTCCACATTCTATCTCCGCCATCCTGGCGCGCGAATCAATCAAACAAAAACGATATGTACCTGTAATTACGACGCTTCATGGAACGGACATTACGCTCGTCGGCGCTGACCGCTCGTATCTTCCGATCACGCGTTATGGCCTGCAGCAGTCGGACGGCGTGACGGCCGTTTCCAAATTTTTGAAGCAGGCGACGATCGAAACCTTCGATTTTGACGAGATCGAGGTTATACCAAATTTTATCTGCCAATTGCATTACAAAAGGCTGGTCGATTCACCGTTGCGAATGGAGCTCGCTCCAAACGGCGAGCGTCTGCTCGTTCACGTGTCGAATTTTCGTGCCGTCAAGCGTCCTGTTGATTGCGTTGAGATACTTGCAAGAGTTCGAGCCGCCAATGTGAATGCAAGACTCGTAATGGTCGGCGACGGGCCGGAACGTTCGGCATGCGTCTATCGCGCCGAGCAATTGGGCATGAACGGACACGTTGTTTTTGTCGGCAAGCAGGCAAATATTGCCGACTATATGGGCGTTGCCGATGTGTTTTTGCTGCCTTCCGAATTGGAATCATTCGGCCTCGCAGCGCTCGAGGCGCAAGCCTGCGAAGCGCCGGTCGTCGCAACACGCATCGGCGGCATTCCAGAGGTAATCAACGACAAAGAAACAGGTTTTTTGAGCGACGTCGGCGATGTCGAAAAGATGACAAAAGACACTCTGCAATTACTCAACGACGAAGAACTCCGACGCTCGTTTGGCGAAAAGGGCCGCGACCTTGCAGTCCAACGATACTCGACCTCGAAAATCATCCCGCAATACATCGCGTTCTACGAAAAGACCGTCCAAAAAGCAATAGCCGCCGCTGCTTGACGGAACGCAGGCTGCCAGCCTACATGACTATTCGTGCAGGCTGGCAGCCTGCGTTCCCATTTATGCTCAAACGCTACATGCACAACCGCGAACGTTATCTTGCGATGCTCGATAATAATCGTGTTGTGCATCCGTTCGACTGGGGCACGGAATTTATCACGACAAACGCGAACGGAAGTGATCCGCGAAAGCTTTTTAGCGCATATTCCAAAAAAATGGTCGCGCAAAGCGATGATTTTTTTTACTCACCGGAAATTTCAGATTTCAAATTTCTAATCTCAGATTTGAAATCAGGTTTCGCAAACCTTGCCTGGACAAGCGGCATAGAAACTCCCTCAAAAGAAAACAACACCGCTTACGCAAGTTTCTTTCCTTGTGAAACAAATAGAAAGGCCGCCATTCTGGTGCTGCCGCATTGGAATGCAAAGGCCGGAACGTATTTCGACCTTTGCAATATGTTCAACAAGGTCGGGCTGTCAGCTCTGCGATTGACACTGCCTTATCACGAGGAGCGTAAACCGCCTGAAATAAACCGTGCGGACTATCTCGTCGCTCCGAACGTCGGACGCACCCTGCAATCGCTCAGACAAGCCGTCGTCGATACGCGCTCGGCGGTGAGTTGGTTGAAACAACAGGGGTACGAGAAGATCGGCATCGTCGGCACCAGCATCGGTTCATGCGTCGGGTTTTTTGCATTTACGCACGACATGCAGATAGATGCAGCGGTCTTCAACCATGTGTCCGGTTATCCGGCTGACGTCGTGTGGCACGGCCTCTCCGCCTACCATGTAAAAGAAGGCATCGGCAACAACCTGACGCTCGACGAGCTTCGCGAATACTGGCTGCCGATCTCGCCGATGGCGTATATCGAACGCCTCGCAAAACTACCTCCGCGCCCGCAGCGATACATCTACACGCTCTACGATCTTAGCTTTCCGGTCAACCTGTCGCGCGACACTATCAATGCCCTTCGCAAACACAAAATTCGGCACAGCAAAACAGTAATTCCCTGCGGCCACTACACGCTCGGCCAAAAGCCTTGGGTATATTACGATGGGTTCAAAATCGTTTCGTTTTTGCGTAAGCATTTAAGATAGATATGGAATTGCGTCATAGATTCGCAACGATTTTGGCTCCGATTTTAATGTTGGGCGTAGGAGTCCTCATGATTTACCTTGCAGGGTTGGGCGTTGAAGCCATCTCTCCCGGCTTTATGAGTAAACCGGGAATAGGAGGCTTCCAGGCTCTGGTTGGTTTGATTATCCTTCTTATACTCCTCTTCATCGGGATGTACTTGGGGTTTTTTGTCTGGCTCCTTTGTATGAAACCATTTTTCAAAAGAGAAGAATTAATTCCTTATATCTCACCTTACATTCCAGTCATTACTACAATGTTCCTCTGGTTATTCAATATAGTTTTTCCCGAACGATAGGCGACTGGGCTTATGCGCTCGAAGAAACAACGCTAAGACGTAAAAGATTCATCAAAACAGTGATAAAATCTTGTCAACTTTTTGAATGAAGCCCATCGCTGAAAAAAATAAAAGTACCGTTGAAGAAGCGATAGAGCACTTGATCTCGCGTGCGGAAAATGCGCGCGGCCTGCTTGGCTCTGATATAAAGCACCGAGTAGAAGCGACGCTTGAAAAATATCTGCTCCGTGACAATCCAACTGCTGCCCGTATTGAGATCGAGATGTTTGTTCAGGAGTTACGAGCTGATGATTTGTGCCTAATCGTTGCGTGTGAGCGCGGTGATGAACAAGCGTGGGAAGACCTCGTGAAGAATTTCGATTCGACGGTGAAATCGGCTGCGCGAAAAATATCTTCAAACAACGAAGACGCTGAAGATTTGGCGAGCTCGATCTGGGCTGAGCTTTATGGTTTACGTCAGGATGCTGAGGGCAATAAGAAGAGCAAGCTAGCATATTATTCAGGACGCGGTTTGCTTGCGGGCTGGCTGCGGGCGGTGGTTTCGCAGTTGGCGGTCGATCAGTTTCGTAAAACTTCGAAGTTTGTCCAGATCGAAGAAGACCGCGAGTTTGAAATCCTTGCGAGCGAGAATAGCAATTTTCTCGCGCAGCACGACGAAAATCCAGAAGATATTTTGACTGAAAAACAAACGTCGTCTGATGTATCCGAGGCTCTGGGCGCAGCAGTCGCCGGCCTTGATGCCGAAGATCGCCTGATCCTGAAGCTGTACTATTTTGACGATTTGAAGTTGAAGGACATTGCCTCCACATTCGGCTATCACGAGGCGACAGCAAGCAGGAAGCTGACTTGGGTCCAGACCGAGATACGAAAGAGCGTCGAAAAAAGCCTTCGCCAACAGCACGGCTGGACCGACAGCGAGGTAAAACGTTATTTGTCCGAGACCGCCGCGAGCCTTGGTATAAATCTCGAAACAATGTTCGCGGCATTGACTTTAGTTGTGCTGATGCAAGATTTTTGGATGTGAGGCGTTCTGTAAATGGGTTACGAAACCATGAAAAGTGAAAAAGGAAAAAAGGCAAAAGTGAAAAAGCGAATCGATCCGATTTTCCAAACTTTTCCACCTTTTTCACTTTTCCCCTTTTTGCACTTTAAGTGATGGAAGTTGAATTCGACAAAGAAATTGATGCGATCCTGCGAAAAACGAGGAGCGGTATCGGTGTAACTGCCGCAAGCTCCGATCATCTCGACGCCGATATGATCGCGGCCTTTGCGGAAAGTGCCTTGCCCGATAAGGCGAAGTTGTTCTATATAGAGCACTTCGCTGATTGCGACCGATGCCGGAAACATCTCGCGTTTGCAATGCAAATGAATACGGAAGAAGCGGAAAGCGCGACCGCTTCTTCTGTTTCCGAGCCTCTAGCTGCAACTGTAATTCCGTGGTATCAAACATTATTCAAAGCGCCAAATCTTGCTTTCGCAATGGGTGCATTAGTTCTCGCATTCGGCGGCATTTTGGGCTACATAGCTTTGCAGCAGCAAAGACTCGGGCAAAACGCAACCGTTTCGCAGATTACTGAAACCGAACAATCTCGCGGCGCGCCAAATCTCAGCGGCGAAGGCTCAGCAGCGAATGCAGCAGCTCCGTTGGATGCGCTAATAGCAACGGCCAATCCAACTGCTCCGGCTTTTAACGCAGCCGCTGCAAACTCTGTGGCGATCGCTCCCGGCGAGTCGTCGAAGTTGGCTGGCCGAACGGATTCGAACATCGCAAAATCCGGCGCGGCGCCCGAGAATAATTTCATTCTCGACGGACAAGATGCCGGAGCACCGCCTCCTAAACCTGAGGCGCCATCGGTCACGACAGACGTGACGTCTTCGGGAATTGCCGCCGAACGAGACGAGAAGAAAGCCGACGACCTTAAGCTCAAGGAAGAAAGCAAAGACCTCGAACTTGCAAAAAAACGACAGGCCGAAGACCGCGGCTATCGCGATATGCCACGTGCGGCGGCAAAAGCAGGCCCTTCGCGTGCCGGGCCGGTGCAAAGCCAGTTGAACCAGATGAACAGCAACATGCCTGTCACGCGCGTTGTCGGCGGCAAAACTTTTAACAGCCGCGACGGCGCGTGGTACGACGCGACCTATCATAACCAGACGACGATCAATTTCCGTCGCAGTTCTGTTGATTATAAAAAGCTCGACAGCGGCCTGAGAAGTATCGCCGACACGCTCGGCGGCACCGTCGTCATTGTTTGGAAGTCGAAGGCCTATCGGATTCAATAATATCTTTCCCTGCATCGCCGTTAGCGGTAAAATATCAATCATGAAAGCACTTGTTTTACTTTTGTGCGTTTTGTGTTTCACCGGCATTTCTTTTTCACAGCCTGTCTGGAAATCAAATCTCGATTCGCAGATCAGGTTCTATCAAACAACCGACTTCGGCATCGTGCTAGCGGGAACCGAAAAGAGTCTTAACGCCATTGACGGCAAAACGGGCGAGCGCATCTGGCGCCGCGATACCGGCAGGATCGAAGAGACCTCCGTGACGCCCGTGCCGAACACCGACCTCATTCTGTTTTCGCGCGACCTCGGCAGCAAGTCGCGGCTTGAGGCGGTTGATCTTCTGTCCGGCAACCAAATCTGGCAAAGCGAAAAGGTAAAGGGTGACGTTATGCAGCTTGCGGTCGATCCTGAAAATGATCTCATCGCGGTTGTGCTTGTCAAAGACCCGCGTGGCAAATCGGGTGATAATTTCAAGCGAAAACCAATCGTTCATGTTTTGCGGCTCTCGAACGGCGACGAACTGTGGAAACGCGATCTCGACAGCAGCATCGAGATGATGCCGTCTGGGTTTGGCGAAAACTTAGGCGACATTGATTACACGCTCGACAATTACCGAGCTCCGCTGCTGCTCGACGGACGGCTGTTTCTCTTTTACGAAGGCTCGACATCTTACGACGCACGCACGGGCACGGAAAAAGAGCGCGAAAAATTTAAGATCAACGAAGACGGTCTCGCGCTTACTGAGGCCGATCCGGTTTTTGACGACACTCGTGTTTATGTGTCCGGCAAAGGAAAAATTCGCGCGATCAATCGACGCACGGGAAAACAAGATTGGGAGGCAAGCGACCTCGGCATAAGCGCAGAAATGGCAATAGTTGGAGACATTCTGTATGTGCGAACGGGCGGCCAATTTACACAGCTCAAAAACGGCGAGCCGAAGGAAAAAGGTCCGTTTGGCGTTTCGGCGATCAATACGACGAATGGCAAGACACTGTGGCGATACAAAGGCGCGGATAAAGGCCTGACGAATTTTGTTTTTGCCGATGCCGATACGATCCTCATTGCCGATAAAGACGATCTGATAACGCTGGACGCGCGAACCGGGAAGCGGACGGCGAAACGCGATCATAAGGTTGATAAAGCACAGTTCGTTCTCCTGAACGAAAGCGGACAGGCCGTGGTCGGCGGACGAAACGAGATCGCAGCATTTCCGTTTCGCGATCCAAAAAGCGTCGAGGTTTGGCGTGTTCGGCATACGGCTCCCGGACGCGGCGTTTTTCGAACCGTCGCCGGAGTTGCGCTTCGCGCGGCAGCTCTTTATTTTCGCTACGGCGGATTGGCGACATCTGCACTCGGAATTGCACGCACCGGGTTGAGTCTGTCGAGCGCCGCCAACTCATTCCGCTGGTCGGGCCTGCGGACCCGATTTGGCTCGATCGATCTCACGACGCTTGCAAGCAATGCAGCACGAAATTATGTCGCGCAGCGAATGTACTCATACGGATCGCTGGCGCAACTATCGAATTTGCCCGGCGGCTCAATAATCTCGATGCCGAACGCAGGCAACATTCGAGGCAGTATAATCGACCGTGCAACGCCGGCGCGCGCCGATGTGCGGGAGAGCATTTTCGACCGTTTGGATCCAGCACGCCGACTCGAGAAATTTTCCGATTACCTTCTCCGCCGCAAACGCCTCGCCCAGCTTCGCTCGAACTATATGTATTTTTACACCGACTTGCCAAAGCCCTTTGATAAAAAAGGCCTCGTCGGCGTGAATGTCCACACGGGCCGTGATGCGAGATTTGCTCTTCTTTCCGACCCCGACCCGTTTTTTATAACCGATGAAACGGCCGCTCTGCTTTACTCGGCCGACGGCAATAGATTACTGGCGTTTGATATGTTGGATCGCTAATCTGCAGCGCGAAATGTTACGTGCCAAGCACAAAAAACGGGCACCGACCGGTGCCCGTTTTTTTTTGTTTGCGGGATAGATTCCGCGAACCCTTGTTTAGCCTCTTATCTCATGGTTCGGCTATCATATCGACACTTGTCAGTTGGCTTGTAACGCTGACGGTTAGCGGAACAAACACAGCCGGCGAGTCTACGCTGACAGTGTATGTTTGGCCGCTTTGCAAGCCTCCGAAACGATAACCGCCAAATTCATCGGAGATGGCAAAGCGACTTTGCCCCTTCAAGTCGATGAGCGTTACGCGAGCGTTTGCAACGGCTTCTCCTTTCGCCGTCAACAAACGCCCGCTCAAGATCGGCTCTTTAGTGTCTGCATCTGAAAGCTCGACCTGCCCGTCGGCTGCCGTGGTTCGCGGCGTGCCTTCGTTGAGAATCATCCGCTCGAACGTTAGCGGTGAAACCGTTCCCGGTGCTCCGACTGCGGTGAACCTGAGATTCACAAGGACGCCGTTGCCGTCGAGCGGCTCAGCGCCGTAAACCACGACTCGCAACAGCCCCGGAGTTTCGGCATTCGCCACTGCGAACAGGCTGCTGCTTAGCGTGCTGGCGAGATCGACCGGTTCTGCGTGCGGCTGTATCACCGAAGGATCGTACCTGAGGTCGAACTCGTAAGCAATAACATCCTTGCCCGTTGCTCCGTCGATGCTAATGGGCACGATGACTTCCTTATCCGCAGGCGTTTCGATACGCGGAGCGGCAACGGCTGCCAGCCTTTCGGGTCCAAAAGCCGGGCGATAAGGCGAAGGGTCGCCCCAGTTGCCGGAAACCTCACCCATCAAATGCGCGAAATAATCTTCGCCGGTAATGTGTGAAGAGACGGACGAATGACTTCGGCTAGAGGGACCGAATCTCCATAATCCGGTGTTACCATACGGCGGTCCGAGGGCAGCGACGAAGCGCGCGATCATAGCTGCGTCGAAAGAGGTGACGCCGCTCGTGCCGGTGACATCCGCCACGAACAGTTGCGCGGACGTAAAGGTGATGCGCCCCGTCACATATTGGGCGATCCTGGCGGCGTCGAGCGATGAGATCGCTCCATTGCTGCCGCCCGACTTGGAAGGAGTGACTGTGTATGATCCTGAGCCAAACCCAGTGAGCGTGTACCTGCCCATCGCATCGGTGAAAGTGCTAACGAAAGGCGAGCCGGACGAGCTGGACGCACTTACAAGCACGTTCGGAACGCCGCGCGGATTGGGTCCTGTCACCGGATTGCCGTAGATGACGGTTCCGCTGACCGAGCCGGAGATCGTTACGCTGCCGTTTGTTGTGGACGTGCACGGCGAATTTTCGTTGTAACGGAACAAGGAGAAGGTCAGCGGACTCGACGCGCCGGGAGCCCCGATCACATTAAAGGTGAGATGGACGAGATCGCCGCTGCCTATCATAGGCTGCGTTCCATAGATCGACACACGGAGGGTTCCCGGAGACGGGCTGAACGCATCCATGACACGACCGCCGCCGTTCGAGGTGGCGACTGATCCCATCGTAACACCGAATGTCGATCCTCCCGGCAATGAAAGATCTGCCGTATCGAAGGTCACTTCGATGTCGGTCGAGAGCACGCCTTGGACGCTAATGTCACCCGTGGTGACCGGAATCGTCACAACACTGTTCGTCGCGGCATGAACGTTAGGCATCGACACCGGAATGAAAACACTACAGGTCGGCGTGGGCGTCGGCGTGCTGGTGTTGGTAGCCGTATTGGTCGGTGTTGACGTTGGCGTGGACGTGCTTGTTGACGTTGGCGTCGCAACGGGGAAGCTCCAGTTCATGTTGCCGCCGCGGTCGAGCGAATGTGTGGCGGTGATCGTTGCTCCGCACCTCGCGTCGCTGTTCGAGACACTGACATAATCGACGGAACGCGTTCCCAGTGCACACAATTCCCAAGGCGAACCGGGCGTTGAGCTGCTGTCGAGCGTCAACAGGCTTCCGGGCGCACCGTGCAGAGTCAGAGAACTCGTAACGGTGGTTCTGCCAGTTGAGAAGGTCAGCGCTGTGGCAACGCCGGTCGAGCTGGGATTTTTGGACAGACATGAGAACGTCGTGCTGCCGGAGATCCTCTGCATCGAACTGCCGTCAAGCGACACGCAATAGGCGCCCGAGAGCTCTCCGCCTGTGGCCATCGTCCAGTCGCCGCTGACGGAAACGTCGCAGCCGAGTGTCATCTTTCCGCCTGCCAAAATCTCGACATCGTGAAAGTTGTCCGAAGCACACGGAGAATTGGCGGTTGGCCGTTTGAGTAAAGTGACGTGCCCGACATACTCCTTCTTACCTGGGCCGTTGACGCCCGACACTGTGATCTTACCGGTTACGACCTGTGGACTATAGCCGTCGAGCCTGGTTTCCGTAGTCGCCGACGGCGGGCTGAGCACTCTGAGATCGTGGACAGTTTCCGGCAGGCCGTCGCCGACCAACTGGTTCGTCAAGCCGTTGTAGGTGTAATCGCCCGAGCTGCTGTAAGAACGTGTTTCCGTCTGAATGCTGCCGCATTGGCCATTAGGACACGTTACGGATGAAGTCCGCTTCGTGATTCCACTCGGATCGCTGATATAAAGCGCGCCGCCGCTGCCGAGAACGAATGAGCCGCTGCCAAAAACGATGTGCCCGTTGGTGTCGAGCGTCTGACACGAAGCGACCGTCATGGTTCCGGTGATAGTGATATCTCCGCTCATAACTGCCACAAAGCAGCCGCTGAACGTCACATCACGATATGTTCCGCTCGGTAAAGGGCCGCTCGAAGAAACCACATAGTCAAGGGATGAAAACGTCGCCGTTACCGATCTCGCCTGATCCATCGTGACGTCGCAGGCGCCTGTGCCGTTGCAGGCACCGGTCCAACCCGCGAACGACGATCCCGAACTCGGAGCGGCGGTCAGCGTCACGACCGAGCCGTCCGCAAAGTCCGAGGAGCATTGCGTACCGCAGGAAATGCCCGCCGGCT
Organism: Pyrinomonadaceae bacterium; assembly: GCA_046160805.1. GTDB lineage: Bacteria > Acidobacteriota > Blastocatellia > Pyrinomonadales > Pyrinomonadaceae > OLB17. The sequence goes on from JBJXHF010000017.1 coordinate 52,317, forward strand.
GGCTTGTCACAGTGCCTTTTGATACATCGGTGTTGCTAACGGTCAGCCTTTCTCCAAAGAACCAATTCTGGTTGTTGCCGTTGTCGACCGAACTCAACGCGGTGACAGGCGCGCCGCTGCATTGGGCGTCGGCGTCCGACACCGAGGCACGGATGATATGGCGCTCTCCGGTCGCGCACATCGAGAACGGCGTGTTAGGTGTTCCCCCTCCGCCGCCTGTGCCGCTGATCAAAAGCAAGTCGCTTTGACCGCCGAAAAGGAGCACGGTGTTCGTGATAGTAATTGTTCCGTGCACGCGCAGCGGCACCGGGTTGGGCGAGGTCGCATAGATAAAGCCGCTCTGCAATTTGTAGAACGTGGTGTCCCCGGTGATGTCCTGTTCGCCGGTGCTGCCGTTGAATGTCACCGCATGGTCGCCCGAAAGCGCGCCGCCGGCCCCCATCGTCCAGTCGCCGGTGACGATAACGTCACATCCAAGTGTGAGTATTCCGTGTGCATCGATAACTACGTTGTTATAGACATCGATCTCACCATCGCAGGTACCGGTCCCTCTCTTGAGCAACGTGACGTGGCCCTTAAATTCTTTCTTGCTCGATGAGCTGCTGCCCGTGATATGGAGTTCTCCGGTCACTGTCTGCGGGCTATAGCCGTCAACCCTCGTGTGCGTCAACGCTGACGGCGGGCTGACTATGTAAAGGTTGCGCACGACCTCTGGCAGAGCATTTCCGACGATCTGATCGGTTGCACCGTTGTAAGTGTAATCGGCCGAGCTGCTGAACGAACGGCTGCTCGTCTGAATACTGCCGCAATCCGCACCGACCGGGCACGACACGGTTGAAAAAGGCGTCGTGATCCCGTATGGGTCAGTTACATAAAGCATGCCGCCGTCGCCGAGCACGAACGATCCGCTGCCTGAGACGATATGTCCGTCAGTGTCGAGTGCATTACATGCATCGACCGTCATTGTTCCGGTGACAAAGACACTGCCGCCCAACCTCGCGGTCATGCAGGATCCCGTTTGTGCAAAGGCGATATTGCGATAAGTGCCGGGCGGGATCGTACCGTTCGACGAGATCGACAGGTCATTATGACTAAAGTGGGCAGTCACGGACCTTGCCTGCGACATAGTAACGTCGCAATTTTCCGGCAGGCCCGCACAGGGTTCGCCGGTCCAATGAGAGAATGAAGAGCCAGGGTCCGCTGTTGCCGTAATCGTCACGACCGTGCCGGCATCGTATGGCTCGGTACAGTCACCGGGACAGACAATACCCGTAGGATTGCTCGTGGCCCGGCCGCTTCCTGCTCCCGCAACAGACACGCTCAATGCGTGCTGCACCGCCATCGTAAACCCGTTCGGCTGGGTGAAGTCCGATGACATTGAGGAGCCGCTCGCTGACGTTATCGCGACAGTGAGACGTATCTGATAAACTTGTCCGGCTTGGAGCGTAAATGGAGGCACTGTCAATGTAAACCTCGTGTCTCCGTTGCTCGACACCGGCGAACCGAGCGCTACGCAGGTGGCAAAATTGTCGCTCGAAAGCTGAACCGATCCGGTACACGTACCCGATGAACTTTGCGCCGTCACCGTACCCGGATTTGCCGGGGCAGTGAATGTGAACGAGACCGCATCGAGACTATTTGGAACACCTGTGGCACCGTCCGGCGGATCGGTCGAGACTACGCTAAAACTCGGCCCAAACGTCGCTGCGCAGGATTTTGCACCGTCCATCGTGACGTCGCATGTGCTGCCGGTGCAGGCGCAATCGCCGGTCCAACTGACGAAACGCGAGCTTGCATCCGGGAAGGCAGTAAGCGTCACGACGCTGCCGATGTCGTATAGAGCCGAGCAGGTGCTACCACAGTCGATTAATCCCTGGTTGTCCCTTATCGTTCCAGTGCCATCGCTGCTTACCGTCGACACACTCAGGGTAAATTGATTCGACGCGGATATCGCAGTCGCGGGGGCGATGGTTGTATCGTACCCCACAAGGCTCTTAAGAGAGTCCATAAACGAAAAACCCGCCGCGTTTGTGCCTGCGGCGGTGATCGTTAAACTTATTAGACCTACAACAAAAAATAAAGCAATTCGGCCATATACCTTGCTCGACGGCGTTCTGCCACTAAACATAGACTTACCCTCCGGATTATTAATTATGGAAACTAAAGTCCTGAAAGTATATTCTACTTTGGCTGGATGTCAAAAGGTCTGTAACATTTAGTTAAAACGCCTGTAACACTAAAATAAGAAAACGGGCACATTGCTGTGCCCGTAAATTATTAAGCTAATTGGCTCCGCAGGTAAGACTCGAACTTACAACCCTTCGGTTAACAGCCTGATTCGTAGTGCAACATACGATATCATCAGATATCACAAAGGGCGTATGTTGGCAACATAACCTCAATGATTATAGTCATTTTTGGTTGTCTTGGTCCTTGTTTGATATCATGGGATATCATGAAATATCATGTGAATGCTAGATAACTATTTAGATAACTGTTTAAGATTGAACTGTGACGACGCGGCAAATAATTAAACGAAAACGATCGGCTCCGAAATACTGGATTCAGATAAAGGGACAGTTATACGCCAGACTTCAATACAAGAATGAGTTGGGCAAATATCAGGTCAAGTACAAACCTATTACTGATAAACGTGTAGCCCGAAGCGTTGTCGAGGACATGCGTCGTGAGCTAAACGTCCATGGCTGTAAACCTCCCCTTCTTAGCGCCAGTTTAAACTGGAGTAATCCGGGTTATGTTTTGTGAGATATTCGCTGGGAGGCATGCCTCCCAGCGAATCGTGCGGACGGTGATGGTTGTATGTTGCGAGCC